>CAVQVQ010000006.1:0-54939 GCA_963717235.1 uncultured Solirubrobacterales bacterium | reverse complement strand
GGCTGCCGCCCGCGGATTCGCTTCGATCGCGGTCACCTCGGCCGTCATCAACGGGCTGGTCAAACCGCTGGCCAGGCGGAGGCGGCCTGATCGTGTTGCCGCGGCCGTGCCCGAGTCGAGGCACGTGAAGATGCCGCGATCCCATTCCTTCGCCTCCGGTCACTCGGCCGCCGCATTCGCCTTCGCAGCGGGAACCGGAAGGACGCTCTCCTGGACCGCCCCGCCGCTGACCGTGCTCGCTTTCCTGGTGGCCTACTCCCGGGTCCACACCGGAGTCCACTACCCCGGCGACGTCATCTTCGGTTCGCTCTGCGGAGTGGCGCTCGCCGAGGTGAGCAACCAGGTCCTCGACCGGCTGGATTGAACCGGTGGGGGCGGGTCAGTCGAGGGCGGCGCGGGCGGCGGCGACCCGGGCGACCGGAATCCGGTACGGCGAGCAGCTGACGTAGTCGAGTCCGGCCGCATGGAAGAACTCGACGCTGGCGGGATCGCCACCGTGCTCGCCACAGACACCGAGTGATAGCCCGGGTTTGGCTGCCCGCCCCTTGGTCGCTGCGATCCGTACCAGTCCACCGACGCCGTCGATGTCGATCGTCTCGAAAGGGCTGCCGGGTACGAGGCCTTTGGCGAGGTACTCGGGCAGGAAGGCACGTTCGGCGTCGTCGCGGGAAAGACCGAGCGCGGTCTGGGTCAGGTCGTTGGTGCCGAAGCTGAAGAAGTCTGCCTTCTCGGCGATCTGCTCTGCCACGAGACAGGCCCGTGGCAGCTCGATCATCGTCCCGATCGGGACCTCGAGTGTCGTGCCGGCCTCGTCGAAGACCTCCTTGAGCGCCCCTTCCACCGACGCCCTGAGTATCTCGAGCTCGGTTTCGTAGGCGATCAGCGGCAGCATGATCTCAACCTTGGGGGTCGGCCCGGCGGCGGCCACGTCGAGCGCCGCCCGCGCGATCGCCTTGGCCTGCATCTCGAAGAGGCCGGTGAGGATCAGCCCCAGGCGCGAGCCGCGGGTGCCGAGCATCGGGTTGACCTCCTGGAGGTCGCGGGCGACAGCGAGCCGCGTCTTGGCCCTTCCGGCCGCCTTGCGGTCGCCGCGGTCGCGGGCGTCGTTCAGCGCACGTTCGAAGGTGCTGACCGGGATGAACTCGTGGAGCGGCGGGTCGAGCAGCCGGATCGTCACCGGCAGGTCCTCCATGACCTCCAGCAGCTCGCGGAAGTCCTTGCGCTGGATTTCGCCGAGGCGTTCCAGGCCGTCCTCGTACTCGGCCGACAGCGGCCCGGCCTTCGCGCTCTCGTCGTGGAGGCGCTCGCGCCGGGCGAGTTCTCCGGCGATGAACATTTCGCGGACCATGATTTCCCGGTCCTCGCCGAAGAACATGTGCTCCGTGCGGCAGAGCCCGATGCCCTCGGCGCCCATGTCGCGTGCGTGGCGGGCGTCTTCGGCGGTATCGGCATTTGCCCTGACCCCGAGCATGCGGATCTCGTCGGCCCAGCGGAGGACCTCCTCGAAGTACTCGTCGATCTCCGGCCTGACCAGGTCGACCTCGTCGGCCGTGACGATGCCGGTGGACCCTTCGATCGCGATCCGGTCGCCCTCGCGCAGGACCCGGTCGCCGATCGTCAGTGTGCCGCGTTCGGGGTCGACCTTCATCTCGGAGGCCCCGACCACGCAGGGACGCCCCATCCCCCGGGCTACGATCGCCGCATGGGAGGACTTGCCACCCTGGGCGGTGAGGATGCCACGCGCCGCGTGGAAGCCGGCCACGTCGTCGGCCGAGGTGAACAGCCGGACCAGAATCGTATCCTCGCCCTCATCGGCCAGATTCTGGGCGGCCTTGGCAGTGAGGGCGATCGTGCCCGATGCCGCGCCGGGTGACGCGGGAACGCCGCGGGTCAGTTCTTCGAACTCGGCGTCCGGTGCGAAAGCGGGGTGGAGCAGGGCGGTCAGGCTCTCTGGCGGGATCGTGCGAAGCGCATGTTCGCGGGAGAGGAGTCCCTCGCTGACGGCGTCGCAGGCGAAGCGGACCGCGGCTTTGGCGTGGCGCTTGGCTCCGCGGGTCTGGAGGATGTAGAGGCGACCGTCCTCGATCGTGAATTCGATGTCCTGGATGTCTCGGTAGTGGGCCTCGAGTTCGGCCAGGCTCTCGATCAGCTCGGCGTGCATCTCGGGCATCTGGCGGTGGAGGTCGTCGAGGTCCTCGGTATTGCGGATGCCGGCGACCACGTCCTCGCCCTGTGCGTTGAGCAGGAAGTCGCCGAGGGGTTCGGGAGCGGCTGTGGTCGGGTCGCGCGTGAACGCCACTCCCGAGCCGGACTGCTCGCCCATGTTTCCGAAGACCATGCGCTGGACCGTGACCGCGGTGCCGAGACCGTCGGGGATGCCGTTGAGCCGCCGGTAGGTGACCGCCCGGTCGTTGTCCCAGGAATCGAAAACGGCGCGAACGGCCTGGATCAGCTGGGAGTGCGGGTCCTCCGGGAAGGGCTCGCCGGTGTGTCGTTCGAAGATCTCGAGGTAGCGCGATACGAGTTCGCGCAGAGCCGACTCGTCGAGCTCGCTGTCGATCTCCACTCCGCTCCGATGCCTGGCGGCGACCAGGGCGTCCTCGAAGGCCATCGCCGGCACTCCGCGCACGACCTCGGCGAACATCTGGATCAGGCGGCGTCGCGAGTCCCATGCCAGATGGGAGTCTCCGGTCTGACGGGCCAGCCCTTCGACCGAGCGCTCGTTCAGGCCCAGGTTCAGCACCGTGTCGAGCATGCCCGGCATCGAGACCGGCGCGCCCGAGCGAACCGAGACCAGCAGCGGGTCCTCGGGGTCGCCGAGGACCTTGCCGGACTCCTCCTCGAGAACACGAAGCGCTTCGCGTATCTGCTGGTCGAGCCCCTCTGGCATCTCGCCGCCCTGCTCGCGGTACTTGACGCAGGCCGCGGTGGTGATCGTGAAGCCGCCCGGCACCCGATCGGCTCCGAGTACCTGGGTCATCTCGGCGAGGTTGGCGCCCTTGTTGCCGAGCAGCGCCCGCATCTCTGCGGTGCCGTCGGCAAAGCCGATGACCCAGGGCCGTTTCTCGGGAGTCGTCGCGAGGGGTTCCAAGGTCCGTATTCATATTGGTTTTCCGACCTCAATAGTCTGCTGGCCGTGAAGGAAGACCTGAAGATCCGTGGCTACACGGTGGGCCAGTTCCCCAATCTGCCCCTGGCCTTCGCCCTGCTGGGTCTGGTCGCGAGCTGGATCCTTTCTGCCGGGTCGACCGGATACGCGCTTGCCAGGGCCGTCTTCTACGTCGGACTGGCGGTCTGGGCCTGGCTCGAGCTGAGCGACGGAGTCAACGGATTCCGCAGGGTCCTCGGGGCCGGCGGCCTGGTCTTCGTACTGGTCTCGCTCACCCGCGACCTCGACTGAAGACGCAACAGCAGGTCACAGGGGCGTGACCCAAAACGCAACAAGCCCGTCGTTTGGGGTTATGTTGGTACGGCGCGGGACGGAGAGGACCGGTTCGCGCGACGACCGTGGAGAGGATGCGAATGCCCGAGCAGCACCGTTGCGCCGCGAGCCGGAGCGGCCCGCTCGGCCTGAAGTGTTTGGCCCTGGCCCTTCTGGCTGTGTCGGTTCTGGCCGGATCCTGGTCGGTCGCCGAAGCGCAGGCGGGGAAGAAGGAGCCCCGGCCCAACATCGTGCTGGTCCAGGCTGACGACATCATCGTCAGCGACCTCGAGTACATGCCGAACGTCAGGCGACTGATGAAGCGGGGCGGGACAAACTTCTCCAACTACTTCGTCTCCTATTCGCTTTGCTGCGTCGCCCGGACGACGTTGCTGACCGGTCAGTTCGCGCACAACCACGGCGTGCTCAGCAACTTCAGGTCCAACGACGGCGGCTACTACAAGTTCCGCGACCTGCCCGGCCGGCGCAACCAGAAGAACTCGCTGGGGCCGTGGCTGAAGAGGTCCGGCTACCGCACGGCGCTGGTCGGCAAGTACCTGAACGAATACGGGGCCCTCGACCGCAACGAAGTGCCGCCGGGCTGGAACCGCTGGGTCGGCCTGCTCGACAACTCGACCTACGACTACTACAACTACGCGCTCAACATCGACGGCAGGGTCCGCTATTTCGGCGACCCCGAGTACGCGAAAGCGCAGCTGAATCTCGCGACCTCGGTCATCAACGATCCGGCGACCAGCTTTTTCGACCTGCTCAACAAGTTCCAGTCGGTCTTCCAGCCCTACGACTACTTCGGCTGGCAGCGGGAGAAGGACTACACGATGGACGTCGGCGGGAGATTCGCTGCGAAGTTCGTGAAGAACTCGGCTCCCCGCCGCAGGCCGTTCTTCCTCTACTACGCCCCTCCGGGTCCGCATGCCGAGGATACGAATCACGTCCAGGGATTTCGGCCCGGCGCACCGGAACCGGACCCGCGACCGCCGGCCAGGTACGCGAACACCTTCGACGACGTCGAGCTGCCGATGCCGCCCTCCTTCAACGAGGCCGACATCTCCGACAAGGAGGTCAACCTCAGCGGGCTGCCGCTCCTGACCGAGAGCCAGATCGAAGAGATCACCGACAACTATCGTGGACGTCTGGGCGCTGTCAAGGCGGTTGATGACCAGGTCGGCAAGCTGGTCAGGCAGGTCCGGAAGGCCGGAGAGATGAAGAACACCTACTTCATCTTCAATTCCGACAACGGCTACCTTCAGGGCGAGCACAGGCTGCGTGGTTCGAAGTTCCTCCCGTACGAGAACTCGATCCGGGTCCCGACGCTGATCAGAGGACCCGGGGTCAGGAAGGACCGGACCAGGACGGGCAACTCGACCGACGCTGACCTCGCGCCGACCATCCTCGACATGGCAGGGGTCAGGTCCGGCCGGGTCATGGACGGCGTCTCCCTGCTGCCGGCGGCGGAAGGGAAGCGTCGCATCCCCAAGCGCGACATCCTGCTGCAGGCGCTGAGGCCGCTGCTCAAGTTCCCCACCCCTTACACCGCCTACGACCTGCCGTTCTACGGAGTAAGGACCCACCGCTTCAAGTACCTCCACTGGTCATTCGACGCGGTCGAGCTCTATGACCTGAAGAACGATCCCGACGAGCTCGTGAATCTGGCCGACGAACCGGAGTGGGCCGGCAAGGTGGCCGAGCTCGAGGCGGTCGCGAAGCGGCTCAGTGAGTGCCGCGGCTCGGCCTGCCGGTAACCGGGTAAGATCGCGATCCGATGAGTACGCCGACGATCGATCCGACCGCCGAGCAGATCGCGGAGCTGGCATCCTCGAGCGACGAAGGACCGATCGCCATGCTCAACCTGCTGCGCTTTCGGGATCACGCGCTGGAGCCCGACTCGGGGATGAGCGGTGCCGAGGCTTACGGCGTCTACAGCCAGGCGGTCGTGCCGTTCCTCGAGGCCGCGGGTGGAAAGGTGCTCAGCGCAGTCCACTGCGGGCAGAGCGTCATCGGTCCGGCCGAGCCGGAGTGGCACATGGCGATCACTGTCGAATACCCGTCGCGCCAGGCCTTCATCGGCATGGTGAGCGATCCGGCCTACCAGGAGATCACCGTTCACCGGACGGCGGCTCTGGCCGACAGCCGTCTGGTGCTCTCGACGAAGCTCGCGTGACCGGGTCCTACTGGCCACAGCCGTGGACCTGCGAGGACGGTGGCCCGCGTCGCTGGGGGGGTCCCGGCGACGGCAGCCGGACTCGACATCAGGCCGGGGGAACGGCTCCGGGTCGAGGCCACGATGGACGCCTACGCCACCGACATGGTCATCCGGAGGGAGCCGGGTGAGCTTTTCGCCCTACGCCATACGCTGCCGGTCGGTGGCGACCCGCTGGCGGGAGACGTTGAGGGCTGGGTCGAGCGGCTCGACCCGGCCACCCTGGAGGTACTCGCCTCGACTCCCCGGTTGCCGTCGGGGCGCTACTGGCCCGGTGGCATCGCTGCCCATGCCAACGGCGACCTCCACATGGTCTTCGGCAATTCGGCCCACCGCCTGACGCCGGATCTCAAAGTGCTCAAGTCGCGCAGGCTGCCGGTCGACCGCCCGCACAACTCTTTCGTACTGCTCGACGGGGGCCAGCTCGTGACCAAGGACTGCGACGCGCCGGCGGGGCTGGTGCCGTCGACGGTCTCGGTTCTCGACCCCGAGAGCCTGGAATCACTCGCGCCCGAGCTCAGCCTGCCCGAGCCCAGCATCGCGCGGCTGTCCTCGGACGGCGAGACAGTGATCGCGATCGGCACCGAGACCGTCTTCCGGCTGGCCTTCGACCCCGAACGCGGCCGGCTCGAGATCGACGAAAAGTGGAAGCCCCGATACGGACCGGCACCGGGGCGGACCTACGGCTGGGACCCGGTGATCACCGACGAGCACGTCTTCTGGATGGACCAGGGCCGCAACTCGACCGACTGGTCGATGGTCGGCACCGGCGAGGCCCCGGCGCCGGTCAGGCTCTGGTGGGCGCGCATCGACGACCCCCAGGCCCTGCGCTCGGTAGAGATCAGTGGCCTTCCCTACGGCACCGAGTCGAACCCTCCCGCCTGGGATCCGGTCAACCGTATCGTCGTCGCCTACGACGCCGGCAACGCGGTGCTGCGCGCCTGGAAGATGGACGGGGACGAACTCGAACCACTGTGGCGTCGCGACCGCTTCGCCCATGCCGGGCACCTGGTGCTCTTTCCGGATACCCGGGAACTCGTCGCGCAGGACTGGAAAGGCCTGGCCGCGCTGCGTCAGCCGACGATCAGGAAGCTGGCCCGGCCGGCACTGAGGAGGATGGGCCATTCGGCCAGGGTCCGGCGCTTCTCGCGGCCGCTCGGGACCGACCAGCTGGTCGTACTCGACCTCGACAGCGGTGCCGACAAGGCCCGGGTCGCGGTGCCGTCGGCCAGCCAGGCTTTCCTCTTTCCTGCACCGGGCTTCGACCGGGATTTCTACTACCAGTCGATGACCACGATCGCCAGGGTGGCCGTGGTCTGAGTGCGGGACGCTACTTCCGCGTTTTTCAGGGTTTATCGTTGCCGAAGGGCTTCCCGCGCCGGGCTCCCTGTATTTCCTCGGAAAAACCCACTGAAGCCGGAAGACAGCCGGCGGAAACGGATTCAGGCTTGAAGCAGGGATGTGCCACCCCGATTGGGAACGTGACCCGGCCGCTCGCGCTGCTCGTATCCCTCCTGCTGCTCGCCGCCGGACTCACCGTCGCTTCGGGCGCCCAGGCCCGTGACGCCCGGTCGGGCGCCGCCTCGGACCTCGCCAGCCAGCTTCTGCCGATCCGCGGCGGGAACGACGAGGCGATCGACAGCGCCAGGCAGGTGGACCTGACGATCTCACGGGCCGAGCGTGTCCTGGTCCAGGTTTACGTCTCCGGGCCGGCCGGGGCTGCGGCCGACCGGCTTCGCGCTGCCGGCATGTCGGTCAAGGCAACCGCCGAGGAGCCGGTGCCGGTCGTCGAAGGCTGGGTCAAGGCGACCGCGCTGACCTCGGTCGCCCGACTCGGCGTCACCGACGCCGTGCTGCCGGTGATGGCAGGCGGCAGCGATGCCGGCTCGGTCCAGTCGGAGGGCGTCGCTGCCCATCGCATCCCGCAGGCGCTCACATCCGGTGCCGTCGCGGGGGACGGGGTGGACGTAGGAGTCATCTCGACTTCGATCGATCAGCTCGGCGGCGGCATATCGGATTCGCAGGCCACCGGCGACCTTCCGCAGACGGTGACGGTGCTCAAGGACGACCTGGCGGCAGTTGACGACGAAGGTCGGGCCATGGCCGAGATCATCTTCGACGGGGCCCCCGGAATCGACAGCATCATCTACGCATCCGGAACCGTCGCCGGGCCGGCCGACAAGGCCGATTCGATCGACAGGCTGGTCGCAGCCGGCGCCGACGTGATCGCCGACGACATCTTCTGGCTGAACGAGCCGTTCTTCCAGGACGGGGCCGTCGCCCAGGCGGTCGACCGCGCCCGCGCCGCCGGCGTCACCTACATCGCTTCGGCCGGCAACCGCGCCCGGCAGAGCTGGGAGGGCACCTATGACGGGACGGCGTCCAATCCCGGATTCCACGACTTCGATCCCGGTGCCGGGAGTCGAAACCTTCCAGACCGTGGCCACGGTGCCGAACGATGGTCGCATCCAGTTGGTCATCCAGTGGGACGAGACCTGGGGAGGGGCCGAATCCGACCTCGACTTCAAGCTGGTCCCACCCGACGGCGATCACCTTCCGTGTTTCGTGGCACCGGAGCAGCCCGGTGCGAACCCGAGTCGGCGGTCTCGACGACAACCCGGCGACCGGTTTCCCGGTCGAGATCGTGGCCTGGCAGAACAACTGTGATGCCGGCAACGTCGAGGTTGCCCTGAAGATCGAGCGTTTCTCCGGCGCCAACTCGCCGTTCATGAAGTACATCGCCCTCGGCAGCTTCGTCAACTTCGATCCGGAGGACCAGATCGACTCGAATACGATCAACCCCGACGCTGCCGCGGCCGAAGGGGCGCTGGCGGTGGCCGCAGTTGACGCGCTCGACCCGGGGCTGGACACCCCGGAGCTGTTCAGCTCGCGCGGTCCGATCACCAGGCTCTTCGACAAGGACGGAGTACGCCTGCCCAGTCCACAGGTGCGGTCGAAGCCGGAACTCGCCGCCGCCGACGGTCTCAGTACCACCGTACCCGGCTTCGAGACGTTCTTCGGCACCAGTGCCGCGGTGCCGAGCGCGGCGGGCGTCGCGGCGGTCCTGCGATCGAGCGACCCCGGGGCTTCTGCCGACGAGATCGAACAGGCGATGACCGATCCGGCCAACGCGATCGACTGCATCGAAAGCGCACTGGTCCCGGACCCCGACTGCGGCGCCGGCTTCCTGCTCGCCGACAAGGCATTCCTGTCGCTCGACATCACCACCCCGGACACCATCATCAACTCCGGACCCTCAGGCACCATCACCACCGACGAAGCCAGCTTCACTTTCGCCGGCACCCCGGCCGCAGACACCGCGAAGGTCCAGTGCCGGATCGACTCCGAGCCGTTCGCCGACTGCACTTCCCCCAAGACCTTCTCCGGCCTCTCCGACGGCCCCCACACAGCGGAGTTCAGGGCCGAAAACGCGATAGGAGGTCGGGATGCCACCCCGGCCACCCGAACCTTCACCGTGGATTCAGCCGTCCCCGTTGCCAGGATCAGCAAGCTCAAGGTGAGCGGTCCGGGAAAGGTCAGGAAGGGCGGAAGGGCCACCTACAGGGTCAGGATCACCAACTCCGGCGTTGGCCAGGCGACAGGGGTGAAGCTCCGGGTCCGTGGCAAGGGCGTGAGCCTCAAGAGGTCGGTCGGAAAGATCGCCGCGGCAGAGACCAGGGCCGTCAAGGTCAAGCTGAAGCCGAAGAAAGCCGGCAAGGTCAAGGTCTCCTTCAAGGTGACCTCCGGGAACGCCGGTGGCAAGACCGTGAGTAAGAGGATCAAGGTCAGGAAGCGGCGCTAGCCGGCTCGCTGAGCCGGCAGTCTCTCGTCGAGAAAGGTCGCGAACGCGGGGCCCGTACTTCGGTCGATCAGGTTCAGGGCCGGCACGCCGGTCATCTTCTCGATCAGCCGGACACCCGCCTCGGTGCTGGTCGCCCGGCCGGATACCAGGTCAGGTTTGCTCCCGAAAGCTTCGATCACGCCGAGTACCGCGTAGGGGTCCGATGCGCAAAGGATGGTCAGGCTCACCTGTTCGGCCAGGACCTTCATCGCGACGTCGCCGCAGTAGGGCTCGAGCGGTGAGGCCCCTGCTTCGATGATGACCACATCCGGGTCCGACTCGGCCAGTTTCGAACAGAGCAGCCTGAGGCTCTTTTCGTATTCATCCGGTGGCACGACGGTGGAGGGAAGGCCCACGTCGACGAAGTCCATGATCGGCCCGGCTCCGGATTTCTCCATCGCCAGGATGTCCCGCAGTCGCCCGACCCCGGTGACCTTGGCACCGGCGACGCGGCGACCTGCCGCGACCAGTTCACGGACCGCGGCTACCGCCGCCACCGTCTTGCCGGAGTCCATCGAGGTGCCGATGATCAGGATGACCGGCGCCTCGAGACGCCGGTCGCCGGCCGGGGTGACGAAGTCCTTCATCCGGCAGGGCTCTCCATCACGAAGGGCATGACCGACGTATCGCACATTGGCCAGTTCGGCGCTCTGGAGCGAGGCCGAGGTACATACACCGAGTACACCGGCCGCGGTGAGCGTCTGCATTTCGAGGTCGTCACTGATCTCCCGCCAGTCGCCCACCACCTCGAGCGTGGCCGCGCGGGTGCCGAGTGCTCCGATCAGCCGGTCCCCCGGGAACATCTCGAGCAGGTTGCCGTCTACGGTCTCGACCCCGTAGGAGTCAGGCCCGTCTTCGAGCATCTCGACGACAATGTAGTCGCCTCGCGACCACTGCTCGCGGGGCAGCTGCCCGACGTCCGGAGACCGGCGGTCGAAATCGGTGATCCGGGTCAGGCTCGGCAGGATCACGCGGCCTTCCCGGGGTGGCTCGTTCATGGCTCTCCTTCCGGCGGCTCGGCGAGCAGCCGCGCCAGCAGGGCGGCCCGCTCCGGCATGCGCTCGACGACCAGGTGCTCGTGCTCGGCGTGGGCGCCGTCTCCGACCGCACCGAGGCCGTCCAGGGTGGCGGTCAGCGTACTGGCGAAGTTGCCGTCGGAGGCCCCGCCGACCTGGGCTTCGTCGATCTCGATGCCGAGCTCGGCAGCGGCCGATACAGCGCTGTGCCAGAGCTTCCGGTTGCGCGGCGTCCGCTCGAGCGGTGGCCTGCGGAAACCGCCCTCCACCTCCAGCGTGACCCTTTCCCCGGCCGGTTCGAGGCCGCGGATCGCCGCCTCCACCGTTTCCGCGTCGGCGGCGGTGCGCACCCTCGCTTCGATCTCGGCGCTGGCTTCGGGGGCGACGATGTTGGCACCCATGCCGCCGTCGATCGTGCCGACGTTCACGGTAACCCCGCGCTCGGCGTCGTTGAGCTCGAACAGGCTCTCCACCTGATGCGAGACCTCCCGGATCGCGCTGGCGCCGGCGGTCGGGTCGAGGCCGGCGTGGCTGGCGACCCCGGTCACCTTCAGCTTGAAGCGCCCGACTCCCTTGCGGCCCGTCTTGAGCCGGCCCCGGTGCCCGTAGGAAGGCTCCATCACGAAGGCCCGCTCGACGCCCGAGGCCAGTTGCTCGACGTGCCGCCGCGAGTCCGGGCTGCCGATCTCTTCATCGCAGTTCAGCAGGATCACCGGGGAGCAGGGCATCGTGAGTCCGAGTTCGAGGTTCGCCCTGAGGGCGAACAGCATCTGCACGAGCCCTCCCTTCATGTCGAAGACGCCCGGGCCGTGGAGTCGCCCCTCACTGAACCGGACCGGCATCCGGAGGAGGGTGCCGACCGGCCAGACGGTGTCGAAGTGGCCGAGCAGAAGCTGACGCGGCGCCGTCGAACCGGCCTGGTCCGGCAGGCCGGCCTTCAGGTGGTCACAGCCGTTCACCCCTTCCAGGCGCTCGACGGTGAAGCCGAGTGCCTCCAGCCTCGATATGAGGATCGATCGCATCGCTTCCTGGGAGACCGCATCCTGCGACGGGGATTCGGCCTCTGCCATCTCGACGACCAGGGCGGTCATTTCCTCCTGGCGCTCGCGCAGCCAACCGAGCAGTTCCGGTGCGCGAGGGGTCAAAGCCTGAAGTTCGTATGGAACGGGAACGAGAAGGTCTGGGATACGGAAGCGAAGCGCCCCGGGCTGATGTAAGCGAGCAGCGGTGAGCCGGCGATGAGGTCGCTGTCGTCGCCCTCGGAGACTCGCATCGAGCGCTCGTCGGCCGCCGCGGCGACCACCTCGCCGATGATCAGGGTGTTCTCGCCGAAGCCCTCGACCACACGGTCGAGCCTGCATTCCAGCCACAGCGCCGCGTCCCGGACCAGGACCCCTTCGACTTCGCCGGCCGGGAAGGTCGGCACCGCTTCGAGGCTGGGTTTGTCTCCCTCTGCGTCCCGGGGGCCGGCGGCGAGACTCGTCTCGACTATCTGCTCGGGCCTGGGGAAGCTGACCGTGAACTCGCCGGTACGCAGGGCGTTGGTCTGGGTGGCATGCCTGGGACTGCAGGCGAAGCAGAAGTAGTTGCTCCAGCCGAGCGGCATGGCCATGTGCTTGGGTGCCAGGTCGGCGCTGCCGTCCTCCTCGACCGTGCCGACGATGACCAACGGGGCCACCGTGAAGAACGAGGACCAGATCGGGGAGTCGACCGGCAGGGGTACGGGTCGCTGGGGCGAGTCGTCGTGCTCGGCAGCCATGGGTTGAGCCTATAGCCGGACCGGCACCCGCGCACGCGGAGAAACCCGCTGCCGAATCGGTAATTCCTACGGACAGGACCCCCTGAGGCCGGGTCTATGGTGGGTCGGACGGGCGATTCGCGCCTCCCTCAGGCACACTGGGCGAAGATCGCCTTTGAAAAGGTGTTCCTCAACAGCCGCAGACGCGGTCACCCGATCCTCTAGGAGAAAAGCGATGCATAACGTCAACACAGGAGCCGTCGAGCAGACGATCGAGATGGGCGAAAAGGATGCCGCGAGCCTGGTCCAGAAGGTGAACTTCAGCGGCGAGTGGCAGACCGCGGACGGCGAGCCCCAGTTCCGGACCGAGATTCCTCTGCCGAACGGCGAAACGATCCCGTTCGAAGCCGACTACCCGCCTCACATGGGCGGCACCGGTTCGGCGCCCAACCCGCTGGCCTACTGCTTCTGGGGTGGAATCGCCTGCTTCGCCATGACCTACGCCCAGGAAGCGGCGATGCGCGGTGTCGAGTTGAAGGCGCTCAGGGCCCGGGTCGGGACCGACGTCGACATGAGCCGCGCTCTCGGGGTCAGCGACCGTCCTCCGGTCGAAGGCATCGACTGGTACCTCGAGGTCGAATCGGACGCCCCGGCAACGGTCCTTGAAGAGCTCAAGACCGATTCCGACGAGCGTTGCCCGGGTGCGTACTGCATCAGCAACCCGATCGAGCTTCGAACCCACCTGGAACTGGTCAACCGTCCGTGAGCACCCCCTCGGCAGCCGAGGTCGAGCGACAGGCCGACCGGGTCCACGGAAGTGGGCTCTCGGCCCGGCTCTACGACCCCTTCCTCTGGTGGGGCGAGAAGAGCGGCCTCTCGAAGAAGCGCGACCGCCTGCTCGAGGCGGCGGCGGGAGACGTACTCGAGATCGGGGCCGGCACCGGGCTCAACCTGAGTCACTACCCGCCCGGCCTCGGGCGGCTGGTAGTCAGCGAGCCGGAGCAGCACAAGGCTGACCTGCTGCTGAAGCGGGCCGCCGAACTCGGCCTCGAAGCCGAGTTCGTACGGGCATCGGCCGAGGCGCTTCCGTTCGAGGACGACAGCTTCGACACCGTGGTCGCCACGCTCGTCTTCTGCACCGTCGGCGATCCGGTCGCGGCGATCGCCGAGATCAGGAGGGTGCTGCGCCCCGGAGGGCAGTGGCTGTTGATCGAGCACATCCGCTCCGACAGGCCGCGTATCGGCCGGATCCAGGACCGGATCGCCAGGCCCTGGGCGGCGCTGGCCGACGGCTGCCAATGCAACCGGCGCACGATCGAGATGATCGAGTCCGGTGGCTTCGAGGTCGATCTCAAGAGCGTTGCCGACAAGGCATTGATGCCGCCGATCGCCCGTCCGATCGTCGCCGGTGTGGCTCGCCCCGCCCCCGCCTGAACCGGACGGCCTGCTGATCGGCCGGCCGGGCCCATCTGCGACGCTTCAGCGATGAGCGAAGCGGTCGTCGTCGGTTCCGGTCCCAACGGTCTCGCCTGTGCGGCGGTCCTGGCGCGGGCCGGCCTGGGGGTGACGGTCTACGAAGCCGCCGAGACGATCGGCGGCGGGACACGCAGCTCCGAGCTCACCCTCCCCGGGCTACTGCACGACCACTGCTCGGCGGTCCATCCGATGGGTGTGGCTTCGCCGGTCTTCCGGGATCTCGATCTGTCCGCGCACGGCCTCCGTTGGCTCTGGCCGGAGATCGACATGGCCCATCCGCTCGAAGGCGGCAGGGCAGGTGTCGTCCATCGCTCGCTGGGGCGGACCGCAGCCGACCTCGGCCGAGGACGGCTCTGCGTGGAGACGGTTGTTCGGCGCGCCGGTAGCCGCGTTCGAGGGGCTCAGGCACGAGATCCTCGGTCCGGTCATCCACCGTCCCCGCCACCCGGTCGACCTGGCGCGGTTCGGCTTTCCGTCGCTGCTGCCGGCGACCGCGCTGGCCCGATTCTTCCGCACCGAACAGGGCCGGGCACTGATCGCCGGTGCCGCCGCCCATTCGTTCAGCCCGCTCAGCCAGCCGCTGAGCGCTGCGGTCGGCATGGCGCTGATCGTCTCAGGTCACAGCGGCGGCTGGCCGGTGGTCGAAGGCGGCTCGAGGTCGGTCACGGACGCCCTGGCTTCGGTGGTTCTTGCCTCCGGGGGCAGGATCGAGACCGGCCGCCGTGTTCGTGACCTCGGCGAGCTGCCGCCGGCCGACGCGGTCGTCCTGGACCTGGCACCGAAAGGAGTGCTCGAGGTGGCCGGTACGCGGCTGCCCGACCGGACCCGGCGCGCCTACGGCAGGTACCGCTACGGACCCGGCTCCTTCAAGGTCGACCTGGCGGTCGAGGGCGGTGTGCCCTGGCTGAACGAAGGCTGCCGCCGGGCGGGCACGGTCCATGTCGGCGGCAGCCTCGAAGAGATCGCCGACGCCGAGAAGAGGGTCAACCGCGGCGAGATGCCGGCCCGTCCGTTCGTCCTGGTCTGCCAGCAGTACCTCGCCGATCCTTCGCGTTCTCGCGGTGACCTGCACCCGGTCTGGGCCTATGCGCATGTGCCGTCCGGCTACCCGGGCGATGCCACCGACGCCGTGCTCGACCAGATCGAACGATTCGCGCCTGGGCTGCGCGAGCGCATCGTCGGCCGCTCCGTGCGCTCGGCGGGCGGCTTCGAGAGCTACAACCCGAACTGGATCGGCGGCGACATCGCCACCGGCGCGAATACCCCCCGGCAGATGCTGATGCGCCCGCGCTTCGGCTTCAGGCCCTACGAGACCGGTATTCCGGGTGTGTTCATCTGCTCCTCGGCGACGCCTCCAGGCGGTGGCGTCCACGGCATGTGCGGAGCCAATGCCGCGAACGCGGTACTCGCCCGGCTGTCGCGCTGAATCCCGCCGCGGCTCAGCGGCGGGCCTTCAGCACCGTCTTCGCCGAGGCGGTCTTGCCGCCTGCGGCCGTCGCTTTGGCAGAGACCTGAATCCGGACCGGTCGCTTCGACCGCTTCAGCGCGGCCTTCAACTTGCCGCTGACCTTGATCGGCACCGCGGTGGATCCTCCGGCGGTCGTTGACTTGCGCTTGCTGCCGGCCTTGAACGGGGCCGGCTTCAGGCCGAGTTTGCGGGCGCTCTTGCGGCTTATCGTCGCGACCGTCCGGCAGGTTCCGTCGATAGTCGTGGTGCAGGAGGCCTTGATCCGGCCGCTGCGGATGATCTTGCGCAGGGACTGCTTCGGGACCCTGATCTTCACGCCGAGATTCCCGGTGCCGGGCTTGTCTTTCGGAGGGAATACGAAGAGGTGCTGATAGGCGCCGCTGGCCGGAAATCCGGCACCCCAGGAGAACAGATTGTCAGGCCGCGACTCACCATTGATCGTGGTGACGCTGGCGACCACGCAGACACAGCCGTTGGGGTCGCCGAAGCCGTTCATCTGACGGTCGGCGACTACCGGCACCTGGATCTGTATCGCTACCCCCTGCGCGATAGGCCAGAGCGGAGAGCTGGAGCCAGGCCCGGGATTGAGCCCGTACCACGTCGAAATCGAGGGGTGTGCGGTCAGGCCGGGCCCCAAGGAGGAGGGACACCCTTCGGACCGCGTGATCGGATTCCAGTTGGTGAAATCTGTGGTGAACAGACACCTGATCGGGACTTCCTGCGAGAGGGCCGGCCTCACGCCGGGTGGTAGTGCGATCTCGATCCGGGGTGCGGTTCCGGCGCATTCGTTGCCGACCGTGCCGACCACGACCCGTACATCGAAGACTTCCCCGGGCACCGGCGAGAGTCTGGCAGGGTCATCGTCGATGTACTGGCCGGTGTAGACGGCGATTTCGTCTTCGAGGTAGCCGGGTGGGTTGAAGATCGCGGACTGGCAGTTGACGTTCAGCACGTCGTTGGCGATCACCCCGTCATTCCACTTCGGTGCGGCACTCGCCCCGGCAGTGAGCAACGAACCCAGGGCGAGCGCGGCAAGAACAAACAGCGCGGCTCTGACTCTGACTGATCTTCCTCCCGTCATACTCGCTCCCCCGTCCTGCGCTCCGAGACCCTTTTCTCCCGGAAACGATAGTTGCCGTGAGACTAGGTCAGACGAAAGCCGGCGTCAAGTTCCAGTTCCTGATTTCGACGGCCGTGGCCGCTCAGGTGGCGATCGGGCCCTCGTCTACGGTGACCTCGCTCAGGCGCTGGGCCTCGATGTCGTAGACGAAACCCCGGACCCGGTCACGGTGAAGCAGGAAGTCAGACCGGCGGACCCGCAGGATCGACTGGCGCACGTCGGCTTCCGGATCGGTGAAGGACTCGATCGCGAAGGCCGGGGCCACGCCGGTGGCCTCCTGCAGCTCGGCCCGGAAGCCGTCGTCGGTCAGGGTCTGCATGCCGCAGTCGGTGTGGTGGATCAGCATGATCCGGAGGGTCCCCAGCAGCCTTTGCGAGATCGCCAGCGAGCGGATCACGTCGTCGGTGATCACCCCGCCGGCGTTGCGCAGCACATGAGCCTCACCGTGTTTGAGGCCGAGAGCCTGGAAGACATCGAGCCGGGAGTCCATGCAGGTGACGATCGCCAACTGCCGGGTCGGCCTCAGGTCGAGCCGCTGGTCGGGCGTCGAGTCCGCGAAGGCCCTGTTGTTCGCAAGCAGTTCTTCGATTACGTTCATGACGTGATTGCTTCCGGCAGGCTCGCCGGCCTGAGCTAGTTGATCGAGACCATGTCGACGATGAAGACCAGCGTCGCGTCGCCGGGGATCGAAGGCGGGCTTCCCTGGGGGCCGTAGCCCAGGTCGGGCGGGATGATCAGCTCACGCCGTCCGCCGGCCTTCATTCCGACAAGGCCCTGGTCCCAGCCCTGGATCACGGTGCCACCACCGAGCGTCAGCTCGAAGGGCTCGCCGCGGTCCCAGGAGGCGTCGAACTCTTCGGCGGTGTCGTAGAGCGCGCCGACGTACTGGACGGTGACGTTGTCACCGTCCTGTGCCTCCGGACCCTCACCTTCGACTATGTCGTTGGTCACCAGTTCGGTCGGGGCCGCCTCGTCCGAGGCCTCGATCGTCGGCTTGACGGTGGTATCGGTCAGGTCGCCCGAGGACGAGCTGTCATCGGAGCCTCCGGCGATCAGTACCACCGCGACGATCACGGCGAGCAGGGCAGAGGCAGAGATGAGTGTGACGATTCGACGGTCCATGGCGGCCATACTAGTTCGAAGCGCTCGGCCCCGTCAGGAGCTGTGCCGCGGCGAGACCGTCCAGCCTTCGGCCGGATCGACGCTGCCGGCGATCAGCGCCTGCCAGGTCGACTCGATCCCCTCCGGACCGGTGGCACTCCTGATGACCAGCCATTCGCCGCTGGCCTCGATGAAGTCGTCCTGGGCGGCGGCGACCCGTCGGCGGACCTCGGCGGCTCCCCAGTCTTCGTTGCGCTTGGCGACCCGGGTCGGAGCGAAGAAGAGCTCCGGGGCGGGACCGGTCAGCGGGGTGCCTTCACCCGAAGGCGCGAGCTTCTCCCAGTCTGCGGCCCCGACCACCGTGCTGGACAAAAGTGATTCGCCGAGGTGCTCGTGGATGCGCTCGCGCAGCCCGGCGTTGCCGGAGAAGTCGAGGTAGGCGGTCGGCTCGGTCTGGCTCAGGTCGGCAAGGGTGTCGTAGCTGACCACCTTGTCGTAGTAGCCGGTACCGGCGACGAAGTCCATGTTGCCGGCCGAAGTCAGTCCGATCAGTTCGACCCGGTCCCCGCCCCCTCGCTGGATCAGCCAGGCGAGTGCCAGTGCCGTCTTGCTCGAGGCGCTGGAGACGAGCAGCCTCGCGGCCCCGAAACAGTCCATCTCCTCAAGCCAGTCGTGGGCGAGGAAGGCGGTCGTGAAGAGCGGAGCGAACAGGGCGATGTGCGGCTCGCGCTCCGGGGTGTCACCCGAATCCGCCGTCGCGAACCCGTAGCGGTTGTAGACGGCCGGCAGATCGGACCGGTGGGCCGCCTGATCGACGAAACCGGTCTCGGAGACCTTTCCCGGTTCGAAGACGACATGGCTGGCCATCGGAAAGAAGCCGAAGACCCTGTCGCCGGGTTCGACACCATCCGTGTTTGACCGGACAACGTCGGCATAGCCCCAGGCCGGTACCTTGCCCCAGCCTTCCGGCGCCGGGAAGAACTCGAAGTAGTTCATCGCCTCGCCCATGGCACCGTAAGTGACGTTGTTGGCGGTCATCGAGAAGCTGTCAATCGCCAGCAGTACCTCGCCCTCGCCGAGGGCGATCTCGGCTTCGGCCGGTCCCGGCCGAACCTCGGTGGTAGCCAGCTCTCCACGCTTCACCAGAAAATCGAATGTTTCGCTCATCCGGCGAGCGTAACCGCTATTCAGGCGCCACCGAGGGCCGCGCCCGGTTCGCGGGCGGCGGGGTGGAGGCGCACGACGTCGGGCCACAACCTGGTCGCGACCCTGAGCTGGAGCAGCGAGCTCCTGAGCAGCGTCTCCCGTGCCGGGTCCCAGGAGAAGCCGTACATCGACCGGATCTCTTTCGGCAGGAAGCCGACGGAACTGAGTTTGATCGCCTCGCCGACCGGCGTCATCACGAGCTTCATCCAGCCGTCGAAGGGCGGATCGAAGATGATCGCCTTCGAGCGGTCGCGGACCTCGTCGGAGATGTAGAGGCTGCCGTCGTCGAGTCTGCCGCGCACGTATTCGCGCAGTTCGGGCTCGCTCGCCGGCATCGAGTCGGCCGGCATCCCCAGCAGCATTCCGATCTGGCGGTAGTCGGACCAGTAGGCCTCGCGCTCCTCGGGCTCGAGGCGGCCGAAGATGCGCTCCCGGTAGAGCAGCGCCGAGTCGGCGAGCGTCGCCAGCGTCCACAGCATCAGTTCCGGGTCGGCGGCCGAATACCGCGTTCCGGCGGGGACCGGACCGTAGTCCTCCTTCACGGTCCCCTCGACCCGCCGGTGCATCGCCTGGATCTCATCGCCGGTTCGCTCTGCCAGTTCCCGGTCACCGAAGTACATCCGGCTCATCCGGCGGTCGGTGCTCATCAGTCGCTTCCTCGGATCGTCGAACAGGATCGAGTGGCGGCGGAATCCGACCACGGCGAGCGGGTCGCAGGCCTGCATCAGCAGCGCCCGCACTCCGGAGAAGGCGATCAGGCGCTCTGAGTGGAGCTGCCGGATCATGCTGTCGGCCGGGAAGTAGCCGTCCAGCTCGCTCGCCGCGGCCTCGCTCTGCTCGCCCTGGCCGATGCCGAGAGGCGAAAGAAGACCGAATACCCGGAGCGCGCTGTCCATGCTCAGCCGGCCGTCCCGGTCGTCTCGAGCACCGCCTCGGCCGCCTTACGGCCCGAGACGAGTGCTCCCTGGATCGACGGGGACTCGCGGTGGTCGCCGCAGACCAGGATCCCCGAATCGAGCCGGGGAGGAAGACCGCCCCTCCTGAAGCGCCCCGGAGCGAAATCGGGCAGCGCGTAGTCCACGCGGCGGGTCGCCAGGTGGTTCCAGCGCGCGACCGTCTCCTGCCCGAACCATCCACCGAGCTGATCCGTGACCGCCTCGAGCAGGTCGTCCCGCACCGCCTCGTCGCCGGCGGCACTGACCGAAACCAGCGAGCGCCCGCGCGGGGCGTAGCCGTCGGCGACCGAACTCGGGACCGCGACTTCGTTTACCGGACCCTCGCCCGGCGGTGCGAGCAGAAGCAGGCGGCCGCGGAGGTCCTGTTCGGGCGCGTCGAAGTAGACGCAGGTCGTGACCCGGTTCTTCGCCGCAGCCGGCCCGGTGCCGAGCAGCCGGCAGGCCTCGCGCTCCTCGGTGGCGACGACCACGGCGTCCGCCTCGATCCAGTCGCCTCCTTCGAGCCGCAGGCCGTCGGCCCGGATCTCGGCGACCGGGTGTTCGAGGCGGACCGTGCCAGGCTCGAGCCGGTTCTCCAGCTGTTCGGCCATTGCGCCCATGCCGCCCGACGGCAGGGCCGCGGATCCCGAGGCGAAGCAGCGGAAGAAAATCTCCATCAGCCGGCTGGAGGTCCCGAGTTCGGGGTCGATAAAGACGCCTCCGAAGAACGGTCCGAAGAACCGTTCGATCACACCCTCGGAGAATCCGCGCTCTTCGAGGGCCTGCCGAGCCGGCCGATCCGGCCTGGCCAGTATCCGGCTGGGCCTCCTGGCGACGAGGTCCTGCCGCATCCAGCCCAGCCTCAGCTTGTCGGCAAGGTTGCCCACCGGCGAGCCCAGAACCGCCGGGGCCGAACGCGGCCGTCGCAGGGGATCGGAGAACAGCTCGAACCCGTCGCCCATCCTGACCATCGCTCCGGGCTCGAACTCGCCGAGGCCGAGCGCGTCGTAGTCGAGCGCACGCTGTGCCTCCGGGTATGCCGTCAGCAGGACCTGGAAGCCGCGGTCGAGCCTGAAGTCGCCGACGGCGTCGGTTCGCGCCCGGCCGCCGACACCGTCGGAGGCCTCGTAGACGGTGACGTCGCGACCGCCGGCGGCGAGCAGGCCTGCGCAGCGAAGTCCGGCCAGGCCGGCACCGACGATGGCGACCGGCCCTGCGCTCACTTCGCCTTCAGCGCGTCCTTGAGGCTCTCGGCGGCGCGGTCGCCGACCTTGTTGAAGATCAGGCCGAAGACCGGGTCCAGCACCTTGGCCAGTCCGTGGGGCAGGATGTTCGCCTGGTAGCTGACGACGCTGCCCTCACCGTCGGCCTCGAAGGTCATCACGTCCTCGATGTCGGCCATTCCGGTGCCGCTCTTCAGCACGACCCTGTTCGGGCGCTCGATCTCGATCGTCTCGTAGGTCAGGGTGAGGTCGCGCCCGGCGAATCCGGTCACCACCTTGTAGGTCGCCCCGACTTCGTAGGGGTCTCCCTCGATCAGGTCTGACGACTTCGTATTCGCATCCCATTCGGGGGCGTTGCTGAAGTCGGCCAGGAAGGTGAATACCTCTTCGACGGACATCGGACTCTTGAAGGTTGCTTTGTAGGTCGCCATGGCTGCCAATAATGACTCATCACACCCCTCGGCCTGTGTGATCCGCGCACAGGCGGAAGGCCGTGACTCGCGAGGTCACCATTTCTTCACAGCAGTCCGTCGCCGGGGGTCTACCGTCCCTGCTTCCGTCGAGTGCAACCGAAGGCTCCCGAAATCAACCGAAGCAGCGTCATCTCGCGTCCTCTCCTTCCCGCGGGTTCGGCGCCGAGCGCATCCGGCAACTGCGCAGAGGAACCCCCGCGGCATGGGTTCCCACGGATTTCGGAGCGGCACGGTGCGGCAGCCTGGTCCGGGGCCTGATGGTCTCCGAGGCCGGGCTGCCGTGAGCTCGGCGGATCCGTTCTCCGGCCGGTACTGCCTACCGATCGCAGGGCGGACGGTCGCTACCATCGCCGGGTGAGACCGAAGCCGGCAGGCCCACTGATCGCCGTTGTCGCGGTCGCCGTTCCACTGGTGATCCTCGGCAACGCTCTGATCGTCCTGCTGATTCCGTGGTTCGCCCACTTCCAGTACGCGCTGCCGGGTTTCCCCGAGGATCCTTTCGGTCTCGCCGGCGGTGACCGTTCGGCGCTCGGGGCCACCGGGATCAGGTCGATCTGGCCGGTCGGCCCGGGAACCGACCTGCTGGTCGATGCCAGGCTGCCCGACGGTTCGGCCGCCTTCGGGCCGGTCGAGATCCGGCACATGGGGGACGTGAGAGGCCTGGTCCAGGCCTGCTTCCTGCTCTGGATTGTCTCGCTGGCAGCCGGTGGTGCGGCCGGGCTGAGGCTGCTCAAGACCGGTCGGTCCGAGGCGCTGAGGCGCGGCCTGTGGCTCGGCGCAACGGTCACGATCGGCGCGATGGCGCTGATCGGAGCGGCGATGCTGGTCGCATTCGAGCCGGTCTTCGACGGCTTCCACGAGATTTTCTTCGAGCCGGGAACCTGGCAGTTCGGCGACGACGAGACCCTGCGGCGGCTGTACCCGGACGCCTTCTGGGGAATCGCCTCGGGGCTGCTCGCGACCCTCGCTCTGGCTCAGGCCGTCCTGCTCTGGCTGAAGTCCAGGTAGGTGTCCGGCTCTGGCAGAAGGCTTCCCGCTTCCGACCGGGCCGGCGCTTACTCTCCCGCGCCGTTGACTTCTTCAGCTTTCCCGATCGATAACGGTCCGGCAGGGACCGGCCTGACGGCCGCCGCCGGCCTGCCCGGCTGGCCGGAAGACCGGCCCCTCAGGGACTGGCAGAAGCAGGCCCTGGAGGCGGTCCGCTCACATGAAAGCCCCAGCTTCCTCGCCTCAGCCACACCGGCCGCCGGAAAGACCACCTTCGGCCTCAGGGTCGCTCACGAGATGCTTTCCAGCGGGAGGGTGCGCCGGGTCGTCGTGGTCGGTCCGACGACCCACATCTGCCGGCAGTGGGCTCTGGATGCCGCCCGCTACGGGATCGACCTGGAACCGAACCGGCCGAACTCCGACGGTCCGGAGACCGAGGATTTCCACGGCGTGGCGGTCACCTACCAGACGATCGCCTCGGCCCCCGAAGCCCATCGTTCGGCCGCCAGGCGTCCGACCCTCGTGATTGCAGACGAGCCGCACCACATGGGCGAGCAGGCCAGCTGGGGCACCAGCGCCCGCCGCGCCTTCGGCGAGGCAGGCTTCCGGCTGCTGCTGTCGGGAACCCCCTTCCGTTCGGACGACGCCCCGATCCCGTGGGTCAGGTACGACGACGATGGTCTCAGCACGGCCGACTTCACCTATGGCTACCCCGACGCACTGGTCGACCGGGTCTGCCGGCCGATCACCTTCCTGCCCTACGACGGGGAGATGGAGTGGATCAGCGACGGGCGCATGCGCAGCGCCGACTTCGATCTGGTCCTGCCGGCGGCCGAATCGGCAAGGCGCCTGCGAACCGCACTCGACGCCCGGGGGGACTGGATGGGGGAGGTGCTCGCCGACGCCGACGCCCGACTGAGCGAAGTCAGGGCGGCCGGGCATCCGGATGCGGGGGGTCTGGTGGTCGCATCGGACCAGGACCACGCCCGGGCGATCGCCCGCAGACTGAACCTCGTCGCCGGGGAGCTTCCGGAGATCGTGATGAGCGACGAGCCGGGGGCCAGTGCCAGGATCGCCTCGTTCGCCGCATCCGAGGAGCGGTGGCTGGTTTCCGTGCTGATGGTCTCCGAGGGCGTCGACATCCCCCGGCTCCGGGTCGGGGTCTATGCCACCGCGGCCAGGACGGAACTCTTCTTCAGGCAGGTGGTCGGCCGCTTCATCCGGACCACCGCGAGCCCGAGCCGCCAGATGAGCTACCTGCTGCTGCCGGCCGACAGCCGCCTCAAGCAGCTCGCCGTCGAGATCGAGCGTGAGCGCCGCCACGCGATCGACCTCGCGCCTGCCCTCGAGGACGATCTGGTCGAGCTCGATGCCGAGGTTCCGGAGCGGTCGGAGCCCGGGCAGGCTTTCGAGGCGCTCAGCTCGAGCGCCGCCGAACTCGACGAGGCGATCCTCGCTCAGACCACCATGCAGCTTTTCGCCACCGACGACGTTGCAGAAGAGGTCGCCTCGGTATCGGCGATCACCGGCAAGGTCTCTTCTCTCGTCGCACCGGCGGCTCCGAGGCCGCAGCGAAAGGCCGGGCGGCGCGGCGAGGGAGGACCCGAGCCGGCGGAATCCCCAGCGCCGAAGCGGGAGTCGGCCTATGCCGCCCGGGAGCGGCTCCGGGCCGAGCGGCGCGAGATGGTCGCCGACGTCTCCCGCAGGACGGGGGAGAGCCACCGCGAGGTCCACGCCCGGATCAACCGCGTGACCGGCGCCGCGTCGGTCGGCAAGGCCACCCGGGAGCAGCTGGAGAAAGGGAACGCGATTCTGCTCGCAGACCTCTCCTGACCAGCGGGTTGTTGCGGTGCTCGACCTCGACTAGTTTTCCAATATGGCCATCAAGCGCTTCGCCGCACACATCCGTTCCAACCTCGTCGCCTACCTGGCCCTCTTCGTGGCCCTCGGAGGCACGTCCTATGCGGTTACTGACGGCGGGCAGGTTTCGTCGAATTCCTCTGGCAAGCGGGTCTACGCATGCGTCACGAAGAAGTTCAAGACGCTCAACCTCAGCACTGCGAACGCCACCTGCCCGAACGGCCAGCGGAAGATCTCCTGGAGCCGGACCGGCCCCCGGGGCAAGCCCGGCGCACGCGGGCCACGCGGAGCCAGGGGTCCGGAGGGCCAGCGGGGTCCGGCAGGCCTGAACGGCAGCCCCGGATCGCCGGGTGCCGACGGCGCCACCGGTCCGGCCGGCCCTCCTGGGGCGACCGGTCCCCAGGGAACCCCGGGCGTCACCGGACCGACCGGCTCACAGGGACCGCCCGGGGCCGACGGGGCGCAGGGCGATCTCGGCTTCACCGGGCCGATGGGCCCCACGGGACCGATGGGGCCCACCGGCCCGACGGGCCCTGCCTTCGGCACGACCGGCGTGACGGGCACGACCGGCGTGACGGGCACCACCGGCGAAACCGGGGCGACCGGGCCGACCGGCCTGATCGGCGGGTCCGGCGGGTCCGGCGGGTCTGGCGGGTCCGCCCCCTGACCCGGCCTCACGGCCCGGCGCCGGTTTGCGCCCGGTCCGGACCCGGCGTTCTCAGGCCCGCGCGCGGCGCTTCCAGGGCAGGTGGCTCTTGCGCCGGTCCTTGAGGATCTTCTGGACCGGGTTGTGTCCCGAGGCGGCGGTGAACAACCCTCGTCCGGGACGCCTCCGGTGGGAGCGGCTATCTTTGCCCGATGCTGAGCCGTTCGCTGGACCGCCGGCGTGGTCTCGACGCCGATCTCGAGGCGCAGCACACTCCCGAGGGCGTGAAGCGGAGGCTGTCGTCCGCTCCTTCGACCAGCTACGTGAGGGACTTCGTCTACGGAGCTATCGACGGGGCGGTGACAACTTTCGCGGTCGTCGCGGGGGCGGCCGGGGCCAGTCTGGAATCGCGGGTGGTGGTGATCATGGGCCTGGCCAATCTTTTCGCGGACGGGTTCAGCATGGCGGTCAGCAACTACCTCGGTACCCGGGCCCAGGAGCAGCAGCGTGAGGTCGCCCGGAGTGCCGAAAGGCGCCACATCGAGCTCTATCCCGAAGGAGAGCGCGAGGAGGTGCGACAGCTTTTTGCCGCCAAAGGTTTCGAAGGCGAAGACCTCGATCGCGCTGTAGAGGTGATCACCAGCGATCGTGAGCGCTGGGTCGACATGATGATGAGGGAGGAGCTCGGTTTCCCCTCGGACGACGGATCCGCCACACGTTCGGCGCTCGCCACCTTCGTCGCTTTCCTGGTGATCGGCGCGATCCCGCTACTCGCCTTTCTGGTGAACCTGGCTTTTCCCGGAACCTTCGGCGAGCCTTTCCTGGCCGCCGCCGTACTCACAGGCGTGGCCTTCGCACTGGTCGGACTACTCAAGGCGCTGGTCATCGGCCAGTCACTCTGGAGGGGGGCGCTTGAGACAGTCGCTCTCGGAGGGTCCGCCGCGACCGTCGCCTATGTTGTGGGCGTGCTGCTCCAGGGGATAAGCTGACGCAGGTTGCCCCGGCGCCTCTGATCAGGCCGACCAGTAGGCGGCGATACGGGCGGTGAAAGCTTCGGGCTCTTCGGCGTAGAGGCGCCTGGCGATCGGCAGCGCCCGGTTGAGCAGCCTGACCTGGCGGTCGTGGATCTTGGCGCTGAGGACGGAGTAGTCCTCGGCCGATGCCGGACGGCTTTCGATCTCGTCAAGCAGGATGGAAAGGTCGTTGTATTCACCGAGGGTCTCGGCCAGGTCGTCGGCGGCCGCAGTCGGACCACCCAGGCCCTCGGGCCATGCATCCTGGAAAAGGCGCAGCGCGTACCAGAGTTCCTTGACCCGCTTGCGCAGCGTATGTACGTCGTCGCGCTCAGGCAGTCCATGTTCCGATGAATGTCGCCGGGTAGCCGCGAGAGCCCTGCGTCCGCCCCGATAGGAGCGAGCCAGGCCGCCCTCGAAAATGCTCCAGTCGGAACCTTCCAGCGGCCATCCGGGGATTCGCTCGCCGCCGGCCTCGATCTCGGCGGCGACCCGGTCGATCGTCTCGTCGAGCGAATCGCCGTCGGCGGCAGCCGATGCGGAGCGGCGGCGTCGATCAAGGTCGGCGACCAACGAGTCCACCGGAGGGGCGTCTTCCGGGTAGTCCCCGAGGACTGAAGCCAGAGTCGTCGCGAGCACCTCTGCGTCACGTGATTCGGAAAGCTGTTTCGCGGCGTCCCTGAAACGGGCGCTCTCGCGACGGTAGCTCTTCTTGCCGAGTTCGCCCCGGACCAGGGTGAGGACAGCGCGCAGCTTCTTCATGTCCTTGCGGGCGGTGTGGATCGCTTCGGCGCGGTCCTCACCGGGCATCCTCCGCAGGCTCGACACGGCCGAATCGACTCTGCCCATCGCCACCCTGCGGACCTCCCCGGCCGGGTCTCCGGGGCCGAGCCGGTAGCGGGCCGAGCGAAGCTGATCGGGGCCGGGCCCCGGCGCCGGGGGCACAGGGAGCACGTGGGCTGCGGGGGCGGCTTCCGGCGACGCTGAATGGGCTTCGGCCTCGGAGTCTTCCGGCTCTGCGTCCTCCGGTCCGACCGGTTCGCCGATTTCGATCGTGAATTCGGCGACGTCGGTCTCTCCCGGCTCGACCGAGGTGAGGTCCCGGCCGCTGATCAGGGCGTTGGTCGGGGCCTTCATCGGTTCGAAGCAGATGAAATCTCCGTCCGGCGGCGAGTAGACCTGGGCGGCGCCGAAGCCCTGCTTCATACAGACCGTGACCCCGACCCGGTCATCGTCCAGCCGGAATTCGGCTCCCTCGCCGACCCCGGCGAAGGTTTCGTCCATCTCGCGGTCGGCCAGCCTGAACCGGGTCGCCCCGACCTCCGAACTGTTTCCTGTGGGGATACCGCGCGAGTCGGTCTCCAGCGAGGTCATCGCCGGCAGGCTCACTTCCCAGTCCTCGCGGCTGCTGTCCGGCAGAGCGATGTAGGGGTGAAACCCGTAGGCAAGCGGCACCGCGACGTCGCCGGTCGGGGTGACCGAGGTCCGCACGGAGAGGCGCTGGTCCTTGAGTCCGATTTCGAGTTCGAGACGGTGGGGGAAAGGAAACGTGGCCAGCAGCTCGGGGTGGTCGCCGAACTCGAGCGTCGCCCTGAGCCTCGCCGAGGTCAGGTCGTCATCCGCCGATGCGTCCCCGACCTGCCAGAACGGCGAGGCGGCGAGCGTCCCGTGAATGGCAAGTCCGTTCTCGTCGCGCTTGACCCGATAGGCACCGGGGTCGATCCGCGCCGGCCGCTGACCGAACTTCCACGAATCACGGGCCAGCCGGTTGGCCCACGGATAGAGGATCGGGATGCCCATCGTGCTGCCGGACTCGACGTAGTTTCCGAGACCACCCCGCTGGCCGAGGTACTCCTTGCCGTCGAGGGCAAGCGATACACAGACCATCCCGGCGCCGGGGACGAAAGTCGCCGATAGCCCGCTGCCGGAATCGAGTTTGATCGCCTTGAACGCCATGGGGTAATGATGAACCATGAGTGCCGGCCGGGTGTTAACGAAAATCGGGTGTCTCCCGGTGTCGCTGTGACGGGTCCTTCCGAGCCGGCGAGAGTGGCCGAAGCCGTCGCTCAGGCTCTCGGCAAGACGGTGATCGGGCTCGAGCCCTGCGCCGGTGGCGACATCAACCGGGCCTTCCGTCTGGAACTCGAGGGCGGGGAGCCGGCCTTCCTGAAATGCCGCGCCGGTGCCGGGCCGGAAGAGTTCAATGAGGAGGCTGCGGGGCTTGCCTGGCTGCGGGAGCCGGGGGCGCTTCCCGTTCCGGAGGTGCTGGCGGTGGTCGAGGGGACCGGATGGGCGGGGCTGGTCCTCGAATGGATCGAAACAGGAACCTCCCTGCCCTCGCCCGGCGAAGAAGAGGAGCTCGGTCGCGGCCTCGCCGCGATCCACATCGCCGGGGCCGACCGTCACGGAGGCCGGGCGCCGGGCAGCCAGGACGGTGAAATACGGTTCGCCGGCGCCACCCTGGCGCCGCCCCCGCCCGGCAGGCCCGAACTCGGCTTTGCCGAGCTCTACGCGATCCGTATCGAGGCGCTCGCCCGACAGGCCCTCGATACCGGAGGGATCGACCGCAGGGGAGCCTCGGCAGTTTCAGCTCTGGCCGAGAAGGTCGACAGCTTGAGCGGCCCTCCGGTCCGGCCGGCCCGACTCCACGGAGACCTCTGGTCCGGCAACGTGATCAGCGGCGGACACGGAGCCCCGTGGCTGATCGACCCGGCGGCCTATGGCGGTCACCCCGAAATCGATCTGGCGATGCTTGAGCTCTTCGGCTCGCCCTCGTCGCGGTTCTACCGGGCCTACGAAGAGCTGTCGCCCCTTCCCGAGGGACGCCGCGACCGGACCCGCCTGTGGCAGATCCAACCGCTGCTGGTCCACGCCGTGCTGTTCGGCGGCCACTACGGCAACGCCGCAGAGTCCGCCGCCGAGAGCTACCTCCGAAGCTGAGCGAACCGGAGCTCAGCCGGCTCCGCATTCCTCCATGCCGTACTCGCTCGCGAGCCGGCTCGCCTCCTGGAAGTCAGCAGGTGGCTGATCGATGGCGGCCAAAGGATCGGCGGCGATCTTCTCGATCGCGGCGGAGAGTGACTCGTAGATCGCGTTGACAGTCTCCTCGTCGCCCTCGGGCGGCGTCAGGGCGCGCAGCTCCTCGAGCTGGCCCTCCAGGTTGGGGACCGCTTCCGCGGTGGTGAACTCGGTGAGGTCCTGGCGGCTCGGCTGCTGAGTTCCGAAGTTTTCCTGAATGACCGCGTCAAGTGCCTCGTCGGCTTCGCGGCAGATCTCATCGGCCTGGGCGATGTAATCCTCCTGCGTGGGTGCGTCCTCGCCCGAGCATGCGATGCCGAGCAGGGCGGCGGGCAGGACTGCCAGTGCACACAGATACTTCGCTTTCATCGGTTCCCCTCTGGTCATGTGCCCTCCGTTCGAACCAACGATCGACCCTCAGGGCAACCTTGAGCCGATCCTAGCGCCCGGTGAAGCGCGCGTGGCCGGGCCCCTTGTCGAGGAAAGTCTTCACCGCAGCCTGGAGGTCCTCGCTGCCGAACAGCCCGGCGGCGTCACGCCGGGTCACCCGGTCTGCCGCCGGTACGCCGCCCTCGACGTAGGCCCGGAGGATGCGCTTGGTCATGGCGTGGGCGAGCGTCGGCCCTTCGGCCAGTCGCATCGACAGTTCTGCCGCGCGCTCCTGGAGCTCGTCGTCAGGCAGAACCTCGTTGACCACGTTCCACCGCTCCAGTGTGGTCGCATCGAACAGCTCGCCGGTCATCACGAGCTGCCTGGCCCTGCCGGATCCGGCCCGTTCGGCCAGTCGCTGAGGGCCACCCATCGAAGGTGTCAGGCCGACCACGATCTCGACCAGGCCGAAGCTGGCCGACTCCGAGGCAAGAATCAGGTCGCAGGCGAGGGACAGCTCGAAGGCGGCGGTGAGGGTCAGCCCGTGGGCAGCGAAGACGACCGGCAGCGGCAACGCCTCGATCCGGTCGATCAGCCCCAGCAGCTCCGACCAGAGCTTCGAGCCACCCTCCGGGCTGAGCCCCTCGAATTCGGCCACGTTGACGCCACCGGATACCACCCGGCCTTCGGCCCGTATCAGCAGTGCCCTGGGCGCCTCTGTCCTCACCTCCTCGATCGCCGAGTCAAGATCGTTGATCAGGCCGGCATCGAAGAGGTTCAGCGGGGGGCTGTCGATGGTGATCGTCGCCAGTGGCCCGTTGCGCTCGAGTGTCGCGAGGCTCATTTGCCTTCCTTTCCGCGGAGCGAAAGCTCCAGTTCGAATCTGGATTCAGGGTCGTCAAGACTGTCACCGAAGAGCTCGCGGAGGCGGGCCACCCGGTATCGCGCCGTCTGGGGATGGATGTGGAGCGCGCGGGCCATCTCGACGGCATTGCCGCGATGCTCCAGCCAGGCGGAGGTGGTCTCCGCCATGCGGAGCCTGGCATTGGGGGTCAGGTCTTCCAGCGGTGCCAGCCGGCTGCTCCCGAGCCTGGAGATCAGATCCCGGCTCTCGAACAGGGCGAGGTCCACCAGATGCTCATCGACCCGGATCAGCCCGCCGGAACGGATCGAGCCGGCCTCGATCGCCCGCAGGGCGCCCTGGGCCAGCCGCCAGGAGCCGGCCAGTTCGGTCGGTTTCAGCTCCGGGCCCAGGGCCGCGGCCCTCTTGCCCACCGCCTTGTCAAGCATCTTCAGACGGCCCGGGCCGCCTGAGTCCGGAATCACCACGCAGCCGGTCGCATCGACCGTGGCCGAGATCACTTCGCTCGGGAGGAAGCGGGTGATCTCGGCCAGGTCGCGCTCGTGGCAGGAAAGTGTTGCGGCGCTCCTCGGGATCGGCCAGTCGGCCGCGGTCGAGAGTGATTCCAGCTCCGCGGGCGCCGCGGGCGGCGTTCGCAGCAGGGCGCCGACCAGTCGGCGCTGCTGCCGGAAGCGCTTTCCGAGGCTCTCCGATTGAGCTTCGGTGAAACCCTCGGTCGAATCCGAGGAGAGCTCGTTTATGTAGACGAAGATCGACTCGGCCAGCAGGCTCAGCGTCTTGCCGTCGAGCCCGCTGTCCAGCCCCGCCGCGGCGATCCTGCGCCAGGCGATCCTCGCCCCGATCCGGTAGGCGGCCTGCAGCGAGTCCAGGGTCCGTCCGCTCCTGAACTCGCCCCTTCCCAGTTCCGCATAGACCTCGCGCCCCGGTCCGCGGTCGGCGTCCGGTTCCCGGATCAGCTCCACGAACTGGCTCAGTGCCGCCGCGACCCCACGATGGACCCCTCTGCCGAAACTGCCCTCGAGCGGCATCGCGTAGTCGGGTATCTCGCGACCGATCGTCTCGAGGATCTCGAGCCGAGACTGCAGGCAGCTCGGGTTCGATGACCGTCGCGACCTCGGGCCCGAGACCTCTCCATGGCTCTTTCTCCAAAGAAACTATAAGTAGACTTATAACAACTGGGTCAGATGCTTTGAATATTGGCTAAGAATAAAAGTCTGAATGACAAATATTCTCCGATGATGGAAAGCGCCACTCAGTCCGGAATGGAATCTGTGCCCGCGACGCCCGCAGGTTCATCTGCCGGCGAGCCCGCCCCGCCGGAGATGGCGACCGCGGACAAGATCGGAAACATGGTTTCGGTGGTCCTTCCTTTCCTGGCGCTGTTCGCAGCGGCGGTGGTCTTCTGGAATCAGTTCGTCAGCCTGACCGACCTGGTGATCCTTCTGGTCATGTACGTACTCACCGGCCTCGGAATAACCGTCGGTTTCCACCGGCTGTTGACCCACCGGGCGTTTCAGACCCACCGACCGGTCCGTTACGGCTTTGCCGTGCTCGGCTCGCTGTCGGTGCAGGGCCCGGTCAACACGTGGGTTGCCGACCATCGCAAGCATCACGCCCATACGGACAGGGAGGGAGATCCCCACAGCCCTCACGTCGGTCACGGCGACGGCCTCAAGGGCATCCTCCGAGGCCTCTGGCACGCCCACATCGGCTGGTCCTTCAAGGATCACGGTCTGGCCGACGAGAAGAGATACGCCCGTGAGCTGAACGAGGATCGCGGAATGCGGTGGATCAGCAAGTATTTTCTGATCTTCCTGGTGATCAGCCTGATAATTCCTGCGGCAGCCGGCTACCTGGTAAGCGGCACGATCGCAGGCGCTGCCACCGGGCTGCTCTGGGGAGGACTCGTCCGGATCTTCCTGGTCCACCACGTCACCTGGAGCATCAACTCCATCTGCCACTTCATGGGTACACGCCGTTTCGACACCGACGACGAGTCGACCAATGTGTTCTGGCTAGCCCTGCCCTCTTTCGGCGAGTCGTGGCACCACAACCACCACGCCTTCCCCCGCGCCGCGGATAACGGACTCCGGCGCAGGGAACTGGATCCCTCGGCGTGGGTGATCACCGGCCTCGAGAAACTCGGCCTCGCCTGGAACGTGGTCAGGATCAGCCCCGAGCGACAGCAGCAGCGTCTGGCCGAAGGCCGCCCCGCCGATCTGTCCTGAGACTTCGGTCCGGTTGCGCTAGTTTGGGGCCGATGATCCTCCGGGAACCGGAAACCTCATGAACCTGCTTTTCAGACCAGTCGGGATAATTGCCGGCTTTGCTGCCGGGCTCGTGGCCCGCAAGGTGTTCGACCAGGTCTGGCGTGCGGTCGACGACAGCGATCCGCCGGATGCCGAGGAACTCGATATCCCGAAAGGCAAGTTCGTTGTCTCGCTCGCGCTCGAAGGCTTGATCTTCACGGTTGTACGCGGGCTGGCCGACCACTACTCACGGGTCGCCTTCTATCGCTACACCGGGGCCTGGCCGGGCCAGACCGACGACGACTGAGTCCCGGGGCCGTCCGACGCGGGCCAAATGAACGGCCTCACTTCCCTCCGGGCGGACCGCTGAAGGCCTTCATCACGAGCTCCTGGACCCGGCCACGGTCCTCTTTGGCCACCATCGGCGCGTCCTTGGTCGGAACGACCAGGCGGAAGAACTCCTTGCGCTCCTCTTCGTCGAGGTTGTTGTAGAGCCGCTGAGTGTGGTGAGACAGCCAGCGGGCCCTCATCCAGACGGCCGGCCAGTCGACCCGCCTGGCGAACTCCCAGGACCTGGCCGCGATTCCAGCTACGGCACCGGCACGTGCGGCTTTCGACTTCTTCGCCATGCTCAGGTCAGTCTGGAGATCGTGAAGCTGCGACTGCCTTTGGGGGTGCTCACCTCGACCGCTTCGCCGACCTTCCGGTTGCGGAGGGCCTGACCGACCGGCGACTCGGCCGAGAGCCGGCCTTCGGCCAGGCTCGCTTCGGTCGATCCGACCAGGGTCCAGGTGTGCTCCTTCCCCCGGGAGTCGACCACGACTGCGGTGCGCCCGAAGCTGAAGCTGTCCGCAGAGCCACTGCCGGCTTCGACCACTACTGCGTCGCGCAGCCGCTCCCTGGCCCGTTTGATCCTGGTCTCGAGGTGGGCCTGATCCTCTTTCGCGATGTGGTACTCGGCGTTCTCTTTGAGGTCGCCCATCGCCCTCGCGACCTTGAGCCGCTCCGAGATGCTCTCGCGGGCCGGGCCCTCCAGCTCCTCGATCTCCTCCCGCAGTGCCTCCATGCCTTCGGCCGTGATCGGTTCGCCAGATGCTGCTTCGTCTGCCATGAACCCACTCTACGGCTTCAACTGCCCGCAACGCGAGAAGCCGGGTCGTTCCCGACTGCCTGGGCGGGCGGCCAATAGGCTTGGTGAGTGGACCGGTCGGTCAAGCTTTCGCTGTTCGCCATGGCCCTGGGTGTTCTGGTCATCGCCAACGACATCACCGCGATGAACGTCGCCATCCCGTCGATCGAAGAGGACTTCGACACCGGCGTCACGACCACCCAGTGGGTGGTCAACGCCTACTCGCTCAGCTTCGGCGTGCTGATCGTCACCGGTGGCCGCCTGGCGGACCTGTTCGGCAGGAGGGAGGCCTTCTTTCTCGGGGCCGGGATCTTCGCTTCGATGTCGCTGCTGGGCGGTGCCGCCCAGTCCGAGGCCTGGCTGATCGCCTGTCGCGCCCTGATGGGCGTCGGCGGGGCCCTGATGTGGCCCTCGATCCTCGGCATGACCTACGGGGCGCTTCCGGCGGAGAAGGCCGGGCTGGCCGGCGGGCTCATACTCGGCGTCGCAGGCATCGGCAACGCCCTCGGCCCGATGCTGGGCGGGGCCCTGACCGAGTTCCTGAGCTGGCGCTGGATCCTCTTCCTCAACATCCCGATCACCCTGATTGCGATCACCGTCGTCTACCTCTACATCCATCAGCCGAAACCGCAGACCGCCGACCGCAGGATGGACTACGGGGGAATCGCGTCCGTGACCCTGGGCCTGGTGCTGATCATGGTCGCGCTCGACCAGGTGGTCGACATCGGCTGGGAGGATCCGAGGGTGCTCGCCTCGATGGCAGCCGGATTCATCCTCCTGCTCGCCTTCGGGGCGATCGAGCGCCGCGCCGCCGACCACGCGCTGATCCCTCCCGACGTGATTCGCAACCCGAGTTTCGTCGCCTCCTGCCTGGCCATCCTGTTCATGTCGGCGACCTTCTTCAGCGCCCTCTTCTATCTGCCTCAGTACATGCAGAAGGAGTTCGGCTACAGCGCATTCGAGTCGGGGATGGGCCTGCTGCCGTTCATGGCGGTATTCGCCGCCACCTCTTTCGTGTCCGGACCCCTCTACAACCGGCTCGGCGCCAAGCCGATCGTTTCGGTCGGGGCCGCCTGCATCGCCGCCGGTCCGATGCTGATCGTCCCCGGCATCAGCGCCGGTGGCGGGTTCGGTGAGATCGTCCCGGGCATGGTCGTTCTCGGCATCGGCATCGGCCTCTTCTACTCCTCGGCCACGACAGCCGCCGTAACTTCCGTCGACGACTCCCGGACCAGCCTCGCCGGGGGCATCATCTACATGTTCCAGGTGGCCGGCGGCTCGGTCGGCCTCGCTCTGACGACGACGGTCTTCGCCACCCGGAGCGATCTGATCGACGGACTCCATGCGGCCTTCGGCCTCAACGCCGGGCTTTCGTTCATCGGCTTTCTGATCACGTTCTTCTTCGTCGGCGGGCGCCTGTTCTCCCGCGGCCGTCAAGCATCCTGATCAATTCCTGAAAAAGTTTTCCGTGATCGTCAACCGATTCCGGTCGCGCCTCCGTATAGCCGGTAGATGTCAAACCAATTACGGAGGTAGTTTCGATGTTTTCAACAGCAGTACTCAAGGAAGAACGAGGCATTGCGCGCCTGGCAGGGGCCGGTTTCGCGTCTCTCGTGGCACTCGCAGTAGCACTCGTCTTCGCCGGCCCGGCTTCGGCCAACCCGATCGCCGGCGGCACCACCTCGCTCACGATCGACAAGCGCCCGGCGAAGGTCCTCAAGAAGAACAAGATCAAGGTCTCCCCGGTCAAGCCGGCCAAGGTGAAGAAGGGTTCAATCGCCTTTCCGGTTACCGGTGGCAAGCTGAACCCGTCGGATCCGAGCACCGGCGTGATTCGCCACTCGGGCGGTCTCAGGTTCAAGTCCGGAAAGCGCAAGCTCGTAGCTCGTAACTTCGTCATCAAGATCGCGAACGGCGTGGTCGTCGCCAAGGTCGGCAAGAGCAAGGTCAGGCTTCTGGCGACCGACCTGAGCAGGGTCCAGATCAACCGCAACGGGTTCGGAATCACCGTCAAGCGGGTCGGTCTCTCTCTCACCGGCGCTGCGGCCAAGGCCCTCAACAGCACCTTCAAGGTCAAGCTGTTCAAGAAGGGACTGCGACTCGGTCATGCCGTAGTCAAGACCCAGCCCGTTTCAGTAGGTCTTGCTGGTGGCAACACCGACCTGACCCCTGATGCCGGAACAGTCGGCCTGCTGGTCGGCGCCGGTGTGGTTCCTGCCCCGATCGCGCCGGCAACGGTGACTTCGGGCGGCGACTTCTCGTTCCCGATCACCGGTGGACGCAACGACGTCAACACGTTCGCGGGTGAGATCCGGCACAGCGGCGGCATCTCCCTGACCCAGGGCATGACCGTGCTCGAGCTGACCGACTTCACGATCAACGTCGACGGTGACCCCGATCTGACCGCGGTCGTGAACGGCGGGGACAGGGTTTCGATCCTCGACCTCGACCTGGCCGGCCTCACGGTCAATGTCGATCCGCTCGACATCACACTGGGCAACGTCACGGCCAACATCTCGGCAGACGCGGCAGCTGCTCTCAGCGCCACGTTCGGCCTGCCGGACGTGACCGGTGCTCCCCTCGGAAACGCGACTGTCAACGCGGTCGCCAACTAGCTAGGACGAGCCGGAGCGGGCGGCCCCTTTCCCTTGGGGGCCGCCCGCCGTTCGGCCGCAACTGAATCACCCGAACTTTTTCCAACACAGCAACAAACGCCAACAACACGAACGAAGGAGACAAAGAATCATGAACATGAAGAAAGCGCTTCTGCTGGGACTCTGTATCCCGGCCCTGGCTTTCGGCGTCGCAGCTTGTAGCGACGACGACAGCAGTGACAGCACCACCACCGAGCAGGTCGAAGAAGCACCGGCCGAAGCGGGTGCCAGCATGGACATCGTCGAGACCGCTCAGGCGACTCCTGACCTGACCACTCTGGTCGACGCCCTCCTGGCGGCCGAGCTGGTCGAGACGCTCCAGGGTGACGGCCCGTTCACGGTCTTCGCGCCGACCAACGACGCCTTCGCAGCGCTGCCCCCGGCAGAGCTCGAGAGGCTCCTGAAGCCGGCCAACCGAGACGAACTCGCCAACATCCTCACCTACCACGTGGTGGACGGTGACGTCAAGTCCTCGGATCTCTCCGACGGCCAGATGGTAGAGACGCTCCAGGGTGGCGAAGTCGAGGTCACAATCGACGGTGACAAGGTCATGGTCGGTGACGCCGAAGTCGTCCAGCCTGACATCGAGACGTCGAACGGCACGGTCCACGTGATCGACGCCGTCCTGCTGCCCAGCAGCTGAGGGACCGGGGGATGACCGAGATGAATTCAGCGATTCAGATGAATTCCGTGACTCGGTCATCCCCCGTTTACCTTTCTTTCACGGGCGTGATTGACTATTTGGGGACATTGCTTACGAGAAGAGCAGAACCAGACGAGCAGGTCCTCGCCACCAGGCTCATCGAGCGCGACCAGGTCGCGCTCGCTGATGTCTACGAGCTCTATTCGCGCCCCGTTTTTTCCTTTCTCGTCAGGTTCACCGGAGACCGCAGCGCCGCCGAAGACGTGCAGCAGCAGGTCTTCCTGGAGGTCTGGCAGAAGGCATCGAACTTCGATCCCGGACGGGGCAGCATGCTCACCTGGATCATGACCATCGCCCGCAGCCGTGCTCTCGACCACAGCCGACGCCGGGTTCCGGAGCCTCATGACCCTTCGTCGGCGGCCGAACTCTCCGACTCCGGCTCCGGCGGGCACTCGGAGATCGACCGGGCGGTCGACGACTGGCACTTCAGCCAGCTGATCGACCAGCTGCCGGCGGAGGAGGCCCAAGCTGCTGGAGTACCGTTTCCACGGTGAGCTGAGCCAGTCGGAAATATCGAAAAAGACCGGCATCCCGCTGGGGACCGTGAAGTCGAGGATGGTCAGTGGTCTCGAACGTCTCCGGGCACAGATGGAGGTGGAAGCATGAACTTCGAAATGCGTGAAAGCGTCGTTGAATACCTGCTCGGCGAGCTCTCCGCCGACGAGGCCGAACGTTTCGAGGCCGACCTGCTGCTCGACGCCGGCCTGAGGGCCGAGCTCGACCGCCTGCGCCCGGTCGTCAGCAGGCTTGAGGAGCATCCCGCCGATGCCTGGGAGCCGATCGAGCCGCCCCCTCTCGACATCGCCGCCATCGTCGCCGCCGACGCCGACGCCGGCGAGCGGGATACGGCTGCTGCGGTCAAGGCTGATGTGGCTGAAGATGAATCAACCGGGACGATCCCCTCCACGGCCTCCGAGCCTTCACTCCACAGCGCCTCCCCCCGGCGCCCCCGTCGCAGCTTCGCCGAGCGCTTCGGATTCGGTTTTCCGAGTCTCGCTGCGGCTGCGTTCTCGGCCCTGCTGATCCTTGCGGTCGGCATCGGTCTCGGCACCCAGCTGGGTGGCGACGACTCCTCGACCGGCCAGCCGGTCCAGGCTCTCGCCCTTGACACGATCGGCAATGAGGTCCCCGAGGGAGCCTCCGGAGAGGTCCTGCTGACCGGCAACGCCGGCGACGCTGTGACTCTCGACGTTTCCGGCCTGGAACAGACCGGAGACCGCGAGTTCTATGAACTCTGGCTGCTCGGCGAAGAGGGCGAGCTCGTCTCGCTCGGTTCCTTCCGGGTCCAGCCCGACGGAAACTCGCAGGTCGAGGTACCTCTGCCCGTGAACCCCGAGAACTACCGCTACTTCGACGTATCGATCGAGCCCGAGAACGGCAGCCCGGATCACTCCGGTCGCTCCGTACTCAGGGGCCTGACCCCCTCTTGACGCCCGACCAGGTCGTCCTCGGCAGCGGCGGGGTCCTCGGCGACACCTGGATGAGCGGACTGATCGCCGGCCTGCTCGACGCCGGTGGACCGGACCTCCGGCGTGCCGACCACTTCGTGGGGACTTCGGCCGGCTCCATCGTGGCCACCAGGCTGGCCGCCGGAGAAGACCTGCGCGATTACCTGCAGCGCCGGTTCGAGGTTTCCGGCGGGACCGGGAATCCCGGGGAGTCCGCTCCAGATGAACTTGCGGGCGCCGACCCGAGGATCGGTTCCGGAAGCCTCGCGGCCCCGGCAGCCAGGCTGCTGGGCGCCAGCGCCCCGGCCGGCCGGTTGCTCCGGCGGGCCGTGCTCAAGGCCGTCCCGGAGGGCGCCGAGGAGCTTTCCCGGCTGGGCCGGACGATCCATCGGCTGATGCCAGAGTGGGATCCCCGCCTCAGCCTGGTCGGTCTGAGCCTGGACCACGGCGGCAGGGTGGTGCTCAGCGGTCAGGAGCATCTCGGACTCTCGGTCAGCGAGGCCGTGCGCGCTTCATGCGCGATCCCCGGGGTCTTCAGCCCGGTATCGAGCGAGCGAGGACCGATCGTTGACGGCGGGGTCTGGAGCCCGGTCAATCTTGATGCGGTCGTGCCGCCGCCCGGGTCGAAGGTGTTCTGCCTGTACCCGTCGGGCTACCGCAGCCGGCCAGAGAGCCGCAGGAAGCGGGTCGTGACCGGCATCTCCAGGACCCGGGTAACCCTCGAGGCAGCCTCGGTCAGGGCCCGGGGTGGGCGGGTCATGGCGGTCAGTCCCGATCGCGCCGCGGCGAAGGCAATCGGGCCCGACCGGATGGACCACGAGCGCGATCCGGCGGTCGCCACCGCCGCTTACCGCCAGGGAGCTTCACTCGCTGCCTACCTCAATGGGTGGCTCGCGCAGTGAGATGCATGTCACACAGTGGCGTGCAACCGTAACGCGGAATCACTGCGTAGTCACTGACAATGAGAGTCGCGGTTATCGGATCAGGGATTTCCGGCCTGGCGGCCGCCCATCGCCTGAAGGACAAGGCCGACCTGACCATGTTCGAAGCCGACCGCCGGACCGGCGGTCACGCGAATACCGTCGTCGTGGAATCGGAGAGCGGCTTCGAGTCGGTCGATACGGGATTCATCGTCTTCAACGACCGAAACTACCCCGAGTTCACCCGGATCCTCGAGGAGCTGGAGGTCGTATCGCGCCCCTCGTCGATGAGCTTCTCCTATACCGACGGAAGCTTCGAGTACGCCGGGCGTGATCTGGGCAGCCTGTTCGCTCAACGCAGCAACCTGCTTCGCCCTTCTTTCGTACGCATGCTCGCCGAGTTCACCAGGTTCCAGCGCCTGCTGCGGCAGTTGGTGGCGGACGGGGAGATGGGACCGTCGCTGGACGAATTCCTGGCAGAGCACCGATTCGCACCCTCGCTGAAGGAGCGGGTCGTGGTGCCGCTGGTGGCTTCCGTCTGGTCAGCCGACCCGGGCCAGATGTCGAGTTTTCCGGTCGGCTTCCTCGCCCGCTTCCTCGACAACCACGGCCTGCTCTCGCTCCGGGACCGGCCCAGCTGGCGGACCGTCGAAGGAGGATCGTGGCAGTACGTGGAAGCCATGACGGCCCCGATCCGGGAGAACCTCAGAACCGACACGCCGGTCGAGCGCATCATCAGGTTCGAGGACCATGTCGCCGTAGTCCCCAGGGGCGGTCCGCCCGAGCGCTTTGACGAAGTCGTCGTCGCCACCCATTCCGACCAGGCCCTACGAATGCTCGGCGATCCCAGCCGGGCCGAGCGGGAGCTGCTCGGTTCGATCGCCTACCAGCCCAACCACACGATTCTGCACACGGACGAGTCCGTGATGCCCCGGCGCCGGGCCGCGTGGGCCTGCTGGAACTACCGCCAGACCGGCGAGGGCTCCAACCGGGCCACCCTGACCTACGACATGAACCGCCTCCAGACCCTCGGCTGCCGGCGGCGTTTCTTCGTCAGCCTCAACCTCGAGCACCTGATCGACCCCGCCTCGATCCTGGCGCGGTTCGACTACGAGCATCCCGTCTTCACGCCGGAAACGGTGGCCGCCCAGGAACGCTGGAGCGAGATAAGCGGTGTCCGGCGGACCCACTTCTGCGGCGCCTACTGGCGCAACGGCTTTCACGAGGACGGTGCCTTCAGCGGCATACGCGCAGCCCGTGCGATCGAAGCGAAGCTGGAAGAAGGCGGTACGGGGCGCGGCAGCGAGGTTCCCAGCGAATGGGCCTGAACAGCGCGATCTACGAAGGCTCGGTCCGGCACCGACGCTTCGCAACGGTCGAGCGCGAGTTCAACTACCGGGTTTTCATGGTCTACCTCGATCTGGCAGAGATCAACGAGGTGATGTCGCTGCACCCTCTCTGGTCCACCCGCCCGCGCTCCCCGGTGAGCTTCCGCCGGGCCGACTTCCTCGGTCCGTCGGACCGGCCGCTGGACGCCTGCGTGCGTGACCGGGTCGAAGCCCGTACAGGGTCCCGTCCCGGTGGCCCGATCCGGATGCTCACCAATCTGCGGCAGTTCGGCCTGCTGGAGAATCCGGTCAGCTTCTACTACTGCTTCGATCCCTCCGGAGAGCGACTCGAAGCCGTCCTGGCCGAAGTCACGAACACGCCCTGGGGAGATCGCCACAGCTACGTGATCGACGGGGTGCGCAGCGGGGGCTCGCTTGTATCCTCGCGGCTCGACAAAGCGATGCACGTATCTCCGCTGATGGACATGGACCACACCTACGAGCTCACCTTCGGCCTCCCCGGGGAGACCGTGCCGGTTCAGATCGACAGCGAGAAGGAGGGGGAGAAGGCCTTCGATGCGACGCTGAGACTGTCGAGAACAGAGATCGACCGAGGCTCGCTGGGCCGGGTTCTGTTCAGCTACCCGCCGATGAGCTACCGGGTGCTGGCCGGCATCTACACCCAGGCCGCGATCACCTGGCTGAGTGGTGCCCGTTTCCACGCCAGACCGACCGCCGACGGATCCGAACAGCCGCAGCGAAGTCGGGCCGATCCGGTCAGGCCGTCGGTATGTCCCGCATGAATCCGGTCCGCCGGGGCGTCCTGCGCTTCCTCGAAGGCATCACCTGGGGTTCGATCCGGATCCGTGAGGCCGGACGGACCCATACCGTCGGAAGCGGCAACCCCGGACCGACAGTCGACGTGACGGTTCATTCGCCGAAGCTGTGGACACGCATGCTGAGGGGCAGTACCGGGATGGCCGAGAGCTACATCGCGGGAGAGTGGGACTGCGACGACCTGGTCGGACTGGCGACCCTCGCCGGCCGGAACCTCGATCGCCTCGACCGCATCCGCCGCCCTTTCCACGGTCTGATCGGTCCGGTCCAACGGCTCGGCCTGACCATGCCCAGAACCACGAAATCGAGGGGCAGGCGGCAGATCGCGGCCCACTACGACCTCGGCAACGACCTCTTCTCGCTATTCCTCGATCCGTCGATGAACTACTCCTCGGGGATCTACCTCGAACCCTCGGACGACCTCGAGCAGGCCCAGCTCAACAAGATGGACCGGATCACCGAGCGGCTCGAGGTCGGCCCGGAGGACCACCTGCTCGAGATCGGCACCGGCTGGGGAGGGCTCGCCGTGCACATCGCCGGCAGGACCGGCTGCCGGATCACCACGACGACGATCTCGAAGGAGCAGGCGGTACTGGCCCGGCAGAGGGTGGCCGCGGCCGGACTCGCCGACCGCATCGAGGTCGTCGAGACCGACTACCGCGACCTGACCGGAACCTACGACCGGCTGGTCTCGGTCGAAATGATCGAGGCCGTCGGCTGGAAGGACTTCCCGACCTACTTCCGCAAGTGCTCGTCGCTGCTCAAGCCCGGCGGGGCGATGCTGCTTCAGGCGATCGTCATCGACGACGACGCCTACGAGCTCGAGAAGGCTTCGAGGAGCTTCATCAGTCACTTCATCTTCCCCGGAGGATGCCTGCCTTCGGTTGCCGAGATAACCCGCTGCCTCGATTCGGAGACCGACATGAGGACCGCCTGGATGGACGACATCGGCGATGACTACGCCCGCACTCTCGACGACTGGCGCGAGCGTTTCCTGACGGTCACCGACCAGCTGGAAGAACTCGGCTACGACCTTCGTTTCCGCCGCATGTGGCTGCTCTACTTCGGCTTCGCCGAAGGCGGTTTCCGGTCGGGGCGAAACGGTGACGTCCAGATGCTGCTCGCCAAACCCGGCTTCTCGCCGTCGGCCGGGGCCGTCGATCAGGACGAACGCGGCGTGACCCAGCCCTCGGGATAGGCCCCGGCGGGCACCAGGCCGGCGTAGTCAGGGAAGAACCTCCGGGCCACCCGTTCGGCCGCGCTGCCTTCGAACACCGGGTGCAGGTCGGCCACGGTCAGCAGGACCCTCGCGGTCGCGCCGATCTGGAAGTCGGCCGCGGTCGGCGTCTCACCGTCGATCAGGCCGCGTCGGCATAGCCCTCGATCCGGTCGATCATGCCCGGTAGCGCTTTCGAGGTCCTCGGCCATCTGCACGGCCGAGATCCCGTGGTACTTCCAGGTGGCCCGGACGAACCTGATCGCGTAGTCGGTGCCGGCCGGATCCAGCGCCCCGGCGCCACCGAAGCTTCCCATCGCCTCGGGCCGGAAGTGGAGCGCCGACCAGGGCAGCCGCCGGCCGAAGTCCTGGAAGTCTCCGTCTGCCCAGAGCTCGGCCTCTCTCACGGCGTCTCTGATCGCCTCCGGGATAGAGCGGATGCTCCGGGAACTCCTGTTCGAGCTTCCAGAGAATCGCGGTCGATCCATGGACCGTCTCGCCCCCGAGCGTCATGCCCGGCACGGTCCGCCGGCCTTCTCCGTAGATCCGCTCGACCTCTTCTCCGTGCTTGCCCATCGCGAGGTTCACGAGTTCGTAGGTGAGGTCCTTGTGCTTCAGCGCGGCTTCGGCCGTCATGCAGGGGTGGGACGGCGGCAGGACGTGAAGGGTGATCGGCTGTGAGTTGGACATCCGACAACTCTATTTTGCCGAGCCTCCGAATCGCAAGGGAGGGTCGACTCGCTACGGTTCAGCGATGAACTTGCGCATCGCAGTCAACACCGGTTTCGGCCTGAGTCGTGTCCTGTTCGGAGCCGTAGCGGCGACCGTCCCGGAGAAGATCGGGGAGACCTGGGTAGGCGAAGACGCTTTCCGCGCCTCCAACAAGACGGTCTTCCGGGCAATGGGCTTCCGCGACATCGCCCTCGGCCTGGGTGCAACGGAGGCAGCGCTGCGTGACCAGGCGGGACCCTGGCTCGCCGTGTCGCTGCTCGCTGACATCGGCGACGTCGCAGCGACTCTGATCTCGGTCAACGGAATCGACCGCAAGGGCGTGATCACGACGTCTCTGCTGGCCGGGTCGGCCGCCGTCGCCGCCGCGACCTTGCTGGCGATCGACATGAACTCCGACTGACAGAGACTCCAGTGGCCACCGCCCAGCCGATCGCGGTTCCCCTGTCCAGACAGGCCCGGGAGACGGGTCGAGGTACTTTCGAGCTGGGCGCGCCCGCCCGTGGTCCATGGCGCTCCGACGCCGCTCACGGAGGTGCCCCGGCGGCGCTGCTGACCAGAGCGATCGAAGCGGAAGCATCCGGCAGCGGAATGAGGCTCGCCTCGTTCCAGAGCGTTTTCCTGGGGCCGGTCATGCTCGGCCCGGTCGAGCTGGAGAGCGAAGTAATCAAGCCCGGAAAACGCCAGAGGGTGGTCGCCGCGCGGCTCGTCTCGGAAGGCCGGACGCTGATCGAGGCCAGGGGCGTCCTGCTCAGGACGGGCCGGATCGACCTGCCGACGGGAGTCGGACAGGTCGACCGCGAGCGGATCACTGCGATGGCTCCCCCGGAAGACTTTCGGCGAAACTGAAGAAGGGCGCTGGGGCAACGACGGCGAAATCGCCTTCCACAAGACCTCGAACACGATCCGGACGGTCGAAGGCGGTCCCGAGCAGGTGCGCGCGGACGGTGCCGCCTGGTTCCGTCTCGACAGCCCGGTCGTCCCCGGCGAGCTGCCGACCCCGGCCCAGAGGGCGATGGCCGCCGCCGACTTCGGCAACGGCCTCGCCCATCCGGTGCCTTTCGACGAGTACGTCTTCGTGAACTGCGACCTGAACGTCTGGCTGCTGCGCGAACCGGTGGGGGAGTGGATCGGTCTGAGTTCGCTGACCGAGGTTTCGACCAACGGGTCCGGGGTCACGCGTTCGGCCCTCCACGACCGCGAGGGTCGCTTCGGAACCGCCGGTCAGTCGCTTTTCGTCGACACCGCCGGCTGACGGACCAGGGTCTCGAACAGCCGTTTCAGCTCTGCGCCCGGATCGGCGGTGAGGCCGGCATGGACCTCCGATGGCTGGATCGCGGTCGAGGACGGCGCAACCAGCCAGCCGAACCGCTCGCTCTGGGGCAGTCCGGCAAGCGGCCCGGCCTCGGGGTCGCCGTCGACCACGGAGGCGATCTGGTCCAGTCGACCGGCCATAGGTCCGGGGTCCAGCCCGGGGGCGAATGCCTCGAGACGGTCCGGGTCGACCCCGGTCTTCATCGCCAGGAAGCCGGCCTGGCGACAGAAGAGCACGACCCCGATGTTCAGGCATTCGCCGCGTTCGATCGACGGCACGGCCCGGAGCAGGGCGTAGGAGAACGCAAGTTTCTTGGAATCAGGCATCCGGGTCGAGGTCCCTTTCGATCTGGTCACGATCATCCAGCCGAGACTGGAGGAACAGCCTGAACTGTTCCCGGGTCTCCTCCGGATCCGTGCCCAGCCATTCTGACGGAACCGAAGCCACCGAATCGTCGACCGCCTGGCGCGCAGCTCCGGTGAGGCGTTCGGCGGCCTCGTGAACCGATCCGGCGTGGGGCAGCAGCACGTGCTCAGCCAGCATCGGCGTAGGGCGGTCGGCGGTCAGCGAGAGTGGAACGGGTCCGTGCTGGCGGAAGAAGGCGGCGCCGTGGTCGATCAGCCAGACCCGGCCGTGCCAGGTCAGCAGGTTCGGGTTGCGAGGCGTCCGGTCGATGTTCGTCGTGAGCCAGTCGAACCAGACGATCTCCGCTGCCTGGTCGGGATCGATGCCGCCCGCCGCCGAATCGAAAGGCAGGGCACCGGGCAGAAAGTCCATGCCGACGTTGATCCCGTGGCTTGCCTCGATCAGTTCCTGGATCTCGGGGTCGGGTTCGGCGTGACCGAGTTCGGGGGCGACCTCGATCACCACCAGCTCGGGCACGTTCAGTCCGATGGCGCGGCCGAGCCGGCCTGCGACCACCTCGGAAACGAGCGCTCCCGGGCCCTGGCCGGCTCCCCTGAACTTGACCGCGTAGAGACCGTCGTCGTCGGCTTCCACCAGCCCGGGGAGCGAGCCGCCCTCGCGCAGGGCGGTCACGTATCTGGTCGCCTGCACGTGACGCATCGCTGAAGCTTCGCAGGTGGGTAGGCTTCAGCGGTCTCGTTGACTTTCAATGTCTTCCCGTATCCCGAAAAAGAAGGGTCCTGATGTCCACGTTCACTGAGGCGGCTTCGTCTGCCCGAGTTCCAGTTATCGCCGATGTCTTCGCCAGCAGCCGCGTCCGCACCGCGCTGATGGTGCTGGGCGGCGCCCTTTTTACGGCGCTGATGGCCCAGATCGTCATTCCGATGACTCCGGTCCCGATGACCGGGCAGACCCTCGCGGTCGTCCTCGTCGGCGCCGCCCTCGGCTGGAAGCGCGGCATGGCCGCCCTGACCCTGTACATGGTCCTCGGTTTCTTCCTGCCGTTCTTCGCCGATGCATCGAGCGGTGCTGAAAAGGTCACCGAGATCGGAAGCATCGCCGGAGCGACCGGTGGCTACATAATCGGCTTCATCTTCGCCGCCGGCGCAGTCGGCTGGCTGGCCGAGCACGGCAGCGACCGCAAGTTCGTCACCGCCTTTCTTTCCTTCGTGGTGGGCCAGCTGATCATCTTCGGCTTCGGGCTCGCCGGCCTCAAGATGGCCGCGCCGGAGCTTGTCGAGGCCGGTTTCATGTCCAGCGCGAGCTGGAGCACGGTGATCCACGACGGATTCACGGTCTTCATCATCGGAGGCCTGGTCAAGGCTGCTGTCGGTGCCCTGCTGATGCCGACCGCCTGGAAGATCCTCGAGGCCCGCAAGAAGGCAGACGCCTGATCGGAAGTCCGGCTACCGGATTGCCGGATAGGGTGATGTCAGAGGGCCTGCCACAATCGGGTAGGCCGACAAGTGATTTGAAAGGAACTCCCTTTGCTTCTTGCCGCATACGAACTTGGTGACGCACTGCTCACCGCGCTGGCGATCTTCTTCTTCGTCATCTGGATCTGGATCGTCATCGCGATCCTCATGGACCTCTTCCGCGATCACGATCTCGGTGGTTGGTCGAAGGCCATCTGGGTCCTGTTCTTCATCCTCTTGCCACCCCTGACAGCGTTGGTCTATCTGATCGCTCGCGGTTCGGGCATGCGGGAGCGGGCGCTGAAGGACCAGGCCGAGTCGAAGAAGCAGTTCGACCAGTACGTCCGTGAGACAGCCGGAAGCTCGCCGGTGGACGAGCTCCACAAGCTCGACCAGCTCAAGCAGAGCGGTGGAATCACCGACGAGGAGTACGAGAAGATGAAGGCCAAGATCATCGCCTGAGTGATCGCCTGATTCATGTCTTCGAACCGGCCGCGCAATTGCGCGGCCGGTTTGCGTTTCGGGCGGGGAGCCCGCGAGTGGCGCTGACTAGACTTGCGCGGTGTCCCGAGCAACGCTCACCGTCATCTCCCTCGCGCTCGCCCTGGTGGTCGTAGTAGTGGGCGTGGCCGCACTGAATCCGGCTGACGACGATCCTGCTCCGGCCGGTTCCGGGCAGGCAGTCACGGACGAGGAGGCGCAGTCACGCTCGGCCCCGGTTGCCACCGGCCCGGACGATTTCCTTACCGGCTTCAACCTGACCGCCTATACGACCAGTGGCTACGCCGGCGAGGAGGTGGAGCTCGATCTCGACCGCCTGAAGCAGCTCGGCAGCAATACGGTGGTGCTGGTGCCGACCTGGTACATGGAGGCGGCCGACTCCAACCGGATCGCCCCCGACGATCAGAAGACGCCGGACGATGCCGGCCTCTCGCAGACGATCGCCTCCGCCCGGGAGGCCGGTCTGAAGGTGATGCTCAAACCGCACCTCGACGTACTCGACGGGACCTTCAGGGGGGAGATCGAGCCTGCGGACCGATCCGCCTGGTTCAGGTCATACGAGCAGTTCATCGGCCGCTACGCCGACCTTGCCGCCTCGGCCGGAGCCGAGATGTTCTCGGTAGGCACCGAGCTGAAGTCGCTCTCGACCGACACCGAAGCCTGGGACTCGGTGATCGAAGAGGTCCGCGCCCGCTTCGGCGGCGAGCTCACCTACTCCGCCAACTGGGACGAGGTCTGGCAGGTTCAGTTCTGGGATCGTCTGGACATGATCGGAGTCGATGCCTACTTCCCGCTCTCACAGGAGGGCGAGCGTCCCACCGCCGAGTCGCTGGCGGCCGCCTGGCAGCCGAACGTCGACGGCCTCGCCGCGCTCAGCGACCAGCAGGGCCTGCCGGTACTGCTGACCGAGATCGGCTACCCCAGCCAGGCCGGATCGACCGCACATCCCTGGGAAGTCCGGGCGGGCGACCCGCCGGACCCGGAGCTCCAGGCGCTGGCCTACCAGGCGGCCTTCGACGCTTTTGCCGACCAGGCCTGGCTGCGTGGCATTCTCTGGTGGAGCTGGCGGGCCGACCCGAAGGGGGCCGAGCAGATGCGGCTCGAATACTCGCCGGAGGGAAAGCCGGCCGAAGCAGTATTCGAGGCTGAATCGACCGGCTGAGTGGCCGGGGTCCGTCTGCGCCGTCGACGGGATCCCTCCGGCTGCACGGGATGTCCCAGTCGCCGGGGCACCGGCTGCCGGGAGGCTGAGTCCGGCTAGCTTGCCAGCAGGCCGTACCGCGGCCGTACCCGATGCGAGCAGCAACTTCAGAGAAAACAGGCGGCACCCGCCGCCGGCGCTTGATGGTGGCCGCCTCGATGGCGGCCATCACCGTCTGCCTGCCGTTTCTGGCCGGTGACCCGGCCGGGGCACTGACCCCGCAGCAGCGCTACGACCGCGCCCAGGAACGGCTGGCCGACATCGCCGGTTCGGTCGACCAGCTGCGTGCCCAGGTCAGGGCCGACAACCGCCGGGTGGACGATCTGCTCGGAGAGCTGGCCGGGCTGCGTGCCACCGCAGCATCGCTGACCGCCGAGCTGGATTCGAGGCAGCGTGAGCTGGACCTCATGGAAGCCGAGCTCGAGGCGGGCAAGGCACACCTGCGTGAGGTACGGCGCCGGATGGAGCGCGCCCTGGGCGTGCTCAGACGTCAGCTCGTGGCCCTCTACATGTCGGGCACGCCGGACGTGACGGAGATGGTCCTGGGCTCCTCGGACTTCGCCGAGGTCGTCTCCAGTACCGAGTACGCCGAGAGCATCCAGAACCGTGACGAGGCCGTTGTCCGCAGGGTCCGGGCGCTGCGCGGGCAGATCCAGCGGGCGGTCGCCCGCATGGAAGTCCAGGAAGAGCGTCTGCAGCGGGCGCGTGATGCGATCGCCTCGGAGCAGCGCGCCGCGGTCGAGGCAAGGGACCGGGTCGAGATCCGCCGGGCGGAGTTCCTCGCGACGCGGGACATGCGCGAGCAGCGCATCTCGGCCCTCCAGGACCGTGCCGGTGTGATCGAGGGCAATCTCCCCGACCTCAGTCTCGACCCCGCGAGCAGCTCGGCACCGGCTGCTCCGGCACCGGTCTCGGGCCAGAGCGCCGTTCTCGGTGCCGACGGCCTGGCGGCAGCCCCCGCCGGGGCCCCGCAGGCGGTCAAGGATGCGATCGCCGCCGCCAATGCGATCGTCGGCATGCCTTATCTCTGGGGAGGCGGCCACGGATCCTTCGAGTCATCCGGCTACGACTGCTCCGGCGCAATCAGCTACGCGTTGAACGGGGGAGGGCTGCTCACCAGTCCGCTCGACTCGACCGGCTTCACGACCTGGGGCGAGCCCGGGGAGGGCAACTGGATCACCGTCTACGGAAATTCCGGTCACGCCTACGCGGTGATCGCGGGCCTGCGGTGGGATACCTCTGACACCGGCGGCACCGGCCCCAAATGGCACAGCGACCTTCGCGACAACGCCGGCTTCATCGCCCGGCACCCGTCCGGTCTCTGAGTCAGCCCGGCTCGTCCTGCTCGACCGGATCCGGGCCGCTGAGGAACTTGCGGGCGATGGCACCGGTCAGCATCGAGATGAAAGTGACGCCGGTGAGCAGGATCACGACCGCGGTTATCTCCGAACCCACGGTCGTCGTCTCGATGCCCGAACCGAGCGTCGCCATCGTCGTGATCGCCCAGTAGACGCTCTCCCACTCGCTGACGTCCTGGTTCTTTGCCTCGAAGGCACGGAAGAGCGAGCCCCCGGAGATCGCGACGACCAGCGTCATCAGGGCCGCGTATGCGAGGCCCTGGCTGGAAAAGAGCGACCTTGACAGCTTCTCGAGTTCGAGCAGGCGCAGCAGCCTGAGCAGCCTCAGGGCCCTCAGCGCCTGGAGGCCGGCCGGAAGGACGGGTGGGGTCAGGACGACAACGATCAGGTCGATCGGGTGGTGCCGTGAGGTACTTGATGCGGTCCGGCACCAGGGCAAGCATCAGCACCAGATTGAAGGCGAAGACCAGCCAGGTGCCCCAGTTGAGAACCGTCGCGACGTCCGAGAGGGCTCCTGTGCTGTTGGTCTCGCTGAGGATCACGCTCGGCAGGGTCAGCACCGCGGCAATCATCAACGGCGCATTCATCAGGTCCTGGGCGCGGCGGGCCCGCGGCCCGACAACGCCGTCCTCGGCTTCGAACTGGCCCGAAAGTTCGAATCCGGCCGGGTGCGAGACCTTCTTTCTTCTCCTGCTTCCTTCCATGCCCGTTTTCCTTCGCCGCCGACCCTCCTGTACCTATTGCCGCAACCGATCCCTCAGTGGCGGGTGGCCGGGTCGGGTCCGGAGCTCCGGCAGGGACGACAAGAATTGTGAGAATGAAGCGTCAGACAAACAGTCAGACATATCGTCAGACACAACTGGAACGCGAGTCGAGGAGCCAATGACGAGATCCGACCCCGTTGCGCATCATCCTCCCGACGTCGCCATCCACTAGCCTTCGCGAACCTTGATCCACTCAGCACACGGGTTCTGGATCGACGAGGCCGGCCTGCCGGACCCGTCCGTCGCGCTTGAAGGCAGGGTCGAAGCTGACGTCGCTATCGTCGGCGGCGGTTTCACCGGGATGTGGACGGCATGGCATCTGTCGAAGGCCGAGCCTGACCTCAGGATCGCCCTGGTCGAGTCTCACCGGATCGGATGCGGACCGAGCGGGCGAAACGGCGGCTTCGCCGATTCGATGTGGGTCACCTTCGAAGCCATGAAGAGCCGCTACGGCCTGCCCGACGCGCTACGTCTCGCCCGCGCTTCGGAGGACTCGGTCCGCCAGATCGGTGAGTTCTGCTCGGAACAGGGCCTCGACGCCTGGTACACCCCGGCCGGCTATCTGAACGTATCCACCACGCCCGCCCAGGACGAAATCGGGCGGAGCAACGTCGAGGCGATCCTCGAGGCGGGGGTCGACGGTGAGGTTCGCGTACTCGATCCGTCCGAGGTCGGGCAGATCTGCGAGTCGCCGCGGTTTCGCGGCGGTGTCTTCTACGAAGCGGCCGCGACGGTCCAGCCCGCCCGGCTCGGATTCGGGATCAGGGCCGCCCTGCTCGAACGCGGCGTCGAACTCTTCGAATCGAGCCCCGTGCGGCGGGTCGAGGACGGCCCGGGCTGGGGTCCGGGTGCTGACCGACAGGGGCCGGGTCGACGCGGGCCAGGTCGTGCTCGCTTCGGGGCCCTCGCTGGCCGGCCGGGGTTCGCCGATTCGCCACAACGTCACGATCGCATCCAGCCACATGGTGATCACCGAACCGGTGCCGGACCTGCTCGAGGAGATCGGCTGGACCGGAGGCCAGGCGATCAGCGATTTCAAGTCGCTGCTGAGCTACTTCCGGACCACACCGGACGGGCGCATCGCCTTCGGCTGGGGTGGCGGTCGTATCGCCGCGGGTGGCCGCCGCTTCGGTCGGGCCGAGGTCGACCCCGAGGTGATCGGCCAGGTCGAACTCGGGCTCCGTGAGTACTTCCCCGGCCTGGCCGACAGGCGTATCGAACACGCCTGGGGAGGCCCGATCGACGCCTCCGCCAGCCACCTTCCGCATGTGGTCAGGCTGGAGTCGGGGCGCGGCTTCGCCGCCTTCGGCTACACCGGCAACGGCGTCGGGCCCTCGCAGATGGTCGGTCGCTGCATCGCCTCCAGCCTGCTCGACAGGCAGGACGAGTACTCGTCGCTGCCGATAGTCGAACCCCCTTCGGCCCTGACCCGGGTCCCACCGGAGCCCTTCCGCTGGATCGGCGGGACCCTGATCCGCGAGGCGATCGGCCGCAAGGAACAGGCCGAGGAGGAGGGTCGTTCTCCGGGAGCGCTGGTCTCGGCGATTGCCGGGATACCGAAGTTGATCGGCTTCCACATCGGTCGCTGATCGCCGGTTAGTCTCGGATCGAGAGAGCTTCATCCGATCCGTACCCGACTCCGGAGGCAATCAAGTGGCTGACATTCCCGCGGAAGCAGTTCGACTTACTGGAGGGCAGGCACCTGGCGCATGTCGCCACCGTCAACGCGGACGGTTCGCCTCAGGTGACGCCGGTCTGGGTCGATCACGACGGCGACACGGTCCTCATAAACACGGCCACCGGCCGGGTCAAGGAGAGGAATCTGAGCCGCGACCCCAGGGTGTCGATCTCGATCGTCGACGCGGAAGACCCGTACCAGCCGCTGACCATCAAGGGACGCGTGGTCGAACTGACCAGAGAGGGTGCCGACGCCCATATCGACAAGCTCTCGAAGCGCTACATCGACCGGGACCCTTACCCCTTCAGGCGGCCCGGTGAAGAGCGAATCCTGGTCAGGATCGAGCCGGAGAAGGTCTCTTACGGCCTGACCTGAGGCGGCATGGCGTGAACCGCGCAGGTTCCCGCCGGGCGTGGGGCCGCGCCAATAGAAACGGCCGCCTGAAGCAGGCGGCCGTTTCTATTCACGCGTTCTTCCGGGCTGCTGCAGCCTGCCCGGGTTTCGTTGCTACTCGGTGTATCCGGCCTGCTGCAGGTAGTCGGAGGCAACCTGGGCAGGCTGCTGCTTGTCGATGTCGACCCGGGCGTCGAGTTCCTGCATGACCTCCACGGTCAGGCCGCTCTGGACCTTTTCGATCGTCTCGGCGTAGTCGGGACCGGCTTCGTCGATCGTCTCCTGCTTGGTCATGAAGACGACGTTGCCGGCCGGCAGCACGCCCTGGTCGTCCTCGAGGATCGTGTACTCGTCCGATGCGCCGAGCTGGGCGTCGGTCGTGAAGACGATCGAGAGGTCGGCCTGGCCCTTGTCGAGCACCTCGTAGCGCAGACCGATGTCTACCGGGGTGAACGAATTGAACTCGAGGCCGTAGTTCTCCTCGAGCCCGATCAGGCAGTCGATGCGCTGGCGGCACTCGGGCGAACCGTAGAGCGCCAGGTCCTGGCTCTTGCCTTCGAGGTCGGAGATCGTCTCTACCTCGAGTTCGGCGGCTGTAGCATGTCAGCAGGCCGACCGCGTTGGCGCTGGAGAACGGGGTCGGCGGCAGTGCCACCAGTCCGTCGGCTTCAACCTCCTGGCTGACCGCGTCGAATGCTTCCTGCGAGTCAGCCGGAACCTCGTCTGCGTCCTTTCCGTAGAACGAGGTCAGGGCGGTGCTGACGTATTCCGGGTAGCCCGAGATCTCATCGCTGTTCAGTGCCTGCAGCGCGATCGTCTCCGAGCCGAGGTTGAGGTCGGTGCTGACGTCGTATCCGGCGGCTTCGAGACCCTGGGCGTAGATCTCTCCGAGCACGATCTGCTCGGTGAAGTTCTTCGATCCGATGGTCAGGCTGACATCCGAGTTGTCCGGATTCGACTGGATCAGTTCACCGCCGGAGGAGTCCCCCGATGTGGTGTCGTCGCCATCGTCGTCGCTACTGCAGGCGGCAAGCCCCAGCGATAGCGCGAAAACGGCGACCAGCAGCAGGTACTTCAATTTCCTGATTGACATTCTTCTCCTTCGTTGGTGGGTACAGATCGGCAGTAAGGGCTCATGATTTCTGGAGCTTCAGACCTTTCGAGGTCATCCCCCACTGGATTCCGGCGAGAACCATCTCCAGCGTGATCGCCATCAGCGCGACCAGGATCGCCCCGGCCAGCACGCCGGCGTCACCGTAGACGTTCCTGGAGATGATGAAGTCGCCGAGTGTGAGGATTCCGGCCAGGGGCGCGATCGTCGCCGTCGCGATGATGTTGATCGCCGAGGTCCGCACCCCGCCCATGATCGTCGGGATCGCCAGGGGCAGCTCGACCCGGGTCATGATCTGACGGTCGCTCATGCCCATGCCCCGGGCGGCTTCGACCGAGGAGCGGTCGACCTGCCTTATCCCGACGAAGGTATTGGTCAGGATGGGCGGGATGCCGAGGATGGCCAGTGCCACCACGAGGTTGAACAGCCCGACCCCGATCGCAGCTGCCATCAGGGCGATCAGGGCCAGCTCGGGGATCGCCCGTCCGGCGTTGCCGACCGAAACTGCCAGGAATTCGCCCCTGCCGTAGTGGCCGAGGATCAGGCCCGCCGGCAGGGCCAGCAACAGCGAGACGCCGAGAGCCAGCAGGGTGACCTCGAGTTGCTTGGTGGCCAGCTCGATGACCTGTTCCGGTCCGCCGACCATGACCCCGCCGGTGGCTGCCTCCTGCTGGTTGAAGACGAAGTCGAAGGCTTCGCCGAACAGTCCCAGGGCTGCGAAGTTCGCCGGGATCATCGTGCCGCCTTGGTCCACGGGGTGAGCAGCCTGCCGGTGAGCAGCAGCAGCGCATCGAACAGGATCGCCATCAGAACCGCGATCGAGCCGGCGACGATGATGCCGGTCTTGAAGGTGATGTTGGAGCCGACCACGATCTCGGTCCCGAGCCCGCCTCCGTTGGCAAAGACGGCGAGAGTGGCCAGGGCGACCGTGCTGACCGTGGCTATCCGCAGTCCGGCGATGATCTCCGGCATGGCGAGCGGGATCTCGACCTGCCAGAGCAGTTGCTTCCTGGTCAGGCCCACGCCGCGGGCCGCTTCGGTCACCTCGCTCGGCACGTTCCTCAGACCGGTCGTCATGTTGCGGAAGATGATCTGGAGCGTGAAGGCGGTCAGGGCGATGATCGCGGTCACCGCGCCGCGGCCGGTGATCGGCAGCAGCAGGAAGAAGAAGGAGATCGACGGGATCGTGTAGAGCACGCCGGTGGCTGCCAGGAAGGGCGAGGACAGCCAGCGATGGCGGTGGGCGAGCACGGCCAGTGTGAATGCGATCAGGAATCCTGCGGCCACGGCGCTGACCACAAGCACGATGTGCTGGAGGGTCGGATCGACGTAGCGGTCGGCGTTGTCGACCACCCATCCGGGGCAGAAGAGGCGGTTTTCCTCGATACAGCCACCTCCGGAACGGTCCCGGAAGAAGTCATCCGAGATCCGGGCCAGCGGCAGGAGCTCAGCCGCCGACACGTTCCACCGCCGGGATCGAGGCCTCGGAGGCTTCGTCGGAGGAGAGGAAGTCGGAGATGATCTCGACCGAGAGGATCCCGTCCAGCCTGCCGCGGCCGTCGGTGACCACGGCGTACTGGGGTCCGCCCGC
>CAVQVQ010000005.1:122500-1123987 GCA_963717235.1 uncultured Solirubrobacterales bacterium | reverse complement strand
GCGCCCTCTCGGCCTACATCCCCTGACCGACATCCCCTCCGGTGCGATCCCCGCCCCGGAGAAAGGCCCAACCGGGGCCCGGCCGGGCGACGGGTGTTCTGCTGCTAGTTTGCGGGTCACGGTTGAACGCGGCATCGGCATCGAGGAGTGAGGGTTGTTCCAGGTACGAATTCACGGCAGGGGCGGGCAGGGAGTGGTCACCGCTTCAGAGCTGCTTTCGGTCGCCGCTTTCGACGAAGGCAAACACGCCCAGGCATTCCCGACCTTCGGCTCCGAGCGGACCGGGGCTCCGGTGGTCTCTTTCTGCCGGATCGACGACAGGGAGATCCGCAGCCGTGAGCCGGTCTCCCATCCGGATGCGGTCCTCATCCAGGACCCGACCCTGCTCCACCAGGTCGACCTCTTCGGCGGCCTCTCCACGGACGGCTACATCCTGCTGAACAGTGAGCGCGACTTCGACGAGCTCGGAATGGACGAGTTCATCGCCGGCTTCCGGCCCGAGCGGGTGCGCACCATGCCGGCCACGAAGATCGCCCGCGAACACCTCGGCCGGCCTCTGCCCAACAGCGTGCTGCTCGGTGGCTTCGCCGGACTCTGCGACGTGATCGAGCTCGATGCCGTCACCCAGGCCCTGCGCGACCGCTTCCCCGGCAAGCTCGGTGACATGAACACCGCGGCGGCGTCCGCCGCCTTCGAGTTCGTGCGGGGCAGTCTGGCCGGCGATGCCGGTGCCACCGCTGCGCATACGGACAGCGCAGGGAGCGTCCATGCTTGAGCAGCTCGAAGGCTCCCAGGCAGTTGCCCGCACGGTCGGCATGTGCCGGCCCGAGGTGATCGCCGCCTACCCGATCTCCCCCCAGACCCACATCGTCGAGAAGCTCTCCGACATGGTCCGCACCGGGGAGATCGACCCCTGCGAGTACCTGATGGTCGAGTCCGAGTTCGCCGCGATGTCGGCATGCATCGGAGCCTCGGCCGCCGGCGCGCGGTCCTACACCGCCACCGCCAGCCAGGGACTGCTCTTCATGGCCGAGGCGCTTTACAACGCCTCCGGGCTGGGGCTGCCGATCGTGATGACCCTGGCCAACCGGGCAATCGGCGCCCCGATCAACATCTGGAACGACCACTCAGACTCGATGTCCCAGCGCGACTCCGGCTGGATCCAGCTCTTTGCCGAGACCAACCAGGAGGCCTGCGACCTCCACGTCCAGGCCTATCGCCTGGCCGAAGAGCTCTCGCTGCCGGTCATGGTCTGCATGGACGGCTTCATCCTCACCCACGCCTTCGAGCAGGTCGACCTCCCGGACCAGGAGCAGGTCGACTCCTTCCTGCCGCCCTTCGAGCCGCGGCAGATGCTCGACCCGGCCGAGCCGATGACGATCGGCGCGATGGTCGGCCCCGAAGCGTTCACCGAGGTCAAGTACCTGATGCATGCCAAGCAGCTGCAGGCCCTCGACGAGATCCCTCCGATCGCCGCCGAGTTCGAGCAGACCTTCGGCCGCGAGTCCGGCGGGCTGGTCCGCGGCTACCGGACCGAAGATGCGGAGACGATCGTGGTCGCGCTCGGCTCTGTGCTCGGGACGATCGAGGACGTGATCGACGAGCTTCGCGATCAAGGCGTGAAGATCGGCGCACTGGCGATCAAGTGCTTCCGCCCCTGGCCGATCGACGAAGTGCGTGAGGCCCTCGAAGGCGCGGCGCGGGTGGTCGTGATCGAGAAGGCGTTCGCGGTGGGCGCCGGCGGCATCGTCGGCCAGAACGTGCGCCTCGCCCTCTCCTTTCGTGAGACGAACGTCTTCGACATCGTTGCCGGGCTCGGTGGACGGCCGATCACCCGCAAGTCGCTTCGCGCCCTCTTCGATGACATCTTCGAGGACCGGATCGAGCCGGACCGTCTCCACTTCCTCGACCTCAAGAAGGACGTAGTCGAGCGTGAGTTCGGCCGCCTCGAGAACGGCCAGAGCCCGGGCCCCACGCCGAAAACATCATCCGCGACATCGGGACCGTCGCTTCGGACTCGCACTGAGGAAAGGGAGCGATGGCCGAACAGCAGATCAAGGGCTACCAGACCGGAACCTACGTGGTCGGAAACCGGCTGCTCGACCCCGAGCAGCGTTCGACCCAGGCGAAGACCGAGCGTTCCAACACCCTGACTTCCGGCCACCGCGCCTGCCAGGGCTGCGGTGAGGCGCTGGGTGCCCGCTACACGCTCGACGCCGCGATGCGTGCCACCGACGGCAAGCTGGTCGCATGCAACGCGACCGGTTGCCTCGAGGTCTTCTCGACCCCCTATCCGGAAAGCTCCTGGCAGCTTCCCTGGGTCCACTCGCTCTTCGGCAACGCCCCGGCGGTGGCGGCCGGGGTCGCCGCGGCGATGAAAGCCAAGGGCCGCGAGGACATCCGCGTGGTCGGCCAGGCCGGCGACGGTGGAACGGTCGACATCGGTTTTGCCTGCCTCTCGGGAATGTTCGAGAGGAACGACGACGTGCTCTTCGTCTGTTACGACAACGAGGGCTACATGAATACCGGCGTCCAGCGGTCAGGCGCGACGCCGCCCGCGGCCCGCACGGCCAATACGAAGCCGGTCGGACCCGAGCCCGGCAACGTCTTCGGCCAGGGCAAGAACGTGCCGATGATCGCGCTGGCCCACGAGATCCCCTATGTGGCCACGGCGACCGTGGCCGAGCCGCGCGACCTCGAAGAAAAGGTCGAGCGTGCGATGGAGCTTCGAGGCGCACGCTACATCCACGTCTTCGTGCCGTGTCCGCTCGGCTGGGGTGCCGCCTCCAAGGACACGATCCGCCTCGCACGGCTGGTCAAGGAGACCGGGATCTTCCCGGTCTTCGAGGCCGAGCACGGAGAAGTTACCGCGGTCTCGAAGATCCGCCGCCACGTTCCGGTGACCGAGTACCTGAAGCTCCAGCGTCGCTACGCCCACCTCTTCAAGCCGGAGGTCAATACGGAAGTGATCGACCGCCTCCAGGCCGGCGCCGACCGCAACATCCGCCGCTTCGACCTGCTGGCCGCCGACGAAGGAGCCGACTTCCCCGGTAAGGCGAGCGACCAGGCAGGCGAGCCCGCCGCCGAGCCGGGTACCCCGCCGACACCCGAGGCCGACAGCAATACGACCATGCTGCTCAAAGAGACCCACGGCAACCCGCGCTGATGGAGGCCGTCTGATGGAAAAGCCGTTCGCGATCACGCTCGACGTAGGCTCCAGCCTGGCCAACAAGACCGGAAGCTGGCGAACCGAACGCGCCGTATACACCGACCGTCTGCCGCCCTGCAACCACGGCTGCCCGGCCGGAGAGAACATCCAGCAGTGGCTCTATGACGCCGAAGAGGGCGGGGAGGGCTACGAGCGCGCCTGGCGCCAGATCATGCTCGACAACCCCTTTCCGGCGATCATGGGGAGGGTCTGTTACCACCCCTGCGAAACCGCCTGCAACCGGGCCGAACTCGACGAGGCGGTCGGCATCAACTCGGTCGAGCGCTTCCTCGGCGACGAGGCCATAAAGCAGGGCTGGTCGGTCGAGGCTCCGGCGGAGAAATCCGGCAAGCGGGTACTGGTGATCGGCGCCGGTCCCTCCGGGCTGTCGGCCGCCTACTTCCTCGCCCGCATGGGCCACTCGGTGACGATCCGTGAGGCCGGCCCGATGGCCGGCGGCATGATGCGCTTCGGCATCCCCCGTTACCGGCTGCCGCGCGACGTCCTCGACGCCGAGGTCCGGCGCATCCTCGACCTGGGCGTGGAGCTTGAGCTGGACAGCAAGGTCGACGACGCGGTCGCAGCCGGGGAACAGGACGGCTTCGACGCTACCTTCCTGGCGATCGGTGCCCAGATCGGCAAGCGCGCTTACATCCCGGCCGGATCGGCCGCCCACATGCTCGACGCCGTCTCGATGCTTCACGACATGGAGACCGGGGAGAAGCCCCTGCTCGGCCGGCGGGTGGCGATCTACGGTGGTGGCAATACGGCGATGGACGCGGCCCGGACCGCGAAGCGGCTCGGCGCCGATGAGGCCGTCGTGGTCTACCGGCGCACCCGCGAGCAGATGCCCGCCCATGAAGTGGAGGTCGAAGAGGCCGAAGAAGAAGGCGTGATGATGCGCTGGCTCTCGACGATCAAGCAGGCCGATGAAGGAAAACTCGTCCTCGAGAAGATGGAACTCGACGATTCCGGATTCCCCCAGCCGACCGGGGAGTTCGACGAGCTGGAATCCGACGCCCTGGTGCTGGCCCTCGGCCAGGAATGTGACCTCTCCCTGGTTGAAGACGCAGACGACATCGAGGTCGAAGACGGGGTCGTCGCGGTCGGCCCCGACCTGATGACCGGCCACACCGGCGTCTTCGCCGGCGGCGACATGATCCCGGCCGAACGCTCGGTCACGATCGCGATCGGCCACGGCAAGAAGGCCGCGCGCAACATCGACGGCTACCTGCGCGGCGAGCCTTTCGAGCATCCGCCGGTGCCGGAGATCGCAACCTTCGAGACGCTGAACCCCTGGTACTACGCCGATGCCCCGCGAACCCACCGCAGCAAGCTCGACTCGGTCCGGAGGACCAGCAACTTCGAGGAGGTCGTCGAGGGTTTCGACGAGTCGAACGCCCTGTTCGAGGCCCGCCGCTGCATGTCATGCGGAAACTGCTTCTCCTGCGACAACTGCTTCGGGGTCTGCCCCGACAACGCCGTCCTGAAGCTCAACGACCCCGACGAGCGTTACCGCATCGACCTCGACTTCTGCAAGGGCTGCGGCATCTGCGTCGCCGAATGCCCGTCAGGCGCGATCCAGATGTTCCCGGAAGAGATCTGAAGGCCCGGGCGGGTCGGTCGGATCCTGCGGCAGGCCCGACAGCTGCGAGACTGGGTCAAGCTTGCTCGCATCAGCCAACCTCGCCCTGAAGTTCCTGCTGGAGGTCGCCGCCCTGGCTGCCTTCGCCTACTGGGGAGCGAACACCGGGGGGATGCCGTGGTCACTGCTGCTGGCGATCGCGACACCTCTGGCCGTGGCGGTTGCGTGGGGCAGGTTCGCCGCCCCGAAATCGGAGCGGCGCCTCCCTCTTCAGCCAAGGATCCGATTCGAGCTGACGATCTTCACGGCGGCCGTGCTCGCACTGCTGGCCGCGGGAGTCCCCACCGCGGCCGCAACACTGTCAGGCCTGGTGATTATCAACTCCGTACTGCTGACCGTCTTCGGCCAATGGGAGCACTGATCGAGGGCCCAGGGGTAGGGTCTGCCGCGTGATCTGGATCCTGCTCGCCATCGTCGCGGCGACGCTGGCCGGGATCGGCGCCGAGCGGCGATGGCCCGAGCGGGCCGGTACCGGTTCGCGGCGCTCGCTGATCATCCTGCTCTACTTCGTCCTGCCGCCGATCGTCTTCGTCAACCTGGCCAGGGCCGACTTCACGGTCGGTGCGGGTGTCGGTCTGGGGCTCGGCGTGGTCACCGTCGCGACCGTAGGTCTAGTTTCCTGGCTGCTGGCGGTCCGGCTCCTGAAGCTGCCGCGGCCGGTTGCCGGCGCGGTGATCTGCTGCTCGATCGTCTCCAATACGGGCTACCTCGGCTACCCGATGGTGCTCACCCTGATGGGGGGCGATGACCTCAGCCGCGCAGTCGTCTACGACGTGATCGTCAGCGGCACCGCCCTGATGCTCTTCGCCTTCGGGGTCGGCGCAGCCTTCGGCACCAAGGCGGGGGAGGGCTTCCGCCAGCGCCTCCGGTCTTTCTTCATCAAGAATCCGATCCTCTACGCCGGCCTTCTCGGAATGCTGGCCCCGAGGTGGATGGCGCCGGACCTCCTGGTCGACATCTCCTGGGTGATGGTCATGCTGGTCCTGCCTGTCGGATTCTTCGCGGTCGGGGCGGTGCTGGCCGAAGAGGAGAGGATGGGGGCGATCAGGCTGCCGCCGAGGATCCACCGGCCGGTCGGGGCGGTCATCTTCTCCCGCCTGGTCGTCTCGCCGGCGCTGCTGCTGGTCCTGGCCATGCCCTTCACCGGCATCCCGCGTTCCTACTTCCTGCTTGCCGCGATGCCGACCGGACTCAACTCGATGATCGTCGGCCACGCCTACGGCCTCGACCTGCGCACCACCGCGGAGGCGGTGATCTATACGACGGCGATCGTCGTGGTCGGAGCCGCCGCATGGGTGCTGGTTCTCTGAGTCCCTGGCGCTCGCGTGCAGCCGGCGGCGGGAAGGATTCGGCTGCCACCGGCTGTCCCCGTCCGGCGCCGGGTGCCACCATGGGGCTGTGCTCCATCATGTAGCCATCGAGGTCAGCCCCGTGGCGGTCGCTGGCGAGTCTGCCTTCTGGACCGCGATCGGCTTCCGAGAGGTGGCGGTGCCCGAGGCGCTCGGCGACGGCTACAGCTGGTTCGAGCGCGAAGGCACCCAGGTCCACCTGATCCACCGGACGGAGCCGGCCGTGCCCGCAGAGGGCCACGTGGCGGTGGTCATTTCCGACTTCGAGGCCAGTGTGAGCCGGCTTCGAAGCCTGGGATTCGAGGTTCGGGAGGGGCGCGAACTGTGGGGTGAGCCGAGGGCGAAAGCCACCTCACCCGGCGGCCACACGGTCGAGCTCATGGCCGCTCCTCCGGCCCCGGCGACGAGCTGATCCGGTCGACATAACTCACTTCCGGCGGGCCTGTTAGTTTCGGCGGATGCGCCACCCGGTCGAGTCCTTCACGCCAGCCGAAGCAGAGCTGCTGGCGCCCCACTTCACCAACCTCGACCGGCCCGTTTTTGCGCTGACCAACCTGCCGGAAACGGTCAAGGGAGCGCTGTTCGCCCGCTACTCCCGCTATCCCGGAACGCTGCGCCGGCTCTACCTGGAGGAGTTTGCCTCGGAGATGCCGGAGGGCGGCCGGCCCTTCGACGGGGCTGAGGGTGAGCGGGCGGCTGACCTCTACGAGCGGATCTTCGTCGGCTACGGCGACGACTCGATCGCCCAGGTGGGTGGTGCCCACATCGCCTGCGAGTGGGTCTCCAACATCCTGACCAAGCAGCTGCAGCGCGGACGGCTGGCCGCCTACCTCGAACAGTCCACCCGCTACATCGCCTACGACCAGGAGATGCCCGGCGGCGGCTACCGCTACTACTCCGACGAGGCCCTCGGACCGGAATTCGCTACTGCGATGGACTCGATCTTCAGGATCTACTCCGAGACCCTGGTCGAGACAGAGGCCTGGGCGGCCGGTAAGTGGCAGCGCGGAGAGGACGAACCGGAGGGGCCGTGGCGGCGATCGATCAAGGCCAAGGCCCTCGACCTTCTTCGCGGCCTGCTGCCTGCCGCCACTCTGAGCCACGTCGGCATCTTCGCCTCGGGCCAGGCCTACGAGCAGATGCTCTTCAGGCTGATGAGTTCGCCCCTGCCGGAGGCCCGCCAGTTCGGCGGCATGATCCTCAACGAGCTGAACCAGGTGATGCCCAGCTTCGTCTCCAGGGTCGCCCGACCGGATCGTGGTGGAGAGTGGATCTCCTTCCTCGAGCAGCGGCGCAGCACGACCGAGCAGTGGGTGTCCCGGCTCGGCCTCGACCGCAGGGAGAGTCAATCGGCCGGACCGACGGTCGAGCTGCTCCAGGTGCGCGGCAACGAAGAAGATCTGCTTGCCGGCAGCCTCTTCGAATCGGCGGATGTATCCGAGACCGAGATCCGCACCCGGCTGGAGGCGATGAGCTCGGAGGAGAGGGCGGAGCTGATGGCGGCAGTCATCGGCGAGCGCAAGAACCGCCGCCACCGGCCCGGTCGCGGCTTCGAGTCGGTCAGTTACCGGTTCGAGATCGTCTCCGACTACGGCGCCTTCCGAGACCTCCAGCGCCACCGCATGCTGACCTGCCAGTGGCAGACGCTCTCACCCGACCTGGGTGCCGGGGTTCCCGGTGAGCTGAACGAGGCCGGGGTTGCCGGCGAGTACGAGCGCGCCCTGGAGATTTCGAGGGCCGAGTACGAACGGCTGCGCGAAGCCGGTCACCCGGAGCTGGCGCCCTACGCGCTCTGTCTCGGATACCGGATCCGGTACGTGCTCGATCTGAATGCACGCGAGGCGATGCAGCTGATCGAGCTGCGATCGGGCAGGGAGGGCCACCCGACCTACCGGGCGGTCGCCCACGCGATGCATGACGCGATCGAGGCCGTCCATCCGGCCGTCGCCAACGCCATGGTCCACATCGACCGCGACTCCGAACCGCGGCTCGAGCGAATGCTCTCGGAGATCCGCACCCACAAGAAACGCCTGGCCGCCGCCGGAACCTCCAAGGCCCCTCCGGGCTTTTCGGATCTCGGCTGACCGGCCACCCCGGGACCGGTCGCTGCGGGCGATTGCCGACCCCCACGGGTTAGTCTGGTCAGATGCCCGCCGGAAAGCGCACGGTCCTTCGATCCTCGCCGTGGCTGCGGACGATCGTCCTGCTCAGTCTCGCTTCGGTGGTGCTGCTGATCGCCTGCTCCAGTGACCCCGATTCCTCTGATGCCGGGCCCTCGGGCCGAGCGGCTGCCACCGGTGAGGCAGGCGGGATCTGGAAGCCGAAGCCGATGACCCGCCCCTGGCAGTTTCAGCTTCAGGGAAGGATCGACACCTCGGTCAAGGCGCCGGTATACGAGGTCGACGGCTTCGATGTCCCGGCCCGGACGGTTCGCAAGCTCCAGCAGAAGGGCCGCAAGGTCATCTGCTACTTCAGCGCCGGCAGCTGGGAGAACTACCGTCCGGACAAGGGTCAGTTCCCGAAATCTGTCCTCGGCAAGAAGTACGACGGCTACCCGGACGAGCGCTGGCTCGACATCCGCAGGTACCGGGCGTTCGCCAAGCCATTGAAGGCCCGCTTCAGAATGTGTGCGAAGAAGGGCTTCGACGCGGTCGAGGCCGACAACGTCGCCGGGTACCAGAACCGGACCGGTTTCCCCCTGACCGCCGCCGACCAGCTCGAGTTCAACCGCTGGCTGGCCAGGCAGGCACACCGGCAGGGTCTGTCGATCGGCCTCAAGAACGATCCGTCCCAGGTGCGGCAGCTGGTCGACCACTTCGACTTCGCCGTGGTCGAGCAGTGCTTCCAGTACAACGAATGCGCTCGTTTCAGGCCGTTCACCCGGGCCGGCAAGGCGGTCTTCTCGGTCGAGTACGAGACCCCGAAGCGCAGGTTCTGCGAAAAGGCCAGGAAGCTGCGCTTCAGCTCCATCGGCAAGGAGTTCGACCTGTTTGCCCGGCCGTTCCGGCCCTGCCGGAGCTGAGGGCCCGGGGGAGCCCTCCGGTCAGACTGCCTGCCTGAGCGTTGCGGGCAGCCCGGGTCAGTCGCCGTCCTTCAGCAGATCGGCCAGACCGTCTATCCGGTGGTCCGGTTCGACCGCCGGAGCCTCGCCGTCACCGAGCAGGATCCCGTCGACCCCCGCCGCCTGGGCCCCGCTGACGTCAGTATCGGCCCGGTCCCCGATCATCGCCACCCGCATCGCCGACCCGGTGGAAACGGAGACCGCCCCGGAAGTGCTCATCTTCGCGCCGATCGCCCTCAGGCCGGCGTCGAAGATCCTCTGTCCGGGCTTTCCGGTGATAACACCTTCCCGGCCCGAAGCGGTCTCGATCGCGGCCAGGATCGAGCCGGTGCCGGGCCAGTAGCCGTCCGGCATCGGCATCGTCGGGTCACGCCCGGTCGCGACCAGCGCGGCGCCGGCCCTGGCCGCCATCGAAGTCGCCTTCAGCTCTTCATAGTCGAAGCCCGAGTGGCCCGAAACCAGCACCGCCTCGGCCTGCTGCCAGTCGGCGTGGTCGAGCAGATCGATGCCGGCTCCCTCGATCTGCGCAAGGAAGGATGCGGTGCCGGTGGCGATCACCTTCGGCTGGGGGCCGAAGCGCTCCAGGGTCATCTCGATCATCGTGGCTCCAGCGGTCACGACCCGGTCGTCGTCGACGTCGACGCCGCCTTTTCTGAGGACTTCGGCATGTTCGGCCGGTGACAGGCGTGGGCTGTTGGTCACGAAGGCGACCGGCTTGCCCGCAGCGGAAAGGGCGCCCAGCGCTTCGGCAGCGCCCGGGAGCATTTCGTGGCCCAGCCAGACCACACCGTCAAGGTCCACGAGGAATCCGTCGTATCGGTCGGCGATGCTCACCGGGCAAGGCTATTCGAGGTCCGGGTAGTGTGCGCAGCATGCTTTCTGACTCGCGCGCCCTGCCGCGCCCCCGTTCCGTATCGGTGCTCGTCGCCGGCGGAACGATCTCCATGACCGGCGAAGCCGGTGCCTCCCCGGACCTCGATGCCGAGGCCCTGCTCGATTCGGTACCCGGCAACGTCGATATCGACGGCCTCAAGGCCAAGACGGTGATCAACGTTCCGAGCGCCCACCTCAGCCTGAGTGATCAGCTCGACATCTGCCGGATGGCGAGGGATACCGCCCGCCGCGGAACCGGCGTCGTGGTCACCCACGGAACCGACACCCTCGAAGAGACGGCGATGCTGTGCGACGTACTGCACGACGCCGAGGCGCCGATCGTCTTCACCGGTGCCATCCGGCCGGCCTCCAGCCCGGGAGCCGACGGACCCGCCAACCTGCTCGATGCGATCTCGGTGGCGGCCAGCGAGGCCGCTTCGGGAATGGGAGTGCTGGTCTGCTTCGGCGGGGAGATCCACCACGCCCGCGGCGCCCGCAAGACCGATACGACATCGCTCGTCGCCTTCTCTTCCCCGCAGACCGGACCGCTGGGGCGGGTCACCGAGGGCCACCCGACCATCTGGTCGCAGATCCCGCGCAATCCGTCTCTCGATCCACCCGACCTCGAGGCGAGGGTTCTGGTGGTGCCGACCAGCGCGGGGGATGACGGCACGCTGGCCCGCGCGGCTCTCGATACCGGCCCGGACGGAGTCGTGATCGGCACCCTCGGCGCGGGGCACGTTTCCCCCGAAATCCTTGAACTCTGGGCGGAGGCGGCCGAGCGCATGCCGGTGATCGTCTACTCGAGGCCCGAGCGCGGGGTCATTCTCAACGCCACCTACGGATACCGGGCCTCCGAGCGTGACCTTCGCGAGACCAACGTGATCCCGGCCGGCTTCCTTTCTCCTCAGGCGGCCAGGATGAAGCTGCTCGCCTGCCTCGGTTCAGGCCTGAACATCGAGGAGATCCGCTGGGCCTTCGGCCAGGACGACGGCTGATTCGTACCGTCGCTCGGGTCGCGTAGGCTTCGCCCATGGCAAGCGACGCCCCCGCCGATACCGGACCGGACAGTGAGGCTCCGCCCACGTCTCACGGCTACTCATCAAACAAGGATCCGCTCCTGAAACGTCTCAGGCGGATCGAAGGGCAGGTCCGCGGCGTCGAGTCGATGGTCGAAGACGACCGCTACTGCATCGACGTGGTCACCCAGATCACCGCCATCCAGGCGGCCCTGGACAAAGTCGCCCTCAGCCTTCTCGAGGACCACGCCGCCCACTGTGTGGTCGGTGCCGAGCCCGAGCTTCAGGACGAACGGACCGAAGAGCTGATGGCCGCGGTCCGCCGGCTCATGCGCCACGGCTGAGGCGGTTCAGCGAGCCGAATCGATGGCTTCGCGCAACTCGGCCTTGCTCATCTTCGAGCGGCCGCTGATCTTCAGCGTCGTGGCGATCCTGTAGAGCTCGTCCTTCGATGCCCCCTCCGGCGCTTTTGCCGTCGCGCGGCTTGCCGGCGTGGACGTGGTGCTGCCGGTCGACGCGCCTTCCGGAGGCGTGCCCGGAGCGGTTGATTCGGGGGCCGGTACGGAAGAGGAAGGCGCCGGGGGCGGCGTTTCCCTGTCCTGCCCTTCGGGCCGGATCCCGGCGCCGGAGCTGTGCCGGTCGCCGCGGTCGACCAGTTCCTGGATCAGCCGCAGGCCACCCGCCACGGAAGCGGCGGTACCGGCCAGTACGAGGGCTATCTGCTTCTTGACCACGACCAGCAGGTTACCCGTTGAAGGCAACGGGCAAGGCTCCGCGGGGAGGGGGCCGACCCGCTGGCGGTGACGGGCAAAGGCCGCCGTTCACGGTTGTACTCGAATAGCGAGCAAAACCGTGAACGCCACGCCGATCGAGCGCCAGATCCGCCCCCTCTGCCAAAGCCGGGTGCCGTTCGGGCCGGAGGGACAGTACTCAGCGGTACGGCCCGCAGGCCCGAACATGGCGCCGGCTACAGGGCGTCAGATCAGGAACTGAGATTCTGGGGCCGCTTCCTGACGGTGCCGGTGACTGATCGACAGTGCTACGCACGGCGAATGGTCACGGGTGCCGTCAGGAGCGAGCATCCAGGAGCTCAGCCGCAGCCGGTGTTGTTTCCGCAGGACGAGCAGGTGTAGCAGGAGCCGGTCCGCTGCATCATGCCTCCGCACTGGTCGCAGGCCGGGCCGAGCTCGGCCGCCCCGCTGGAGACCTGGACCCGCGCCGGGATCACCGGGACGTCATCGGTCAGGGCCGAGCCTGCCGGGACCGCGCTGCCTCCCGCGTCGGCTGTCGGCGCCCCGTGGCCGTTCCCGTTCCCGTTCCCACCGCCGTTGCCCGAGCCGTTGTCCAGGTTGATCCCGGTGTGCTCGGCTTCCTTGCGGTTGCGCACCTCCTGGGTCAGGATGCCCTGCTCCTCGAGGAAGTCGGTGTCCTCGACGAACTGCGAGGCCAGCCAGCGCATGATGTAGTCGGGCATCGACTTGGCGAACGGGATCTCCGGGTTGCCGGTGATGCCCTCCGGGTCGAAGCGCATGTAGCTGAACTTGTTGACGAAGACCTCCAGCGGCACGCCGTACTGCAGACCGAGCGAGATCGCTGTGGCGAAGGCATTCATCATGCCCCGCATGGTCGAGCCCTCCTTGCCGATGTCGGTCAGGAAGATCTCCCCGACCGAGCCGTCGGTGTACTTGCCGGCTGTGATGTAGCCCTCGTGTCCTCCGACCGAGAACTTGTGGGTCACCGACTCGCGGGTCTTCGGCATGCGGTGACGCACCGGGCCGGTCGCTACCGCTTCGTCGGCGGCATCCTCGTCCTTCTCGTCCTGGGCGTCGGTGCGCAGGGCCTGAGCCGTCTTGGAGCCGTCGCGGTAGATCGCCAGCGCCTTGAGCCCGCCTTCCCAGCCGCGGGTGTAGGCGTCGGCGATGTCCTCGACCGTCGCCGTATGCGGCAGGTTGACCGTCTTCGAGATCGCCCCCGAGATGAACGGCTGGGTCGCCGCCATCATGTCGATGTGGCCGGTATGCGAGATCGCCCGCTCACCGACCGCCACGTCGAAGACGGGCAGGTGCTCCTGCTTGAGTCCCGGCGCTCCGACGATGGTGTTGTTCTCGTTGATGTGAGACTCGATCTGGGCGATCTCCGCCTCCGAGTACCCGAGGGTGCGCAGGGCCATCGGCACCGAGCGGTTGACGATGGTCATGCTGCCGCCGCCGACCAGCTCCTTGAACTTGACCAGCGAGAAGTCCGGCTCGATGCCGGTCGTATCGCAGTCCATCAGGAAGCTGATCGTGCCGGTCGGGGCCAGCACCGTCGCCTGGGCGTTGCGGTAGCCGTGCTCGTCGCCGACCTCGACTGCTGCCTCCCACTCGGCGCGGGCTGCGTTCAGCAGCTCCTCGTCGACTCCTGAGCCGTCGATCTCGTATGAGGCGTCGCGGTGCATGCGCATCACGCCGTTGTGGGGCTCACGGTTCTTCTCGTAGGCCTCGTACGGACCCATCGCTGCCGCTATTTCGGCCGAGCGCCGGTAGGCACGGCCGGTCATCAGCGCAGTGATCGCCGCGGCGACGTTGCGCCCTTCATCCGAGTCGTACGGCATGCCGTTGGACATCAGCAGGGCGCCGAGGTTGGCGTAGCCGAGCCCGAGCTGGCGGAAGGCGTTGGCGTTGACGCCGATCTCCTCGGTCGGGTAGCTGGAGAAGCCGACCACGATCTCCTGGGCGAGGAAGACGACATCCACCGCCGACTCGAAGCCCCTGGTATCGAAGCTGCCGTCGTCGCGGCGGAACTTCATCAGGTTGATCGAGGCCAGGTTGCAGGCCGAATCGTCGACATGCATGTACTCGGAGCACGGGTTCGAGGCGTTGATCCGGCCCGAGTTGGGGCAGGTGTGCCAGCGGTTGATGATCGTGTCGTACTGCATGCCGGGATCGGCGCACTGCCAGGCCGCTTCGGCGATCTGGTTCATCAGGTCACGGGCGGGCAGGGTCTTGGTCACCGAGCCGTCGGTCCGGGCGAGCAGGTCCCAGTCGGCGTCGTCGCGGCAGGCCTCCATGAAATCGTCGGATACCCGCACCGAGTTGTTGGCGTTCTGGTACTGGATCGAGGTGAAGCCCTCGCCGTCGATCGACATGTCGAAGCCGGCGTCGCGCAGGGCGGCGGCCTTCTTCTCTTCGTTGGCCTTGCACCAGACGAAGTGCTCGACGTCCGGATGGTCCACGTCCAGCACGACCATCTTCGCCGCGCGGCGGGTCTTGCCGCCGGACTTGATCGTGCCGGCCCAGGAGTCGGCGCCACGCATGAAGCTGACCGGGCCGGAGGCGGTACCGCCCTTCTTCAGCTGCTCCATCGAGCCGCGGATGTTGGACAGGTTGATCCCGGAGCCGGAGCCACCGCGGAAGATCTTGCCTTCCTTGGTATTCCAGCCGAGGATCGACTCCATCGTGTCTTCGACGCTGAGGATGAAGCAGGCCGAGCACTGGGGGGTCTCCTCGAAGCCGACGTTGAACCAGACCGGCGAGTTGAAGGCCGCCTCCTGGTGGAGCAGGATCGCGGTCAGCTCGGCCTCGAAGGCGTCGGCGTCGGCGTCGGAGGCGAAGTAGTCACCCTCGCGGCCCCAGCCGGCGATCGTGCTGGCGACGCGGCTGATCATCTGCTTGACCGAGTTCTCCCGCTGGTCTGAGCCGAGCTGGCCGCGGAAGTACTTCTGGGCGACGATGTTGGTCGCGTTCTGCGACCAGCTGCGCGGGAACTCGACCCCCCGCTGCTCGAAGGCAGGCTTCGCGGGGTCGCCGATCACGGCGTCGCGAAGCTCCCATTCGATCTCGTCGAAGGGGTGGACGCCCTCGCGGGTCAGACGGCGTTCGACGACCACGCCATCGGGGTTGATGCGGGTCGTATCGCTAACGGGGTGGGACTGGGACATTCTCTCTCGCTCTCTACTCGGTACTGACAGTTCTCTTGCTGGTGTATCGGGTGCTGCGGCGGCGCCGGGATCCGGCGTCGCGTTCAGGTCTTGTTCAGGCTTTCTCGGTCATCTCGGGGGTCAGTCGGTCCAGTTCGGCCTGGACGTCGCTGACGTCCAGCTGCCTGTAGACCGCCGCGAACTGGAGGTAGGCGACCTGGTCGATCCGGCGCAGGCCGGAGAGGCACATCTCGCCGATCCGGGCTGCGGTGATCTCCCCGCCGGCCCGTACGGCCGCCGTTTCGATCCGGTTGACCAGGGCGTCGATCGCCTCCGGACGGACAGGTCGTTTGTGCGAGGCCCGCTCGAGACCACCGCGGAGCTTGACCCGGTCGAATGGCTGACGGCTGCCGTCGCGCTTGCGTACGAACAGCGCCTGCGTATCGCAGCGCTCGTAGGTGGTGAAGCGGTGATCGCAGCCGGAGCACTGCCGCCGACGGCGCACAGAAGCTCCTTCTTCGGAACCACGGCTCTCCAGAACCCGGCTCCCCTGGTGTCCACAATGGGGGCAACGCACATGCGAAATTATACTAGGACTAGGGCCGGACACCTTCCGTGTACGCTACATATAGCGTTCAGCCGAAAACGTCAATCCCCTGTTTGCGGGATCTGCCTGCGGCCGACCCCACAGGTAGCGCCTTTTCCGGAGCCCTGTACGATGGTCTGGTGAGCGAAGGCGAAGATCCCGACACTGGCGACCGTCCTTCCGGGGAGCCTCCGACCATGCGCGACAAGGCCACCGCCGCCCGTCACGACATGGCCGACCGGGCCAGCGCCGCCCGCGAGAACGCGGTCGAGATGGCTTCGCACGCTCGCGAGAACGCGGTCGAACGCGCCGGTGTCGCCAGGGATGCCGCGGTGGAGAAGGCCGGCGCCATCCGCGAGTCCGCGGCCGAGACGATCCGTGCGGTCAAGCCCAAGTTCCGGGGTGTCACGCACGAGTGGGCCTTCTTCCTCTCGCTGGGGCTCGGCATCTCGCTGCTACTGATCGCCGATACGCCTCTCAAGTTCCTGGCGGTCGCCATATATACGGTCTCGCTCTGCGGGCTCTTCGGCACCAGCGCCCTCTACCACCGGGTCAACTGGAAGACCTCGCGGGCCAGGACGACGATGAAGCGGCTGGACCACTCGATGATCTTCCTGTTGATCGCCGGCACCGTCACACCCTTCGCCCTGCTCACCATGAGCGGGACCTGGTCCACGGCGATCCTGATCGCGGTCTGGTCGGGAGCGGCGATCGGAATCGCCATCGAGCTGCTCTGGACGACCTCGCCGAAGTGGGTCAGCGCGACGATCTACGTCGCGGTCGGCTGGATCGGTGCCGTCGCTTTCCCGCACATCGTCGGCACGGCGGGGATCGTCGCCGGCCTGCTGATCGCCACCGGCGGCATCCTCTACACGGTCGGCGCAGTGGTTTATGCGACCCAGCGTCCCGACCCCAACCCGACCTATTTCGGATACCACGAGGTCTTCCACCTCCTTGTTATCGCGGCAGCCGCGAGCCACTTTGCCGCGGTCGCCCTCTTCGCCCTGTGAGTCCTGCTTTCACCGATCCGGCCGAACCGCTCGAATGGAGCTCTATCCCGGTCGGCGGAGCTTCCACCCGCCTGCTTCAGGCCGGGCCGCACCAGGCCTCCGAGGCGGTCGTCTTCATCCACGGCAATCCAGGCTCCGCTTCCGACTGGACGGGACTCGTGGAGGAAGCCGGACGGCTCGGCCGTGCCGTGGCCTTCGACCTGCCGGACTTCGGCCAGTCGGTCGCCGAACCGGGCTTCGCCAACACCCTCGATGAATACGGCGCGTTCGTCGGCGAGGCGCTGGAGACGCTCGGCATCACCAGCGTCCAGCTCGTGCTGCATGACTTCGGTGGGCCGATCGGCCTCACCTGGGCGGCAGCAAATACCGAGCGCGTCGCCGGCGTCACCCTGATCGACACAGGCCTCCTGCTCGACTACAAGTGGCACCGCATGGCCAGGATCTGGCAGACCCCGGGCCTTGGCGAGACGTTGAACGGCCTGATCACGAGGCCGGTATTCCGGCGCCTGATCACCGGGCCCGAGCCGCGCGGCCTCCCTCCCGAATTCGTCGACGAGATGTATTCGAATCTGGACCGCCGGACCAAGGCCGCGGTACTGCGCCTCTACCGGGACTCGAAGAAGATCGGCAAGACCTCGAAGCGGCTGGTCCCGCCTCTGGCTGCCGCAGACATCCCCGCCCTGGTGATCTGGGGAGCCTCGGATTCCTACCTGCCGACCCCGCTGGCCGAGCGCCAGAAGGAGGCATTCCCTTCGGCCGAGGTTCACATCCTTCCGGGCTCCGGCCACTGGCCGTTCATCGACGACCCGACAACCGTCGCCCGACTGCTGACCGAGTTCCTGCGCGCCACTGCCTGACCCGGGACGGCGGCCGGCTCAGGACGCGGGCAGCTCGCCGCCTTCGACCGCGGCGATCACCGCGCATCCCGGCTCGCTGGTGTGCGAACAGTCGCGGAACTTGCAGTACTGCGAAAGGCGCTCGATCTCTTCGGCGCGCTCGTCGGCCGGTTCTTCGACCACCAGGCCGGGAGCGCGCAGGCCGGGGGTGTCGATCATCAGGGTGCCGCAGGGCAGGCCGATCATCTCGCGGCTGGTGGTCGCGTGGCGCCCCCGGTCGTCCTTGCCCCGGATCTCACTGGTCTTCTGCCGTTCGTAGCCGAGCAGCGTGTTGGCCAGGGTCGACTTTCCGACGCCGGATGAGCCCAGCAGCACGACCGTCTCTGTCGGGGTCAGGCTCTCGCGCAGCTGGTCCAGGCCCTTCAGGGTCTCGGAGCTGAAGGCGAACACCTCGAGGTTGGGGAAGCGCTCACGGGTCTCCTCGACTGTGGGGCCGGCGTCGTCGACCAGGTCCGACTTCGAGAGTGCGACCACGGTCCGTGCCCCGGAAGCCTCGGCCATCGCGACCATTCGGCTGAGCCGCTCGATCTCGTGGTCCCTATTAAGTGAGCTGAGCACGATTACGACGTCCACGTTCGCGGCGAGCACCTGGATCCGGTCGCGGTCGGCCGGCGAGCGGCGGGCCAGCCTGGTCCGCCGCGGCAGGATCTCGTGGACCGTGCCGTCTTCGTCGGTCTCGACCCAGTCGCCGACAGTTGGCATCGCCGCCGCGTCGGTCCGGCCCTGGAGCAGGCGGCCGGCCGGCCGGCCCTGGAGTGCCCCCCCGGTTGTCATCAGGTCGACGATGTGGTCCCGGTGGAGGCCGGTGACCCTGGCCGGCAGTCGCTCTGGTCGTTCTCTCGAATCCCACTCGAGCTGCTCGGCGGGGGTCCAGCCGAGCGCGTCGAGGGTAACGGGCAGCGGCCCGCTCGCCGGCCGACTCAACCGCCGACTCCCGCGGCAGCCCTGGCCTTGGCGGCTTCGATCAGCTCGAGCAGGTCGGGTTCGCGGTCGGAGCGGAGCAGATCGATCGGGTCGGGTTCGCCGTTGACGATGCCCTCGAAGAAGTCGCGGCGGTCGTGGTAGGTCGGCAGCGTGCTCTTGGCCCAGCCGCGGACCTGGTTGAGGATCACCGCCAGCCGGGCGAAGTCCTCTCCGTACAGCTCGGCGATCTCCCGCTTCATGCGCTTTGCCAGCGCCGGGGAGGCGCCGGCGGTCGAGATCGCGATCGCCAGCGGACCGCTTCGTACGATCGCCGGAAGGATGAAGTTGCAGAGCGGCGGCACGTCGGCGACGTTGACCAGCATCGCCCGCTCCTCGGCGTCTTCGTAGACCCTGATGTTGACTTCGGAGTCGTCGGTGGCGGCGATCACCAGGAACCTGCCTTCGAGGTCCGCCGCACCCGCGTACTCGCGGCGGTGCCACTGAATCGAGCCCTCCGAGGCGAGCTGCTCGAGCTCGGGGCCGGCTTCGGGGGCGATCAGGACCGCCTCGCCGCCGCAGGCGAGGATGCCCTCGGTCTTCTCGAGGCCGACCTCACCCCCGCCGACCACCAGGCAGCTGCGGCCCTTCAGCCGCAGGCAGGCGATGTAGAACGGGGTGTCGAGCATGTCGCGGACGCAGGACTGGTCGCAGATTCCCCTGCGGAACTGGCAGACGCACTCTTTGCCGGCGAAGGCCTGGGCTGGCATACCGGCAGCCTAGAAGGTGCGGCAATCCACCGCCGAACCACGATTGCAGGAAGGTGGCGCCCGCAGTCCGGCCGGCCTTCGGCCGAGTACCGGGAGGGGACTTCGAGAGGCTGGAAACGAGGTGGGAATCGGGGGTCTGGAGGAGGTCATGCCGCGGGTGCTGCCGTCCCGCTCTGCTACCGTCGCCAATCAGATGAGACTGATCGTCACCGAGAAAAACAACTCTGCCCAGAAGATCGCCGAGATCCTGTCGGGCGGAAGCGCGACCGAAAGCAAGTCGTTCACCGTGCCCGTATTCAGGTGGAGCGACGGAGACGGTGAACACGCCGTACTCGGAACCGGCGGCCACGCCGTCGAGCGCGCCTTCCCTGAAGGCAAGGAGTACAAGCAGTGGAAGCTCGACCTGATCCCGGGCCTGATCGACGCCCCGTTGATCACCCGCCCGACCGACGGCAAGAAGAACGTGGTCAAGGCTGTCCAGAAAGAGGCGAAAGCTGCCGACAGCCTGATCATCGCGACCGACTTCGACCGTGAGGGCGAGCTGATCGGCCTGGAAGCTCTGCAGTCCTGTCTCGAAGTCAACCCCGATCTCGAGGCGACGGTCCTTCGGGCCCGTTACTCGGCCCTGACCAGGGAAGAGATCGAAGGCGCCTTCTCCGAGCTGGCCGAACTCTCCTACCCGCTGGCCAACGCTGCGGCGGCCCGCCAGGACATCGACCTGATCTGGGGCGCCGCCTTCACCCGGGCCGTCTCGCTGGTCAGCAAGGCCTACGGGGCCAACTACCTTTCGGTCGGCCGGGTGCAGAGCCCGACCCTCGGCCTGATCGTCGAGCGTGAACTCGAGCGCCGCGCCCACGTCGCCAAGCCGTTCTGGGAGCTGTTCGCCAAGTTCGAGCACCCGACCGGCGCCGGCTTCGAGACCCACCACGCCACCGACAAGTTCTGGGACAAGGCCGAGGCCGATGCGGCGCTGTCCGGCACCTCCAGCCCGGGAACGGTCAAGTCGGTCACCAGCCGCAAGAACACCAGCCGGCCGCCGACGCCGTACAACACGAACTCCTTCCAGGTGGACGCGTCCAGCCGGCTCGGGATCACGCCCAAGCAGGCGATGAACTACGCCCAGGACCTCTACGACGACGGCTTCATCTCCTACCCGCGGACCGACAACACCATCTACCCGGACTCACTGCCGCTGGAGAAGACGATCGCCTCGCTGGTCAAGATCAAGGACTTCGCCGCCGCCGCACCGCTGCTCGACGCGCCGCTGAAGCCGACCCAGGGCAAGAAGTTCGACGCCGCCCACCCGCCGATCTACCCGACCCACGCGCTCTACCCGAGTGCGCTGGACGGCCCCAAGGCCCGGGTCTACGAGCTGATCGTCCGCCGTTTCCTGGCGACCTTCTCCTCGCCGATGATCACCGAGTCCACCCGGGCCGACATCGAGGCCGGAAGCGAGACCTACTTCGTCCGCGGCAAGGTCGTGCTCGACCCCGGCTACGCCGGCATCTACACGTACGCCCGCTCGGCCGACGAGGAGATCCCCGCGCTCGAGGAGGGACAGCAGCTTGCCCTCGACGGGAAGCCGTGGCTGGTCGACAAGGAGACCCAGCCGCCGGCGAGGCTCTCGGAGGCGAAGCTGGTCCAGCTGATGGATGAGCAGGGACTGGGTACGAAGGCGACCCGCCCGGACATCATCCAGAAGCTCTACAGCCGCAAGTACGTGAGGAACCACCCGCCGGAGCCGACCGCGACCGGCATGGCGATGTACGAGGCCTTCAAGGAGTACGTGCCGGAGATGGCGACCTCCGAGATGACCGCCAGCCTCGAAGGGGAGATGGACCAGATCGCCAACTCCGAGATGGAGAAGGAGTCGGTGGTCGAAGACAGCCGCAAGCTGGTCCACCAGACCTTCAAGGAACTGCTGGAGGGCGAAGAGGCACTCTCGAAGATGATCTGGGCCGGCATGGACCAGGACCGCATCCTCGGGCCCTGCATCGTCTGCCAGGAAGCGGGCCGGACCAAGGAGGACGGCTCGCCGAACATGCTCCGGATCATCCGCGCCAAGAAGTCCGGCAAGTCGTTCGTCGGCTGCTCCGGCTGGGAGGCCGACAACGCCGACTCCTGCGACCAGACCTTCCCGATGCCGCAGCCGAACTTCTACGAGGTAACTCCGCTGGAGCAGAACTGCTCGATCTGCCACCGGACCCCGAGGGTCAGCGTCAAGACCCGCGGCCGCGCCGGTCGCCCCTGGAAGCTCTGCTTCAACGACGACTGCCCGACCATGGTCGAGATGCGGGCCAAGCGTGAGGAACGCAAGGCGGCGCAGGCTGCCGCGAAGGCTGCCAAGGAAGCCGACGAGAAGGCCGGCAAGAAAGCGAAGCCGAAGAAGGCCGCTTCCAAGTCGAAGTCCGGCAAGTCGAAGAAGTCGCGCGCCAAGACCGTGGCCGCCTCGAAGTCCTCCGGGCCGGACCTCGGCACCCGCCGGGTGAAGCGGGCCGGAAGCCGCGGCAAGCCGTCCTCCCCGAAGGGCTAGGCAGGAATTGTTCATCGCGCTCGAGGGCGTCGATGGTTCCGGCAAGTCGACCCAGGTCGCGCTTCTGGCCGAGGCGCTCGGACCCGACACGCTGAGGATCCGCGAACCGGGAGGGACCGATGCGGCCGAGGCGATCCGCACTACCCTGGCCGACCCGGCGATCCCGCTTGATGCGACCGCCGAGCTGCTGCTCTTCTTCGCCGCCCGGGCGGATCTGGTCAGCCGGGTCATCAGGCCGGCGATCGAGGCCGGGCGGGTGGTCCTGAGCGATCGCTTCGTCGACTCGACCGAGGCCTACCAGGGGGTCGCCCGTGGTCTCGGTGTCGAAGTCGTGGCCGAACTCAACCGGATCGCCACCGGGGGCCTGCTGCCGGACCTGACCGTGCTGCTCCGGGTCGATCCCGAGGTCGGCCTCGAACGGGCGCAGAGCGACGACCGCTTCGAGGCCGAAGGGCCGGCATTCCAGCGCCTGGTCGCCGGCGCTTACGAAGAGATCGCCCGCCGTGAGCCCGGGCGCGTGGCCGTCGTGGACGGCACCGGGACACCGGACGAGGTTCACCTGCGGGTGCTGGAGGCGGTCCGTGAACGTACCGGCCTCGGGGCGAAGCGATGAGCGCCGGGGCGCTGGAGGCGGCGACCGAGCATCAGCTCCGGGCCCGCAGCGCGCTGTCGGCGGCCCTGCGTGAAGGACCCTCCCATGCCTACCTGATCACCGGCCCGTCCGGGTCGGGCAAGGCCGCTTCGACCCGTGCCTTCGCGGCCGAGATCCTGGCCGAAGGGAGTCCCGACGCCGGCGAGACACGCCGCCGCGCGATGCTCGACCCGTCCCCTCATCCGGACCTGGTCTGGCTGCGCCCGGTCGGGATGAGTCACGCGGTCGCCGACGTCAGGAGCCGGCTGATCCGTCCGGCGCCGCTCAAGCCCTTCGAAGGGGAGCGGCGTGTCTTCGTCATCGAAGCAGCGGACGCGCTGAACGAAGAGAGCCAGAACGCGATGCTGAAAACGCTCGAGGAGCCGCCGCCCCATGCTCACCTGATCCTGATCGCCGCCGACGCTGAAGCGGTGCTGCCGACGGTGGCATCGCGATGCCAGCGGATCGAATTCGATCCCCTTCCGGAAGCGGCGGTGGTCGAGCGTATCGGTCCGGGGGTACCGGCCGAGACCGCCACCGCGGCGGCCCGGCTCTCCCGCGGTGACCTCGGCAGGGCCCGTCTGCTGGCCGGCGCGCGCGGTGCCGCGATCCGTTCTTCGGTCGAGAAGATGATGACCGGCGTACTCGAGGACCGGCTCTCCGACTCGCCCTGGCTGGCGGTGCTCGATGCCGCCAACGAGACCGGCGAAGCGGCGGCCGGAAAGGTCGAGTCCGCTCTCGCCGAAGAAGCGGAGGAGGGCGTCAAGCGCACCAAGAAGGAGACCGAAGACGCGGTCAACCGGGCCCGGCGCCGGGCCCGGACCGGCGTGCTCGAGCTCTCCCTCTCGCTGGCCGGCTCCTGGGCGCGTGACTGGGCCGCGGCCGCGGCCGGGGCGGACGGACTGCTCTTCAACGCCGACCGGGCCGGGCTGCTCGGTGAGCAGGCGGCGCATGTCCGGGTCGGAGCCGCACGCGAGGCGGTCGGGCTGATCGCCGACACCAGGCGCAGGCTCGAGCTGAACGTCAGCGAGGAACTGGCGCTCGAAGCGCTCTGCTTCCGGCTGACCGGGCTCTTCAACCCGGCCTGAGGCGATCCGGCCTGAGACGGGCGGTGACCGGCCGTGACCGGCCGCTCAGTCCGGTCTGGTCGACTCCCGCTCGCCGGGCTGCTCGATCGTCTCGATCGCGCTCTGCTGGGCCAGCCGGGTGATCTGCTTCGACTGTCTTGAGGCGATCACGCTGAAGTTGAGCGCCAGGCCGAGCAGGACCAGCAGCACCACCGAAAACAGAGCGATCGTGGCGTCACGCACCCCCATCGCCCTGGCGATCAGCTCGAGCAGAACGGGGAAGGCGGCACCGGCGAGCATCGCCAGGCCGAGCAGGAACCAGACGATGCTGTAGCGCTCGAGCAGCCGGTCGCGCCGGATCAGGTCGAGTATCCAGAGCATGAAGGCGATCGCCAGGATCGCCGCGATGATTCGAGCCTGCGGGGTCAGCCGGACGACCGGTTCGGTCGCCGCGAGAAAGGCGCTCATCGTCCGCCTCCCGGCCCCGCCGTGCGCGGGCGAAGCTGACCGACCAGCAGAACGACGAGCGTCTTGAAGATGTAGAAGGCCGAGACCAGCGGCGTGATGAACGAGTGCCCCTCGGTCCTGGCCCTCATCTCAACCGGCATCTCGCTCACCACCAGCCCTGCCCGGACGGCCTGCTGGAGTGACTCGACCTCGGCGAATTCCTGGGAGTAGCGCTTGGCGAAGAGTGCCATCGCCCGGTGGCTCAGTGCCCGCATGCCGCTGGTCGTATCGGTCAGCGTCTGTCTGGTCGAGGCCGAGACCAGCAGGCTGAAGAGCCTCTGCCCGCTGCGCCGGGCCCGGGAGGCGCTGTAGCCGGAGGCTTCGGCGAATCTGGAGCCGACGATCAGGTCGGCCTCGCCGGCTTCGACCGCGGCGACGAGCCGGGCGAGTTCGGCCGCCGGGTGCTGGCCGTCACCGTCGAGCTGTCCGCAGAAGTCGTAGCCGTTGGCCAGGGCGAAGATGTATCCCGTCTGGTGGGCGGCACCGACGCCCTGGTTGAACGGAAGCGAGGCGACCATGGCTCCGGCCCGCCGGGCCAGGGCCGCCGTCCGGTCGCCGGAACCGTCGTCGATCACGAGCAGGTCGCAGTGGGGCAGGTGTTCGCCTACGTCGGCGATCACCGCCTCGATCGAGCTCTCTTCGTTCCACGCCGGGATGAAAACCAGGGTCTTCACAGGTCGATTGTGGACGATTCCCGTCCGGCGGGTTGTCCGCGGGGCGGCGTGAATGGTGCCGCCGCCGTGGTCTAGGCTCCTTCAGGTATGAGAAACCGCCCCCAGCGCCGCAGGAGGCGTCATATCGGGATGAGGGTCTGGCTGGCCGCCGGCTTCACCGTGGTCGCCGTTCTCACCGTCGCGATCATGCTCACTTCGGTCACCAGTTCAAGCCGCGAACTGCTATCGGAGCGCTCGACCGAGCTTGCGGTCGGCCGCACGATCCGCCTGGCAGACCGTCTCTCCGAGCCCGATACCAACATCGATACCGAGGTCCAGGCGGCCAACGGCGAGGGCTTCGCCGCTTGGTTCTTCTCGCCGACCGGTGAAGTCGCAACCGACGAGACCGAGATCCGGCCGATCCTAGGCAGTCCGGCCTTCGAGGAGGTCAAGGAGACCGCCCTGGGCGGCGTCCGACGGTCACGTGAGCTCGAAGACGGCGAAGTCACGCTGGTCGGCGCTCCGGTCTTCCGGGATGGAGAGCAACTGGGAGCGGTGATCGGTCGCTACTCGCAGCCGGTCGTGCTGAGCGGCGCGCTGGACACGCTGCGCTCGGAGAGCACCAGGGCGGCGATCATCGCGATCCTCTTCGGGACCCTGCTCGGGGTCGGCATCGCTTCCCTGATCACGCTCCGCCTCAAGCGCATCGCCGCCAACGCCGACGACATCGCCTCCGGCAATTTCGACATGCAGCTGCCGGTAAGCGGTCGCGACGAGATCGGTGACCTGGCCCGCTCACTCGACTCGATGCGCTCGTCGCTGAAGGAGAACTTCGGCGTTCTGACGGCCGACCGCGACAAGCTGACCGCGATCTTCGACGGCCTCAACGATGCCGTCATGGTGGTCGACAACGAGGGCCCGGTGCGCTTCTACAACTCGGCCGCCACCGTGCTGCTCGATCGCGGCGGCCTGCCGCCGGACGCGATGATGCCGCAGATCAAGCGGGCCGAGGTCGAGGGCTTCTCGGCTCATCCCGCGCTGCGCATCGGCGATCGTGCCTACGCCATGCAGGCCCGTTCGCTTCCGGATGAAGCCGCGGTGCTGGTCGTGGTGCGCGACCGCACCGAAGAAATGCGAAAGGAGTTCGCCGAACGCGACTTCGTCAGCAACGCCGCTCACGAGTTGCGAAACCCGCTGGCCGGGATCTCCGGTGCGATCGAGGTCCTGCAGTCCGGCGCCAAGGACGACCCCGAGGCCCGCGACCACTTCCTCAACCGGCTCTCGGCCGACGCCGAGCGCATGAGCCGGCTGACCCAGTCGCTGCTGACCCTGGCCCGGGTCGAGGCGCTGGGGACCGGCGAGGTCGAGGTGGTGGACGTCACCGCCGCCGCCAGGGACGTCGAGTCGGCGGTCACCGTGCCGGACGGCCTCGCCCTGTCCCTCGACGTCGAGCCGGACCTCGCCGCCAAAGGCGACCCGACCCTGCTGCGGCAGGTGCTGATCGGCCTGGTCACCAACGCGATCAAGAACACCCCGGTGCCCGGGAAGATCACGGTCCGGGGCCGGAGGATCGGGGACGAGGAGATGCTTCTGGAGGTGATCGACACCGGAACCGGAATCCCCCAGGCGGAGATCGACCGGGTCTTCGAGCGCTTCTACAGGCGCTCCGAATCGCGGCGCCAGGAGGGCTTCGGTCTCGGCCTGGCGATCGCCCGCCGCATGGCCGATGTGATGGGCGGGGAGATGGGAGCCAACTCGGTTGAGGGCGAGGGCAGTACCTTTTGGGTGCGCCTCCCTCTGATCCACCAGTCGGAGACCCCGATCGCTTGACCCGCAACCAACTCCTGACCACTGACACTTGAGCCATAACGCCGGAAAGATCCTGATCGCAGACGACGAGCCCTCGGTGAGGGATTCGGTCGGCTACGCGCTCGACCAGGAGGGGTTCGACGTCACCCCGGCCGTCGACGGGACCGATGCCGAAGAGAAGCTGGTCGGCGACTTCGACTACGACCTTCTGATCCTCGACATCATGATGCCGGGCAAGAGCGGCCTCGACATCTGTCGCGAGGTCCGCTCACGTTCTGCCGTGCCGATCATCATCCTGACCGCCAAGGATGCGGAGGTCGACAAGGTGGTCGGCCTCGAGGTGGGTGCCGACGACTACGTCACCAAGCCGTTCTCGGTCCGTGAGGTGCTCGGCCGGGTTCGCGCCCAGCTCCGCCGTCGCGAACTCGACCGCTCGCCGGTTCCCGAGGCCTCGCGCATCGCCGCCGGCCCGGTGACGATCGACCTCGCCCGCCACGTGGTCACGGTGCGCGGCCGCACGGTCAGCCTGACCCGTTCCGAGTTCCAGCTGCTGAGGCTGCTGGCCGCCCGCCCGGGCGAGGTGTTCAAGCGCTCGCAGATCATGGAGGAGCTGTGGCAGACCGAGTTCGACGGCGACGAGCGTGCCTGCGACGTCCACATCTCCAACCTGCGCCAGAAGGTCGAGACCGATCCCCAGCGGCCCGAGCTCGTCCTCACCGTGCGCGGCATCGGCTACAAATTCAACGATTCCTGACCGGGCCGCTGCGGGTCTGCCGCGGGAGAGCGGCCGGATGTAGCGGCGAATCGCGTCTTGTAACAATGCGTGCCGTGGCGGCGCCAGGCAAACTGCGACTCAGGTTCCCCGTGCTGCTGCCGGCCCTGCTCTGGGCCGTCCTGCTTCCTTCGGCGGCCTCCGGCGCCCAGGCCGCCAAGCCGGTGCCGATCAGCGTCTTCCCCGCACCGGGCACACCGGTCGCCTCCGATACGACCACCTTCAGCTTCCGGGGCCTGAAACCGAAGCACCTCGGACCGGTCAGGGTGACCGGATCGAAGAGCGGACCCCACCGGGGGAGTCGCCTCGTGCACTCCGACGGGCGGGGCGTCAGCTTCGTCCCCGACCGGCGCTTCATACCGGGAGAGGTAGTCGAGGTCCGCACCGGCAAGGTGATCCGGCGTGCCAGGAACGGGGATTTCCGGGTCAGGATCGGCCGCTTCTTCAGCCGGGACGTGAAGCCGGGGCAGCCGAAGGCACCGAACCGTTTCCCCGCCCTGAAGTCCCGGCCCGGGCTCAGGCCGCCCAGCCTCAGGGTGCTCTCTTCCTCTCCCGAGGCCGCCCCCGGCAGCATGCTCTTCGCCCCGAAGGAGACCGGCCTGACGATCGCCGACCGGCTCGGGCGCATCTCCTGGTTCAAGCCGACCGGCTACGGGGGCAACGGCCAGGAGGTCCAGGACTTCCGGGTCCAGAGCTACCGGGGAAATCCGGTTCTCACCTACTGGAAAGGTGAGGCGACGAACGGCGGCGCGACCCAGAAGGGCAGCTTCAACATCAGGAACCGGAACTACCGGCGGATCGCCCGATTCGGCATGGGCAACGGTTACAAGCCGGACGCCCACGAGTTCACCATCAGCCCTCGCGATACGGCCCTGGTGATCTCCTACCGGCCGGTACGGTGGGATACGGAGCGCTTCGGCGGGTCGAAGAACGGCAAGGTCTTCGACAACGTCGTCCAGGAGATCGACATCGCGACCGGCGCCGTGCTCTACGAGTGGCACAGCCTCGGCAACGTATCCCTCGGGGCCAGTGTCAGCAAGCCTCCGGGAGACGGCAGCGCCTGGGACTGGTTCCACCTCAACTCGATCGAGGACGACGGAAACTCGTTCCTGATCTCGGCCCGCAAGGTCAACTCGCTGTACCGGATCGACCGCCGCACGGCGAGGGTCAGGTGGCGACTTCGCGGTGACGGCATCAAGCCGGCCGAAAACGACTTCAGGATGGGGCCGGGGACGAGCTTCGGCTACCAGCACGATGCCCGGCGGCTGCCCGACGGGGACATCTCGATCTTCGACAACGGCCGCGGCAAGCGCTTCCGCCCGGTCAACAACCAGTCGAGCGTGCTGATCCTGCGTCTGAGAAAGCAGGGCAAGGTGGCGCGGGCCACGCTGGTCAAGCGGATCAGGAAGCAGCCGAAGCCCGTCCTGGCGACCTCGCAGGGCGGGGCACAGGTGCTGCCGGACGGCAACGTCTTCGTCGGATGGGGCTCGCTTCCGCGGATGACCGAGTTCACGCCTGACGGATCGGTCGCCTTCGATGCTGTCTTCAGCGCACCGACCAACTCCTACCGGGCCCAGAAGGCCGACTGGCCGGGCATAGCGCCGGGAAGGCCGGTCATCATGAGCCGCAAGAACGGCTCCCAGGGGAAGAGCGGTGGCAAGGGCATGGGGGCCACTGTCTGGGCGAGCTGGAACGGAGCCGGCGACATCGTCGAATGGCAGGTGATGAGCGGGCCCGCGCCAGGAAAGCTGAGGGAAGTCGCCAGGGCACCGTGGACAGGGCTCGAGACCCGCATCAGGGTGCCGAAGCTCGGTCCGAAAGTGAAGGTGGTCGCCCGCGGGGCCGACCTGGAGGCGCTCGGCAGCTCGGCCCTGGCCGGGGTGGGCGAACGATCGCGGGGCGGCGGATGACCAGCCTGGCCGACCTCGACCTGCCGGAACTCGATCTCAGCGATCCGGAGCTGAAAGGGGAGCTCTGGCACGAGACGATGAACGGCCTGCTGACCGAGGGACACTGGCTGGCCCGCGGGCCCCTGGCGACCGTGATCCTCGACCGCGAAGCCGGCGAGCACTTCCTCCGCAGCCGCTCGGCGATCTTCCCGGGACTGCTGCTGGCCGAGATGTTCGGAGTCGGGGACGGACCCCTGTTCGAGCAGATGAGCCGCAACATCATCAACGCCGAGGCGGATACCCACCGTCGCCTGCGCGGGCTCGTAAATCCTTCGCTCTCACCCCGGGCCACCTCCCGCTACCGCCCTTTCATGCGGGAGATCCTCGAAGGGCTATGGGCCGAAGCGACCGGTGACTCGGAGGCGGCCGGAGGACGGACCGCCGCGGCCGGGAGCGAGATCGAGTTCGACTTCATGGAGGCCGTCGCCCGGCCCTATCCGGCCCGGACGATCGCCCGGGTGATGGGAGCGCCGGCCGAAGACGCACCGCGGCTCCACGACTGGTCGATGTGGATCCAGCGCCAGTTCGACCCGATCGCGCTCGCCGATCCCGGGACAGTGGACACCATGCAGCAGAAGGCCGGCGAGTTCTACGACTGGGTCCGGCCCCTGATCGAGACCCGCCGCAGAACCCCGTCCGACGACCTGATCTCCAACCTGATCCGGACCGAAGAGGAGGGGGAGCGGCTGGACAACAGCGAGCTCGAGAACCTGATCCTGAACATCCTGGTCGGGGGCGTCGATACGACCCAGAGCCAGCTCGCCCAGGCCATGCGGCTGCTGGCCGCCGACCCGGAACAGTGGGCGGCCCTGCGCGAGGACCCGGAAGCAGCCGCTCCGGCTGCCGCGAGCGAGGCGCTGCGATTCGAGCCGATCACCCCGTTCACGGCCAGGCTGCTGACCGAGGAGGTCGAGTACCGCGGCGTGGTCTTCCCGGCCGACACCGCCGTGATGGTCTGCTCCTTCACCGGCAACCGCGATCCCGGGGCCTTCGCTGAACCTGAATCATTCGACATCACCGCCGATCGCGGCAAGGCCCGGATCCTGACCTTCGGCGCCGGCATCCACTACTGCGTCGGGGCAAACGTCGCCCGGGCCGAGCTCGAGGAGGCCCTCGCCTTTCTTGCTTCCCGGATCGAGTCGATCGAGCCCGCCGGCGATCCCGACCTCCAGACGGTCAGCGGCATCTACGGCATCGAGTCGCTGCCGCTTCGCCTCCGGGTTTGAGGTTGATCCGCGCGGGTACTGCCCGTCCATGACCATAGAAAGACTTCTCATAGGCGCGGGAGCGGCAGCCGAGGGACTCGCCGAACTGCCTGCCGGTATCCGCAACCTGATCGACGCTTCCGAGGAGATCCTGGTGATGTCGCCGGCCCTCCCTTCGAGGCTCGAGTGGCTCGCCTCCGACACCGACAAGACACGGGAGAAGGCCGACGAGCGGCTGATCGAGGTGATGGGCCAGCTCGACACGACCGGGACCGAGGTCAAGGGCACAGTCGGAGCCGACGACCCGATGCTGGCCTTCGAGGAGGCCGTGGCCGAATTCCGGCCCGATCACATCCTGGTCGCCCTCCGGCCCGAAGAGCGTTCGGGCTGGCAGGAGAGCGGCCTGGTCGACGCCCTGGTCGACCGCTTCGACGTGCCGGTCACCTCCTTCAAGATCTGAGCCCCGCGGGCCGACGCCGCTTCGCTGGTCAGTTCCGGGCGAGAGCGGTGCGCAGTCCGGCGGCGGCCTCGTCGCTGCGGGGGCCCCGATGGAGCCAGGCGACCCGGCCCTCGCGGTTGCAGAGCACGACGGCGATCTGCTCCCGGTCCGGAAGCCCGAGGGAATCCGAGACCCGGCTGACGTCGCCGTAGACGGTCATCGTGGTGGCGCGCGTCCGCGGGTCGGGTATGGCTGCGGCCATTCCACCGTCGATGAAGCCGCGCACCGGGGTCCAGCGGCGCGAGATGGTCGGGACCTCTCCGGTGAACAGGTCTTCATGGTCCTTCCTGAGCGACTCGAAGTCGTCCAGCCAGGTGTCGACGTCCGACTGGTGGCGCTCGTTGGAAAGCCACGGCCAGCAGGTTGCGCCCGCCGTCGAGTTCGTCCGGCAGGATCAGCCTGCGCCCGTCCAGTGCCCGGGCTTCGACCCTGGGAAAGTGCGGGGCCGGCGAATTTCGGTCGGTGCCACTCAACGAGCCGAGTCTAGATAGCTCCCCGTCCGGACCCTGTGAAGCCGCGAGCCCGAACCGGGCCTCCGGGGAGGAGGGATCGGGGTCCTCTAGGCTTCGGGGACTACAACCGACGGAGGCAGTCATGAGCGAAAGCAACGGTGATCTCCCGGTCATCAAGGTGACCGAGAACGGCCCCTATGTGCTCGAGGGTGAGGTCGAGGTCCTCGACGCCGTCGGTGAGGATGTCTCGAAAGACGGCAAGGCCTTTCTATGCCGCTGCGGTCATTCCCGGAACAAGCCGTTCTGCGACGGCAGCCACAACAAGATCGACTTCGACGGAAGCGAAACGGCCGATCGCGGATCGATCGCTGACCGGAGCAGGAGCTACGAGTCGAAAGAACTGACCATCCACGACGACCGCAGCATCTGCTCGCATGCCGCTGAATGCACTGAGCGTCTACCCGAGGTGTGGAGGATCCGGGGGCGACCCTGGATCGACCCCAGTGGTGCCCCGGCGGACGAGGTCCGGGAGGTCGTTCCTGCCTGCCCGTCGGGAGCTCTCCGGTACGTCGAGAAGGATGGGGACGAACCGGTCGAGGAGCCGGACGATCCGGCCGTCAGGACTGCGGTCGATGGTCCATACGAGTTGCGCGGGGGGATCGCGGTAGAGGCGGCCGACGGGGCCGCCTATGAGGTCCGCAACCGTCAGGCCCTCTGCCGCTGCGGCCTCTCCTCCAACAAGCCGTTCTGCGACGGCAGCCACCGGGACAGCTTCAAGGATCCCGAGGCCGATCCGGGCTGAGTCCAGCCGGCGCCGTACGCGCCGCTCCAACCAGCACGACTGGCCTGAGGGCGCCAAGCCGACGAGCGGAATCGAACCGCTGACCCCTTCATTACGAGTGAAGTGCTCTACCAACTGAGCTACGTCGGCGCCGCGGCCATTGTACGGACAGCGGCCGGGGCGGGACCCGGGCCGGACGTCCGGCCCCGGTGGCAGGATCAGGGAGTGTCCGCCGAACCGCCCTCACAACGGAAGCTGCCGACTCTGGAGCGCGGCCGGGACCTCTCACGGATCCTCGCTTTCACCGACGGAGTATTCGCGATCGCGATCACCCTGCTGGTGCTTCAGATCGATGTTCCCACCGGCGCGGAGTCGGCCTCGGCGCTGGCCGAGGATCTGGCCGACCAGAGCTCCGACTTCACTGCTTTCGCGATCAGCTTCGCGGTGATCGGCAGCTTCTGGATCTCCAACCACCGCTTCGCCCGCACGATCAGGGAGTTCGACCGCGGATTGATGCTCCTGCTGCTGCTCTATCTGGCTTTCGTAGTCCTGATCCCGTTCTCTTCCCAGCTGATGGGCGAGTACGGCGACCGTTTCGACCTCTCGGTCCTGATCTACGTGGTCAACATAACCGGTGTCGTGGGTGCCTCCCTGCTCATGACCCATCACCTGCTGAGGCGCGGTCTCGTCAAGCCCGAATACGAGTGGGACGCCGCGCTGACCCGCAAGTCACAGCTCTTCACCAGCGCCTATTTCCTGCTGAGCATCCCTTTCATCCCGCTGCTCGGGCCCTGGACCCCGCTGCTCTGGTTCGGACTCAGGTTCGATCCTTTCCAGCGACGCAGGGAAGCCGCCTACAGCAAGGGCTCCGCGGCGGAGCCGGACTCCGGCTCACTTCCGGATCCTGACCGGGGAAAGGCAGTTGACGACGCCCCGCCAGGCGAGTGAGCCGCCCTGGCCGTCGATGTTGGCGTTGGTCACCGTGAGCCACCAGGTCCGTGGCGTGTACTTGCCGCTCAGCGGGTTGTTCGGTGACGAGGAGGAAACGAGCAGGTTGATGAAGCCGCTCAGAACCCCGCCCGAGACGGCCTTGTAGCCCTTCGGGCACTGGACTCCGACGAAAGTCCCTTTGTTCTCCCCGGTGACCACCGGCTCTTCGGTGATGCGCGATTTCAGCTGCACCCGTCGGACCACCCGCTTCTTGTCCTTCTTTCCGGCGCTGATCCGGGCGGCCGTATCTCCGGTGCCGGCGACCCGGGCGGAGGAGGTCTGGGCGACCGAGGCGGCGACCGTCGCGGGAGTCACCGGTGAATTCGGCACGGGCTTCTGGTTGAGCCCGTCACCCACGACCGGTGCGACCCCGACGAAGAAGGCGGCGGCGAGTACCGAGAAAGCCGCAACCAGCCGCGGCCGGCGCGAGGCGCGATCCGGATTCCCGCGAGGCTCATTCATCTGCGACGCACCCTGCCTCCCATGGGTCCATTCTTACACGCTCCGTCCGGAGCTCGCCTGAACTGCCCGTTCGAAGACGGCGTCGGTCATCGGCTCGGTCAGCCGGCCGGTGAAGGTGTTCTGCTGGCTCGGGTGGTAGCAGCCGATCAGTCGCAGTTTGCCGATCTCTGCCTCGGCGCCGTGGCCGAACTTCGGCCTGGGCTTGGGCACCGGCCTGCCGCCGGCCTTCAGGGCACGCAGCAGGCCGTCCCAGGCGAAGCCGCCGAGGGCGACGACGACCCGGAGACCCGGCATCGCTTCCAGCTCGCGCTCCAGGTAAGGCAGGCAGTTGTCCCGTTCTCCGGGGGTAGGGCGATTGGCGGGCGGCGCGCAGCGCACCACCGCCGAGATCCAGGCTCCCTCCAGGCGCAACCCGTCTTCGCGGTGAAGGCTCTCCGGCTGGTTGGCGATGCCGGCCCGGTGGAGGGAGGCGAAGAGCCAGTCGCCGGCCCGGTCCCCGGTGAAGACCCGGCCGGTGCGGTTGGCACCGTTGGCCGCGGGCGCCAGGCCGACGATCAGGATCCTGGCTTCGGGGTCGCCGAATCCCGGGATCGGCCGCGCCCAGTAACGCTCACCCCTGAAGCGTCGGGGTGGATCCGCGGCGGCCTGCTCGCGCCAGGCGACCAGCCTCGGGCAACGCCCGCAGGAGACGATCTCCTGTTCGAGCGTCGCCAGGGGTCCCTCGATTGCGTGCGCCCGCTGCCCGGGGTCCCTCCTGCTCATGGTCGTAGACTAGGTCCATCGTGACCGCGAACCTCGCATTTCTCCCCAATGTCGGTGTGCCCGAGCTGCTGATCGTGCTTGCGATCGCGATCCTGATCCTCGGTCCGAAGCGGATTCCCGAGGCGGCCCGCTCGGTCGGCAAGGGCATCCGTGGTTTCCGCGACACGGTCGGTGGCGGCGACGAGACCGAAGGCAAGAAGGCCGAACTCGACGAGCAGACCTCGGCCGAGGCGCGCGAGAAGAGCAAGTCCGACGCCAAGGGCTGACCGGCCGGCCGGGCGCGATTTCGAGGATCCCTTGATACCGCTCAACCTGCCCAATCTGCTCACCCTGTTGCGCATCCTCGCGGTGCCGGTGGTCGTCGTCGCGCTGCTCGACGGCACCCCGCACGGAGATGCCCTCGCCGCGATCGTCTTCGCCCTTGCCGCCCTGACCGACGGCCTCGACGGCTACATCGCCCGCTCGCGCGACTCGATCACGACCTTCGGCAAGCTGATGGACCCGCTCGCCGACAAGCTGCTGATCACCGCGGCTCTGGTCTCCCTGGTATCCCTCGGCCGGCTGCCGGCCTGGGTCGCGATGGTGATCATCGCCCGTGAGCTGGCGGTCACGGTGCTGCGTTCGATCGCCGCCGAGCGCGGGGTGGTGATCGCGGCGAGCTGGATGGGCAAGGTCAAGACGGTGCTCCAGATCGGAGCCGTCTTCGCCCTGATCGCCTTCAACCCTGCCCCGCTGGCGGTTGACCTGCTGGTCTACCTCGCGGTCCTCGCGACCGTGGTCAGCGGCCTCGACTACTTCTTCGGTCTGCGGCGCCGGATCGAGGAACAGCGAGCCCGCAAGGAGGGCGCCGCCGCCAAGGACCAGGTCGCCTAGGGGTCCTGGTCCTCAGGTGCCGGCCTCGTTCAGCCACTCCCTCATCGAGAGGTGATGCCTGGTGTGGGTGTCGCTGTTGATCTCGGCTCGCAGGTCGGAAATCCGGCCGTAGCGTTCGGCGACGACGTTGTGGCGGTGGATCGTCTCGAGGTTCTCCTGGCGGGCCATGACGAAGGCGTCCTCGGCGAGTTCGGGGATCGTCTCGATCACCTGGCGCAGCATCTCGCGCACGCAGTCCTCGACGAAGCGCGGCTGGGCGTGGGCCTTCTCGACCACCGAGAGCTCATCCGGCCGCTTCATCAGTTCGTAGATCTCCGAGCTCATCGAGCTCTCGACCAGGCGCAGCATCCGGCGGGCGTCGATGTCGGCAGCCGAGCCTTCGGCGCAGCCGATGTAGAGCGTGCCGATGCCGCGCTGGTTATGCGTGGCGATCGGAACCAGGTCGATGATCTCCGAAACCTGTTCCTCGGTGTAGCCGCTCTCGCGCAGCCGGCCGCGGGCGACGTCGGCGACCATCTCCTGGGCGCAGGGGCAGGCGGTCATGCCCTGGGCCTGAACGCCGGTGACCGTTCGGGTCTCGTTTTCTGCCGCGACCGCGCGGCCGAGCAGCGTGTAGATCTCCTGGGTCGGAATCCCCGAGGCCGGCGCCGGCATCGTTTCGGGGTAGCGCAGCCTGACTGATACCTCGGCCCTGATCCCGTGCTGTTTCTCGCGGACCAGTTCGGCGACTCGCGCGGCCAGCTTCTCGGCTCGCATCGACTGCGAACGGGTGACTTCCTCCATCGCCTCGGACACGTTCTCCTCGAAGCGCGACATGTGCACTCCGGCCTGGTCCGGTCCGAGGTCGACGTAGCACTCCATCTCGGCGTGGAAGTGTCCGTCCTCGCCGATGCTGAGGACCTTCTCTACACCGGTGACTCCGACTCGCGAAAGGCTTACGCGGGTCGCAGGGAGGGATGCCTGTACATCGATTCCGTCAGGCGAAAGGGCGATCTCTGGGTTCATGGTGTCTCACTTGGAGGGGTCGGGGTTCGAATAAGAGTAGCCGTACGGCGGATTCGGCGATCCCGATCGGCCGCTGTGCACCGGTTAGTGACCCTTGTCACCCACCGCCCGGAACTGCCTATAATCGGCGCTTGTGATCAGAGGCACAGAGTCCGGGCGGCCTGCCGCCGGATCGGGGGTCAGAGTGGAGATCGAATCTGAAGAGGTGAAGGCGCTGGTTTCGACCGGTCGGGAGCAGGGGTTCCTGACCTTCGATGCGATCGCCGAGGCTCTCGCCGAGATCGAGGTCAGCCGCGACCAGGTCGAGGATCTCCACACCCACCTGAGCGAGCAGGGAATCGAGGTGATCGCCCGCGACGATACGGCCGTGAAGGGGGAGCCGGCCGCTGCCCCGGAGCCCGCTCCGCCGGTAGAGCCGGCCGAGGAACAGCCCGCCGTACTGAGGCAGACCACCCCGGCCGCCGAGCCCGCCTCCGAAGGAAACCTCGACTCGCTGCGGCTCTACCTGCGCTCGATCGGGCAGGTCGATCTGCTCACCGCGACCCAGGAGGTCGAGCTGGCCAAGCGGATCGAGCGTGGCGACATGGAGGCCAAGCGGCAGATGGTCGAGGCCAACCTGCGCCTCGTGGTCTCGATAGCCAAGGGCTATCTGGGCCGGGGGCTCGGTTTCCTCGACCTGATCCAGGAAGGCTCGCTCGGGCTGATCAGGGCGGTCGAGAAGTTCGACTACCGGCGTGGCTACAAGTTCTCCACCTACGCGACCTGGTGGATTCGCCAGGCGGTCACCAGGGCGGTCGCCGACAAGTCGCGGTCGATCCGGATCCCGGTGCACATGGTCGAGAAGCTCAACCGGGTCCATTTCGTCGAGCGGCAACTGGTCCAGGACCTGGGCCGCGAGCCCGAGCCCTTCGAGATCGCCCAGGAGCTCGGCTGGACGGTGCAGGACGTACGCGACGTCTGGCGGGTATCCCAGGTGCCGGTCTCGCTGGAGAAGCCGGTCGGCGAGGGCGAGGAAACCGAACTGGTCGACCTGGTCCGCGACATCAACGCGATGGAGCCCTTCGACGAAGCTTCGCTCCACATCCGCAGCGAGAGCATCAGGAAGGTGCTCGGCAGCCTGCCCGAGCGCGAGCGCGACGTGCTGGTGATGCGCTACGGCCTCGGCGGCAATAACCCTCGCACCCTCGAGGAGTGCGGCGAGGCCTTCGGCGTGACCCGTGAGCGGGTCCGCCAGATCGAGACCTCGACCCTGCGCAAGATCAAGAACCTGCCCGAGGCCCAGGGGCTGCGCGAGGTCGGCTGACCAGTCCCACCTCCGTCCAGACGGCTTGCCGGCCGGGACGGTTGTGTAGTTTCACATTGTGTTCAGGGCACTTCTGACGGTCGCTGCTTTCATCATTCTCGCTGCTCCGGCCTCGGCAGAGGCCGCGAAGTGCCTCGGGCAGAAGGCCGACGTGATCAAGCGCAGCGGCAAGGTGTCCCTGGACCGGTACCAGACAGTGCTGCTAACCGGATCAAAGGTCAACGTCTCGGCAAAAGGCGACAATCGCGTCTGCAGCACCAATGGCGACGTCAGGCTGACTTTCGGCAAGGGCAGACAGAACCGGGCCGCCCTGGGCTCGGGGAACGACGTCGTGACGATTTCATCCAGGGCCAAAGGCAACTTCATCGACCTCGGTGACGGGAACAACCGGATCAAGGTCAAGAACAAGGCCGTCACCCACTCGATCAAGGGCGGTTCCGGTCGCGACAACGTCGTCATCGCCTACAAGACGGTCAACGCAATCGTCAACACCGGGGCCGGCAACGACAAGGTCGTGCTCGCCGCAAAAGCGACCCGCCAGAAGGTTTCCACCGGCCACGGCAACGACCGCATCACGATCCAGAGGCCGGCCAAGACCAACAACCGCAGACTGAACAGCGGCCTCGGCAACGACGTGGTCTCGATCCTTGCCAAGGGCAATACGACCACCTATCTGAGCGACAGGAAGAACCCGAAAGGGCTCAGCGATACCGATACCTATTCCGGCGGTCCGAGCAACGACAAGGTCTACGACTACTTCGGTGGCAACGGAGCCAGGCCCAACCTGATCGACGGAAACGGAGGCGTGGACTACCTGCGTTCCCTCGGCAAGGCGCGTTCGGTGATCCACGGCGGCGACGGCACGGACTTCCTCTTTTCCGCCTCGTCGGGGGTGACCGGCGACCGCATCTTCGGCGACCGGGGAAACGACCGGCTGCGGGCCGACCGGAACAAGGGCAACGGTTCGAAAGGCGCCTACCTGGACGGCGGCGACGGCGACGACTGGGTCTACGGGACCGACGGCGACGACCTGATCGTCTCGGTCAACGGCATCGAGAAGATCTACGCCAACGGCGGCGACGACACCATCGTCAAGACCGGCAACGGCATCGGCACGGTGGTCGGAGGCGGCGGCTACGACACGCTTTCTTATGCGGCGCATACGCCGCCCGGCTACCTCAAGTATTCGGGGGTGTTCGTGGACCTCGGTGCGGGAGTGGCGAGGAACAGCAAAGGCAACGACAAGATCAGCGCGATCGAGCACCTGATCGGCTCGCCGTTCGATGACGTCCTGATCGCCGCGCCGGGAACGAAGAACGAGGTCGACGGCGGGCTGGGCAACGACGAGATCACCGGCTTCCAGGGTGACGCCGTGGACGGCGGACTCGGCCGGAACGAATGCGCCGGTGGCAACCAGTTGCGCTGCAACGAGGACTCACCGGGCGTCGGCGACGGCAAGCGCCCGATTCTCGACATCGGCCAGGAAGGAATCCTGACCGTCATCGGCGGCTCGCTCGCCGACGACATCGAGGTCGGGTACGACCCCGCAGACGGCGGCGCCTACGAAATCGAGAGCAGCCGCCCGGCCGTGCTTTCCCGGGACTGCCGCCAGGACACGGCCCGTGGCGGCAACCACTACCTGTGCCCGGCCGCCCCGTCCAAGGTGAGCGCCGGCACCCTGACCACCGGTGGGGGTGACGACAGACTGACGATCAACTACAGCGTGCCCGCCAGCGTCAGCCTGATCGTCAACGGCGGAGGCGGCGACGACAGGTTCACGGGGGGCAAGAACCGCGAGATCATCTTCCTCTTCGAGAACGTCCGCGCCCGTGCCGGAAACGACCAGACCATCATGGCCGCCGGCGGGATCATCAAGGGCGGGGTCGGCAGCGACACGGTCAAGGTCGCCAACCCCTGCTGGGGAGGCTTCATCGACACCGGCGTCGGCAACGACAACGTCGTCTTCGCGGGTGCCACCCGCGGCGTCAACGCCAGCCTGGCCACCCGCAAGCTGAAGTGGAAGAAGGGCAGGTGCCCCAAGCCGGTCCGGGTGAGCAAATCGGTCGACGGCTTCGAAGGAAGCAAGTACGACGACGTGCTCACGGTCAGCCCCGATCGCCGTACATCCCTGCTCGGCCGGGACGGCAACGACATCTTCCGGGCGAGAAACGGAATCAAGGATTCGATAACCACCGGTGGTGGCGGACGGGGGAACAAGGTCTTCTCCGACCGCAAGGACAAGGTGACCTGGGGCTGGGGCTTCGCCGCCTTCTAGAGCTCCGGGCCCTGGACGCAGGCCTCGGGTACCTGTTGCCCCGGACCGCGAGCCCGACGGCTGCGGCCGGAAGTGGCGGAGGTAGGATTCGAACCTACGTAGGCTGAGCCAACCGGTTTACAGCCGGTCTCCTTTAACCACTCGGACACTCCGCCAGCTGACGGCGCAGTTTATTGAATGGTCCCGGGCAATACAGTTCGCCGCATGAGCTCGCCGCGGGGATTCGCCTCGGACAACTGCTCCGGCGCCCACCCCCGGATCCTCGAAGCGATCGCCAGGGTGAACGACGGTCACGACGCTTCCTACGGCGCCGACCGCGAAACCGCCCGGCTCGACGAGCTTGCCCGGGCCGGGTTCGGAGCCGGTGCGCGGCTCTTTCCGATGCTCAACGGCACCGGCACCAACGTCGCTGCGCTGAGGGCGATGGCCCGGCCCCACCAGGCCGTGATCTGCCCGGAGACGGCCCACCTGGCGATCGACGAAACCGGTGCCCCGGAGGCGATCGCCGGGCTCAAGCTGCTCACCGTCCCGACCCCCGACGGCAAGCTCACCCCGGAGATCGCCCATACGAAGCTGGCCGACCGGGCCGACATCCCGCACGTCGCCTGGCCGAAGGTCGTCTCGATCGCCCAGGCCAGCGAGCTCGGCACCGTCTACTCACCCGACCAGGTCAAGGCGCTGGCCGACTTTGCCCACGAGCACGGCATGCTGCTCCACATGGACGGTGCCCGGCTGGCCAACGCCGCCGCCGGACTCGGCCTCAGCCTGGCCGAGGCGAGCACCGCCAACGGGGTCGACGTGCTCAGCTTCGGGGCCAACAAGAACGGCACCGTCTTCGGCGAGGCGGTCGTCTTCACCGGGGCCCCGGACGGCCTTCCCGGGGCGGAGGCGATGGCCGAAGAGTTCGGAGTGCTGAGGAAAGGCTCGCTCCAGCTCAGCTCGAAGATGCGTTTCGTCTCGGCCCAGCTCGCGGCCCTGCTGGAGGACGACCTCTGGAGGGAGTTGGCGCTCAAGGCGAACCGGGCGGCGTCGGCGATCGGCGACGCGGTCGCCTGGATCGAAGGGGTCGAGCTGGCCCAGCCGGTCGAGGCCAACATCGTCTTCATCGCCCTCGAACTCGAGAAGGCCCGGCAGTTCGCAGAGCTCTGCGCACCGCACCGGCCGCTGCTCTTCCCGCTCGGTGACGTCGGCCTGCTCCGGCTGGTCGGTTCCTGGGACTCGCAGATGGAGGATGTCGACCGGGTGGTCGCCAACCTGCTCAAGGTCCTGCCCCAGGGCTGATCCCGGCCGCGAGGGGTGCGTCATCATCTCGGCGTGACTTTCTGCGGCGGGTCGGGTCAGACGGATAACTACTGATTCGAGAGCGGCTCTGCCGCGTTAATCTTAACCAGCAATGGAATCCGCCCCAGCCAGGAAGACGCAGCCCCTTGCCAGGGGCTCTCTGCGCATGCAATCCGACAGACGGCTCGTAAAGCTCTTTCGCCGCGGAATAGACCCCGCTTTCGACGAACTCGTGAACCGTTACCGGGCCCCACTGGTCAACTTCGCGGCGGCGTTCGTCGGACGCGATCGCGCCGACGACGTCGTCCAGGACTCGCTGGTCAAGGCACACCGCGCTCTCTCTCGTGACCAGCCGGACGAGGTAGCCGCCTGGCTCTACCGGGTCGTCCGCAATACGGCCCTGAACGACATCAGGGATAACAGCAAGCATCGTCATGACGAGCTGGGACACACGACCGGGGTGGCCGAACAGCCACACGACGCCCTCCTCCGCCGTGAACGTCTGGCTGCGGTCGTCGCCGCGGTCGCCGAGCTTCCCGCGGCCCAGCGGGAGGCGATCGTCGGGCGCGAGCTGGGGGGTTTCACCCACGACGAGATCGCCGGCCGGCTCGAACTTTCGACCGGTGCCACCAAGCAACTGATCTACCGGGCCCGGCTGACCCTGCGGGAGGCGCTGGGCGCCATGATCCCGTTCCCCGTGATCGCCTGGCTGGTCGCCGATGCGGCGGGTGTATATACGGTCGGCACTGCAGGAGGCGCTGCGGCCGGTGCCGCGGTCAGCGCTGCGTCGGGCGGGGGCGCAGCAGGGGGTGCCGGCGCTGCTTCCGGTGGTCTGCTGGCCGGACTGGCCGGCTCCGGGGCGGCAAAGGTGGCCGTCGTGGCGGTCATGGCCGGAGGATCACTGGCCGCCGGGCTTGCCGTCGAAAACAGGGGCTCGGGAACTGCCGGTCCACCGGAAACGGCCACCGCAGCCGGCCTCCCGCCCACCGGGGGCTTCGGCGAGGCCGAAGGACCCGGGGTCACGGCTGCAGTCGCGACCGGCGACGACGCGCCGCCCCGACACGTCAAGGATGGGGCGGGCCGAGGAGGCGACCGGCACGGGTCCGGGTCCGGAGACGATTCGCGCGGCGACGGCCCCGATGACCATTCGGTATCGAGCGGCAGCCTGGCGGGTGCCGAAGGATCCGGTGAAGACCGCGGTGAGACCGGCCGGGGTGGCTACACGGACGACAGCCACGGGCATTCGGGGTCTGGTGGCGGCGGGGACGGTGTGGAGAGGCCGTCCGGTGAATCCCGCGAGCCCTCCGAGGAGGAAAGCCCGGACGAGCCCGAGCTGCCTGAGTACGAGCAGCCAGAAAAGCCCGAGCCGAAAGAAGTCGAGCCGCCCGAGATAGAGGACGAGAGCGACTCCGGCGGCGGACCGGGACATGACTCCTCGCTCGCCGGCGCCTGACTGACCCCCCGCACGGGTGCCCGCGTGACTTTCGGGCAGGGCCCGGGTCAAAGGTTCACAGTCATCGCCACAGGCCCGGGTAGCGGGCGGCGAGAAACCGACCGGCCCACGGGGCGGCGCATGAAAGGGCAACACATGAACTCACCCAGAGCAGGCAGGATCGGCATCCTCATCGCCGCATTCCTCGCCTTGGCCATGCTCTCCCTGCCTGGGGGCGCGGCGGCGAAAGACCGCAACCGCGACCGTATCCCGGATCGCTGGGAAAAGCAGCACAAGCTTTCCCTCAAAAAGAACCAGCGCAAGCTCGACCAGGACCGGGACGGACTCAGAAACCGTGGCGAGTGGCTCGCCGGCACGAACCCACGCGATCGTGACTCGGACGATGACGGAACGATCGATGGAAAAGAACACGCGGGCTTCGTCGCCGCGTACGACGCCGAAGCGGGAACTCTGACCGTCACCCTCTACGGTGGTGGAGAGATCGCGGGTTCGGTCAGTTCGCGCACCGAGGTCGAGTGCGAGGGCGAATCCCGGGATCACAGCGACCACGGCACCGGGCGACCCTCTCGCCGCAGCGGCTCTTCCGCCTCGCGTTCATCGATGTCCCGGGGCGAAGATGAGTCGGAAGACGACGACGGCTCGGAGCATGAGTCGGAAGACGACGACGGCTCGGAGCACGAGTCGGAAGATTCCGAGAGCGAAGACGAGGATGAGAACGGATCCGGATCGTGCTCGCTGGCCGACCTGGCCCCGGGCGTGATCGTTCACGAAGCGGAGGTGCGTTACCGCGCCACGGGTGCGGTATTCACCGAGCTCGAGATCGAGAAGTCGGTACCTGCAGGCTGAATCGTGCTGCCGGCTTCGCTCGGCCGACGCGTTCGAAAGAGGGGGCCACGACGGCCTCCTCTTTTCGTTGCATCAGTCGAAGTCGACGAGGTCGCGCTCGGCGGCCCAGCGGGTGAGCTGGTGGCGGGTAGACAGCTGGAGCTTGCGCAGGACGGCGCTGACATGCGCCTCGACCGTCTTGACCGAGATCCCCAGCCGCTGGGCGATCTCCTTGTAGAGGTAGCCACGGGCGATCAGCCGCAGCACCTCCTGCTCCCGGGGGGTGAGCAGGTCCAGCTCGGGGTCGACCTCTCCGGCCCCCGAGCGCCCGGAGAAGGCGTCGAGCACGAAGCCGGCCAGCTTCGGCGAAAAGACCGCGTCTCCCTGCTTGACCCTTTCGATCGCTTCGACCAGGTCCGGCCCGGAGATCGTCTTGGTCACGTAACCACGGGCACCGGCGCGCACGATCTGGACCACGTCTTCGGGGGCGTCGCTCACCGAGAGCGCCAGAAAGAGGGGGGAGTGCTCGCCGGCCGCGGTTCGCCGGATCACCTCGACCCCGCCGCCCTCGGGCATGTGCACGTCGAGCAGGACGACCTCGGGCTTGAGCTTCTCGATCAGCCGCACCGCCTCCCCGACGTTCGAGGCTTCGCCGAGCACCTCGACCCCCTGGACGAGTTCCGCTTTGACCCCCGCCCTGAAGATCGCGTGGTCGTCGACGATCAGCACTGTGGCGCGACCGCCTTCTGTAGTCGGTTCGGTGCTCATCTGGTCTCCATTGAGAGTTCGATTTCGGTTCCTTCTCCCGGCTCGGACCGCACCTCGGCCCGGCCGCCGTTCCTTTCCATTCGCCCGAGGATCGAGTCTCGCACCCCTCGCCGGTCGTCGGGCACGCTGTCCAGGTCGAAGCCCGGGCCGCGATCCCGTACGAACACCTGGGTCGAACCCGGGGTGATCTCGGCGAACATCCGCACCGGTCCGTCCTCGCCGGCGTAGCGCACCGCGTTCAGCATCGCTTCCTTCGCGGCGCCGGCCAGTGCCATCCCGCGCTCGTCGAGCGGACGGTCACCGACGGTCACCGCTTCGATCGGCACCCCGTGGTCTTCTTCGACCTCTGCCGCCACCGCCTCGAGTGCGGCGGCAAGCGAGTCTTCGCCTTCGGTCCCCGTCCTGCCGGAAAGCCAGTCGCGCAGCTCGCGTTCCTGGCGGCGTGCCAGGGTCGAGACCTCGCGTGGGTCCTCGGCCCGCTTCTGCATCAGGGCCAGCGTCTGCAGGACCGAGTCGTGGAGGTGGGCGGCCAGCTCGGCCCGTTCCTGGGACCGGATCCGGGCCGCCCGCTCCGCCGACAGGCGCCGGCCGAGCCGGACCCAGAGGGGAGCCAGGACCAGGGCCGCGACAACGATCACGGTTACCACGGCAAGGGCCGCGTCGCCGCCCTGGTCCAGCGCCCCGTTCACGTAGAGAAAGAGCAGCGCTGACCCGAGTACCAGCGCTACGCCGAAGGCGACCCGATAGGAGGCGGAGCTCCGCCGCCCGCCCCGCGAGGTCCGGTCAGGTCCGGTGAGCTGCCGCCAGAGCAGGCCGGCGCCACCGGCCGCGAGGACCAGTGGCCATACGAGAGCGTCGCTCCACCAGACCCCGGCTTCGCGGAGGATGAAGAGCAGGCCGAGGGTGATCATGCCCGCGCCCAGGCCGACCGCCCAGGAAGCCCCGGCCCGCGGGGTCCGCGCGGTGCCGCGATCTCGCGCGGGCTGCTCGGACGCCGGCAGGGCGATCCAGGCGAAGCCGTAGGCCAGCGCGGCCAGGCCGCTGGTCAGCAGGGTCAGAACGACGACCGCGATCCTGATCAGATCGCGGTCGATGTTCAGGTAGCGGCCGAGGCCCGAACAGACCCCGGCCACCAGGCCCTCTTCCGGCTCCCGCCGGAGTCTGCGCGGCTCCGGGTTCACCCGTTTCCTGGGCCGCCCTTCCTGCCGCTGGCCGCCTGCGAGGACGCCGGGGGCCGCCCGGGTCGGTCGGCGGTTCCTTCGCAGGCCGCCCGTGCCCTCTCCCGCGCGGCTTCTGAATCCTTGTTCTCGAGGTCTTCCGGCCACTGGCTGCCGACCCCGCGCCAGCCGGAATCGTCGAAGACTCCGAAGTAGCCGATCCCGAACTCGGACTCGAGCTCGAGCACCGGTACGTCAGCCCGCGGTGCGGGCAGGTCCCGGCCGATGTCCAGTCCTGAAGAGCGCGAACCCCTCATGTCGAGGTGGCCGACCTTGCCTTCGATCCCGCCGACCACACATACGTTGTCGGGCACGATGACGCTGGTCGCACCGAAGCCGCTGTCGCTCGGCAGCGTCACCGTCCGGCCCTTTCGGAAAGGGAAGTCGCGAAGGTCCACCTTGAGGGCGCCCGCCGCCATCTGGTATCCGTCTTCGGGGATCTCGATCGCCGCCACCGGCCGCTCGTTGATCTCGCCCCAGTCCCCTTCGATCTCGAGCGAAGCGATCGATACGACCGCCATCGGGATCGCGATCGCGGCCGCCGCGGCCGCCGTCCAGAGGGCCAGCTGTGGACGGTCCGAGAGGGCCAGCGCGACAACACCGATGCCGCTGCCGATCACCAGGACGGCTGCCGGGATCGCTCCGAATACGGCCGTCATGCCGAAGGAGAGGACCGCCAGTATCGAGAGCAGGACCACGCCGGTGAAGGCGATCGCCAGCCAGGTCATGACCCGGCCGAAGGTCGAAGGTGCCTTCGAGGCCGGTGGGCCGGATCCGGTCTGTCCGTCGAGCACCTCGGTTTCGGCGGTCCTGTCTTCGATGATCCCGGTCTCCGGGGGATCACCGCCGCCGACCACTGCGGCTGCAGTCGGTGGCACCTGGCTGGGCGAAGGAGCGAAGCCCGGGCCGGCCTCGGACCGGGGCGGCTCGGCTGCTTCGAGGGGATCGGTCCGGCGACCCGGACCCCCGGCTTTGCCGACGGCCCAGATCAGGCCGGCGGCGACCACCACCCAGAGCAGGATGCCGAAGAGCACGCCCGGGCCGAAGCCGAACAGCCAGCTCGTACCGGAGCTGCCGGAGACGGAGGCGATCAGCAGCAGCAGGCCGACCAGCGCGGTTCCCGCGATAGCCACGGTCCGCCTGTTTCCGGTCACCGGTGGGGCCGGCTGGTCGGGGTCGCCTTCGATCGGGACCAGGGCGAGCAGGACCAGGTAGGCGAGCACGCCGACCCCGCCGATGGCCAGGCTGACCGCGAAGGCCACCCGGACCAGGGTCGGGTCGATGCTGAAGTAGGAGGCCAGGCCGGCGGCCACGCCACCGATGAAGCGGTCGTCGCGCGATCGGGTCAGCCGGCGCGGCTTCCCGCCGGGGCCGGGCTGCCCGCCTGAAGGTTGGTTTGTTTCTTCGTATTCGTTCATGTGGTGAAGGGTGGCCTCCCGGGCAGGATCTGTCCATCGGGAATGACCCTTACCGGACTAAGGGTCAGGCCCTACGATCCTGTCAGGTGAGCCCCCCGAATTCGACAGAACCCGAAGCGCCTTCGAAGATCACGATCGACGAACTGGCCCGGCGGACCGGCATGACGGTGCGAAACATCCGCGCCCACCAGTCCCGCGGGCTGCTCGAGCCGCCGCGGGTGATCGGCCGCACCGGCTACTACGAGGAGCAGCACGTCGAGCGCATCGCCCTGATCCGCGAGCTACAGGAGGAAGGCTTCAACCTGGAGGCGATCCGGCGCATCGTCGAGGGGGCCGGCGACTCGCCCGGCGACCTGCTCAGCTTCACCCGGACCGTCCGCGCCCCTTACGAGGACGAGCAGCCCGAGATCCTGAGCCTGGAGGAGGTCTCCAGGCCGTGGGGGGAAGAGGCCCTGACGCCGGGCCTGATGGACCGGGTGATCAAGCTCGGGCTGATGCGTCCCCTCGGTGACGGCAGGTACGAGGTCCTGAGCCCGAGGCTGCTGGCCGCCGGCATCGAACTCGCATCGCTGGGCATTCCGGCCAGCGTCTCGCTCGACGCACTGGAGACCCTCCAGGCCCGCTCGATGGCGGTTGCCGAAGTTTTCGTCTCGGTCTTCAACGAACAGATCTGGGACCCCTTCGACCAGGCCGGCCGGCCGAGCGAGGACTGGCCCCGTGTCCAGGAGGCCCTGGCGAGGATGCGCCCGCTGGTCTCCGATGCGTTCGTATCCGCCTTCCAGTTCGCCATGGAAGAGGCTTCCGAGCGTGCGATCAGCGACGCGATCCGCCGTGAACTGGAGGCAGGATCTTGAGCCGCATCCAGCCGGTCTGCCGCCGGATCGCCGAATCGCGCGATTTCCAGCTGTTCATCTTCGGGGTGATCCTGCTGAACGCGCTCGTCCTCGGCCTCGACACCTACGACTCGATCTCGCGCGAGTGGGGGGACGCACTGCTCCTGACCAGTGCGATCTGCCTGGGCATCTTCGTGGTCGAGATCCTGATCCGCATCGCTGCTTACGGCCGCCGGCCGCAGGACTACTTCCAGGACGGCTGGAACGTCTTCGACTTCATCGTCGTCTTCGCCGTCTTCATCCCCGGGGTGCGGGAGAACGCGCTGCTGCTCCGGCTGGTGCGGCTGCTGCGGATCGTCCGGGTGATCAGCATCTTCCCCGACCTTCGAGTCCTGGTCAGCGGCATGGGCAGGGCCCTGAGGCCGATCGGCGCGATGGCGGCCCTGACCGTGCTGTTTCTGTTCGTCTACGGGATCATCGGAGTTCAGATGTTCGGCGAGGAGCTGCCCGAGCGCTGGGACGATGTCGGCAACGCGATGCTGACCCTTTTCACGGTGCTCACCCTCGAAGGCTGGAACGAGGTGCTGTTCGACGCGATGGAAGTGACCAGTTTCGCCTGGGTCTTCTTCGTCAGCTTCGTGCTGATCGCTTCGTTCCTGGTCATCAACGTGCTGATCGCGATCATCATCAACGCGGTAGAGGAGGCGAGGGATGCCGAGCGGGTCGAGCAGATAGAAGAGCGCATGACCCGGGTCGAGAGCGAAGGCCACTCCGCGGATCCGGTGGCTCCGTTGATCGACCGGGTCGGTGAGCTGCGCCAGAACCTCGTTGAACTGGAGCTCGAACTCCAGGCCCTGGACCTGCGCGATCAGTCCGGTGGCGACGGGCCGTCGCTCTCCCGGCAAGCGGATTGAGCCGGGCCCGTTGCCGACCTGCCGCACGGCCCCATCCGGTAGCCTCTCCGGCTCGGGGAGCACCGCTTTCCCGATGATGCCCGGATAGCTCAGTTGGTAGAGCACTTCCATGGTAAGGAAGGGGTCAGCGGTTCGAATCCGCTTCCGGGCTTCGCCCTCGGCCGGGGCGTCCCGCCCGGTCACCGCCGGGCCTTGAGGTTTTCTGAAGGAAACGGATCTAGCCTGAACTTCTCCCAGTTTTGACTTCCCCAGACCTGACACCTCCCGAAGCTTCGAACAGCCTTTCCCGTAACCGGATCGGGATGATCGTCGGCATGGCGGTACTGGTGGGAGTGGTCGCCTGGTTCGCGACGTCTTCGAACCGCGATGGCGGCAACCCCATCCTCGGTACCGCGTCGGGCGACCCGAAAATGGTTGACAAGGGAGAGATGTCGGCGATAACCGACGAAGTCGGCCACTCGGTCTTCTGGGCGGGCGAGCGGCCGGGCACCAAGGTCGAGGTCCGCCACGACGAGATCGGCAATACGCACGTGCGCTACCTGACCGGCGATGCGCAGCCGGGCGATCCCGCTCAGACCTTCCTCGACATCGGTACCTACCCCTTCGAAGGCGCCCGGGAAGCGACCGTGAAGCTGGCCGGCCAGCAGGGCCTGCGCCGGGTGACGGTCGGCGACGGGGTCGGTTTCTTCGACCCGAAACGGCCGACCAGCGTCTTCCTCGTTTTCCCCGACCGTCCCGACTACCAGGTGGAGGTCTACCACCCGGATGCTGACGGCGCGCTCGAAGTCGCCCGGAGTGGCGATATCGTGCCGATGCCCTGATTCTCGCCTGGATCATCTTCCCGCTCCTCCTGGTCGCGCTCTGCGTCGGCTTCGGGCTGCTGCTTGAGGCCATCACCGGGCGACTCATGCCCACCGCAATTCTGCCGGCCGCCGGATTCGCGGGTCTGGTCGCGGTCGGTGGGCTGATCACCTGCTTCCCCGAGATCGCCGAGGCCACTACGGCGGTCACCGTGGCGCTCGCGGTCGCCGGTTACGCCGCCGGCTGGCCGCTCGGCGGGAGGGAGTTCTCCTGGTGGCCGGTTGCGGCCGCGGCCGGTGTCTTCTTCGTCTTCGGGGCGCCGGTGATCCTCTCCGGCGATGCCACCTTCACCGGCTACATCAAGCTCGACGACACCTCGACCTGGCTTGCCTTCACCGACCATGTGCTGACCTACGGCCACGCCACCGACGGACTGAACCCGTCCAGCTACGAAGCCGTGGTCCAGATCAATCTCTCCGCCGGCTATCCGCTCGGCGCCTTCATCCCGCTCGCGATCGGCAGCGAGTTGACCGGCACCGACCCCGCCTGGCTGTTCCAGCCGTTCATGGCGTTGATGGCGGCGATGATGGCACTGGTCTTCTTCGAGCTGGCCCGTCCGGTCATCTCCGACCGGCGCCTGAGGGCAGGGGCGGTCTTCATCGGGGCCCAGCCCGCGCTGCTGGTCGGCTACGCCTTCTGGGGAGGCATCAAGGAGGTCGCCACCGCCCTCCTGGTCGCCGTACTCGCCGCCACGGCGGTCTGGCTGGCCAGGTCGGACGGTCCGCGCTCGCTGCGCTCGACCACTCCGGTGCCGATCGCCGCCGGCGCGGCGCTGATCGGCGTGATGGGCCTCGGCGGCGGGCCGTGGCTGGCCGCCGTGGGGCTCGGTGTCCTGTTGCTGATGGCGGTCGAGCTCCTGTTCACCCGGCGCGGAGCGGTCGACCGTGACCCCGGTCGCTTCGGCGAGCTGGCCCGGACCTACACCCTGCGCGCCCTTGCCGCCGCCGCCGGAATCGCGCTGATCGGCCTGCCGACCGTCTTCGCCGCGGGCGAGTTCTTCTCGCCCGACCAGAGCCCGCTGACCAACGAGACCGAGATGGGCAACCTGATCAGGGAGCTCAGCCTGGCCCAGTACGCCGGGCCGTGGCCGGTCGGGGACTTCCGGCTCGAGCCCGACTCGATGTGGCTGACCACCCTGCTGGTCGGGGCTTCCCTGATCGCCTTCGCCGCCGGGCTCTACGCCGCCGTGCTGAGGAGGGCGTGGGGACTGCTGCTCCTGGTCGGTGGCACCGGGCTCGGTTCGATGCTCGTCTGGGCGATCGGCTCCCCCTGGGTCCAGGGCAAGGCGCTGGCAACCGGCACCGCCTCCTTCCTGCTGCTGGCGATGGTCGGCATAGTCGCCCTGCTCGGCCGACCTTCGCTCTTCGCCGGCGGGCAGGTGAGCGACCAGCTGCTCAAGAGCCTTCGAGTGGCCGGCGCGCTGCTGCTGATCGTCCCCGGCGGGGTACTGGTCTCCAACGCGCTCGCCTACGACGACGCCTGGCTGGCTCCACGCGCCCAGCTGGCCGAGCTCGAACGGATCGGCGAGCAGTTCGCCGGCGAGGGCCCGGCTCTGATGACCGAGTACCAGCCCTACGGGGTCCGCCACTTCCTCCGCCGGCTCGACGCCGAAGGCGCCTCGGAGCTGCGCCGCCGGCAGGTGCCGCGCCGCGACGGAACCGAAGCCGAGAAGGGCTCCTGGAGCGATACGGACGAGCTGGTTCTGGATCCGTCCCTCGACGGCCTGCTCACTTACCGCACCCTGGTCCTGCGTCGGAACCCCTGGCAGAGCCGGCCGCCCTCGCCGTACGAGCTGGTCGAGAGCGGCGACTACTACGACGTCTGGCAGCGGCCGAACGGATTCGAGCCGGTCGACCTGATCCTCCACCGTCCCTTCGGCGTCCGGGGGGACCCCGGCGCCGTGCCGCCCTGCACCCAGATCGCTTCGGTCGCCTCCAGGGCGGGCCCCGGCGGCACGATCGCCGCGGCACCGGCTCCGCTGGTCGCCACCGCCGAGTTCACCGACTTCCCGACCGACTGGGTGCCGGACCCGACGGCGGGCACGGTCACCCCGCTCTCCGACGGCAGCGCCACCGCCGGCCTGACCCTGCCCGCCTCGGGTGAGTGGCAGGTCTGGATCGGCGGCTCGGCGAGGGGAGAGGTCTCGGTCACGGTCAACGGCATCGTGGCCGGAACGGTCCGTGGCCGCCTCAATAACAACGCTCAGTTCATCGAACTCGACCGGCTCCGCCTCGAGGCCGGCCCCCAGCAGATCGAGGTCACCTACAGCCAGGGCGGCCTGCCGCGCCCGGGAACCGGTGCCTACCCGTTTGGCCTCGGGCCGGTGGTGCTCAGCGAGGCCGGTTTCGAGAACGAAGTCGTCAGGCTGCCGGCCTCCCGTTTTCTGGAGCTCTGCGACCGTCGCCTCGACTGGGTCGAGGCTTTGCGCTGAGCGAGTTTTCCGCTTTCGAAAACGGAAACTGACTACCTAAAAACATTACCGGTATGAAACCGTAGACGGTCACGGGTCCGTTCGCGAGATACTGAAAAGTCTCTTGACGGTCGTCACACTTTGATCGCCATTTGCGCTACCTTCCCCGTTCACTGGGCTGAGGTTTCAGCTCGTCCGAAACACGCGAACAGGGGAGCATCACCAGTCAATGAGCGTTTCAGGTTCCGCCACGAAGGTATCCAGCGAACCCACGACCCTCGGCCGCACCACGGGCAAGTTCCTGCTTGCTCTGGTCGCCTGCATTGCAGTACTGGTGACCGGTGCCGCGGCTGCTGACGCCGCCACCCGTCTCGTTGCAGCGGGCGGCACCGACGCCGGAGACTGCACCGTCTCCGCCTGCGCGACCGTCCAGTACGCCATTGACCAGTCTGTCGCCACCGACACCGTCGACATCGGCCCCGGAACCTTCACTTCGACCGGAAACACGGTCTCGACCCCCAACCTGACCGTCCAGGGTGCCGGAGTCGATACGACCTTCGTCGAAGGCGCCGCGGCCGGCAACCTCATGTTCAATCTGTTGGCCGGATCCGACGGCTTCGTCCTGTCAGACCTGACGGTGAAGGACGGCGGCGCCGGCGTGTACACCGACGTGGCCGTCGACGATGTACTGCTCCAGGACGTCGAGTTCCAGGACCAGGCCAATTACGGGGTCGACATCCACAACAACGCTGACGCGACCAACTGGACCCTGACGCGCGTTGACGCTCACGGGGCTCAGAGCGGCCTGCGTGTGCGCGGCTCGGCCGGCACGATGGTCGTCGACGAAAGTTCTTTCCGCGAAAACTCACTCGGCTTCTCCAGCGTCTTCAACTCCGCCGGGCCTGGTGACGGCACGACCTTCGACGGCCTCACGGTCACCAACTCCAGCTTCAATAACAACTCGCAGCAGGGGATCTACATGGAGAAGCTCAGCAACGCGAGCTTCGACGGAATTTCAGTCCTGAAGAACAGCCAGGCGCCGGCCACCCCGACCAACGGCATCGACATCAACCTGAAGTACGGCGCCTACTCGAACATCGAGATCATCAACTCGACGGTCGCGGCCTCCGGTGGCGCCGGAATCCACATCAAGGGCCGGAACGACGGTGCGAGCTACTCGCCGCCCAACGACGCCTCCCTCGACAACGTCGACGTCAACGACAACCTGATCGTGGACAACGGCGCAACCCAGCTGCTCTTCGGCAACAAAGTCACCGACATCACGGCGACCGGCAACAACATCCAGGCCGACAACCAGGCCGGCATGATCGGCTACGCCGACCCGGACGGCCCCAACGAGATGAACGCCAACAACAACTGGTGGAACTGCAACACGCTGCCGACCGATACCCCGACTCCGCCCTGCATGGGCTTCGGCATCGCTCCGGGAAGCACGCCGATCGACGTGACCCCATGGTCGACCACCCCGTACTTCACCGAACGCTACGTCGCGACCACTGGCTCCGACGCCGGCAACTCCTGTCTGATCGAGGAGCTCCCCTGTGCCACTGTCCAGCGCGCGGTCACCGTCTCTTACCCGGGCGACACGATCAACATCGCCGACGGCAGCTACCCCGAGACGAACATCACGGTCAACAAGCAGCTCGACTTCGTGGGTGAATCGGAAGCCGGCGCCAGTCGGTCGCGGCCGGCAGCGTGGCCCGGCAGTCCCTGGACGGAGCCGACGGAACGACTTTCTCGACGATGACCGTCGTCGGCCAACGGCGACACGACTGGGCTCGCACGGCGGCGCCGTCGATGCGACGTCTGACCGGTACCGGACGGCAGCGGGGTCAAGACGGCATCGGCGCCCGCTGACGGGTGGAGCCTCGACGATCAGTCCTCAGCTCGACGGCTGCGCCCTCGGCCTCCACCAACAACCGTGACGCTTCGGATACGGCATCCACGAGGCCAGCGGCAAGGTCGACAGCGACACGACGGCGGTATCTGCGAGGTTAACCCGCGACCTGTCCGCCGCCAGGTCAGCGGAATTCAGGACGGGCGTCGGATCGACGGCTTCGACCGCGAGCTCCTCGTTCGACTCGAACCTCTGGCGCGGTCTCTACTTCGAGGGCCTCAGCAACGCCGATCATCAGTGGTCTGACGATCACCAACACCGGTGACGGAACCCCGGCCGGCGCAGGCCTGCCCTCAGGCGCCCGCGGCTTCTCGATCAACCTGAAGTCCGGCACCTACACCGAGTCGAACATTTCCTTCACCGACTCGACCATCACCGACTCCGTCTACGAGGGCGCAACCGTCGAGGTCCGCGGCTGGCCCGGCGACCTGCCTACGCACACGTGCCCCGAACGACGCGAGCTCACCGGCAACGACCTCGACGCCAGCGACTACAGCCTGATCCAGGGTGTGGACAGCGACAGCAAGTGACGATGAGCGGCCTCACCCTGAACCGGACAACGGCGGACGCCGGTCTGACCATCGCCAACCAGGTGACGATCACCAGCACGCCGTCGATCACCAACAGCCGCATCGTCTGACAACGGCTCGGATCGCCGGCCCCGGCTGTGCAATTCGGAGTGCCGAAGGACTCGCTGCGGACGCCCGTCAACGGGATCTTTGCGACCTACCCTGCCCCGAGCGCCACCCCGCCGACGCCCCCGGCCGGTATCCCGGTCTCGGCCGAGAACAACTGGTTCGGCTGCAACAGCGACCCGGCGGCCGTGCCTTCCTGCCCCGGCAGCACCGTTCCCGCGACCAACGCAATCGTCGATGCCAATCCGTGGCTGGTCGCCACCGGTACCGCATCGGCGCTGACGCCGAACGCGGCCGCCGGGACCAGCGACATCGACGTGTCGATCAAGACGAACTCGGACAGCAACCCGGCCGGACCGCTCAACTGCCGGCACTCCGGTCAGCTACTCGAGCGACAACCCGCCGGTGATGACCGTGGCCCCGGGCTCGGACCCGCTCGACGGTGCCGGTGACAGCGCGAGCACGGCCACCGCCAACGACCTCGGCGACGCGACCGTCACCGCGACTGTCGACAACCAGAGCTTCGACTTCCCGTTCACTGTCGGCGGTCCGAGCGACCGTTACGTCGAAACGCCCGGGAACGGCGGCGACGACAACGGCGGTGCCAACAATTGCCTCAACTCCGGTAGTCCCTGCGCGACGATCCAGCAGGCCGTCGACAAGGCCGGCACCGGTGACACGGTTCTCGTCGGCGACGGCAACTTCGTCGGCGGCGTGAAGGTGACCAAGGACATCACGATCCAGGGCACCGGACGCACCGCGACCACGACGATTACCGCGCCGGCCACGGCGCTGCCGGACTGCGATCCCGGCCCGAACCCGTGGAAGGGCGTCGTCTGCGTCCTGAACTCGAACGTGACTGTCAGCGATCTGATCGTCGACGGAGACGGCAAGCTCCAGGTCAACGGCGGCGGACGCTTCGGCGGCATCGTCTACTTCACGTCCGGGGGCCTGGTCGACAACGTCGAAGTCACGGGCGTACGCTGGGAGCCGTTCAACGGTGTCCAGGGCGGCCACGGAATCGTCCAGAACAACTCGGACCAGGTGGCGCGTACCTTCACCATCCAGGACTCGCTGGTCCAGGACTGGCAGAAGACCGGCCTGCTGATCGGCCACGGAGGCGGTCCCTACGACAGCAACCTCGACTTCAGCCTGCAGAACACGCAGGTCATCGGACAGGGCACGACGCCGCTGAACGCCCAGAACGGCCTGCAGCTCAACAACAACGCGACGCTGGACATGGACAACAGCAGCATCGCCGACATCGCCTACTCAGGGGCCTCGGTGACCACGGCCACCGGCATCCTGAACAACTCCGGCGGTGCGGCGACGATCGACAACTCGACCTTCACGAACCTCCAGATCGGCATCTACTCGTACACCTTCGGTGCCGACGAGGACTGGGCGATCAACAACAGCACGATCAACAGCCAGCTCGACATGACCGGTGCCGGCTACCCGGTGAACATGGGCATGTACGGCTTCGACGGCGACTACAGCCTGACCGGCAACAACATCCAGATGAACCCCGGACCGGGAGTCACCGACACGGTTGGTGCCTACATCGAGGGTGGTTCGACCCTGGTCGATGCCACGATCGAAGGCAACTCGATCATCTCCGGTCCTGGTGCCGTCAGCGGCGACAAGGTCGGCATCTACGCCGACGAGTTCCCCGACAGCACCCCCGGCTCGCTCAACCTTTCCGCCACCCGTAACCGCATCGTCGGCAGCGACGTCGGTCTTGACAACCAGTCCGAAGATCCGATCGTTGCCGAGAACAACTGGTGGGGCTGTAATGCCGGCCCCGGCAACATCGGCTGCGATCCGGTCGGGGAGAACCTGCCGAACGGAACCGTCGATTTTGACCCTTGGCTGGTCATGGAGGCGAGTGCTTCGTCACCGGCCCTCGCCTTCCCGGGCAACGTGACGATCGACTCCTCGATCAAGAAGAACTCGGACGGCACCACTGGTCGCGGCCCAGACCCTCGAATCTCGGTACCCCGGTCAGCTACGCCAGCAGCGACATCTACCGTGCGACGGTTGCGCCGGCCGCTCATCGGTCTCGACGCCTCCGGCGACAGCTCCTCGACTGGTAACCAGCCAGGACACCGGCGCGTCACGATCACCAATACGATCGACAACCAGTCGTTCACCTTCCCGTTCACCATCACCGGCCCGCCAGCCACGCGTTACGTGGCCACGACCGGTGACGACAACGGTGGCGCGAACAACTGCCGCGTCGAGGCCAGCCCCTGTCTGACCGTCGCCCATGCGATTGATCGCGCGGTCGACGGCGACACGGTCTCAGATCGCCGACGGTAACTACCCCGAGACAAACCTGGCGGTCGACGAACAGTTGAACTTCGTCGGTGAGTCCGAAGCAGGAACCGATCGTCGGGCCGATCGCCGGCAGCGTCAATCAGAGCGAGTTCATCCTCGGTGACAGTTCGGACGGCACTACGTTCACCGACCTGACTGTGAGCTCACGAGCCTCTGGTGGTATCGGCGCGATCAGAACCGACAGCGGCGCGACCTCGGTCGATGACATCTCCCTCACCGGAGTGACGCTCACCGGCCTCCAGACAACCACGGCCTACGGCATCTCGTTCGAGAGCCCCGCCGACGGTTGGGCGCTCGATGACGTGACGATCAACCAGTTCATCAGCGGCATCGACAACCGCTCGGCGATCGTCACCGACACGACGATCACCAACAGCGACATCTCGAACAACCAGAACGGCATCTACGTCCTGGCCAAGGGACCGTTCGCTTCGAATGGTCCGAACGTCGGCTCATTCGACGGTCTCGACATCACCGACACCACGTTCAACAGCAACAAAGAGTCCGGCATGTACTTCGAGGGTCTGAGCAACGCGACCTTCACCCGCGTGTCGATCACCGATACGGACCTGACACCCTGCCCGGGCTGCCAGACGGGTCGCGGCCTTCAGATCAACCTGAAGAACGGCACCTACGAGAACATCGACATCGTCGATTCGACCGTCTCCGGTTCAGCTCGGGAAGGCATCGCTGTCCAGGTCCGTGGCTACGTCGGAGACAGCGGTTCCTACACTCCGTTCCCGGCGACCCTCACAGGTCTCTCGATCACGGGCTCGACGATCACCGGCAACGGTGGTCCCGGCATCACGCTCGACAACAAGGAGACCATCCTCGACACGATCGAGGTCAACGGCAACCGAATCGTCGACAACGGGCTGACCCAGGGCCCCGGAACCCCCGGTGGCCTCGACTCGAACGCCCCGGTCAACGGCATCTTCGCCTGGTCAACGCCCGGAGGCGGACCCGCTCCGTTCTTCCCGGCAGTCGATGGCGAGAACAACTGGTTCGGCTGCAATACCGACCCCCAGCTGGTGCCGGCCTGCACGCCGAACCTCGGTGTGCCTGCCGCCAACTCGAACGTCGATTCGGATCCGTGGCTTGTACTGACCGCCGATCCGACCAGTCCGACCCTGCCGCTCGACGGCTCGGTTGACATCGACGCTCTGATCGATAGCAGCAGCGGCCCGTCAGCACCGCTCGCAACCGGACCCCAGGTCGACTACGCCTCGGACGACACCAATGTCGCCACCGTCTCGCCTGCGACCGACAACCTCGATCCGGCCGGTGCGTCTTCGACGACGGTCAGCGCCGACGACAACGGACCGGTGACGATCTCAACCACGGTCGACAACCAGACCATCGACAACCTCTTCACGGTTGACGGCGGGGCTCAGGACCGGTACGTCGAAACCGGCGGTGACAACGACAGCGGGGCCAACTCCTGCCGTGACGACCTGGATCCGTGTCTGACGCTGCAGCACGCCGTAAACCGCGCCAACTCGGGCGACACGGTCATCGTCGGCGACGGCACCTTCACCGGCGCCGAAGTAGTCGGCAAGGACATCACGATCAAGGGTTCGGGCCGTACGGCGACGACCACGATCACGCCGGCGACCAACCCGCTGGTCTCCTGCGATGTCGACCACAACTGGACAGGCGTCATCTGCCTGTACAACTCGACCTCGACCATCCGCGACCTGATCGTCGACGGCCTCGGCCAGGGCAACGCGAACAACCGGTTCTCCGGCATCCTGTTCGCCCGCTCTGACGGTCTGGTCGCAAACGTCGAGGTGACCAACATCACCGACACCCCGTTCAGCGGAGCGCAGAAGGGCTACGCGATCTCGCAGCTCAACTCGGACGGCGCAACCCGCCGCCTGAGGGTGCACAACTCGCTGCTCCACAACTTCCAGAAGGCCGGCATGCAGGTCTCGGCAGTCGGACCGGACAGCGGCGGCCTGACCGTCAAGGTCAGCGACACGGAGATCATCGGCGGCGGCGAAGGAGTTCCGCTGGCCCAGAACGGCATCACCTCGCAGAACGGAGCCAAGGTCAGCGTCGTAGACAGCAGGATCGCGGACCTCGCCTGGACCGGTGTCAGCGATACGACCGCGACCGGCCTGCTGTTCTTCGGCGGAGGTGACTCGGAGGTCCTGAACACGGAATTCGAGAACGTCCAGACCGGCGTCTACGCGTTCAGCCAGACACCGAACGCCGATTTCGTGGTCGGTGACAGCAGCTTCTCCGGTCAGGTCGACTCGCCCGGAGGCAACAAGGACGTGATCGGTGTCTACGGATTCGACGGAAACTTCGTCGTCGCCGGCAACAGCTTCTCGACTCAGCCGCAGCCCTCCAACGACGAGGTCATCGGCGTGGACATCGAGGGTGGGACGCCGATGGTCACGGCCATTGTCAACAGCAACTCGTTCAGGAACCAGGACACCGGCATCCGGGCGACGACGACGGCGGGCGTGAACTCGCTCGACCTCACCGCCCAGCTCAACGCCTATGACGGACAGATCGGCATCGACAATCAGTCGGCCGATCCGGTCCTGGCCAAGAACAGCTGGTGGGGCTGCAACGCCGGCGCGAATGCGCCCGGCTGCGCGACCACCCTCGGCGATGACGTCTCGACGAACCAGCCGCTGCAGCTCAGCGCCTCGGCTTCACCCGAGACGATCTACTCGGATGCCGACCAGTCGGTGATCACAGCCGAACTGACCCGACAGGGCAACGGTCAGGGTGTCCCGCCGGTTGACATCGGTTTCTCGACCGATCTCGGCACGATCAACCCGGCCACCAGGACGACGCTCCAGGGCGTCGCCGCATCCACGCTGACATCGAACAACGTCACGGGACTCGCGACCGTCGATGTGGTGCTCGACAGCGAGACCATCCCGGTCCCGGTCGAGATCCAGCTGGCGCCTGACGGCCCGACCGGTGCCACCGGAGCAACGGGGGCGACCGGCGAAGTGGGGGCCACAGGAGCTACCGGTGATACCGGCGCAACTGGAGCAATCGGAGCAACGGGTGCCACCGGAGCCACGGGCGATACCGGTGCCACAGGTGAAGTCGGCGCAACCGGAGCAACCGGTGCCACCGGAGCCACAGGTGAAATCGGCGCAACCGGAGCAACCGGTGCCACCGGAGCCACAGGTGAAATCGGCGCAACCGGAGCGACCGGAGCCACAGGCGATACCGGAGCAACCGGGGACACCGGAGCCACAGGTGAAACCGGCGCAACCGGAGCAACCGGAGCCACAGGTGAAATCGGCGCAACCGGAGCGACTGGTGCCACAGGCGATACCGGAGCAACCGGAGCAACCGGGGACACCGGAGCAACCGGAGCAACCGGGGACACCGGAGCAACCGGAGCAACCGGGGACACCGGAGCAACCGGAGCCACCGGAGATACGGGTGCGACCGGCCCGATAGGTCCGACCGGCGATACCGGAGCCACTGGCCCGACGGGTGACACCGGCCCGACCGGCCCGACAGGGGACACCGGGCCCAGGGGACCCAGTAACAGCGAAGTCGAGCCCAAGATCTCCCGGCCTGGCAAGACCCCGGTAAGGGTCAAGAACAACCGCAAGATCCAGATCGCCAAGGTCAAGTGTGTTGATGGCACCTGCCTGATCCGGAAGGTTCAGGTCCGCTTCAACATCGACAACCGGATCTTCAACGGAAAGCCCCGGTACAACACGAACCAGATCGCGACCGGCAAGAGCCGGAACGTCAGGACCATAATCCCGCAGCGGCTCTTCAGCAAGCTGAAGAAGGGCAAGGTGTCCGGCACGGTCACGGCCAACGTCACGGCCACCTCGGACAACGGTGCCCGTATCCGCCAGCAGATCCGGACGGGACTCAAGCGCTAGAGGCGGGGAGGGTCGATCAGGGCCGGATCCGGGCGGAGGAGAGCCGCCCGGGTCCGGTTCGGTCGAACCCGGGGCCGCTCAGGGGAGCGGGACCTCCGGAAGCTCCGGGCCGCTGGAGCACTGCGGCAACAGTTGGTGCTCCCGGCGCAGAGGGTTCGAGGTCCCCGCTCCTGCTGAATCTTCGGGGCCGGGAGACCGCTAGCAGCCGGGCCGGACACGAGCACTCCCGTAGCGCCGGAAACCGCTATTCTTCCGGGTCGCCCTCGCCCTTTGGCCGAGGTTTTTATTTTGTAATGGGCAACGCGCCCGAGAGTTGAGGAAACATGGCACGCGGAGATGTGCGTATCGCGGTGACACTGGCATGTGAGTCATGCAAGCGCCGCAACTACCAAACGAATAAGTCGAAGCGCAATACACCGGACCGGATCGAGATCCGGAAGTACTGCCGCTGGTGTGGAGACCACCAGCCGCACAAGGAAACGCGGTAGTGGCCAAGTCCAGGGCACAACGCAAGGCCGAAAAGCGAGCGCGCGAAGCGGCCGAGAGGGCCAAGCGCGAAGAAGAGTCGCAGGCCCAGCACGACACGCAGGTGCCCAAGTCCGGCGACATCGCCGAAATCGAAGCAGTCGAGGCCGGAATCGCAGCCGGCGCTCCCGAGGAAGACCTCGAGACGCCGGATGCCCCCAAGGGCCTCAGTTCAAAGGAAGAGAAGCGCCAGAAGAAGGAAGCCGAAAAGCGCCGCAAGGCGGAACAGAAGCGACAGGAAGAGCAACTGCTCGCCAAGCGCGAGAAGGCTGCCAAAGGAGAGCGCAAGCGGGGCGGAGTCATCGCCTTTCTCTCCTCCTGTATCGCCGAGCTGAAGCGGGTCCAGTGGCCCAACCGGGATACGCTGATCCAGGCGACCGCGGTCACCCTGGTCTTCGTGATCGTCGCGGCGCTTTACCTCGGTGTCGCCGACATCGTTGCCAACTGGCTGGTCCAGAGAGTCATCTAGCTAAGGGATTTCATGTATCGCTGGTACGTCATCAACACATACTCCGGCCACGAGAACAAGGTCAAGCACAACCTCGAGCACCGGGTCGAGACCATGGGCCAGGGCCATCGGGTCCGCCAGGTCGTGGTCCCGACCGAACAGGTCTCCGAGATCAAGGACGGCCAGAAGATCCAGGTCGAGAAGCGCACCATGCCCGGCTATGTCCTGGTCCAGATGGAGATGACCGACAACGCCTGGGGGCTGGTCAAGAACACCCCCGGTGTGACCGGATTCGTCGGCCCGCGCGACACCCCGGTCCCCCTGACCAAGCCCGAGATCGACCGCCTGCTCCATCGCGAGACGGCCGAGCGGCCTCGCACCCAGGCCCAGTTCGAGATCGGCGAGTCGGTCAAGATCATCAGTGGACCGCTTTCAGACTTCTCCGGCGAGATCGCCGAAATCAATGAAGACCAGTCCAAGCTCAAGGTGCTGGTGTCGATCTTCGGCCGCGAGACGCCGTCCGAAGTCGGCTACGAACAGGTCAAGAAGCTCTAGCGAAAAGAAGGCCCATGGCTAAGAAAGTAATGACACTAATCAAGCTCCAGATCCCCGCCGGATCTGCGAACCCGGCGCCGCCGGTCGGCCCGGCCCTGGGTCAGCACGGGGTCAACATCATGGACTTCTGCAAGGCGTTCAACGCTCAGACCCAGCAGGACTCCGGCACGATCATCCCGGTCGAGATCACCGTCTTCGAAGACCGCAGCTTCACCTTCATCACCAAGACGCCGCCGGCGGCCGTGCTGATCAAGGAAGCCTGCAACATCAAGAAGGGCTCCGGTGAGCCCCATGTGAACAAGGTCGCGACCATCAGCGAGGCCCAGGTCAGGCAGATCGCCGAGCGCAAGATGCCCGACCTCAACGCCAACGACCTGGACGCGGCATCAAAGATCATCGCGGGCACCGCCCGTTCGATGGGCGTGGAGGTCAAATAGTCATGGCTCACGGCAAGAGGTTTCGCCAGCAGCACGGCAAGGTCCAGCGCGACCATGTCTACCCGCCCGCAGAGGCGCTCAACCTGATCAAGGAGACCGCCTCGGCCAAGTTCGACGAGTCGGTCGAGCTGCACGTACGGCTCGGGGTCAACGTGCGCCACGCCGAAGAGCAGCTCCGTGGCACCCTGGCCCTGCCCAACGGCCTCGGCAAGGACGTGCGCGTCGCAGTGTTCGCCCAGGGCGACAAGGCCCGTGACGCCGAAGCCGCCGGAGCCGACATCGTCGGTGCCGACGACCTCGCGACCAAGGTCGAGGAGGGCTACGACGACTTCGACGTGGTCATCGCCACTCCCGACATGATGCCGACAGTCGGCCGTCTCGGACGCGTTCTCGGTCCCTCGGGCAAGATGCCGAACCCGAAGGTGGGTACGGTCACCGACGACGTCGAGAAGGCCGTGTCGGAGTCCAAGGCCGGCAAGGTCGAGTACCGCACCGACCGCCAGGCGATCGTCCACCTGAACATCGGCAAGGCCTCTTTCGACGCGGGCAAGCTGCTCGAGAACTACGCCGCCGTGATGGAAGAGATCACCAAGGCGAAGCCCGCCTCGACCAAGGGCCGCTACATCATCTCGGTTTCGGTCAGCACGACCATGGGCCCGGGCATCTCGGTCGATCCTTCCAAGGCGACCGAGAAGGACATCTTCCCCGAGGGTGCCGAGTCGACCGAGTCGGCCGACCCTGAGTCCGTACCGGCCTGAGCCGGTTTTCAGGAGCGTCTCGGGCATGGCCAGCCGCTCCCGGCCCCGGCCCGTCTCCGTCTCCGGGTCACCACTCCAGGCGGTATCGTGAACTCTCGACCAGGCTGCCGCTGTGGCTCTGGGGAAGGCAAAGGACGGCTGTTCGATGAGTTCAATGGAAAGCAGGACCGCGTTGATATCGGGGGTTACCGGCCAGGACGGCTCGTACCTGGCCGAGTTGCTGCTCGACAAGGGCTACACGGTCCACGGAATCATCCGCCGCTCTTCCAGTTTCAACACCGGCCGGGTCGAGCACCTCTACCAGGACCCGCACGAGCCCGAGACGCGCTTCTTCACCCACTACGGCGACCTCTCTGACCCTGTTGTCCTGACCAGGCTGATCCATGCCATCGCCCCGGACGAGATCTACCACCTGGGGGCTCAGAGCCACGTCCGGGTCTCCTTCGACATCCCCGAGTACACGCTCGACATCACCGGCCTCGGCACCATGCGCATTCTGGAGGCGCTGCGGGAGTCCGAGGTCAAGGCGCGCTTCTACCAGGCTTCCTCCTCCGAGATGTTCGGCTCGACGCCGCCACCCCAGGACGAGCAGACGCCGTTCCACCCGCGCAGCCCCTACGCGGTGGCCAAGGTGGCTGCCTACTGGACCACGGTCAACTACCGCGAGGCCTACGACCTGTTCGCGGTCAACGGGATCCTGTTCAACCATGAGTCACCGCGTCGTGGCGAGACCTTCGTCACCCGCAAGATCAGTCGTGCGGTTGCCCGGATCCGGGCCGGCCTCCAGGACAAGCTCTACCTGGGCAACCTCGACGCCGAGCGCGACTGGGGCTATGCGCCGGACTTCGTCGACGCGATGTGGCGGATGCTCCAGGCCGATCAGCCTGAAGACTTCGTGATCGCTACCGGGGAGAAGCACTCGGTCCGCGAGGCGGTCGATCTGGCCTTCGGCTGCGTCGGGCTCGACTGGGAGCAGTACGTCGAGATCGACCCCCGCTACTACCGCCCGGCCGAGGTCGACTCGCTGGAGGGCGACGCCTCGAAGGCGGCCGAAAAGCTCGGCTGGGAGCCGAAAGTACTCTTTCCCGAACTGATTCGGCTGATGGTCGAAGCCGACGTGAAGCTGCTCGACGACCAGCTCGCGGGGAAGGTCAAGTGAGCGGTCCGGTTCGGCTTCCGGATCCCGGATTCTGGTCCGGCAGGAAGGTCCACGTGACCGGCGGCGCCGGCTTTCTGGGCAAGCCGACCGTAAGGCAGCTGCGGGAGCTCGGAGCCGAAGTCGAGGTGATCCGGTCCAGCGACTTCGACCTGACCGATGCCGAGGCGGCCAGGCGCGCCCTCACGGGGGCCGAGGTCGTACTCCACCTCGCCGCCAACGTCGGAGGTATCGGCTTCAACCGCCGTCACCCGGCCCCGCTGGTCCGCGACAACATGGCGATGGGTCTGAACGTCTTCGAAGCCTGTCGCCGGCTCGAGGTGACGAAGCTGATCGCGGTCTGCTCTGTCTGTGCCTACCCGAAGTTCCTCGATGTGCCGTTCAGCGAAGACGACCTCTGGAACGGTTATCCGGAGGAGTCGAACGCTCCTTACGGCCTCGCCAAGAAGATGCTTATCGTGCTCTCGGACACCTACCGCCGCCAGTACGGTCTCGATTCGGCCGTGCCGGTGCTGGCCAACCTCTACGGACCCGACGACAACTTCGACCTCGAGGACTCCCACGTCATCCCGGCCATGGTGCACAAGTACGTGGCAGCGGGGGAAAGGGGCGAGGACCAGGTCGTCCTCTGGGGCACAGGCAGCCCGTCACGCGAGTTCCTCTACGTCGACGATGCCGCGCTCGCCCTGCTGCTCGCGGCCGAGCATGCGGACAGCTCCGAACCGTTCAACGTGGGCACCGGGAAAGAAACGAAGATCCGAGACCTGGCCGGGATCATCGCGCGCAAGACCGGCTTCAGCGGCGAGACGGTCTGGGACTCCTCGCGCCCCGATGGTCAGCCGGTCCGCTACCTCCAGGTCGAGCGGGCCCGCGAGATGATCGGCTTCGAGGCCGGCACCGGGCTCGAAGACGGAATCCAACGGACGGTCGAGAACTTCCGGGAGAGGCATTTCCGGTAGACACGATGCCGAATCGGGATGAGGGCCGGCCGGCCTCGGAGCGGCCCGGGCAGGAGAGCGTCTTGCGACGGCCGCGCGAAGTCGGTGAATCCGACGGCGTCAGCCCGGATTCCTGGTTGCGCGTGCTCGTCGGATTCGGCATCCCGTTCCTGCTGATCTTCACCCTGGCCGTCGAAGCCGGCGGCTACGAGGTCATCTTCAGGAGTCAGCTGGGCATCATCGTCTGGTGGGCCCTGCTGCTCGGCCTGCTCGGCGGCCTGCTGCCGCTGGCCCGGGTGACCCGCGTGGGCTGGTCGGCTGTCGCGGTATTCGGCGGACTGGTCCTGATGACCGCACTGGCGACGCTGTTCTGGACCGAGAGTGCCGAACGCGGAGTGATCGAGGTCAGCCGCATACTGGTGATCTTCGGCGCCTTCCTGCTCCTGCTGCTGACTCAGGGCCGGGACGGCCTGAAGCTGTCACTGGGCGCGCTCGGCGCCGCCACCGCTCTGGTCGCCGTGATCGCCCTGGTCGATCGCTTCGACCCCGGGCTGCTTCCTTTCGGCTCGAGCCAGCTGCTGCCGGAGAACTACCCCCGGGCCAGGCTGAACTTCCCACTCGAGTACTGGAACGGTCTGGCCGCGATGATGGCGATCGGAACCGCGCCGCTGCTCTGGCTGGCGTACTCGGTTCGCGAGCCGTTCCTGCGCGCGCTCGCCGGTGGTGTGATCCCCCTGGTGGCCCTCACCGCCTACATGACTGCCTCGCGGGGAGGGGCTGCCGCGGCTACGGGTGCCATGCTGGTACTGCTGTTGCTCTCCCCCGAGCGCCTCCGGCTCGCCCTCAACTCGCTGGTTCCGGCCCTCGGATCATTGGCCCTGGTCGCCCTGGTGAACCGGCGGCCCGAGATCCGCGACCTCGTCTCGGGCGACGCGGCCTCCTCGCAGGGGATCGAGATGGTCTGGATCTGCCTGGCGGTCGTATTCGCCGTTTCCGGCGTTCAGTACCTGCTCAACGTGCTTCTGGACCGGGGAAGCATCAGGGTTCCGCAGGTCGACCGGCGGACCACGCGACTCGTCGGATCGGGTGCCGGGCTGCTGGTGCTCCTGGTCGTGCTGACGGGGATATTCAGCGGCTTCTTCACTGATCGCTGGAATGAGTTCAAGGAGCCCTCCACCGAGGCTACGGTCAGCCGCCTTTCCACGATCAACAGCAGCGAGCGTTACCTGGTCTGGGACTCCGCCTTCGACGCGGCGGCATCGGAGAAGCTGACCGGGATCGGCCCCGGGACCTTCGAGTACTGGTGGGCCAGGGAAGGCACCGGAATCCAGTTCGTGCGCGACGCCCACAGCCTCTACTTCGAGGCACTGGCCGAGATGGGCCCGCTGGCTTTCCTGCTGGTCCTGCTCCTGATCTTCGGCCCGATCGCGTTCTCGGTGAGGCTTGCCGTCCGTCTCGGCAGTGACCCCCGACGGGCTCCGCTCGCCGCCGCAGCCGGCGGCATGGTCGCCTTCGCGATTGCCGCGGGAGTGGACTGGGCCTGGGAACTGACGGTGCTTCCGGTGGCCTTCTTTGCCCTGGTGGCCGCGGTCCTCGGTCCGGAGATCGCATCGGACCGGGCGGCTTCCAGCCCGCCGGGGGCGGGCCGCATTTCGAGGCTGCCGGTCAGAATCGCGGCGGCCGTCGGGGCGCTGGTAGCGATCGCGGTGATCACCGTTCCGATGCTCGGAACCCAGGCATTGGAGTCCAGTCAGGAACAGGTCCGGGCCGGGAACCTCGGCGAAGCACTGAGCGAAGCCGAGACAGCGGTCGATCTTCAGCCCTGGGCCGCTTCTCCGCGAATCCAGCAGGCCCAGGTACTTGATCTGCTCGGGCGTCAGCGGCAGGCGATCGATGCCGCCCAGGAGGCCATCGATCGTGAGGGTCAGAACTGGAGAAACTGGCTGGTGTTGTCCCAGATCCTCGAGAAGTCATCCCCGCGCAAGTCGGCCTTCGCGCTGCTCTTCGCCCAGGAGCTGAACAGCAAGTCCACCCTTCCCGAGCTCGGGGCACCGGGTCTGGAGGGAGACTGAGATCAAGGAACGGCTCTCAATCCGGAGCTCCCGGGTCGGGGAATGGGTTCTGGCGGCAGCCTTCGTAGCCACGCCGATGACCTCTCTGCGGGTCGGTGGCAGCGTCACGGTCGGCGACCTGCTGCTCAGCCTGGTGGCGCTGATCGCGGCCCTGCTCCTGTTGCTGCGGCCCCGTATTCCGATCAAATCGAGGTGGATCTGGGCCGGCGGAGGTCTGCTCGCTCTGAGCATGCTCCTGGTTCAGGTATTCCCTCCCGCGAGCGTCGAGGCGGTGACCGAAACCTTTTCGGCATTCGCCTACGGTTCCTCCTTGCCGGCCGGTATGAGGCTGCTGGTCGCGCTGCTGGTCCTGCCGGTCGCGATCAGCATCGTGGTCTCACGCTGGGCGGCGATACCGCTGCTGGCCAACGCCTTCGTCTTCGGCGTCGCGATCAGCTCGTCGGTCGCACTCCTGGATGCCTACCTGGGTACCTCGATCGCGGTCAATCTCGCCGCCAACCCGGATCAGGTGACCGGTTTCGCCGCAGGTCTGCCGGCCCGGTTCGTCGGCCTGACCGGGCATCCGAACCTGCTCGCCACGACGATCGTGCTCGCTTATCCGCTCGTGCTCAGCCGCATGACCTCGGTCCGTGGGCTGCTGTCGAGGCTACCGGTCGCGCTGCTCTTCCTGATCGCGCTCCTGTTGACCGGAAGTCGTGCCGGCCTGCTCGGGACGTTCCTGGTCGTGGTTCTCTCGCTGGCCCTGAATCCCCGCATCCGGTCGGTGGTCCTGAGCCTGAAGCCGCGGGTGCTGACCGCCTATGCGGTCGCTATGGCGGTGGCGGTGGTCATGATCTTCGCGATACCGGTGAAGACGGAACCGCTTCCGGGAGCCCCCGCCACGGCGAGCGTCACCGGTTCGATCGCGGGCCTCGACCGGATCAACCCGGACGCCAGATCGTCCCAGGCGAGCGACTCGATACGACGCAAGTACCTGGAGGATTCAGTCGACTTCATCGTCGACCGTCCGCTGCTCGGCTACGGCTTCCAGTGGATCGAGACTTCACACAACATCTACCTCCAGCTTCTCCTGTCCGGAGGGGTGCTGGCCCTGATCGGCTATCTGCTGGTGATGTTCGGCTACCTGCGGGAGGCAACGTGGCTGCGACCCCGCCTGTCGGGATCACGGCTGGACCTCCTGATCGCACTCGCGGTTTCGCTGCTCGGCTATCTGCTGGTCATGGGCATGCTGACTCCGGACCTGCTCGACCGCTACCTGTACCTGTCGGCTGGACTGTTGCTGTCGATGGCCGCTCTGGTCAGGGCTGCGCAGGACCCCGACGTCGCCGACGGGCGCTAGCCCCCGCCCGGTGCTCCGGCTGCTGTGAAGCGTCCAGACAGTCCGGGTCCTGACCGCAAAGATCGCTCTGGTGGCCGCTGCTCACGGTTCGCCACTTCGGCTGTCAGGAGAGAGCCGTCGCAGGCGGATCAGGAACCAGGACAGGAGGGCCGTGCTCGCCACTCCGCCGGCCACCACCGCCAGGGCGATTCCGTCTTCGGATGCCGGAGTCGCGAAGACCAGAACCCCGAGCCCGAACACGACTCCGTTCACGACCTCGGTGATCGAACCGTAGCCCGGATGCCCGAGTCCCCTCGCCAGCTCGGACAGGAGGCGATGGGTCGCGAGGAAGAAGGCTCCGACCAGGAGGATGCGGCCGACCCCGATCGCGTCGCTGAAGTCGTCGCCGAACAGGAGCGGGACTAGCGTCGGCAGGGCGATCAGCAGGGCAGCCACGAAAGCGGCGATCGCGAGCACGCCGATCCTTGCGGCACGGATCGCCGTCGCCCACCTGAGGGCTTCACTTTCGGCCGAAGCAATCCGAGGGAAGGCGACCGAACCGATGCTCTGCGCGACGAATCTCGGAAGGTTGGAGAAGGCGATGGCGACGACGTAGATGCCCAGCGCGCGGGAGTCCATCAGCAAACCGACCAGCAGCTGGTCTGCACGCACGTCCGTGATGGTCGAGGTGCTGCCGACCACCCCGCGGATTCCGAAGCCGGCGATCGCGCGCGCGTCGGCGTCGGTCGACCGGCCGGTTGATTCGATCCGCTTCAGAACCAGGAACCAGGAGAAGACCGCGGCCAGCGAGAACGAGCCCAGCGCGATCGCGAGAACGGCGGTCAGGGTCGCCTGCCCGATGGCCAGCAGGATCGCCGCACCGGCTGCGTAGAAGAAAGGGGCCGCGAAACGGCTCAGGTTGAAATCGAGGTATCGCTTCATTCCCAGCAGGGTGGCGATGCCGAGGTTGAGACCGAGGAAAGGGATGATCAGCGAGATGCTGAGCAAGGCGTCGGTCCCCGAGTACTCGCCACCGATGTCACCGAACAGGAACAGCCCGGTTGCGTAGGCCAGTACGAGCACGGCGGCGATCACGCCGGTCAGTCGGACGGATGTGCCGATCACTCCCGCCGGATTCGACTTCTCCCGTGCGACGAAGTAGGTGGTCGCCTGGGGGATGCCGATCCCGCCCAGCAGCACGATCGAGAGCGGGACCAGCCAGAGCAGCGCCAGCGTCCCTCGGCCTTCCACCCCGAGTGCCCGGGCGACCACGATGCCACTGATCACCAGAAGGCCCTGGGAGGCCAGCGTGGTGGCCAGGGTCAGCGCACTCGGCCCCTTGGCGAAGAGCGGGATCGCCTCGAAGCTGACCAGGCTGGTCCAGCGCGAAGGCCCGGCGGGCGGCTCCGGGGCCTCGGGCCGATCAGGCACTGCGGATTACCTGCATGACGAGGCTGTCGATCGAACGCGCGACCGATGCCGGGTGAAAATGTCTGGCCGCATAGTCCGCCCCCGCCGCCGAGGCCCGCTCGAGCGCCGCAGGGTCGGCCAGTACCCGGGCGGCCCGGGCGGCGAATTCATCGGGCCGGGCCGGGTCGGTGACCCAGCCGGCGCCCGATTCGGTGACGATCCGCGCCGTCTCCGAGCCGGGCGCGACCGATGCGATCACCGGCAGGCCGAACGACATGTAGTTCATCAGCTTGGATGGCAGGTTGAACTCCTCCAGCCCGGCTTTCTGACTCACCAGGCCCAGGTGAGACCCGCCGAGCAGCCCGTCGAGCGTCTCGCCGTCGACGACACCCCGGACCTGGACGCGCTCACTCCGGACCCGCTGCCGGACCGACTCCAGGGCGACGCCGCTGCCGGTGATCGTCAGTTCGGCCCTCATTCCGGTCAACCCGGGGTCGTCCTGGAAGGCATCGACCACGGCCTCGAGTCCCTGCGTGCGCCCGACATTGCCCATGGTCAGGATCCGCGGGCGCTCGCTGAGCCTGCGTTCGTCGAAGCGGGTCTCGGGCGGTTCCCGGGTCATCGGGTTGTAGATCAGCGCGATCTTTTCCTCCGGCACGCCCTGTTCCAGCAGCCGCGACCTGAATGCCCCGGAGATCACCACGATCCGGTCGGCCGAACGGTAGGCCCTCTGCTCGAAAGCGCGCGCCGCCCTCAGCGCGGCATGTCCCTCGGGCAGCTCTCCGGTCGTGACCGCGCCGTCGGTGACGATGTCCTGAAGCCAGAGGATCCACGGAACACGGTGCAGCGCCGAATAGAGCATCGCCGCGGAGAGGCCGGGCAGTGAAGGGGACACCGCGATCACGGCGTCTGCCGGTGGCAGCAGGGGTACGGCCAGGTTGGCCGCTGCCGTCGCGCTCAGGTCCTGTCGGATCCGCTCCAGGCCGGAACCCCGGCCCGGCCAGATCGGCAACCGGAAGACCGGGATGCCGTCACGCCTCTCCCGGTACGGCCTGTACCGGGTTCCCCAGGAAGGTTCCGGGTAGTGCGGGTGGGCGGCCACTACCGTGACCTCGGCGCCCAGTCCGGCCAGGCCCCTGGCCGCTGTCCCCACTATCGGGGCCACCCCCTGGGGCTCGGGGTCGTAGTTCTGCGACCAGATCTGGATCCGGGGACCTGGGATATCTCGTTTCGACTGCATCCGGCCTCCTCCCGTGCCGTCCCGTCTGTCTCGATGTCCACCCGGGACGCGCCCGGTTGAACCGGCAACCGCGCCAGAGGGGCGAATTACCGGATCAAAGCTAGCCGAAAAGCGCTTGGGACGCGGGTTTTGGCGCGTTCCGGTCCGGTGCGCTACCGTTGTTCGGGTGAAGACCCGTTCCCTACTCGTAGTCCTTATCTCACTCGCCTTCTGCGCAACTTCGGCGAGTTCTGCTGTTGCAGTACCAAATGTCGTTGATCAATACACAGAGCAGCCGTCGAGTCCCGGTGGCGGAGGTTCCGCCGGAGGTGGCGGTTCTTCGAACGGTGGCAACTCGGGCGGTACGGGCGGCGGAAACTCGTCCGGCGGCGGAGGATCTTCGGCCGGCGCGACGCCTGCTGCTCCGGCATCGACGGTCGGTTCCGGCGGGCAGGGAGGCGACGGCTCCGGTGGGTCGGGCGGCGACAAGTCGGGCGGCAACAAGTCGGGCGGCTCCGGAAAGGGCTCCGGCAAGTCTGGCGACAGCAATCCGGGATCCGCAAAAGATCAAACCTCAGGCGTCACCGGCGAATCTTCGAGTTTCGGGGTCGGCCTGCCGGTCATCCTTCTCCTGGTCTCGGCGGCGATCGTCGGAATCATCTTCGCCCGTCGCCGTTTCGGCGACCAGACTCCGGACTGAGCGATGAGAGCACTTCGCCTATCGCTCCTCGCGCTGCTGCCTGCGCTGTTGCTCGCCCTCAGCTTTCCTGCGGTTTCGGGGGCGGCAAGGGCCCTGGAGACCGGCATCACGACTCCGGACGGCTCCCGTTCGGAACTTCTGGGATACGAGCGGATCAAGGCCGCGGGTGCCGAGATGACCAGGGTGATCATCAACTGGGACCTCGTCGCACCGGAGGTCGAGCCGGAATCCTGGGACCCGACCGATCCCGACGACCCGAATTACGACTGGTCCGAGTTCGATTTTGCGATCGGCAACGCGACCGATGCCGGACTGCGCGTGCTGGCTTCGGTCTACAAGGCCCCCGACTGGGCCGAGAGGTGCGAGGCGGACATTCCCGGGATCTGTGACCCGGACCCCGACAAGTTCGCCGACTTCACCGAGGCCGCAGCGAAGCGCTACGACGGGTCCGGCCCCCAGCCCTGGGTCAGGTACTGGAAGGCGTGGAACGAGCCGAACCTCTTCATCTTCTTCCTGCCTCAGTTCGAGGGCGGCAAGAAGGTCTCGCCGAAGCTGTATCGCGTCATGCTCAACAAATTTGCCACCCGGGTCAGGGCCGCCAATCCGAGCAACCTGGTCGTGGGCGGAGGATTGGCACCGCTCGAGCGTCCCGGCGGTCTCGGTCCGCTCGATTTCATGCGGAAGCTGCTCTGTCTTCAGGGGCGTTCGAATCCGAAGCCGACCAAAGGCTGCGGCGCCAGGGCCAAGTTCGACATATGGGCGAACAATCCCTATACCACCGGTGGACCGCGCCATGAATCCGCCGGTCCGGACGACGTCTCGCTGGGCGATCTCCCCAAGGTGAAGAAGGTCCTCAAGGCGGCCAGCCGCTACAGGAAGGTCTCCACGAAGCTGAATGTACCCGAGCAGTGGGTGACCGAGTTCAGCTGGGATTCGAACAAGCCCGATCCCGGTGCAGCCCGGATGAGCACTCTCAAGCAGTGGGTGCCCGAGGCGCTCTTCGGGGCATGGAGGACCGGCATAAAGAAGTTCTTCTGGCTGTCGCTGCGCGACTGGGAGAGGGCTCCCGGTCTTCCGTACAGCCAGACGATCGAGTCCGGGCTGTACTTCAGGGGAGATACGCTCGCCGCCGACCAGCCGAAGCCGATCCTCCGTGCCTTCCGTTTCCCCCTCGTCTCATACCGGAAGAAGGCCGGCCTGATGGTCTGGGGGCGCACCCCGGCGAGCAGTTCGGCCAAGGTCGTCATCCGGTACCGCCTGAACGGTGGCTGGCAGAAGATAAGGACCCTGAAGTCAGGGGGCAACGGTGTCTTCAAGACCTTCATCAGGACCCGCAAAGGCATCGGCAAGAAGGGCTCGGTACAGGCCGAAGTCAAGGGCGGGATGGCCCAGACCCTGGGCCAGAGAAAGTCGCTACCGTTCCGGCTGAAGCCGATCAAGGACTATCGACAGCCTCCTTTCGGCTGATCCTTTTCAGCGGGCCCGTGACGAGGTCCTGATCCATCACAGAAATTGAATACGCCGGTCCTCTTCCTGATATTCCGCCGACCCGAGGTGACCGGCCGCGCATTCGAACGGATCCGCGCGGCCAGGCCCCCGAGGCTCTACGTCGCCGCCGACGGGCCGAGGCCCGGCCAGGCCGGAGAGCGCGAGCTCGCCGAAGCCACGCGAAACCTGGTCATCGAGGGGATCGACTGGGACTGTGAGGTCAGGACGCTCTTCCGGGATCAGAACCTGGGCGTCCGGGAGGCGATCAGCTCGGCGATCGACTGGTTCTTCGAACAGGAGGAGCAGGGGATCATCCTCGAGGACGACTGCCTGGCCGACCCCAGTTTCTTCGACTACTGCGAAGAGTTGCTCGAGAGGTACCGCGACGACGAGCGGGTCATGCACATCGGTGGAAACTGCTTCCTCGATGACCTCGACCTCGAAGCCAGCTACTTTTTCTCGAGGTTTCCCCACATCTGGGGCTGGGCCACCTGGAGAGATGCCTGGGCCCGGTACAGCCCGACCAGTCCGGATTTCGAGGCCGAGTTCGAGGCGATCAGGCACAGCTTCTCGTCTCCCCGCGAGGAGGCCTACTGGCACAGCACCTTCAGCAGGTACTTCGACGGCGGGTTCGACAGCTGGGCCTACGGCTGGGAGTTTTCGGTCTGGCGCCACCAGGGACTTGCCGCCTACCCGACCACAAACCTGGTCCGCAACATCGGCTTCGGGGCCGCGGCTTCCCATACGAAGAGGTGGAAGGACTACAAGGGTCTCGGTCGCATTCCGCTCGGGTCGCTCGACGAGATCAGACACCCCGATTCCGTCGAACCCAGCCCGGAGCTCGACGCGGCGAACTTCAACCGGTTCTTCGACCGCCCCTCGGCGTTGAAGATGGCCCTCGGAGTAGCCAGGGCGTCCGTTTCGCGAAGCCCCGAGTGAGCGAGGCCGCCGCGATCAAGGTCCTTATCGTCAACAACTTCGCCAGGATCACCGGCGGAGCCGACGTCCACTGTCTGGAGTTGAGCGAAGGACTGCGCGAGCGTGGCCACGAGGTCCGCTGGCTGGCGACCGCTTCCGACCGCAACCTGGAGACTTCGGGGGAGTTCGTACCGCTCGATCTCCACACCGAAAACCGGGACGAACTCGGCCTGCCGGAGAAGCTCAGAGCGGCCCGCCGGGCGGTCTGGAATCCCCGGGCGGCGGCGGCGACGAAGCGACTGATCCACGAGTACCAACCCGATGTCGTCCACGTGCACAAGGCCTACGTCCAGCTTTCGGTGGCTCCGGTGGTGATCGCGGCGCGACACGGCGTGCCGGTCGTCCAGACCGCTCACGACTACGAGTTCGTCTCGGCCAGTCCGCTGGATTCCGGCGGGGGTCGCTGGGACCGGAAGGAGACGAAGTTCTCCTACCGCGCGCTCAACAGCGCGACCGGTCTGATCCGTCGCTCCGTCCACCGGCCGAGGGTGTCCCGCTGGATCGCGGTGTCCCGCGACCTGGCCCGGACATACCAGGACCTGGGTGGCATCGAAATGTCAGTCATCCCGAACTTCACCGACCCGTCACCGGCCGCCCCGGTGCCGTTCGAGACCCGCTCGGGGGTGGTATTCCTCGGACGGCTGAGTTCAGAGAAGGGCATCGAACACGTCCTCGCGGCGGCAAGACAGGCCCGGCACCTGCGCTTCACGATCGTCGGTGACGGCCCGCTGGCCGGCCGGGTCAGGACAGCCTCTGAGGAACTCGACAACCTCGAGTACCGCGGATTCGTCGACAACGCCGAGGGCCGGGCGATCCTCAGGAACGCAAGGGTCTGCGCGATGCCTTCGCTCTGGAACGAGCCAGGTTCGCTGGTCGGCCTCGAAGCGATGTCGGAGGGCACGCCGGTCGTCACCTACTCGAAGGGAGGGCTGGCCGAGTACGTCGCCGACGCCGGCGCCGGCCACCTCTGCCCCGACGAGAGCCCGGAGGGTCTTGCCGGGGCTCTTGCCTCGGTCCACGACGACATGGACGCCTGGAGCCGGTTCTCGGAGGGCGGGCTGGGAGCAGCCGGCCTCGTGCACTCGCTGCCGGCCTATCTCGACTCGCTCGAGGATGTCTATCTCTCCGCGATCGGTGATGCTCGGGATAGGGTGGCCTGAGCAATGGACGGGCGACGACTCAACATCGGCTGCGGGCCTTCCGTATACGACGGCTGGGTCAACATCGACAAGTCCCCTTCGGTGCTGCTGGGCAGGTTCCCGGCGCTGAGAAGGCTCCTCTTCAGGCTGCGGCTGCTGACTCCGGAGCAGGCGAGGGGGTTCCCCGCGGGAGTCGTCTTCGCCGACGTATCGAAGCGCATCCCGGCCGAGGACGACTCGGTCGACTTCATCTACTGCGCCCACATGATCGAACACCTCAGCCGCTGGCAGGCCCTCGCTTTCGTCCGCGAATGCAACCGCGTCCTGAGGCCGGGCGGCTGGCTGAGGCTGGCGACACCGGACCTTGAACTGATGATTCGCGACTACACCGATCGCACTTCGCCGTTCCTGGTCGAGGGGTCTACCGCCTCGGACGCCTTCTGCGCCGAGTACGCGGCCTACGCGGACGCCCCCGGCAACCAGGCGCGACGGATGATCCGCAAGCTTGCCGGTGGGGACAACCACCAGTGGCTCTACGACGCGGAAGGACTCGGCAGCCTGCTGGCCGAGGGCGGCTTCGAGACCTTCGAACAGCGCACCTACCAGCAGGGCTCGGTCCCGGAACTCGAGAGGATCGAGAACCGGGAGAGGGGCCTGTTCCTGGAGGCCCGCAAGGCACCTTCCCCGGCCTGACCCGCTCCGTTCTCAGCGCTGGGCGACGATCAGGTAGTGGGTGGCGAGGTTCGCCACCCCCCGGCGGTGGATCGAGTTCTCGTAGGCGAGGTAGGCACGCCGCAACGGCGGCAGGAAGTCGAAATAGGCGGCACCGTTGTAGAGAGGGGTGAGCTCGTACTGCGACCAGCCTTCGAAAAGCGGATCGAGCTGTTTCGCAGTGCACCTGTCGTAGTGCGCCGGGAAGACAGGAACGTTGTTCTCGGTCCTCTTCATCGTGCGATCCACGATCCTTGAACCCAGGCGGTCGGGCAGGATGCGGTTGATCAGGCCGAACAGCGACCAGGCTCCCGAGAACAGGGCGACGAAGCGGCCATCCGGTTTCAGGTACCGGTGTACGTTCCCGATTGTGCTCTTCAGGTCTTCGACGTGCTCCAGGACCTGCCAGCTGATCACCAGGTCGAACCTCCCGGCCAGGCCCGGCTGCAGTACCGACGCGTCGGCTTCGACAGTCTCGCCGTAGGCGCCCGGTCCCGCCTCGAGCAGCTCCGCCATCGAGATGTCCAGGCCCGTGTAGGCGGTGTCCGGGGGCCGCCGCTCCGGCAGAATGGCCGGGTGCCGACCCGAGCCGATGTCGAGCACCGCGCAGCCCGGCTGAAGCCGCTCGAAGATCGCCGTCTCGAAGCCCTGCCGCCAGGGCGTGAGGTAGCGCTCGGGCAGTTCGTTGCTGTTCGAAGTCATCTCCGTCTAGTCCTCGCGCCGAAACAGGAAATCGGCCTGCACGGCATCGCCGTCGGGGGAGAAGACGGTCCCGTGCACGCCGGCCAGCCGCAGCCCGCTCTCGAGCATCAGGGCGACCACCTGATCGGCCAGCGCCTGTCCTTCGTAGAGCTCGACGAAAGAGCACTCGATCAGCGCTTCATCAACCTGTGCGAGCACTTCGCGGCCGCCCTTCAGTACTTCCAGCTCGAGGCCCTGGACGTCGATCTTGAGCAGGCAGGGGCGGGCCGTCTCCCGGCTGACGGCGCTGTCCAGGGTCGAGACCTCGACTTCCGCCGTCGACCTGAGTTCCGTGCCCGGGAACTGCCGGACCTGGCGCTCGCCGATCGGCAGCAGGGAGGAGGAGTCGTCCCGGGCCGAGACGTTGATCCGTGCCGAACCTGGGGTGGAGCCCAGCGCGACCCGCTGGAGGTGAACCCTGTCCCCGGTCACTTGCTCCAGGATCGAGGCCGGCCCCGGCAGCGGTTCGAAGGAGAGGATCTGCGCCTCCGGGAAGCGGGATTCGGCGAACAGCGCGAACTGCCCCTTGGAGGCCCCGACGTCAAGCACCGTGCGGTGCTCGAGCCGGAACGGCACCCCGCTGTGCTCGACCGAAGCGGCCACCCCATGTGAGAGCGGACGCCAGTAGCGACGGTCGCCCAGCAGCCGGAGCAGCTTTCGAAACCTCGCGGCGATCCTCCTCGAGAATCCCACCAGCGACCCGGGGGCCCTGTCTTGATCTGTGCCGTCAGCCATCCGGAATCTCAGGGAAGGTATCTGGTTGCAGGGAGGGCGCCGGGGGCGACCGGCGGAGATCGCCCCCTCAGGATCTATGCTGGGCGCGGTCCAAACGATGAGTGAGCCTGTGGAGACAAGCAACTACGAGAAGTTCCAGACCGGCAACCCGGTGGTCCGGAAGCTGATCGACCGCTTCTACGGAAAGGTCGAGCGGCTCGTCGCGCCGCTCGGTCCGCAGACCGTGCTCGATGCCGGCTGCGGAGAAGGGGAGACCCTCGAGCGGCTGGGAGGGCTGCTCGACGGTGCGGTCACCGGGATCGACCTCAACCCCGAGTCGGTCGAGTTCGCGGCCCGGCGCATACCTTCCGGCACCTTCCAGGTCGGTGACCTGACCGCCCTGCCCTTCGAGGACGACAGCTTCGACCTCGTGCTCTGCCTCGAGGTCCTCGAGCACATCCCCGATCCCGGGCCGGCCCTGGCCGAACTTTCGAGGGTCTGCCGCGGGCAGATCGTGCTCTCGGTGCCTTCCGAACCCTGGTTCCGCCTCGGCAGCCTTGCCCGCGGCAAGTACCTGAAGGGCTGGGGGAACCACCCCGAGCACGTCAACCACTGGAATCCGAGGTCCCTGCGCCGCTTTCTCGAGACCTCCACCGAAGTGGTCGCGGTCGAGCGCTCCACTCCGTGGCTGGTGGCCCAGGTGCGGCCCGGCTGAGCCTTCCCGCCGAAGGAGCGAGTCTCAGGAGCGGGGTTCGCTTGTGCTCCGGGCCCCGTACTGCCGGGCCCAGCGACGGATCGGCTGCTCCAGGAATCGGGCCGATACGTAGCCGTAGAGCACCGCCGCCGGAGTGACGACAGCGGTCCAGATCGCGAATGACCGCAGGCTCCCGTCTTCCGACAGCGAGAGCAGGCTGCCGGCATAGAGGGCGATCACGAAATGGGAAAGGTAGATGCCGTAGCTGATGTCGCCCAGTTCCCGGATGCGATGAGCCGCGAAAGGTGTTCGCCAGCGCCGGGCGCCGAGCGCCGTGCTGACCATCAGAACGGCGAGGCTGGCGGAGTAGCCGATCGCGATTTCCGGAGATTTTCTGGCCAACTGCGTGGTAAGCGCCAGCGCGGCATCACTCGAGCTCCGGGCCGAGAGCCACACGAACAGGACCAGGGCCAGAAGCGAGCCGATCTGCACGGATCCGACCAGCCGGCCGGCAGAAAAGCCCCCCGGCCTTTGTGAGAGCTTGACGTATGCCCAGGCTCCGGTCATGCCGAGACCGAAAGAGAAGGCCCACGAGGGGAGTTGAAGTGTCGAGTTGAGAGAGAGCCGGAGCGCCTCCGACCCGGAGAGTCCGAAACCGAAAAACGATGCGATGTCGCTGATGTTGTCGAAAGAAAGGTTCCAGAGCACGGTTGTCAGCGCGGCGATTCCGAGCCCCGCCAGGGGATGGCGGAAGTAGACGGCGGCGATGAAAGGAAGTACGACGTAGAAGCAGATCTCCAGCGACAGCGCCCAGAGCGGTCCGTTGATGCCGAAGCCCATCGAGATTCCGGGTATGACCAGGGTGCCCGGCGTCTGAAGCCCGAACAGGTGCAGGACGCCCGTCGTCACCCCCGGCATCCCGGGAAGGTCGGGCCGCTGGAGGAAGGCCAGCAGCAGGAGCATGATCAGGGTGATCGCCCAGTACGCCGGCAGCAGACGGGACGCCCTGCGTATGGCGTAAGCGCCTACCCGCCCGAAGTCCCCGCCTCGCGCCACGGTCGGCATGAACACGACGAAGCCGCTGACCACGAACAGCACGTCGATCGCATGCCCGAGGGTCCCCCGGACCAGGAACGGCAGGAGGCCGTCTTCGCCCTGACTGATGACCCCCGAGATGTGGAGCAGGTGCAGCAGGACGATGCCGAGAATGGCGTAGGCCCGGTAGCCGTCGAAGACCGGCACGACCGGTATGCCCGCGCGTTCCCTCGCTTCTTTGCCGGGATCGCTCAGGTGTGACGGGCCATGCCCGGCTTCGTTCCCCCTCATCCGACGGAAGTCTAGTGCGAGGGGAGGGGAGGCTGGCACGGGCGGGCGGCAACTCCCGGCCCCCTCGATCTCGGATATGTTGCCGGATTCGTGGTTGCTATCGGAAGTGCCATCACCTCGCCGGAGAAGTACGAAAAGTACGCCGTGCCGGGGATCAAGCTCGCTGCGGAACCGGATACGAAAGTCTTCAGTTTCGCCAGTTCGGGGACCCTTTTTCGAAGCTACAACCTGATCCTCGACCAGGCCAAGCAGCTCGACGACCTCGAGTTCCTGGTGCTGATCCACCAGGACGCCGAGATAATCGATCCGGAGTTCATCCCGAAGATCCGGGAGGTCATCTCCGATCCGGATGTGGCGCTCGTCGGCTGTGCCGGCGCGGTCGGCGTGCGCTCGATCGCCTGGTGGGAGGGGGCCGTCACCTGGGCCTCCTTCACCCACCACTACGAGGAGCTCGGCGGCGGAGAGATCCCGGCGCTCACCTGGCTGGCCACCGAGACGCCTTCCTATGCCCAGCTCGGCGAAGTCGACATGATCGACGGCTTCGTGATGGCCTTCTCACCCTGGGCGATCCGCAACCTGCGCTTCGACGAGATCACCGGTGGGGCACTGCATGGCTACGACTTCGATATCTGCCATCAGGCAAGGGACGCCGGCAAGAAGGTGATGACCGCCGACCTGAAGGTGATCCACCACCACTCGATCGAGCTGATCAGCGACCTCGACACCTGGGTCAATGCCCACATCAAGTTCTCGAAGAAATGGGAACACATGCTGCCGGCACCCGAAGGACCCGAAGACTCGAGCTGGGAAGACCGGGCCCGTCGCGCCGAGGCCGAGGCCTCGGCGGCGAGAACGCTGTCGGGCGCCGGTCACCTGATCAACGAGTCGATGGAGCGCGAACTTGCCGAGCTCCGGGCCAGCAAGAGCTGGAAGGTGACCAAGCCCTTGCGCGACTTCAGTCGCATCTTCAAGAAGCGCAAGGCGAGGAAGGACCAGAAGTTCTCCTCCAGCGACGACGCCTGAGCGATCCTGACGGCCCGGGCTCGCCCGGCTGGATCAGCGGCGGTCGAGCAGGTCCTGGATTTCCTGGCGGGTGAAGATCGGGTTTCCCCGCTGCTTCACCCTCGAGAGCTTCTCGGCCAGGCCGAGCGCGCTCGACTGCAGCATGCGGGCCAGCAGCTCATCCGTCTCGGCAAGCTGCTGCTTGAGCTCCCGGATCTCCTTGGCGTCCTTGTGCCCCCCGACCAGGTGCGCGACCCGGTTCGCCTCGGCTCGCTCGAGTACCGGGTGCCGGTCGTAAGGGGAGAGGATGCTCTCGACCTCGGCCGCCCAGTCGGCTTCTGTCTCCCAGAGCACGCCGAAGCCGAAGAAGATCGGCACCACGGCCAGCTGCAGGCCGTCACGGGTCGCTTTGAAGTCTTCGATCGCTGTCAGCACGCCGTTGCCCGGTCCGCCCTCGTGGGCAGCAGCCCATTCGTAGGGGAGCCCGCCGTCACTGAGCCCCGGATTTCCCGGTTCGAGCGTGCAGTCCTTCGCCAGGGGCTGGCGCCGGTCTTCGGGAACGCGGTCCGGTTCGTAATAGGTATCGCGCCGCTCGTGGGGCCAGCCCACGTCGTGGAAGAAGATCAGTGGCAGCGGGTCGCCACCCGCCTTCGAGGCGATCATCTCCAGCTCCCCGGTCAGCGTGTAGTGGTTGTGATCCCCGTCGATGACGATCGCGTCGGGCAGCGACTCGAGTGCTTCCAGCGCACCGACCCCGGTGTCTTCGATCAGGGTCAGCTCCGGCCGGCGCCCGGCCAGGTCGAGCAGGTCCTGCGGCGGCAGCGGCTCCACGGTGCTTACCGAGCATCCCGGGCCCTCGGCCCATTCGAGCAGCCTCTCGGTCAACTCTCCCCTGAAGGAGCCGATCTCCAGCAGGCTCGAGACGCCGGCGGCGTCGAGGCAGGGAGTGATCATTTCGCTCACGTTCTCGAGCGAGTACCCCCACTGCAGGGCCTCGGACTGTTTCGCAGATTCGGCCATCGGATCGCTGGGCAGGCTATACGCTTCCGCGAGTCTGATGAGTGAGGCCGAAAGCGAGATCCCGAGCAAGCGAAAGCGAAAAGCCTTCATGAGGGGCCTCCACGCACGCCACCCCGGCTTTCGGCTGGCGGTCCGTGAGGACGCCCGTTTCAGTGCTTCCCAGCGAGGCGAGCGCTACGACTTCCGCCCCGGTCTCGACACCATCTTCCAGGTCATCCGCCTGATGTGGGTGAGCGACGCCTTCACCGCCCATGTCGTCTACCGGCTGCGCACGGCTCTGCTGCGCCGCAGGATCCCGGTGCTGCCGCGACTGCTTCACCGCTTCTGCATGCGCACCGCCCAGGTTTCGATAGGCGAAGGCGTCCTGATGCAGCCGGGCGTCTACATCGTGCACGGCCAGGTTGTACTCGACGGCCTGGTCGAGGTAGGCCCGGCCACCGTCATCTCGCCCTGGGTGACCCTCGGTTTGAGGGGCGGCAACGTCCAGGGGCCGGTGGTCGGCACGGGTGTTCACATCGGCACCGGAGCAAAGATCATCGGGCCGGTCACGATCGGACACGAGGCCCTGATCGGTGCCAACGCCGTCGTCGTCAGCGACATCCCTGACGGTGCCACCGCGGTCGGCATGCCTGCGCGCGCGCTCGGGTAGGCTGATCGACCGATGGCCACCGCGCAGTCCAGAGCCATGCTCAAGGAGAAGAAGCGCCGGTTTCAGGAGTCATACGACCGTCAGCCCGGCTTCTTCGAGGCTGTGGCCCACGACAGCCATACGACCTCGTTCCATCGCGGCGAGTTCTTCGAACTGGAGAAGGCGTCCGTCCCTTACCAGGCGTATCGAGCCCTGCGGCTCATGTGGGTGGGTGATGCCTTCTTCGCCCAGGTCTGTTACCGGGCGCGGATGAGCCTGAAGGCGAAGAGAGTGCCGGTCATTCCCCGCATCCTCCACAAGATCTCGATGATCACCGCCCAGATGTCGATCGACGAACACGTTCTGATCGAGCCCGGGGTGTGCATCGCCCATGGTCAGGTCGTGATCGGTGGAGTCACCGAAATCAGGTCGGGCTGCTTCATCGCCCCCTGGGTATCGATCGGTCTCAAGTCCGGCAGCGTCTGCGGTCCGACCGTCGGCCACCGTGTATTCGTCGGCTCCGGTGCCAAACTCCTCGGCGAGTTCACGGTCGGCGACGAGGCGGTGATCGCCGCCCAGGCGATGGTGACCGGAGATGTGCCCGCCGGAGCAACCGTGGCCGGCGTCCCGGCCAGGGTGGTCGGGGCCAAATGACAGTGCTAGCGTTCCCGGCGAAGCAGGGTCCCGTGGCCCTCGAAACATCAAAAGGCAGGTAACCCATGCTCTTCCGTTCACGCAAGCGCCGGCAGGCCGAGACCGCTGTACTCGATCGCCGCGAAGAATCTCTCGAGGCCGACCGGCTGGCCGCCGAAGGCAAGCTGTTCGAGGCGATCGATCTGCTGACCGAGGCCAACCGGACCGAACGTGATCCCCGGCTGGAGCGGGAAATCCGCGGGTACCGCCACCTGGCCGGTATCGAGCTGCTCAAGGATCCGCCTTCCGAGCCGGCCTTTCCCGAGCCGGCCGCATCGATACCGCCCAGGGGAGAGCAGTCGAACATCCCGGAGGTCACTCCGGAAGAGTTGACCCCCGAAATCCTGAGGGCATCCATCCTCGAAGCCGGCTGCCTGCTGGTCCGCGACCTGATGGATGACGACGACGCCCTTCGCCTGGCCGGCGACATCGACCTCAGCTTCGAGATCCGCGACCGGCTCGAAGAAGGTCAGCGCGACCCCGACGGCTACTACGACGAGATGGAGCCGGAGTCCCCCTTCCGCATTCCCGAGCGCGAATGGGTCGAGGAGGGCGGCGGCGTGCTCGCCGCGGATTCCCCCCGGATGCTCTTCGACATGCTCGATACATTCGAGCGGGCAAACCTGCGCAAGGTGATCGAGGGCTATCTCGGTGAGACCCCGGCCATCTCCGCACAGAAGTGCACCCTGCGCAAGGCCATGCCGGAGATTGCGGGCGGCTGGCACCAGGACGGCCGCTTCATGGGGGAGCCGAGGTCGCTGAACGTCTGGCTGTCCCTTTCCCGTTGCGGCGACGTCGCTCCGAGCATGGATGTCGTCCCCAAGCGGCTGAACGAGCTGGTCGCGACCGGCGGCGAGGGCGCCTACCTCGACTTCATGAACTCCCAGGAAAACGTCGAGAAGGCCGCGGGCGAGATCGGGATCGTCCGTCCGATCTTCAACCCCGGAGACGCGCTGCTCTTCGACGACCTCTTCATGCACAAGACCGGTTCCGACCCGAGCATGCCCAACCCCAGGTATGCGATCGAGAGCTGGTTCTTCGGTCCGTCGGACTACCCCGACAACTACGTGCCGCTGGCCTTCTGATGGCACTGTTCTCGCGCAGGAAGCCGAAGGTCGACCCGGCCGAGCGCCTGGCTGAGCTGGAACGGGCCGACCGCGGGTCACGCAGCGTCGCGACCGACCGTGAGATCCGCAGCATCCGCCACCTCGCGGGGGTCGAGGCGGTCAAGGCTCCGCCGCCGAAGCCCGAGCTGGTCGAGCCGGCTGACTCGGCTCCCCCGCGTGGTGCCGAATCTGGTTGCCCCGAGATCGAAGCGGCCGACCTGACGCCCGGGTTGCTGCGGGCGGCGGTGCTCGACGGCGGCTGCCTGCTGGTCCGCGGCCTGATGGACGAGGAGCAGGCGCTGGAGATGGCTGACGGCATCGAGCAGGCCTTTTCGACCCGTCTGGGTTTGCGCGAGAACGGCGCCAGCGACGAAGCCGGCCTCTACGACGAGCTCGTCCCCGAGCCTCCCTACGAAGTGACGGTCCGGGAATGGGTCGAGGAAGGCGGCGGGGTTCTCGCCGCAGATTCGCCGAAGCTCTTCGTCGACATGCTCGATGCCTTCGACCGTGCCGGCCTCAAGCGCGTGATCGAGGGATACCTGGGCGAGGCCCCCGTCATCTCGGCCAACAAATGCACGCTTCGCAAGGCAACCCCGGACGTGACCGGGGCCTGGCATCAGGACGGCCGCTTCATGGGCGACGTGCGGGCGATGAACGTCTGGCTCTCGCTTTCGCGTTGCGGTGACGAAGCCCCCGGCATGGACCTGGTTCCGACCCGTCTTGATGACTTCGTGGCCACCGGTACCGAAGGCACCTGGCTGGAGACCCAGGTCTCGGATGCCGTCGCCGAGGAGGCCGCCGGCGATACCGGCATCACCCGGCCGGTCTTCAATCCGGGCGATGCCCTTCTCTTCGACGAACTGTTCCTTCACCAGACCGGCTCCGACCCCAGCATGCAGAAGCCCCGCTACGCGATCGAGAGCTGGTTCTTCGGGCCCTCGGCGTTCCCGCACGATTACGTACCGATCGCGGCCTGAGACTGCGCAGTCGGGGATCCACCGGGCACTGCGGTGGCGGTGTCCGCATCCGGCAGTGGTCGGGGGCGGTCGGGGGAGATCCGTGGCCGGACCGTAGAATCCGGGCGTATGGGTTTTTCCGCCAACGCCGCCCGACCGGTTTCCGGCAGCTTTCCGATTCCCGAGATCCACGACCGGCCGGTCCATCCGCTGGCCGACTGGGAGGAGAGCTTCCGGGAGGATCGCGAGTCCTGGCGACGCAAGGCCGACCCGGAGGCGGGGCGTATGCGCCGGCGGGCGGTGGTCACGATGGTTCACAACGAAGCGGTCTTCCTCCCGATCTGGCTGCGTTACTACTCGAGGTTCTTTGCGCCGGAAGACATCTACGTGCTCGACAACGATTCGGTCGACGGCTCGACCGACTCCGACGGCTTCGTGACCGAGCGGGTGGCGCGGGACCGGGTAGATCACCGCTGGATGAAGGAGACCATCGAGCGAAAACAGCACCTGCTGTTCGAGCAGGGTTACGAGATCGTCCTGGTCACCGACGTCGACGAACTGGTGGTTCCCGACCCGGCGCTCGGCGATCTCGGGGACTACATGGACACGATGGTCGAGGAGTTCGTCAGCTGCATGGGCTACGAGATCATCCACCTTCCCGACCGTGAGCCGGCCCTCGATACCCGTCGTCCGATCCTGCGGCAACGGAGCTACTGGGCCGACAACGCCTTCTACAATAAGTCCGCTTTGGCAACCGTGCCTTCTCTCTGGGAGCCCGGCTTCCACCGGCGCGAGGACGGCCACTTCAGGTTCGACCCGGACCTCTACATGATCCACCTCCACCGGGTCGACTACGAGATCTGCCTCGCGCGGCACGAGTTGCGCTCGCGGCGACCCTGGGGGGATGACGACATACGGGCCGACATGGCTCCGCACAACCGGATCACCGAAAAGGAGCGCTTCGACCGCTGGTTCTTCACCGAGCCCGGCATGCCCGGCTTTCTGTTCCAGATCCAGCGCATTCCGGAACGCCTGCGCGAGGCGTTCTGAGGTGAGGGCGATTCTCAGAAAGTTCCGAGTGCTGGTCGCCGGCCTGCTTTCCGGATTGAGCCGGATGGTCTTTCCCGAAGCCGAGGGTGCCGCGGAACACTGGCAGCGGGTTGCGCTCAACCGGGCCGTCGATGACTACATAGCGACCCTGGATCCATCGTCGCTCAGCGCGGCCGAGATCAGCGGCGACGGCAAGGCGGGCCTCGGCTGGCAGCGGTTCACCTCGCTCGACTACCCGGAGTTCGACCTCTGCGCCCCTCTTGAGGGCGAAGGGGAATTCGACGTGGTCATCTGCGAACAGGTTCTCGAGCACGTCGTCGATCCCCGGGCGGCGGCCGCCAATCTGCGGGGCCTCTGTCGTCCGGGTGGCCGGGTCATCGTCTCGACCCCGTTCCTGATCAAGGTCCACGAACTGCCGGCCTACGGGATGTTCGACTACTGGAGGTTCACTCCGCGTGGTCTGCGCACCCTGCTCGAAGAGGCCGGGCTGGAGGTGGAATCAACCGGATCATGGGGCAACCATGAGTGCGTTGTCGGCAACCTCGACCGCTGGTCTGCCTATCGAAAGTGGCATCCGCTCCACAACGAGCCGGACATACCCGTGCAGGTGTGGGCCTTCGCCCGGAACCCCGGCTGATGCCCGGCCCCGAACCCGACCCGAGTCACGGGATCCGGCACCCGGACCAGTCCCAGCTCCTCTTTCAGATCAAGGAGGTCTTCGACGACCGGACCTATCTGCGGCACGGCGTGGACGTGGTACCGGGAGACCTCGTACTCGACGTCGGGGCCAACGTCGGTGTCGCGGCGACCTTCTTCGCCGGCGAGTGCGACGCGGGAGTGGTCCACAGTTTCGAACCGGTGGCCCCGGTATTCGAGATCCTGGCGGGGAACGTGAGCCGGTTCGACGCCTGCAGGCCCCACCGGTTCGGTCTGTCGGACCGGCCCGGCGAGGTCGAGTTCACCTACTACCCCGGTGCCGCCGCGATGTCGAGCCGCTACGCCGATCCGGAACGGGACCGGCAGGTGGTCAGGAGCGTCCTCACCGGCCTGGGCATCGCTGCGGCCGAGGCCGACCGCCGACTGGAAGGCGACTTCGACGGGATCCCGGTGAGCTGTGAGATGGAGACGATGTCGGGCTTCATGGAGCGGGAGTCCATCGGTCTTGTGGATCTGCTCAAGATCGACGTGGAGCGGGCCGAAGCCGATGTGCTCGCGGGAATCTCAGAGAACGACTGGGCCCGGATCAGGCAGGTGGTGGCCGAGGTCCATGACATTGACGGGAGGCTCGCCGAAATCGCTGCGAAACTACGTACGAGGGGCTTCAGGGTCAGCGTCGATCAGGAAGAGATGATGCGGCCGACCAACGTCAGCATGGTGTACGCGGTACGCGAATGAAGAAGTCCGTTTCGCATCAGTCTCCGCAGTCCGACCGGGTGGCGATCTGCATGGCCACCTTCAACCCGGATCCCGGCCTTTTTCGGGTCCAGGTCGAGTCGATCCGCAGCCAGGCCGGAGTCGAGTGGCACTGCTTCGTGAGCGATGACTGCTCGGACTCCGAATCGCTCGAACTGATCGAGCAGGTGCTCGCGGGGGATGAACGCTTCACGCTGTCGGCCTCGCCCGCCCGCCTCGGCTTCTACCGGAACTTCGAACGGGCGCTCGGCATGGTGCCGGACGACTTCGAACTGATCGCGCTCTGTGACCAGGACGACCGCTGGCATGCGGACAAGCTGGCTTCGCTGGTCGCCGGACTGGGCAGCGCGCAACTCGTCTACAGCGATCAGCGGCTGGTTACCTCCGGTGGCGAGGTGCTCTCGGAGACCTACTGGAGCGCCCGCCAGAACAACCACACCAACTTCCTGTCCCTGCTGATCGCAAACACCGTGACCGGGGCCGCATCCCTCTTTCGCCGGCGCATCCTGGACCAGGCACTGCCGTTCCCGGAAGTCCCGGGGGAGCAGTACCACGACCACTGGCTGGCTCTCGTGGCGATGGCGACCGGTGAACTCGCCTATGTGGACCGGCCGCTCTACGACTACGTCCAGCACGAAGGCGCGGTACTCGGTCACGACGCCGCCAATGCCGGGCTGATGAGCGGGGGCTGGCGCCGGCTGGATCCGCGGCGCTGGCGCGAGATCCTCGGTGGCTGGGGCTCGGCCTATTTCGACGTATACCTTCGCCTGAAGGGACTGGCGCAGATCGTGCTCGAGCGCTGTGGCGAGCAGATGGCACCCGCCCGAAGGAGGGCCCTGGAGCGCTTCGTGCGCAGCGACCGCAGCCTGTCCGGACTGATCTGGCTCGCCCTGCGGCCGTTGCGCCGCCTGACCGGCAACAACGAGACGCTGGGGATCGAGAGGGTGCTGGTCCGGGGCATCATGTACCGGCATCTGGCTGCCCTGAAGCGTCGGCTGCCCGACTCCTTGCTCCGCCGGGCGGAGGCTGACCAGGGACTCCGCCCGGAGAAGCAGGTGACACCCCAGATGCGTCAGAAGGTCGCTCCGCTCTTCCCGGTCGTCTCGGCGACCCAGCCCCGGCGGCTCAACCTGCTGATCCCGACGATCGACCTCGAGCACCTCTTCGGTGGCTACATCGCCAAATTCAGCCTGGCCCGGCGGCTGGCCGAGTCCGGTGTGAGGACACGGATCGTCACGGTTGACCCGACACCGCCGCTCCCGGCCGACTGGCGCCGGCAGGTCGAGAGCTACCGGCAGCTGGATGGGCTCTTCGAAGGGGTCGAGATCGCTTTCGGGAGGGACGGCAAGGAGCCCCTGAAGCTGAACCCGGATGACCGCTTCATCGCCACCACCTGGTGGACAGCCCACATCGCCACCCGGCTCGCCGCCCAGTCCGGTTGCCGCCGGTTCCTCTACATGATCCAGGAGTACGAGCCGCTCACCGTGCCGGAGGGCGCATGGGCCGAGCTCGCCTCGCAGTCCTACGAATTCCCCCACCAGGCGTTGTTCTCCACCGCCATCCTTCGTGACTACTTCGAGCAGGAGGGAATCGGCGTCTTCAGCGCCGGCCCGGATCAGGGAGAGGCTCACTCACTCACCTTCGACAACGCGATCACCCCCGTGAGCCCTCCTTCCGCAACTGAACTCGAAGCCCGCACCAAACCGCGCCTGCTGTTCTACGCCCGCCCCCAGGCGCATGCTGCCCGGAACCTCTACGAGGTGGGGGTCGAGGCCCTCAGGATCGCCATCGAGCGAGGTGTCTTCGGCGAGCAGTGGGGGTTCGAGGGGATCGGCTCGACCGGTCCGGAGGGCGAGGTGGATCTCGGCTACGGACACCGCCTGGTGCTCAGGCCGAGGACCGACCAGGAATCCTACGGTCGTTTTCTCGCCGGCTACGACATCGGCGTCGCCCTGATGGACGCCCCCCATCCGAGCCTGGTCCCGATCGAGATGGCTTCGGCGGGAATGGCGGTCGTTACCACCACCTACGGGCAGAGCAAGACCTCGGCAAAGCTGGAGCGGATATCGCCCAACCTGATCCCGGTGAACCCCGACGCCGAAGCGGTCGCCGAGGGCCTGAGCCGGGCGGTCGAAAGGCTCGGCGAAGTCGAAGGCCGTGTAACCGGAGCGCAGGTGAGCTGGCCCGCCGACTGGGACGCGTCCCTGGACGACGCATTGATCGGCCGGATCACCCGGATGATCGGCTGGTGACCGGGGAGCCCGGCCGGACCGGTGTCCGGCCGGAGGTCGAGTAGCCTTCCACGGCGTCAGACGGCAGGGAGAGTTTCAACTTTGCAGCCAGCACAGACCTCGGAAAACCAGACGGTGGCGGAGGCCGCGAGCGAAATCGAGGCCGGTCGGGTCGTGGTCGAAGTCCGTGACGTCAGCAAGACCTTCAGGATCCCCGAGCACCGGGTGGACTCGCTCAAGGAGCGGATGGTCCACCCGTTCCGGCGCAATCCCTACCGGGAACTTGAGGCGCTGAAGGAGATCTCCTTCGACGTACACGAGGGCGAATTCTTCGGGATCGTCGGCCTCAACGGTTCCGGCAAAAGCACGCTGCTGAAGATTCTGGGGAGCATCTACCAGGCCGACGAAGGCCGGATCCGGACCGCCGGGCGCATCGCCCCCTTCATCGAGCTCGGCGTCGGTTTCAACCCGGAGATGACCGCCCACGAGAACGTCGTGCTGAACGCGGTGATGCTGGGTCTGACCAGGCAGGAGGCGAGGGCGCGGGTCCAGTCCGTGATCGAGTTCGCCGGCCTCGAGGAGTTCGCCGAACTGAAGCTGAAGAACTATTCCTCGGGAATGATGGTCCGGCTCGCTTTCTCGGTGATGGTCGAGGCCGAGGCCGACATCATGCTGATCGACGAGGTGCTCGCGGTCGGTGACGCCTCTTTCCAGCAGAAGTGCGGCGACGTCTTCCACGACATGCGGGAGGCCGGAAAGACGATCATCCTGGTCACCCACGACATGGGCAGCATCGAGAAGTTCTGCCACCGGGCGATGATGATCCACGACGGCCGGATAAGCCGGATCGGCAGTCCGGAGGAAGTCAGCGAGTGGTACATGCGCGCCAACTTCCGCAAGGAGGACGAGCGGCCGGGCTTTCACGCCGGTGGTTCGGAGGAGGGAGACGATGCGCACGTTGTTGACGCCTGGATCGAGGACCAGGACGGGGAGCGGATCGAGAATGCCGAGCAGGGCTCGCCGTTCAAGGTCGGCCTGGCCATCGAGGCCGTGCGGAGGATCGACTCGCCGACGGTCAGCTTCGTGGTCACTGACGAGGCAGGCGTTCACATCTTCGGTTTCGATCAGCGGCTGGACGGCGACGTGGACGCCCCGGGCGGGCTTGAGCCGGGCGAGCGGGTCCAGCTCCTGGTCGAGGTCCAGAACCTGCTGAGGCCGGGCCGCTACTACCTGCACGGCAGGATCTACCGCAACGAAGAGATGACCGACATCGCGATGCAGGTCATGCGCACGCTGGACTTCGTCGTATTCGGCACGGAGGCTTTCCCCGGCGCGGTGTCGCTGGTCGAGAACGTCGAAGTTTCACGCCCCGGGGGCAGTGCCTGATGTCCGATCAGGGCAAACAGGTGGAGCTGAAGGAGGTCGCGGGACCGTCGGCGGTCGGCGGCGGCTGGGGGCGCTTCTTCGACCTGCTGCTGCTGATCTCGGTCAATGACTTCAAGAAGACCTACTTCGGAACCGTGCTCGGCTACCTGTGGTCCCTGCTCCGGCCGCTGATGCTCTTCGCAGTCCTGCTCTTCGTTTTCACGCAGATCTTCAGGATCGGCTCGGAGGTCGAGTTCTACCCGGTGCTGCTGCTCTTCAACATCGTCATGATCTCGCTGTTTCAGGAGGCGACTTCGGCCTCGGTGGCCTCGGTGGTCAACCAGGAGAGCGTCGTTCGAAAGACGCATTTCCCGAGGCTGGTGATCCCGCTGGCCACCGTTGTCACCACCCTGTTCAACTTCTGCACGAACATGATCGCGGTGGTCGTCTTCATGGTCTTCTACGGCGTCGTGATCACCTGGACCTGGCTGCTTTTCCCGCTGGTCGTGCTCGCCCTGTTCGTCATAACCCTGGCCGTCGCGATGCTCGTTTCGTCCCTCTACGTCAGGTACCGGGACGTCGGCATCATCTGGTCGGTGGTCGTGACCGCGCTCTTCTACGCGACCCCGGTGCTCTATCCGCTGGAGATCGTGCCTTCGCAGTACGTCGACTTCGTCCTGGCCAATCCGCTCACGCCGATCTTCGAGCAGGCACGTCACTGGGTGATCGATCCCAGCGCCCCGGGGGCGGTTTCGGCTGCCGGGGGCTGGGTCGGCCTGCTGCCTGCTTTTCTGATCTACGTCTCGATCTGTGTGCTCGCGGTCTGGGTGTTCAGGCGCGAGGCGCCGCGCATAGCCGAGGCGCTTTGAGCACGTCAGCCTCCAGGTTCCGCCCGCGAATGCGGGCGCTTCGGCAGGATCCGCGGACGGCGGTCATGATCCTCGTCGCCGCATCGGTGCTCTCGGTGATCGCGGCGCTCTGGTTCGGTCGCGGTACGACCTTCTCCGGAGACGAACTCGTCTGGGTGGCATCGACCCCCGGGATCGACCTCTACACGGTTTTCCAGCCCCACGGGGGTCACCTGCTCGCGCTTACCCGGCTCGTCTACTGGCCACTGCTCGAGGTCTTCGGCCTCGCTTACCTGCCCTTCCGGCTGTTGGCCATCGCGGCGACTCTGCTGACCGTCTGGCTGCTCTTCGAGTTCGGACGCAGGCGCACCGATCCCCTGGTCGCCCTCGCGCCCTGCCTCGTCCTGCTCTTCTTCGGCTCGGACTACCTGCACCTGCTCCAGGGCAACGGCTTCACTGTCATGCTGTCGGTGGCGATGGGAATCGCGGCGCTGCTCTCGCTCGAGGCCGACACCAGGAAGGGCGACCTCCTCGCCTGCCTCTGGCTGGTCATCGGCGTCTTCGCGTACACGGTGATCCTGCCGTTCGTGGCCGGAGCGGCGGTGATGATCGCGTTGCGCCGGTCTGAGCGGAGGCCCTACTGGGTCGCCGCGATCCCGCTGGCGATCTACGGGCTGTGGCGTATCTGGTTGCTTCTTGCCGACGCCGGTTCCATCGGTGGCGGCATCGAGATCTGGCTGAGCGTGGTGGTGCCTGCCTGGGGTTTTCAGTCTCTCAGCGCCGTGCTGAATGCTCTGACTGGTCTCAGTTACGGCTTCGACGGGACGGCCTCTTCGACCCCGACCGGCCTCGCCGGCCCGCCGCTGGCGCTACTCGCCCTGTTCGTCACCGGCCGGACCATCGCCAGGCGTGGTCTCCGCAGCGGCTTGCTCGTTGCCACGGTCGTCCTGATCTCGCTGTTCGCGATTCAATGCCTCGCTTCGGGTTCGGCTCCGGAAGGGCGTTTTCCGGGCGACGCCAGATACATGTATCCGGGGGCGGTGGTGGTTCTCCTCTGCGGCTTCGAACTGGCGAGACGGTGGCGCCCGGGTCGTAGCGGACTCGTGGCTCTGGCGCTCGTCGCGCTCTGCGGGATCGGAGCGAACCTGACCCTGATGGCGAACAACTCGACTCTGCTTCGCGAACAGGGGCGGGATTTCCGTGCCAACGTCGGAGCCGTCGCACTCGTCGTCGAGGGTGGGCCGGACGATGGCAGGGCCAGGCCCGAGCAGCGCACGATCGGCGACAACTCCACTTCGGTCGCCGTGGCCATGTACTTTCAGGACTATGGCCGGTTCGGCTACGGGGCAGACGCACTGCGCGGGCAGCCCCCCGAAAGGCGTGATGCGGCCGACCGTATCCTGGTCGGGCTCGCCGCTGCGCTGGGCTCGATCAGTCTGACGCCGGCAGCCGAGGGGAGCGGGTCCTACGGCTGCCGTGTGCTTTCGGCAGCCGACGGCAGTACGGTCACGCTGGAAGCACCGCCGGGGAGGCTCCTGATGCGCTCGGCGACGGGCGGGGAGGTTCGAGTGGGCAGGTTCGCCGACCTGGCTGCGGTTCCGGTCGGCAGTCTCTCTCCGGGGCAGTCTTCGGCTCTTGATCTGCCGTCCGATTCCGCCCAGGATCCGTGGCAGATCGCATTCGTCGGGCCAAAACTGAGAGTTTGCAGCAGGCAATGAACGGCGAGCGGGCCCCAGACAGCAGCCTCGAGGACCGGTTGAAGCCGTGGCTGAAGCGCTGGGTCGACCCGATGGTCGACGGGCGGGCCGATTCGCGGATCGCTGTCGCGATACTCGGGCTGGCGACGCTGGTATCGCTGGTCTACTGCCTCTGGGTGACCCGCGGCACGACCTTCTCCGGTGACGAGCTGACCTGGGTCGCCTTCAGTCCGGCAACGGATTTCAAGGTTGCGCTGGAGCCGCATTCCGGCCACCTCGTGCTGGTCTCGCACCTGCTCTACAAGCTGGTCCTGGAGACGATCGGCAGCGACTACCTCACCTTCCGGTTGCTCACGCTCTTCTCGGTCTACCTCTCCGTCACGTTTCTCTTCGTCTATGCCCGCCGAAGGGTCGGCCCCTGGATCGCCCTGGCGCCCTGCCTGGTGCTGCTCTTCTTCGGCTCGGACACCGGCCACATCCTCCAGGGCAACGGCTTCACGATCATGTTCGCGATCGCCTGCGGAATGCTGGCCCTGCTCGCGCTCGAACGGGATTCCACCTCCGGCGATATCGTCGCCTGCCTGGCCCTCTGCCTGGGGGTCGTCACGTATACGGTCGCCCTGCCGTTCGTAGTCGGTGCGGGTGTGGCAATCCTGTTCAGCGATCGAAGGTGGCGCCGGATGTGGGTCGTGGTGATTCCCGCGCTGATCTACCTGGCCTGGCGCGTCTGGATCGTCGTCGAGGGCATCGAGGTCGCCCGAGGTGGCCTGCGATTGGAGTACATCGCGCTGTTGCCGGCGTGGACCTTCCAGTCGCTCAGCGGGGTGCTCAATGCGCTTTCCGGACTCCATTACAACTTCGGCGGCGGTGGCTGGCTGCCACCGGGTGAGATGGCGGGGCCGACGCTGGCCCTCATTTTCGTGGTCGCGGTTGGATGGAGGATCGCCCGGGGCGGCCTGCCGAGCTGGTTCTGGGTTGCGATCACCATCGCCACCGCGATGCTTGCCTCGCAGGTCCTGAGCTGGATCCCGGACGTGCGCGAACCCGGCACCTCGCGCTACCTGTACCCGCTCGCTTTCGTTGTTCTGCTGATCGGCTTCGAGGCAGTCCGGGGCATCAGGATCTCCCGCAGTGCCTTCATCTCGATCTGGACAGTCGCTCTGATCGGACTACTGACCAACGCCGCGATCATCGGCAATTCGGGCAACAGCCTGAGGGAAAGGGCACCTGGCATCAAGCTGGAGTCCACTGCCGCGAGCCTGGTCAACGAGGCTTCCCCCTTCCTGCCCGGCCCCGCCGCGGTGCCGCTGGTCGAGCTCGTATCCGAACCGGGGATCTCGCTGATCGGTCCTGCGGAGAGGGAATACGGCGGGCTGGCCCTGACCCCGGAGCAGATCACCGCAGCATCGGCTGAGGACCGGGCCAGGATCGACTCGATCATGGCCCAGGCGATCGGCTTCGTCCTGGTCCCCCTCGACGACCCCGACTTGCGGGGTTGCCGGACCATCCGCGGTTCCGGCGGATCGACCACGCTGCCGCTTCCCGAAGCCGGCGCAGTTCTCCGCAGCAGGACCGGCGGTGCGGTCACGATCCGCCGGTTCGGCGATGATTTCGTCAATATCGTCGGCGAGCTGAGTCCCGGCGAGCCGGCGGCGTTGAACGTGCCTCCCGATTCCAATCCGACTCCGTGGCAGGTCTCGGTAGCCGCTCCCGCGGTCGCCAGCTGCGATCTCCCCTGAGTCATGGACCTCGCGATCGTCATACCCGCCCTGAACGAGAGCGAGGCCCTGCCCGGGCTTATCTCGGAGATCGAGCATGCGGTCGACCCCCTCGGGCTCGACTGGCAGATCCTGGTGGTCGACGATGGATCCACTGACGGCACGATGGACACGATCTCCCGGCTGGCCGCCGACAACCGGCGGCTCGGTGCGGTCCGGCTGCGGCGCAACTTCGGCAAGTCGGCAGCGCTGGCGGTCGGTTTCGACTCGACCGACGCCGACATCGTGGTCACGATCGATGGTGACGGGCAGGATGACCCGGCCGACATCCCCGCGCTTCTCGAGCAGCTCGATGCCGGCTTCGACCTGGTTTCGGGCTGGAAGCGCGACCGTCAGGACCCGGCCTCGCGCCGCTGGGCCTCGAAGCTGTTCAACAGCTTCACAGCCTGGTTCACCGGGGTCGCGATGCACGACATGAACTGCGGCTTCAAGGCCTACCGCGGAGACTGTGCCCGCTCGATCGAGGTCTACGGCGAGATGCACCGGTTCATGCCGGTTCTCGCCAGCCAGCAGGGCTGGAAGGTGACCGAGGTCCCGGTCAACCATCGCGCCCGGCAGCACGGCACCTCGAGGTTCGGCCTCGAGCGTTACGCCCGTGGTGGCCTGGACCTGATCACCGTGGTCTTCCTCGGCCGCTACCAGTACCGGCCGCTGCACCTTTTCGGCGGCCTGGGGGCCATGCTGACCGCGTTCGGGTTGCTGATCGGGGTCTACCTGACCGCGCTCAGGATCTCGGGCGAGACCATCGGACAGCGTCCACTTCTCTTTCTCGGGGTCCTGCTGATCGTGGTCGGCGTCCAGCTGCTGACCCTGGGCCTGCTCGGCCAGATGCTTGTGCTGGCCCGTCGCGAGATCGGCGGAAACGCACTCGAGCTGAGCCGTATCGACCGGGTCATCGAAGCCGGGCAGGATTCCGGCACCGTGGCGACCGCCGGAACCCACGCCGAGGCCGCCGGTACTTGAGCCTGGAGCGCCTCAAGGCGGACCCGAGGACGGCCTGGTTGATCCTCGGCCTGATGATGGTCGCCTCGCTGCTGTTCACCCTCTGGGCAGCCGATGGGGTCTACTTCACCGACGACGAGCTCTACTGGCTCGGCTCGAGCCCGAATACGACCTTCGAGCGTGCATTCGACCCGCATTCCGGGCACCTGATCGCGGTTTCCCGGCTGGTCTATCGGGGGATATTCGAGACCGTCGGCACCGCCTACCTTCCTTTCCGCCTGCTCAGCCTCGGCGCGGTCTTCCTCGCGGTGGGTCTGCTCTTCGCCTGGGCCAGGACCAGGGTCTCCGACTGGGTGGCGCTTGCTCCGTGCCTGGTCCTGCTCTTCTTCGGCAGCGACTACCGCCACCTGATCCTGGGCAACGGCTTCACCGTCGTCTTCGCGATCGCCTGCGGGCTGGCCGCCCTGATCGCGCTCGAGCGCCATACCCGGCGCGGGGATGTCCTGGCCTGCGCCGCACTCTGCCTCGGTGTCCTGACCTATACGACGGCGCTGCCGTTCGTGCTCGGTGCGACCGTCGCGATCCTTCTCGGCTCCGACCGCTGGCGGAGAATCTGGGTTCCGCTGCTGCCCGCCCTGATCTATGCGGTCTGGCGGGTCTGGCTGGTGCTGGGCGACGCGCCGGTCTGGCGGGGCGAGACCGACCCGGCCAACCTGATGCTGCTGCCTTCCTGGACCTTCCAGTCCCTCAGCGCCATCCTGAACTCGCTCACCGGCCTCGCCTACAACTTCGCCGGACCCGAGCTGCCGCCGGCCGACGCGGCAGCCGGGCCGGCGCTGGCGCTGCTCGCCGTCGTCGTGATCGGCTGGCGGCTTCGCCGCGGTGGCCTTTCGACCTGGTTCTGGGTTGCCTGTGTGATTGCGCTGGCGCTGTTCTCTTCCCAGGTTCTCGCCTGGATTCCGGAAGTCAGGGAGCCGGGTGACGCGCGATATCTGTACCCCGGTGCTTTCGTGCTGCTGCTCGTACTGTTCGAGGTCGCGCGCGGCATTTCGCTCGGCAGGGCGGGACTGGTGGCGATCTGGATCCTTGCCTTCGCGGGCTTTGCGGCCAACGCCACCCTGGTCCATGACCAGGGCCGGGCCTTCGCCGTGCGCGGTGAGATCGTCCGGGCCGAGACAACCGCGGCCAAGCTGCTCCACCAGGCGGTTCCGTTCGTACCCGGCGCCGGTGCCGTGCCCGGGGTGGAGCGATACATCGAGCCCGCAGTCGACCTGCTCGGAGAAGCCGAGGACCGCTACGGAATCGGGCTCTCCGAAGACCAACTGCTGTCGCAGTCCGCGTTCAGCCGTGCGGAAGTGGACCGGCTGCTCGCGGAGGGCATAGGAGTCGGGCTGAACGCGTCCACGGCCCTGCCCGGAGACCCCGGCTGCGAATGGGTCGAGGCCGGGGACGGCAGCGCCGTGGCCACGCTCGCCACCGGTGGCGCCGCGCTCTTCAGCCCTGAGGGTGGCGAGGTGAGCCTGCGGCGCTTCGGTGACGGATTCGACGTCGACGCCGGCGCACTGGAGCCGCGCAGCAGTGCTCAGCTCTTCCTGCCGGCGGATCCCTACGCCACTCCCTGGCAGGTCTCTGTCGCGGCCCCGCGGGTGGCGATCTGCCCGATTCCGGGCTGACCTCCGACCCGGTCAGTCTGCTTTTCGAAGCGTGAGCACGACCTGGTACATGTCGCCGGTCATCACCGCGACGTCAAGCAGGTCGAACCACCGGCTCCAGTTCTCCCGCACGTAGGGAAGCGTGATCACGGTCTCGCCGTAGTCCATCTGCTCGCCTCCGAACTGCGGGTGACCCTCGGTCTCGTGGGGCGCGAACAGGTAGCGCGGCTCGGCGAGCGCTGCCCGGCGGTCCTTCGACAGGGAGTCCAGGGCGGGCTTCATCAGCGGGTTGAAGTCGAGGTAGGCGGGCGGCCTCACGGTGGCCACCAGCAAGCCGCCCGGCTCGAGGGCGTCATGGATCGCCTCGAGCGAGGCGAGATGCGCCCGTTCCGAGATGTGCGTGAAAACCGAGAACGAGAAGACCATCCCGAAGCGCTCTTCGAAGGGAACCGTCTCGGGCAGGAACTCGCTTCGGGCGAGTTCGGCCGGCACGCCGTTCTCCCGGCAGGTTTCGAGGATGCTCTCGACCGGGTCGCAGCCGTAGAGGTTGCCCGGCTCGAGGTCGCGGGCCAGCATCCGGGTCAGCCGTCCCCAGCCGCAGCCGAAGTCGAGCACCCGCTCCGGGGCCAGAGGGCCCGAACCGTGCTCGGCCCAGGCCTGCTTGAGCCGGCGGTAGAAACAGACGCTCTGGGCCGCGAGCGCCGGCCCGCTGGTTCCGTTCCACATCTGCTGGAGTTCGGGTGCCGGCAGGCCGGGAAGGAAACCGCGGATTCCCGGGAAGGACTCGTACTCGAGGGTCAGGAGCAGTGCCCAGAGGTCGTCGTCGAGCTCGCGGAAGGCGGGGTAGGCCTCCGGCCCCGCCCCTTCGACCTGCGCTTCGATCCGCCGCAGCTCGTCGCCGAAGAGCGGATCGAGCCAGTCGTCGAGCCCGCCGGCAGCGTGCCGCTGCCGGACCGAGTCAGCGGCCTTGCGGCCGATCGGGGTGCTTGCGACCCGTCGGGCGAGCTTGCCGGTGAGCGCGGCTATCGAGCGGTCCGTTGTTTTCTGGCCCATCGAACGATCCTAGCGGCGGCAGGCCGGTCGCATACCTGAGCGCATGGAGCGCCCCGGCGTGCCCTGTGTCAACCTTGGCGGATGGAAAAGCCGCTGCCGCGGATCGCTGTGGTGATTCCCAACTGGAACTGCGCCGATGACCTTCGGGCCTGTCTCGACTCGCTTGAGCTGCAGCAGGGGGTGGAGCTGGAGGTCGTGGTCGTCGACAACGGCTCGACCGATGGTTCGCTGGGTCTGCTGGAGGATCGCGGCACTCCCCACATCGCGCTTCCCCGCAACGTCGGTTTCGCCCGGGCGATGAATCTCGGCTTCGAGCAGACCCGGTCATCCCTGGTGCTCGCCCTCAACGCCGACACCGTGCTCGCCCCCGAAGCCGTCAGCCGGCTCGCCGGGGTGATCGGGACCGGCGACCGGCTCGCCGGAGTGCAGCCGAGGATCCTCTCTCTGCAGCGGGGACAGAGCGTCGATCCGGAGGATCCGCAGGCATTGGTCTACAGCCTCGGCCAGGCGCTGACCGCTGACGGCCGGGCCTACGAGCGGGCTGCCGGACGCCCCCAGGGGGAGGTCGAGAGCGCGGCCGGCGAGATCTTCGGTGTATGCGGGGCTGCATGCCTGTTCCGTCGACAGGCACTCGAAGAACTCGGCGGATACGACGAGCGCTACTTCGCGTTCTACGAAGACGTGGACCTGAACGTGCGCGGCCGGATCGCCGGCTGGTCGTTTCGACTCGCCCCCGAGGCGGTCGTCTGGCATGTCGGCAACGCGGCATGGCAGGCGGGCTTCGAACGCCCGACGGCTGACAACGCGAGGCTGGTGGCCCGCAACCGGCTCTGGACGCAGCTGAAGTTCATGCCGCTGCGCTCGTTGCCGAGGATCGCGGCGGTGGAGGCCGGCGCGATCTGGCGGGCGATGCGCGAGCGGCGGCTCAGGGCCACCGTATCGGGCAAGCTGGCGGCCATCGGCATGCTGCCGGCGATGCTCGGGGAGCGGCGGAGGCTGGCCCGGAGCGGAGACCCGGAGTCGGCCCGGCAGTGGCTCGGAAGGCGCGCGGCCGATCCGGCTGCGGCGCCGGTTGCTACCGTCCCTCATCATTAGCCGCCCGCAGGGGAAGCAGTTCGATGCAAAAAGCAGAATCAGAAAGTCATACCGCCGACTCCGTCCGTGGCTCCGACAGCGGCGGACGGACTTCGGGTCGACCGCGCGTGGCGCGCGAAGGGTCTCTCGGCTCCGGCGACGCGCACCTCAGGTCGGTTCACAGGATGGTGCGCCTGCGCAGGTGGGCCCTGGCGCTGGCAGATTCCGTCGCGATCGCGATCGCGATCGGCCTTGCCGCCGAGTTCGCCAGGGTGGACAGCGAGAACTGGCTCTGGGCCGCGCTGAGCATTCCGGTCTGGATCCTGGTCGCCAAGATCTACAGCCTCTACGACCAGGACCACCGCCGGATCAGCCACTCGACCTCGGAAGAGGTGCCGGCCCTGGTCGCCACTGCGGCGATCACCGGCGTGCTGGTCAAGCTGCTCTCCGAAGCGCTGACTTCGACCGAGTTGCCTAGTTCGGCCCTGATGGTCATCGGCGTCGCCACGGTTCCGCTGGTCGTCACTCTCCGTGTGGCCGTCCGCCGGCTCTACGTCCACGTCGCCCAGAGGGAGCGCACGATCCTGGTCGGGTCGGGCGAACAGGCGGCTCTGGTCGCCAGGCGGCTACAGCAGGGGGCCAGCGATACCATCGAGCTGGTCGGCTTCGTCGCCGCGACAGAGCCCGACTACGAGGTCGCGGGACCCGGCGTCTCGGCACTCTCTTTCCTGGGTCGGACCGAAGAACTCAGCCGCACGGTCAGTGAACGCGGGATCTCCCGGGTCGTCGTCGCCGACGGCGGCCTCGACTCGAGGCAGGTCGGCGAGATCATCACCGTCTGCAGGCAGGCCCTGGCCTCGGTCACCCTGGTGCCGGCCAACCTCGAGGTACTCGGTCCGAACACGGAGCTGAACAGGATCGGCGCGGTGCCGATGCTGGACTTCCGATTCAGCGTGCCCCCTCGCTCGACCATGTTGATCAAACGCCTGATCGACATCGCCCTTTCGGCCGTGTTCCTGCTGCTGGCGGCGCCGCTTCTGCTGATCGCCGCCTTGGCGATCAAGCTGGACTCAGCCCGGTCCGGTCTTCTTCCGCCAGGTGCGTGTCGGCAAGGACGGACGCACTTTCAGGATGTTCAAGCTGAGGACGATGACCGCCGGTGCCGAAGCGGAACTGGAGGACCTGATCGAACTCGAGTCGCTGGAAGAGCCCGCCTTCAAGATCAGGAACGACCCCAGGGTCACCAGGGTCGGCGCGGTGCTCAGGCGTACCAGCATCGACGAGATTCCCCAGTTCATCAACGTGCTCAAGGGCGACATGTCGCTGGTCGGACCCCGGCCCGAGGAGGAGGCGGTGGTGGCCCTCTACGACGAGCGCCAGCTCCAGCGCCTCGCTGTGAAGCCGGGGGTGACCGGGCCGATGCAGATCGCGGGCCGCGGTGAGCTCAGCTTCGAAGAGCGCCTCAGCCTCGACCGCGACTACATGGACAACCTGACGATCACCGGCGACATTGCGATCCTGATCCGGACCCCCCGGGCAGTGATCCGGGGCGACGGCGCCTTCTGATCCGGGCCCCGGCGGGCCGCGATCGATGACATCGCCGCAGCTCGAAATAGTGATCGTCAGCCACGGGGCGGCAGGGCTGCTGCGCCGTTGCCTGGAGTCGCTGAGGCGCCACCCGGCCTCCTGTCCGGCGCAAATCACGGTCGTCGACAGCGGATCCATCGACGGCACACCCGATCTGGTCGAGCGTGAGTTTCCCGAGGTGCGTCTGCTGCGTCGCGGAAACATCGGCTTCTCGGCCGCCAACAACGTCGTGCTTCGCGAGACCGACGCCGACTTCATCCTGCTGCTCAACCCTGACACCGAGGTAGGCGAGGGGGCGATCGACAGTTCACTGCGCCGCATGGAGACGGACCCCTCGATCGGCGTCGTCGGCTGCCGGCTGGTCACCCCCTCCGGCAAGCTCGACCACGCATGCAAGCGTTCCTTCCCGACACCGCTGGCGGCAGTCGCCCACTTCACCGGAATCGGTCGGATCAGCACGGCTGACGCCAGGCTTTCGCAATATCGCGCCACCGGCCTCGGCGAACATGAGGCCGGCGAAGTCGACGCGATCAACGGTGCCTACATGCTCGTACGGCGCGAGGCGTTGCGCGCGGTCGGTCCGCTGGACGAGGGCTACTGGCTTTACATGGAGGACCTGGACTGGTGCCGGCGCTTCTGGGGGGCCGGTTGGAAGGTCTTCTACGACCCCTCGGGAACCGTGGTGCACGTCAAGGGCGGGTCGAGCGGAGCGACGCCGCGGACTGCGCCAGGAGGTGGCCTTTCATCGGGGGATGGGCCGCTTCTACCGGCGCTTCGACGCACCCGGCAACCCTGCCCCGCTCAACCTGGCCGCCTACTGCGGGATCGGGTTCAAGCTTTCGCTGGCACTGCTCATCTCGTTCGCGCAGCGGGCTGTGGGACGGCTCGGCGGTAGGGCAACTTGAAGGCGGACCTCGCGACCGTCTACGTACCGACCCTCGAGGGCGGTGAGCGGCTGGCCGCCTGCCTCGAGGGGCTGCTCGCCCAGACCTCACCCGTCCCGGTGGTGGTGGCGGACAACGGACCGGGCGACGGCTGCCGCGATCTTCTGGAAACCCGATTCCCCGAGGTGGAGCGGATCGCCATGGGGTCGAACCTCGGCTTCGGTCCGGCTCTCAATCGCGCCGTCGCCGCGGTCGGCACCGGGCCGGTGATCCTGCTCAACGACGACGCGATCGCGCGTCCGGATTTCATCGAAGCCCTGATGTACGAGCGCGGGGACCAGATGACCGCGGCGGTCCTGCTGGCCGAGGACGATCCGTCACGTATCGATTCAGCCGGCATCATCGCCGACCAGACGGCAATGGGATTCGACTACCTCTCGGGGGAGCCGGTGGCCGCGCTCGGATCGGCGGCTGATCCGCTCGGTCCGACCGGCGGCGCGGCCCTCTACGAGCGCGCCGCCTTCGAAGGCGTCGGCGGCTTCGACGAGCGCATCTTCCTCTACTACGAAGATCTCGATCTCGCACTGCGGATCAGGTCGGCGGGAGGTCGCTGCCGGCTGGCCCGATCGGCCCGGGCGACTCACGGCTACTCGCAGACCCTTGGCTCGAGGTCGCCCCGCAAGTACGGGATGACGGGCTGGAGCCGCGGCTACCTGCTGCGTCGCTACGGCGTCCTTCGAACTCCGGCCGACGCCGCTGCGGCTCTCGCCAGGGAGGCGGTCATCTGCGCCGGCCAGCTGGTCCGCGACCGCACCCTGGCCGGGCTCCGGGGCCGACTGAAGGGTTGGCGAGACGCCCGCACCCTGCCCCGGCGCAGCCTGCCCGCAGGGGCGGTCAGCCGGATGTCCACCCGGGAGGCCCTCTCGAGGCGGCGGGCGAGGGGCAGCCCTTCCTGAAAGGCTGCCGGACCCGTTCCCGGCGGCCCTAGCCCGACCTGGCGACCGCGAGGGCTGCGAGCGTGCGACGCAGGCCTTCGTCGAGCTTCGTATCCGCGTTCCAGTTGAGCTCACGCCGGGCGCGAGCCGGGTCGATCGAGATCCGCTGGACCTCGCCCGGGCGTTTCGGCTCGAAGGTCGGCTCGAAGCCGGGATCCGCCGAACCCCCGGCCGGCCCCAGGCCGGCACCGGCCCGCCCGATCCCGGAGATCAGGTCCAGCAGCCCGGTCTCGACGCCGGTGCCGATGTTGACCGGCCCGCTGATATCGCTGTCGAGGGCGGAGATCACGGCCCGGATCACGTCGTCCACGTATACGTAGTCACGGGTCTGGCTGCCGTCGCCGAATACGACCGGCCGTTCGCCATCGAGCAGGAGCTCAGCGAAAATCGCCACCACTCCCGCCTCACCTTTCGGGTTCTGGCGCGGGCCGTAGACGTTGGCGAAGCGCAGCGCCACCGAGCCCGAGCCGTACATTCGTCCGTAGAGCGTCAGGTACTGCTCGGCTGCGAGCTTGCTCTGCCCGTAGGGGCAGAGTGTTTCGAGCGGCGCCGATTCGGGGGCCGGCAGTTCGATACCGCTGCCTTCGCCGTAGATCGCACCGCCCGTCGAAGCCAGGACGAAGCGGTCGCAGGACGCGGCTCGGGCTGCCTCCAGCATGTTCACCGTTCCGACCACGTTCACCGTGGCATCGAAAGCCGGTTCGTGGATCGAGCGCTGCACCTCGCCCTGTGCGGCGAGGTGGATGATCGCCGCGGGGCGGAGCTCCGAAACCGCATCGGATACGAAAGCCCGGTCGAGGATGTCGCCCTCCAGCAGTCCGGCCCCGGAAGCCAGTGCACCGGAGATGTTCTCCCGCTTGCCGGAAGAGAAGTTGTCGAGGATCGCTACTTCGTCACCGCGCTCCAGCAAGGCATCGACCAGGTGCGAGCCGATGAATCCTGCGCCTCCGGTGACAAGGACGACCATGGTCGGGGATCCTAGTGGCGAGTCAGTGGCCGGTGAACCCGGCCACGGTTCAGGCCCTTGCGACGGCGACCAGCTGACGCCTGCGGCGCAGGACCGCCGTGGCCCGGGCGATCCCGTCGAAGAGCCAGGACGGGAGCATGCCGTGCAGTTTCCCGGTGAATCGGCCCGGCAGGGTGTAGGTGACCACGTCGATCGACTCGACCGCGAAGCCGGCCTCCGCCAGAAGATTTGCAAGGAGCTGTGGCGTCCAGCCGTACAGGTGGTGATTGCCATCAGGCAGAACCCAGTCCCGCTGAACCCGCCAGTCGTCCACGGGCAGGATCAGGACCAGCTTGCCGCCGCCGGTCAGCACCCGCCTCAGCCCGCCCAGTTCGTCCAGCGGCTGCAGCGTGTGCTCCAGTACGTGACTCGAGATGACCAGCCCGACCGAGTCATCGTCAATCTCGCGGGTCGACTCATGGACGACCAGGCCCCTCTCGACGGCCCTGGCGCGGGAGGCCGGGTTTACCTCTACTCCGCACTTGACCCCGTTCGGAAGGGCCGCGAGCAATGCTCCGTCAGCACAGCCGAAATCGAGCACGGCGGTGTCATCCTCGAGGTGGGGACCCAGGACTCTGAGCGCGAAGTCCGCGTTGAAACGGTGGGTACCCCCGACCCGCTCGTCGTAGGCGGTACCGCCTTCCCCGAGGTAGTGTTGGCTGGCCCGGCTCAACGACCGGCCCGCGACGATCCGATTCGCGAATTCCTGACAATCACCGGCCCATCGTACTTGAGCCAAGCGCGCCTGCCGCCTGCGTAATGCCACTCCGGGGCCGCGCTACGGATCGGCCCCGAAGCGCATCAGAACGGTGTCTCGTGGTTTATCTGTACAGGTCCGCAACCACCAGACCCTGTTGCTAGGCTCATACAAGGCTCTAACGAGGGGTCCGATGGAGTCGGATCCTGTGTCCCCGTCGCTTTCGAAAGGCAGTCCCGAATTGAGTCAGGGCCGACCGGAAACAGCAGTTTCTCCAACCGAAGAATGGACTGGTGCTGTTGACACGCCCGGTGTCGGCCCGGGGCCTGCGGTAGATCCGAAGCCGGCCGACGACAGCTTGCCGCGGGCAGAATCTTCACCTGCAGGCGAGGTCGAATCCCGCCTCGAGGTCCATCGCGAGGCACTGACGGACGGCATCACGCGGACCCGCCGCATGCTGGTCGCCAGCGACCTTTCGACCCTGGCCGTCGCCTTCCTGGCCGGTCTCGTGGTGGCCGGGTCGATCGACCGGCCCTCTGAGCGGGACGGCTTGCTGGTCACTCTCCTGATGTCCTTGCCGCTCTGGACCCTGGGCGCCTACTCGGCGAATCTCTACCACGACTTCGAGCAGCGGATCGATCGCAACTTCGTCGACGAGTCGGGCCGGATCATCGCCATATCGATGGCCTGGTCATGGGTACTGCTGATGCTGCTCACGTTCTGGACCAGCGATGTCGATCTGATCGCCACGTCGGTGTTCATCTGGGTCCTTGCCGTGCCGCTGCTGATCGCCGGGCGAGCCGCCGTGCGTATCTACGCGTCGCGCCAGCCGTGGAATCTCCAGCCGGTCGCGCTTATCGGCGATGAGGTCGGGCTCGCCTCCCTGCGGGACCGGATCGACCGCCATCCCGAATGGCGACTCGACGTGAAGCGGGAAATCGTCGCATCCAGCCTGCCCGTCGGCGATGGCCCCGAGGACAGCCTCGCCCACTTCGCCCCGACAACGCCGGCGACCGACCGGGAGGGCCGGTCTGTGCTCGATGAGGCTGCCGTGCGCCAACTGCTCGAGTCTTCGGGAGTGGTCCGGGCGATCCTGGTCGGCGGGGCGGGCGTTTTCGGTGGCTTCGCGTCGAAGACCGACCTGATCCAGAGACTCCACCGGGCGGGCCTCGGTGTGGACATCGTCTCGGGCGGACCGGAGAGCCTCTACTCGGCGGCCCTGCTTCAGGACATCGAAGGCCTGCCGGTGGTCAGCCTCCGTCCTTCGGTCCAGCGCCCGTTCTCTCTGAGGATGAAGCGCGTCTTCGACGTCTGCTTCTCCTTTTTCGCCCTGCTGCTCGTATCTCCGATCATGGTCTGGTCCGCCCTTCGCATCCGCTTCGGATCCGAAGGCCCCGTGATCTTCCGCCAGACGCGGGTCGGGCTGAACGGCGAGGAGTTCGAGATCTTCAAGTTCCGGACGATGGTGGACGGGGCCCACGCGATGCGCCCGCGTCTGCGCTCGGAGACCGTCGACTCAGGCAACGACGACGTGCTGTTCAAGCTCGAGCACGACCCGCGCATCACCCCCGTGGGCAGGACCCTGAGGCGCTGGTCGGTCGATGAACTGCCGCAGCTGGTCAACGTCCTGAAGGGGGAGATGAGCATGGTCGGCCCGCGACCGCTGGTGCCGGAAGAGGCCGCCGAGGCGGGCGCGCTCTCGGAGGCGCGGGTCAGCGTCAAGCCCGGCATCGCCGGACCCTGGCAGGCCCTCGGCCGCAGCTCGATCCCGTTCTCCGACATGATCAAGCTGGACTACTCCTACGCGCTGAGCCGCTCGATGACCATGGACGTATACCTGCTGATCAGGACCCTGGTCGCAGTGCTCCGGCGCGACGGCGCCCACTGAGCGACTCCGGTCAGGCACCGCTCCGCTATTGTTCTCCGCCTGCCATAGACCGCTGGTCGGGCCATAGTCCGTAAAGCCAGGGTAGGTGGAGCCGAAGGAGCCTTCCTTCCGCCCGCCTGCGAGCGGGTTTTTTGTTGCCCGCGCGGTCGCCAACCACTTGAGAGAAGCCAGGCGACAGATATGAACCGAGATGAAAAAGCAGCAGTAATCGAAGAGATCGGCGAGGAGATCAAGGCCTCCGAGGCGATCTTCGCGATCGACTACCGCGGCATCTCCGTGGCCCAGGCCGCCGAGCTTCGCGGCAGCCTCCGCGATGCCGACGCGACCTTCACCGTGGTCAAGAACCGTCTGACCAGGATCGCCGCCGAGAAGGTCGGCGTCACCGGGCTCGACGACGTCCTTGAAGGGCCGACCGCGCTTACCTTCGTCAAGGGCGACACCGCCCAGGCGGCGAAGGCGATCACCTCCTTCAACAAGGTCCATGACGTACTCACCTACAAGGGTGGCTTCATGGGCGAGACCTTGCTCGACGAGGCGAAGTTCACGGCAATCGCCAAGCTTCCGTCGCGCGACACTCTCAATGCCCAGCTGGCCGGCGTGGTCGCCAGCCCGATCGTCACCCTCACCCGGGGCCTCGGATCGATGATCTCCGGTCTCGCGAACCAGCTTCAGCAGGTTGCCGAACAGGGCCTGGTCGGCGGCAAGGCAGAGCCCGCAGCCGAAGCACCGGCCGCTGAAGAAGCACCGGCTGAGGCCGAGGAAGCACCGGCTGAGGCCGAGGAAGCACCGGCTGAGGCCGAGGCTCCGGCAGCAGAAGAGGCAACGGAGGCGGACGCCGAGGCTCCGGCCGAGGCGGAAGAAACTCCGTCCGCCGAGGAGGCCCCGGAAGCGGAAGCCGAGGCGGAGGCACCGGCCGAAGCTGAGGCTGGGGAAGCCAGCGAAGAAGGCGGATCGGACGAGTAGTCCGGCGCCACAAGATTTTTTCAGCAGACCAACTTGAACCAGTAAGAACAGGAGCAGCAAATGGCATCGACTACAGAAGAATGGATTGAAGAACTCAAGGGCATCTCGGTACTCGAGCTCTCCGAGCGCATCAAGGCGCTCGAAGAGGAGTTCGGCGTATCGGCCACCGCGGTAGCGGCAGCCGCCCCCGCAGCAGGCGGAGGCGGAGACGCCGGTGACGGCGGAGACGACGACGCCGGCTCGACCGTTGACGTCGTGCTGACCGCGGTCGGCGAGAAGAAGGTCCCGGTCATCAAGGTCGTGCGCGCCGCGACCGGACTCGGCCTGAAGGAAGCCAAGGCCCTGGTCGACGAGGCCCCGAAGCCGGTCAAGGAAGGCGTCGAGAAGGACGAGGGCGAGAAGCTCAAGGCCGAACTCGAAGAGGCCGGCGCCACCGTCGAACTCAAGTAGTTCCCGCATTCAGGGCGGGGTGCAGCGGTAATCCGCGGCACCCCGCCGCTTCGCTTTCTGCGGCCCGGATCGGGCCGCAATCCATGTGTGCTATTTTTTATCGTTGCGCGAAGTTGCGCTCAGATTTACCTGCTTCCGCGCCCATTCACGTGAATCTCTGACCCCTTGAGGAGTTGCCAACCTTGGCACGCCCGATCGATGCCCCCTTTGTCCGCAGGAGTTTTTCCCGTCTCGAAACACCTCTTGAAGCCCCCCATCTGATCGACATTCAGCGTCGTTCGTTCGAGGATCTCACCGATCCGGAGAGCGGCATGCTGCGTGAGACGATCGATGACATCTCGCCGATCGAGGATTACACGGGAAACCTCGCAATCGTCTTTGGCGATTTCGAGTTCGATGAGCCCGGCCACACACTCGAAGAGTGTCGTGAGCGGGATCTGACCTACTCGCGTCCGCTCAACGTCACCGTCTCCTTCCAGAACCGGGAGACCGGAGAGATCCGCGAGCAGACCGTCTTCATGGGGGACTTCCCCTGGATGACCGAGCGCGGCACCTTCGTGATCAACGGCACCGAGCGTGTCGTCGTGACCCAGCTGGTGCGTTCACCCGGCGCCTACGTGATGGCTCCCAAGGACGCCGAGAAGCAGGTGTTCACCGCCAACCTGATGCCGGCGCGTGGCTCCTGGCTGGAGCTAGAGATCGACAAGAAGGGCCGCGTCTACGTACGGATCGACCGCAAGCGCAAGCTGCCGATCACCGTGCTGCTGCGCTCGATGGGCTACGTGACCAACGAGCAGATCCTCGATCTCTTCGACAACTCCGTCTACATCCAGCAGACGATCGCTGCCGACACCGAGGCCATCAGCACCGAAGAAGGCGCCCTGATCGAGCTGTTCAAGAAGCAGCGCCCGGGCGAGCCGCCGTCGGTCGACGCCGCCAAGGCACTGCTCGAGCAGCTGTTCTTCGACCCGAAGCGCTACGACCTGACCAGGGTCGGCCGCTACAAGCTCAACGCCCGCCTCGGGCTCGACGTCGACCTCGACAACCGCGTGCTCACCCACGACGACATCATCTCCCTGATCCGGGAGCTGGTCAGCCTGCCGAAGATCCTCGGCATGCCGGAAGAGATCGACGAGGAAAACCCGATCAAGGACTACGCCGCAGAGGCGCTGACCTACCCGCGGGAGAACGTCTCCGACCACCTCGACGAGTACGAGCACTTCGGCAACCGCCGTCTGCGCACGGTCGGCGAGCTGATCCAGGAAGCCTTCCGGATCGGCCTGTACCGCATGGAGCGGGTCGTAAGGGAGCGCCTCACCACCGAGGACTCCGACGCGATCACCCCGCAGACGATCATCAACATCCGTCCGGTCGTGGCCGCCCAGAAGGAGTTCTTCGGCTCCTCGCAGCTGTCGCAGTTCATGGACCAGAACAACTCGCTGGCCGGACTGACCCACCGCCGTCGCCTCTCGGCGCTCGGCGCCGGAGGCCTGACCCGCGAGCGCGCTCCGATCGAGGTCCGCGACGTGCACCCGACCCACTACGGCCGGATGTGCCCGATCGAGACCCCGGAAGGCCCGAACATCGGCCTGATCGGATCGCTGTCTTCCTACGCGCAGATCTCCGAGCACGGCTTCGTGACGACGCCGTACCGGAAGGTCAAGGACGGCGTGATCACCGACGAGGTCGTACACCTCGACGCCACCCAGGAAGAGGACCAGGTGATCGCCCAGGCGAGCGCCGAGTTCGACCCCAAGTCGATGAAGCTGCAGGGCGAGAGCATCTTCTGCCGCGCCGGTGACGGTGACTGGACCAACGCGACGCCGGAGGAAGTCGACCTGATGGACGTCTCTCCGACCCAGATCTGGTCGGTCGCGACGGCCCTGATCCCGTTCCTCGAGCACGACGACGCCAACCGCGCCCTGATGGGCTCCAACATGCAGCGTCAGGCCGTTCCGCTGATGCGACCTGATCCGCCGCTGGTCGGCACCGGCATGGAGCAGCGCGCCGCAGCCGATACGGGCGACGTGATCCTGGCCGAACACGACGGGGAGATCTCCTACGTCGACGCCGAGGTGATCGAGGTCAAGCACAAGTCGGGAAGCGACCGCTACCCGCTGTTCAAGTTCATGCGCTCGAACCAGGGCACGCTGATCCACCAGCGGCCGATCGTCAACCCGGGCCAGAAGGTCAAGGCCGGCGAAGTGCTGGCCGACGGCTCCTCCACCGGTGGTGGAGAGGTCGCGCTGGGCAAGAACTGCCTGGTCGCCTTCATGTCCTGGGAGGGCTACAACTTCGAGGACGCGATCATTCTCTCCGAGCGCCTGGTCAAGGAAGACGAGCTCACCTCGATCCACATCGAGGAGTACGAGATCGACGCCCGCAATACCAAGCTCGGCGACGAAGAGATCACCCGCGACATCCCGAACCGCTCTGAAGAGAGCCTCCGGAACCTCGACGAGCGCGGCATCGTGAGAGTCGGCGCCGAGGTCGTCTCCGGAGACCTGCTGGTCGGAAAGGTCACGCCCAAGGGCGAGACCGAGCTGACCGCCGAGGAGAAGCTGATCCGCGCCATCTTCAAGGAGAAGGCGCGCGAAGTCCGCGACACCTCGCTCAAGGTGCCTCACGGTGAAGGCGGCGTCGTGATCGACGTGCTGACCTTCAGCCGCGACGACGGCGACGATCTCGCCCCGGGTGTCAACGACCTGGTCCGCGTATACGTCGCCACCAAGCGCAAGATCTCCGAGGGCGACAAGCTCGCCGGACGCCACGGCAACAAGGGCGTCATCTCGAAGATCGTGCCGGAAGAGGACATGCCCCACCTCGCCGACGGAACCCCCGTCGACGTCATCCTCAACCCGCTCGGCGTCCCCAGCCGTATGAACATCGGTCAGATCCTGGAGACCCACCTCGGGTGGGTTGCCGGCAACGGCTGGTACGACGACGGCAGCGAGGCCTACAAGAACAGGGCCGAGACCCGGGACCGCGTCTACGTTTCGACCCCGGTCTTCGACGGCGCGACCGTCGAAGACGTCGACACGGCCCTGGTCAAGTGGTCGGAGGAACATGCCGACCGCGGTATCGACATGGACGTCGACATGAGTGCCCGTCCGGGTGCCCGCTGCTCCGGTTCGGTCCAGCTCTACAACGGACGCACCGGCGAGCCCTACGAGGGCAAGGTCACGGTCGGCTACATGTACATCCTCAAGCTGCACCATCTGGTCGACGACAAGATCCACGCCCGTTCGACCGGTCCGTACTCCCTGGTCACCCAGCAGCCGCTGGGAGGCAAGGCTCAGTTCGGTGGTCAGCGCTTCGGCGAGATGGAGGTCTGGGCCCTCGAGGCCTATGGCGCCGCCTACACGCTGCAGGAGATGCTCACGATCAAGTCCGACGATACGGTCGGACGGGTCAAGGCCTACGAAGCGATCGTCAAGGGCGAGAACATCCCCGAGCCGTCGATCCCGGAATCATTCAAGGTGCTTCTCAAGGAGATGCAGGCGCTTTCGCTCGACGCGAACGTGGTCTCCGAAGAGGGTATCGGCGAACTGGCCGAGGAAGAGGACGACCTGCTTCAGGCCGCCCAGGACCTCGGCATGGACCTGACCGAGGTCCGGGCCGATACCAACGGCGACGGTGCCGCAGACGAAGCGGTCGAAGCCGAGGCAAAGGAAGGTGATGCCGCCGCCGATGGTGCCGGTGACGCCGAGGAAGCAGGTGCAAAAGAGTGAGTAACGTAATCGACATCAACAACTTCGACGCAATCGAGATCGCTCTCGCTTCGTCGAAGAAGGTCAGGTCCTGGTCCTGGGGCGAAGTCCTCAAGCCGGAGACCATCAACTACCGCACGCTGAAGCCGGAAAAGGACGGCCTCTTCTGCGAGCGCATCTTCGGTCCGACCAAGGACTGGGAGTGCTACTGCGGCAAGTACAAGCGGGTCCGCTACAAGGGCATCGTCTGCGAGCGCTGCGGCGTCGAAGTGACCCGCTCGAAGGTCCGTCGTGAGCGCATGGCTCACGTCGACCTGGCCGCGCCTGTCTCCCACATCTGGTTCTTCAAGGGCGTTCCTTCGAGGATCGGCTACCTGATCGACATGGCCCCGAAGGAACTGGAGAAGGTCCTCTACTTCGCGGCTTCGATGGTCACCTGGATCGACGAAGAGGCCCGGGCCAAGGACATGCCCATGCTCGAGAAGGAAGTCGAGAGCGTCCAGTCCGAGTACGAATCCGAGCGCAGCAAGAGCACTCAGATCCTCGACGAGTCGCTGAAGCGGCGGATCAAGTACCTCGAGTCCGGTGAGCAGACCAAGTTCTCTGACGAAGACCATCTCTGGGCCGACTCGCTCGGCCTGACCGCGGCCCAGCTGCGCAAGCTGAGCGACGACGACAAGGGCAAGCGGATCAAGGAGCTGAACAAGGACTTCGAGGCCGAGATCAGCGACACCGAGGCCTACATCGACGAGGCGATCGACCGCCTCGACCGCGTCTGGAAGGCCTTCCAGACGATGAAGCCCAAGGACGTGATCAACGACGAGACCGACTTCCGGGAGCTCAAGGACCGGTTCGGTTCACCGTTCGGCTGGGGCGAGTACTTCCGCGGCGGCATGGGTGCCGAAGCGGTTCGCGACCTGCTCGAGCAGATCGACCTCGAGGCCACCTGTGCCGAACTGGAAGACCAGATCGTCACCGCCAAGGGCCAGAAGCAGGCCCGTGCGGTCAAGCGGCTCAAGGTCACTTCGGCCTTCCTCAAGTCGGACAACAAGCCCGAGTGGATGATCCTCGACTGCATTCCGGTGATCCCGCCGGAGCTGCGGCCCATGGTCCAGCTCGACGGTGGCCGTTTCGCCACCTCGGACCTGAACGACCTCTACCGCCGAGTGATCAACCGGAACAACCGGCTCAAGCGCCTGCTCGACCTCGGTGCCCCGGAGATCATCGTCAACAACGAGAAGCGCATGCTCCAGGAGTCGGTCGACGCCCTGTTCGACAACGGCCGTCGTGGCCGTCCCGTCACCGGGCCCGGTAACCGCGCGCTGAAGTCGCTCTCGGACATGCTCAAGGGCAAGCAGGGCCGGTTCCGCCAGAACCTGCTCGGCAAGCGCGTCGACTACTCGGGCCGATCGGTGATCGTCTCGGGTCCGTCGCTCAAGCTGCACCAGTGCGGCCTGCCGAAGCTGATGGCGCTCGAGCTGTTCAAGCCGTTCATCATGGCCCAGCTCGTCGAGCGCAAGGCCGTCCAGAACATCAAGGCGGCCAAGAAGATGGTCGAGTCGATGGTGCCCGAGGTCTGGGACGTGCTCGAGGAAGTGATCGAGGAGCACCCCGTGCTGCTCAACCGCGCCCCGACGCTCCACCGCCTCGGCATCCAGGCCTTTGAGCCGATTCTGGTCGAAGGCAAGGCGATCCAGGTACACCCGCTCGTCTGCGCGGCTTTCAACGCCGACTTCGACGGTGACCAGATGGCGGTCCACGTGCCGCTGTCGGCCGAGGCTCAGGCCGAGGCCCGGGTCCTGATGCTGTCCGCGAACAACATCCTCTCGCCTGCCCACGGTGCGCCTCTGGCGACCCCGACGCAGGACATGGTGCTGGGTCTCTACTACCTGACCTTCTCCGAGGAGGAGGTCGAGCAGCTGGACCCGGCGAAGCTCGAGAAGCGGCCGCATCCTTTCCGTACCGCTCAGGAGGCCGAACTGGCCTACGAGAACGGTCTGGTCGGGCTGCATGAGTTCGCCGAGTACCGGCGGGCCGGCCACGAGCACTTCCTGACCACGGTCGGGCGGATCATCTTCAACGACCGCATCGAGCGGGCGCTGGAGACGGCTCTGGACGAGGACTACGACCCGGAGATGTACGAGTTCGTCAACAAGTCACTGAAGAAGCGGGACATCAACGACATGGTCGGGTGGCTGGTCGATTCGTTCGGCGCGCCGACCATCTCGCAAGTGCTCGACGCCTTCAAGGACCTCGGCTTCAACTTCGCCTCGCGGGCCGGGATCACGGTGTCCAAGAACAACGTGGTGCCGCCGCCGGAGAAGGAAGGGATCCTCGAGCGCTACGACGCCGAGACCGCCCAGATCCAGGCCGAGTTCGACGAGGGATGGCATACCGCCGAAGAGCGCCACAGGCAGGTCACGGACAAGTGGAACGAAGCCACCGAAGAGGTCGGTCAGGCGATGGAGGACAACCTCGATCAGCTCAACCCGATCTTCATGATGGCCAACTCCGGCGCCCGTGGTTCGTTCAAGCAGATCCGCCAGCTGGCCGGCATGCGAGGCCTGATGGCAAATCCGAAGGGCGAGATCATCGAGCGTCCGATCAAGTCCAACTTCATCGAGGGCCTGTCGGTCGGCGAGTACTTCATCTCGACCCACGGCGCCAGGAAGGGTCTGGCCGACACGGCTCTGCGTACCGCGGACTCCGGTTACCTGACCCGCCGCCTGGTCGATGTCGCCCAGGACGTGATCGTCCGGACCGAGGACTGCAAGACCAAGGACTTCATCGAGATGCCGGTCTACGGTCCGGCCGGTGATCCCAATTCCAACCTGGTCGGCCGTCTGGCCGCGAAGAAGTTCGCGACCAAGCGTGGCCGCGAGCTGCTCAAGCGCAACCAGCTGATCACCAAGGCCGATCTCGTCGAGATCATCGATGCCTACACCGACGATCACGAGGCCACGGTGCCGGTCCGCTCCGCATTCAAGTGCGAGGCCGAGCGCGGGGTCTGCCGTTCCTGTTACGGCGTATCGCCGGCGACCGGCTTCATGGTCGCGATCGGCGACTCGGTCGGCACGGTTGCCGCCCAGTCGATCGGCGAGCCCGGTACCCAGCTGACCATGCGTACCTTCCACACCGGTGGTGTCGCCGGACAGGACATCACCCAGGGTCTGCCCAGGGTGGTCGAGCTGTTCGAGGCCCGCAAGCCGAAGGGCCTGGCGGTCCTCTCGGAGGTCGCCGGCAAGGTTGGTGTCGACCACGACGAGAAGAGCGCGGTCGTCACGGTGCTCGATTCGTCCGGCGAAGAGACCACGTACACCTTCCCGCCCCGGACTCGTCTGCATGTCAAGCAGGGGGACACGGTCGAGGTGGGGGACCAGCTCAACGAAGGTTCGCTGTACCCGGCCGACGTGCTGGCGATCCGCGGTCGTACCGCGATCGAGCAGTACCTGGTGGCCGAAGTCCAGCGCGTCTACAACGCCCAGGGCGTGGAGATCGACGACAAGCACATCGAGATCATCGTGCGCCAGATGATGAAGAAGGATGAGGTCGAGACCAAGGGATCGACCGACCTGCTTCCCGGCCAGCTCGAAGATCGCCATGAGCTCAAGAAGATCAACAAGCAGGTCAAGGCCGACGGTGGCACCGTGGCGAAGTCGAAGGAGAAGATCCTCGGCATCACCAAGGCGTCGCTGGCGACCAAGTCCTTCCTCTCGGCGGCCTCCTTCCAGGAGACCACCAAGGTGTTGACCGACGCCGCGCTCGAAGGCAAGCGCGACCGCCTGGTCGGCCTCAAGGAGAACGTCATCATCGGCAAGCTGATCCCGGCAGCGACCGGGCTCAAGCGCTACCGCTCGATCACCGTCGAGCCGGCCGAGCCGTTCGTACCGGCCGAGGAGACCGTGCTGCTCGAGGAGGACGACTTCGGTCTGGAGTCCGACTCGAACGGGTCAAACGGCGATGGCGCCGACAGCTTCGGCGAGGGCTTCGCCCAGGAGCTCGAGGGCATCAGCCGCGAGGTCGACGGCTCGGAGTAGCCGCCACCCGCCTCCGTCGACCCTCAGGGGTCGACAGATCGAATTCCCGAACGGCCCGCGAAAGCGGGCCGTTCCTGTTCCCTGACCCATCCTCCGGCGATCCTCAGCCCCGAACCCGAACCTCCACCCGGGCTCATCGCCCCGAACCCGAACCCCCTGCCCGAGTTCCACCCCAGTCTGGCCACGATCTGAATCCATAGCGGCGCAAGATCGTGGCCGGACCTCGACTGGGGCCCACTTACCAGTCACATGACCGGCTCCCGCTATGCTTGGGCGATGGTCGATCAGCGAGCGCGCGTCTGTGTCATCGGGGCCGGGTCTTCAGGGATCACCGCCTGCCAGAACCTGGCCGAGCGTGGCATCGATTTCGACTGTTTCGAGAAGAGCTCGACCGTGGGCGGCAACTGGCGCTACGAGAACGACAACGGAATGTCGGCGGCCTACCGCTCCCTGCACATCAACACCTCCCGGCAGATGATGGAGTACCGCTCTTTCCCGATGCCGGTGGACTACCCGGACTATCCGAGCCACTTCGAAATTGCCTCCTACTTCGACGACTACGTCGACCATTTCGGGCTGCGCGAACGGATCAGATTCCGGACCGAGGTGGTCGAGGCCGTACCTGCCGAGGGGGGCTGGGAAGTAACGGTCGAAGGTCCGGACGGTAGTCGCGAAACCGGCCACTACACGGACCTCATGGTCTGCAACGGCCACCACTGGGACGCCCGCTGGCCCGAGCCGGCCTTTCCCGGGTCGGATGAGTTCACCGGAGTACAGATGCACGCCCACGACTACCGCACCCCGGAGATATTCGAGGGCAAACGGGTCCTGGTCCTCGGGATCGGAAACTCGGCGACCGACATCGCGGTCGAGTCCTCGCGGGTCGCCGACAGAACCCTGTTGGCAATGCGCCGTGGCGCCTGGATCCTGCCCAAGTACATGGGCGGAGTCCCCACCGACAAGGCGACCGACGGTGTTTTCGCCCGGGCGCCCCTGGCGGTGCAGAGCGCATTCATGCGCCTGATGCTGCGCCTTTCAGTCGGCAGGCTGAGCGACTACGGGCTGCCCGAGCCCGACCACCAGCCGCTGCATGCCCATCCGACCGTTTCCGGCGAACTGATCGGAAAGCTCGGCCACGGTGATGTCACGGTCAAGCCGAACATCGAACGCTTCGAGCACGACACCGTCGTATTCACCGACGGCAGTCGCGAGCAGGTGGACGTCGTCGTCTACTGCACCGGATACCGGATCACCTTCCCGTTCTTCGACGACTCGATCGTCAGCGCCGAGGACAACCGCATCGACCTCTATCGGCGAGTCGTATCGCTCCAGCATCCCGGCCTGTTCTTCATCGGCCTGATCCAGCCTCTCGGCGCGATCATGCCTCTGGCAGAGGCGCAGTCGGCCTGGGTGGCCGATCTGATCTCAGGCGAAGGCGAACTGCCGGATCGCTCGGTGATGGCCCGCGACGTGGCCGCCGAGCAGGCGGCGATGGACAGGCGCTACGTCAATTCGAAGCGCCACACGATTCAGGTCGACTTCGACCGCTACCTGCGCTCGCTGTCGCGCGAACGTGGGGAGTCCCGCAGGCGCGTCTCCCGAGAGCGCGTCCTCTCCGGCTGACGGCTGCGCCCTTCATGGGGATTCTCCGGCAGGCTGCCGAGCGCGGGCCCATGCGGCCCCCGGCGCGGTCCGCGCGGGAACTTCGGGCGGTTGCGGCGCCGGCGCACGTGATCTCCACCGTCGTCGTCGCCGGCTTCCACCTCGGGAACCGGCTGGCTGGCCCACCACACGAGGTAGATCATTGCCAGGACCGGAACCTTCAGCACCACCAGCAGGAAGAACATTGGCCAGTACTCACGCACCGGTTGATTGTAACCATCACGGTCCCTCGGCTAAACAGTGGCTAAGAGCCGTCCCCGCGATCTCGCGGTCGTACCGGCCGGACCGTCGCACCGGCCGGGCCTGTTCCGGGGCGATCAGTGCCGTGAAGGCGCCTGGAGCTCTCGTCCCCAGGCCTCGAGGGCGCCGACGTGTGCCTCTTCGATCCCGATCTCCGGCTCGGTCGGCACCAGCAGGGTCGGCAGCCCGGCGGCCTCCCGGCCTTCAGCCCATTCGAAACAGCTGGGGTCCAGGGAGTCGTCCAGCCAGGCGATCGCCCGGCCGCCGGCGAACCGGTCGATCGCTTCGAGCTTCCAGTGGCCGGCAAGCGAGCCGACTGCCGCACCGGAACCTTCGGCCCCCTCAGCCGGCAGATCGAACTCGATGACCGGAAGCGGACCGACCCCGATCACCTGTGGCAGACGGTCGTTGGCCCGGTCCTGCCAGCCGGTTGCCCAGACCAGTTCGAAGGCTTCGCCCAGCCGCCGAAGCCGGTCGCCGGCGGCCAGCAGGATGCAGTGAGGGGTACCGTCGATCAGGTGCCAGCTGACTGCGGCGGGAGGGGGAGGCTCCTCGAAGCCGAAAAGGCTGATTACGCCATCGACGTCCACGGCGAGGATCGGCAGCTCGTTCACGCGCCCATGCTAGATGACGCAGTCCAGCTCGGACCTGTAGTATTCGCCGCCGTGCCTAATACAAATCAACTCGTGCGCAAGGGCCGTAAGCGGCCCAAGAAGAAGGTGGCCACTCCGGGCCTCAAGTCCGGTCAGGGCAACAAGAAGAAGGTCGCCGCTCCCCAGCGTCGCGGCGTCTGCACCCGTGTCGCCACCGTCACCCCGAAGAAGCCGAACTCTGCTCTTCGAAAGATCGCCCGAGTCCGCCTCGCCCACGGCATGGAAGTAACCGCCTACATCCCGGGCGAAGGCCACAACCTTCAGGAGCACTCCGTCGTCCTCATCAGAGGCGGCCGGGTCAAGGATCTGCCGGGTGTTCGTTACAAGGTGGTCCGGGGCACCCTCGACGCGGCCGGTGTTTCCGACCGCAAGCAGGCCCGCTCCCTTTACGGCGTCAAGGCCACCTGATGGCACGCCGATCCGCCGCTTCGATCCGGCCCCTCGAGGCCGATACCAAGTACCGCTCGCGACTGGTGCAGCAGGTCACCAACAAGGTGATGCGCCACGGCAAGAAGTCGACCGCCGAGCAGATCACCTACGACGCCCTCGCCCTTGTCGCTGAACGCACCGGTGAAGACCCGGTTGAAACTCTCGAAGAGGCGATCAAGCAGCTGACCCCGGCCCTCGAGGTCCGCTCACGCCGGGTCGGTGGCGCCACCTATCAGGTGCCGGTCGAAGTTCCCTCCCGCCGCGCCCGCACCCTCGCGGTCCGCTGGCTGGTCGATTTCGCGCGCAACCGCAACGAGTACTCGATGTCCGAGCGCCTCGCAAACGAGATCATGGATGCGACCAAGCAGCAGGGCAGCGCCTACAAGCGCAAGGACGACATCTTCCGGATGGCCCAGGCCAACAAGGCTTTCGCCCACTACCGCTGGTAGGGATCTTGCCCCTAGACGGGGCAGTTACGTTTTTCGAAAGCGCCCCCCGGGGCGCTTTCTCTTTGGCTGAGGGGGCGGGCGGCGCCCGGGACTCACCCGGGAGCGCCCGGCTTCGTCAGTCGCTCTCGCGGCTCGCTCATTGCCGAAGGGCAAATCGCTTCGCCGCGTCGCTCCAGTCCTCGCCATAAGCCCCCATGAGAGCCCCGTGCACCACCCGCGTGGAGTTGAAAAGCCGGGTCGGAGCTAGAGGCTGACCCTCACCTGGTCGGATTCGCTGGGCCCCTGCTCGGGTGCCGGTGGAAGCGGGTTGGTCCCGGAGGGAGCGGTCGGGAGGGTGGTGAGGGGTGAGTACGGGTTGGCGGGGTAGGCGCGAACCCCTCACCACCCTCCCGACCCGTCAACCGAAAGGCATCCGCAAATCGACAGGCGTCCGCAGATCGACAGGCATCCGCAGATCGACAGGCGTCCGCGAGCCGCCAGGCACTCGGGAATCAATGGGTACCCGGCTAACGACAGCCGGGGAGATGCTCGTTCGGAGGGGTTCGGGTCACCCCTGTGGGGCGGGGACTTCCTTGACCAGGTCGTAGCCGCCGCTGCCGTCCATTTCGACGATCCAGATCGGTTGGTTCACGTCGTGGTCGGGGGTGAAGCGGAAGTCTCCGAGGGGGGTTTCCATCCGGACGCCCTCGAGTGAGTCCTTGATGGCCTCGCGATCGGCGGCCGGGTCTTCGAAGCCCAGGTCGGCCGAAGCGGCCGCTGCTGCCAGAAGCAGGACCCCGGTGTAGGCCTGGGCGGCGAACTGGTCGGGAGCTTCGCCGTACCGACTCGAATAGGCGTCGATGAAGTCCTGGTTCTCCTGCGATTCGTTGCCGGCGAACCAGGCGGCCGCGCTCTGGGCACCCTTTCCGGTCTTGCCGAGCTCCCCGGATGCCGTCAGCGAGTTGAAGGCATTGCCCCCGAGGATCTTGCCCCTGTACCCGAAGGTGTCCCGGAACTGCCGGATCAGATCGACGACCGTTTCTCCCGAAGAGGCCGTGATCATGAGCCCGTAGTTCGGCGCGGGATCGTTCAGTGAGCGGACTCCCGCGGAAGCGCTGATGCCGGCGGTACCGGAGGGGATGACCTGGCCGATCCGGATGCCTTCGGCCTTGAAGGCACGCCTCGCGGTTGCCGCCGAGCTCTTCCCGAAGTCGTCTCCTTCCGGATAGATGATGTCGACCGCCTGTGGCTCTTCGGCCGCGACGTACTCCTTGATGTTGGCCGGGATCGCCTCCGCTTCCCCGAGCGAGTTGCGGAAGATCCACTCGCACGGGTACTCGCAGTCGCCGACGATTCCCGGGGCGGTGTTCGAGACGGCCAGGACCGGGGTCTTCAGGTCGTTGGCCACCGGATGGGCCTCGGCCGAGGAGTTGGAGAAGGTCGGGCCGAGCACGGCGAGGGATCCGGAATCTTCGATGAGGCCTTCCATCAGGCGGGCCGAGGTGGCGGGGTCGCCGCCGTCATCCTCCTGCTCGAGAGTCAGCTCGGCACCGTTGACGCCGCCGTCGGAGTTGATTTCTTCGACGGCCAGCCTGGCCGCTTTCAGCTGCTGGGGTCCGAAGGCGGCTCCGGCACCGGTCGTGGAGAAGATCGAGCCGAGGCCGATCGTCTCGCCCTGCCAGTCGTCTCCGTCATCGCCGGAGCAGCCGGCGGCAAGCAGGACCCCACCCAGCAACAGGGCGGTGACGAGACCCCGGAGCCTCCGCAGCGAGGGCGGGCGGAGAGCGAATCGGGGCTTGTCGTTGTTCAAGCGGACCTGTCTCTGCCAGGGCCTGAGTCTCTGCGGGAGGGGGGAGTCTCCCGGTGCGATCCGGAAGGCCGGCCGATCTCCCGGAGCCGGCTTTCGTCGAGGCGGGCGAGGGCGGCCGCGCCGAGCACGATGACCAGGCCGCCGATCAGCTCCATCCACAGCCCGGCCGAGGCACTTCCGGTGGCGTCGATGTTGCCGACGCCGGGGGCGTCGAAGAAGCCGGTCTCACCGACGTCGGGCAGGTCCACGAAGAGGAAGACGAGCAGGATCCCGACTCCCATCGCCACCACGACCGCCACCGCGGACCTCGATCCGGTGGTGACCGCGACGACAAGCGCGATCAGCGCGATCAGCGAGAAGACGATCGTGATCAGCCCGTGGGTGTCGAGCAGGGTCACGTTGGTGATCACGGAGTCGGTCTCGTCGAGCAGGCTGTAGCCGGTGACTACCTGGGAGAGCAGCGCGATCAGGATGCCCAGCAGAACGGTCATCGCGCTGAGCCGGGCGGTCCCGGCCGTCGCCGCGTCAAACTCGTCGGCTGCCGCTTCCGCGACCGCATCCGACTGTTCTTTCCCGCCGGGCGTGGTGCTTCGATTCACGAGAAGCCCCCGGCGTCGGCCGGCCGCGGCCTGCGCTTTCCTTGTCGACCCTGTTCCCGCCGGGCGCCGGTGTCGGCACCGCTGCCGGTGGCGTTCCGGCGCCGCTGGCCGGAGAGCATCAGCAGTCCCAGCCCGCCGAAGGCCAGGACCAGGCCGGCGCCGAGCTGGATCCAGAACCCGGAGAGCAGGACGGCGGCCACCTCCGAGTAGCTGATCTCGGCCTCGGCAGTGTCCAGGCCGCGCGGAAGGTCGATCAGCAGGGTGACCGCGATCGTGATCGCGCCCGCGCCGGCGATCGCCGCGGCGAAGACCCGCCTTCCGGTCAGCGCCAACCCTGCCAAGGCAGCCAGGGCGCCGCCGGCAGCCAGCAGGAGCAGGATCGAATGGGCGCCGACAGGAGTGATCACGTCGGTCCGGGGCGCGCGGGTGATGTCGAGGATCGGGTCGTAGCCCGCCTGGCCGATCTCGGTCGCCCGGAAGTCGGTGAACTGGGAGGCGATCAGGGCGAGTACGGCTCCGCCGGCAACCGCGATCAGGGCCCGGCGCGGCGTGATCACCCGGTCCAGCGCCAGCAGGGCGGTTCCGATCCGGGCCAGGCCGGCGGCGATCGCGCGGCCGATCTTCGACAGCCCCCCGCCAGCGGCCGTGAGGAGAGCAACCAGTCCCGAGACGAGCAGGCGCAGGGCCGGACCCAGCCGTTCGAGACCGCTCAGTACCAGCCCCCAGAGGAAACCGGCGGTACGCCTGACCTCGAGGAGGGTCGCCCGGATTCCCCGCGAAAGCGGGTTTCCGCCCGGTGCGCCCGGGGCATCCTTCGCGCCGGCGTGGCGGCCGCGGTTCTTTCTGCCCCGCCGCTCGTTGCGGCGCTTCTCCCGTGCCTCGATCCGCTGGCGCTCGGTCAGGCGCGGCGGACCCCCGGATCCCCCGGCGGTCGAGGACGAGGAGGGGCGGCCCCCCGAGGGAGGCTCATCTGAATCGGAGCCGGTGTCACCGGGATGCCCGGTCGGGGTCCCGGACGAACCCCGATCCTCGCTGTCGGCCGCGGTCAGGCGCTCGACCCGGCGGCGGGCTGAGTCGCTGTCCGACGGAGAGTCGGAAGGCGGGTCTGGCTTCGGTTTTTCGGAATCCACTGTCTGGCCCCTCCCACGGAGCAACTCTGGGTAGGTCAGCCTAGAGAAGAGGGCAGATATTCGGCTGTCGCTCTGGTATAGTCAGCGTCCGCTCGGGCAGGCCTCGCAAGCTGCGGGCCTTTTTTTTGGCCTCCGGCCAAGCCGAACGAGAACCTCAACCGAAACTTCGAGACGCAGAGAGAACTAATGGCGCGCGCATTCCCACTGGAAAAGACCCGAAACATCGGGATCATGGCTCACATCGACGCCGGTAAGACGACGACGACCGAGCGCATCCTCTATTACACCGGCCGCTCCCACAAGATCGGCGAGGTCCACGACGGCGCCGCCACCATGGACTGGATGGAGCAGGAGCAGGAGCGCGGGATCACCATCACCTCCGCCGCCACGGCCTGCGAGTGGCTCGGCCACCGGATCAACATCATCGACACCCCCGGACACGTCGACTTCACGGTCGAAGTGGAGCGTTCGCTGCGCGTCCTCGACGGTGCCGTCGCAGTCTTCGACTCGGTCGCCGGCGTCGAGCCGCAGTCCGAGACCGTCTGGCGCCAGGCCGACAAGTACTCGGTGCCGCGCATCGCCTACATCAACAAGATGGACCGGACCGGCGCAGACTTCTACATGTCGGTTCGCACGATCAAGGAGCGCCTCGGCGCGAACGCCGTACCGATCCAGTTGCCGATCGGCGCCGAGGGCGATTTCGCCGGAATCGTCGACCTGGTCACCATGAAGGCGACGATCTACAAGGACGACATGGGCCAGGAGCTCGAGGTCGTCGACATCCCGGCCGACATGCAGGAGCAGGCCGAGGAGTATCGCGCCGCTCTGGTCGAGGCATGTGCCGACCAGGACGACGAGCTGATGGAGCTCTACCTCGAAGGAGAGGAAATCTCCGAGGAGCGCATCATGAACGCGCTCAAGGCTGCCACCCTGGCGATCACCGTCACCCCGGTCCTCTGTGGTTCCTCTTTCAAGAACAAGGGCGTGCAGCCGCTGCTGGATACGATCGTGGCGCTGCTTCCCTCTCCGCTCGAGGTACCCCCGGTCGAAGGAATGCTGCCCCTGAAGAAGGGCGAGGAGGAGCGCGAGCACGGCGAGCGCCCGGCCGACGACAGCGGCCCCTTTGCGGCCCTGGCCTTCAAGGTGATGTCCGACCCCTACGTCGGCAAGCTGACTTACTTCCGGGTCTACTCCGGAACCCTCGAGGCCGGTGGAAGGGTGCTCAACGTGACCACCGGCAAGACCGAGCGCATCGGCCGCCTGCTGATGATGCACGCGAACTCCCGCGAGGAGATCGAACGGGTCTACTCCGGAGACATCTGCGCCGGCGTCGGCCTCAAGCAGACCGGCACCGGAGACACGCTCTCCGCCCCGGATGCAGCGATCCAGCTCGAGAGCATGGACTTCCCCGACACGGTCATCGCGGTAGCGATCGAGCCGAAGACCAAGTCGGACCAGGAGAAGATGGGCACCGCACTGGCCCGGCTCTCCGAGGAGGACCCGACCTTCAAGATCGAATCCGACGAAGAGACCGGCCAGACGCTGATCCACGGCATGGGCGAGCTGCACCTCGAGGTGCTGGTCGACCGCATGATCCGCGAGTTCAACGTCGAAGCGAACGTCGGCAAGCCGCAGGTCGCTTACCGCGAGACGATCCGCAAGCGGGTCGAGAAGGTCAACGCCAAGTTCGCCCGCCAGACCGGCGGCCGCGGCCAGTACGGCCACGCGGTGATCAACATCGAGCCTGCTCCCGGCGACGGCTTCGTTTTCGAGAGCAAGATCAAGGGTGGCGTCATTCCCACCGAGTACATCCCGGCGGTCCGCCAGGGAATCACCGAGGCGCTCGAGAACGGCGTCAAGGCGGGCTACCCGCTGGTCGACCTCAAGGTCGAGCTGATCGACGGCTCCTACCACGACGTCGACTCCTCGGAGATGGCCTTCAAGATCGCCGGTTCCATGGCCCTCCAGGAAGGCGCGAGGAAGGCCAGTCCGGCCCTGCTCGAGCCGGTCATGTCGGTCGAGGTGATCACCCCCGAGGACTACCTCGGCGACGTGATCGGCGACCTCTCCCGGCGCCGCGGCAAGGTCCAGGGCCAGGAACAGCGCGGAAACGCCCTGGCAGTCCAGGCTTTCGTCCCGCTCAGCGAGATGTTCGGATACGCCACCGACCTGCGGTCTTCGACCCAGGGAAGGGCCGCGTACACGATGCAGTTCGATAAGTACGAAGAGGTGCCTGCGAGCATCGCCGAGGAGATCTCGGCCCACCGTTCCGGAACCCCCGCCGGGGCGGAGGCATAGGCAGACAACCTCAAGTCGGATAAAGGGCTATATTTCTCAAGTTCGCCCGGAGGCGGGGCGGACCCGCTGCCGACTCATAAGCTTTAGCAGTCTCACCAGACGCAAAACACTTCAAAAAGAAACAGAAACTAAGAGAAGAAGAGAAAGGTTCAAGGAGAGCGATGTCCAAGGAGAAGTTCGAACGCGATAAGCCGCATGTAAACGTAGGCACCATCGGTCACGTCGACCATGGCAAGACCACGTTGACGGCCGCGATCACCACCACGCTTTCCGGAGAGGGCGACACCGAGGCCAAGAGCTTCGCCGAGATCGACAACGCCCCGGAGGAGAAGGAGCGAGGGATCACCATCGCGACCTCCCACGTCGAGTACGAGACCGAGGGCCGGCATTACGCCCACGTCGACTGCCCCGGCCACGCCGACTACGTCAAGAACATGATCACCGGTGCCGCCCAGATGGACGGCGCGATCCTGGTCGTGTCCGCCGCCGACGGCGTCATGCCGCAGACCCGCGAGCACATCCTGCTCGCCCGTCAGGTGAACGTCCCGCACGTCGTGGTCTTCCTCAACAAGGTCGACCAGGTTGACGACGACGAGCTGCTCGAGCTGGTCGAAGAAGAGGTTCGCGAGCTGCTCAGCGAGTACGACTTCGACGGCGAGAACACGCCGATCATCCAGGGCTCGGCCACCATGGCGCTGGATGGCGACGAAGAGATGAAGCAGCGCATCGTCGACCTCGGCGCGGCGCTCGACAGCTACATCCCCGAGCCCGAGCGTGAGCTCGACAAGCCCTTCCTGATGCCGGTCGAAGACATCTTCTCGATTACCGGACGTGGCACCGTCGCGACCGGTCGTATCGAGCAGGGCATCGTCAACACCGGCGACGAGATCGAGATCGTCGGTATCCACGAGAAGACGGCGACCACCACGGTCACCGGCGTCGAGATGTTCCGCAAGATCCTCGACGAGGGTCGTGCCGGAGACAACGTCGGCTGTCTGCTCCGCGGTACCAAGCGCGAGGAGATCGAGCGCGGCCAGGTTCTCTGCAAGCCCGGTTCGATCACGCCGCACACCAAGTTCAAGGCCGAGGTCTACGTGCTCAAGAAGGAAGAGGGCGGACGTCACACCCCGTTCTTCACGGGCTACCGGCCGCAGTTCTACTTCCGGACCACCGATGTGACCGGCGTCGCCAACCTGCCCGAGGGCACGGAGATGGTCATGCCCGGAGACAACATCGAGATGGTTATCGAGCTGATCCAGCCGATCGCCATGGACCAGGGCCTGCGTTTCGCCATCCGCGAGGGTGGACGGACCGTCGGTTCAGGAGTCGTCTCGGAGATCATCGAGTAACGACGGTTTGACCAGGGGCGGGGACCTTCGGGTCCCGCCCCGACTGTCGCCCCCGGGTGGCAGGGCAGTTCAGGTAACAGATACGAATTTTGAAGTACCCCAGGTAGTCGAACCACGCTGCGGACGGAAATCCGGAGTGGCGCAGGCGGCGGGGGACCTTGACATCAGCGGGTGCTGGTTCGAAACCGGTTCACGCCCACAGAACGAGAAAGCAAGAAGAGACCAGAGTGGCCGCAATCGCCGCACAGAAAATCAGGATCAGGCTCAAGGCCTACGACCACGACGCCATCGACCGCGCCGCGCGGGAGATCGTCGATACGGCGGAACGCACCGGGGCATCGGTTTCCGGACCCGTACCGCTGCCGACCGAGCGCAACATCTACTGCGTGATCCGTTCGCCCTTCAAGGACAAGGACTCTCGCGAGCATTTCGAGATCCGGACCCACAAGCGCCTGATCGACATCCTTCAGCCGACCCCCAAGACCGTCGACTCGCTGCAGCGCCTGGATTCGCTCCCGGCCGGCGTCGACATCGAGATCCGCCTCTAGGCAGCCATGTCAGCGATCCTCGGCAAGAAACTCGGAATGACCCAGATCTTCAGGGAAGACGGAGAGGTCGTCCCCGTGACCGTGATCGAAGCCGGGCCCTGCCCGGTGACTGCGATCCGCAGTCCCGAGCGCGACGGCTACTCAGCCATCCAGCTCGCTTTCGACGAAGTCAAGAAGGGCAAGCTCACCAAGGCCGAAGAGGGCCATCTCGCCAAGGCCGACGCCGCACCGATGCGGGTTCTGGTCGAGTTCCGCGACGCCACGATCGACGGTGGTGAAGAGGGAGAGGGCGACGGACCGACCCTCGGCCAGCAGGTGACCGTCGAGAACTTCGAGGCCGGCCAGAAGGTCAAGGTTTCGGGGGTCTCGATCGGAAAGGGCTTCCAGGGAACGGTCAAGCGCCACAACTTCGGCCGCGGACCCGTCTCCCACGGCTCGCACAACGTCCGTGCCCCCGGATCGATCGGCGCCAGCGCCTACCCGGCCCGGGTCTTCAAGGGCATGCGCCTTCCCGGCCAGATGGGCAACAAGCGCGCGACCCAGCTCGGTCTGGAGATCGCCGACATCGACGCCGAGCGCAACCTGCTCCTGATCAAGGGCGCAGTGCCCGGTTCGAAGAACTCGATCGTGGAGATCCGTACTCATGGCTAGTCCCAAGTCGACAAAGGTGCCCGTGCTGGGCAAGACGACCAAGGCCGACGTGCCAGCCGATCTGTTCGGCGAGGACTTCCACCAGTCGCTGATCCATGAAACCGCCCGTGCTGACGCCAACTCGCGCCGTCGGGGCACCGCTTCCAGCCTGACCCGCGGCGAGGTATCGATGACCACCGCCAAGGCCTGGCGCCAGAAGGGCACCGGTCGTGCCCGCGTCGGCGCCCTCAGCGTCGGCAGCCGCTATGGCGGCGCCGCGACCTTCGGCCCCAAGCCCCGTCACTACACGGTCAAGGTCAACCGCAAGGCCCGCCGCAAGGCAATGCGCTCGGCTCTCTCGGTACATGCCGAGCGGGGCAGTGTGGCTGTGGTCAAGGCCGCCGACTTCGACACCCCTTCGACCAAGGCCGCGGCCGAGGCACTGGACAAGTGGGGCGCCAAGCGCTCGACGCTGGTGGTCATCCTCGGCGAAGAGACCGGCCTGCTCAGGAGCTTCCGCAACATCCCCCGGATCGATGTCATGGAAGTCGGTGCGGTCGGGGTTGTCGACGTGATCGGCGCCGCTTCGATCGTGATTTCCGAAGGTGCGCTCGAGGTCCTTGCCCAGCGGGCCGGAACCGCCGAGGCCGCCACGAGCGAAAAGGACGGTGAGTGATGGATCCGCGAAGCGTCATCGTGCGCCCGGTCATCTCGGAGAAGACCTACGCCCTGATCGCCGCCGGCAAGTACACCTTCCGGGTTGACGACCGGGCCCACAAGTTCGAGATCAAGGAGGCCGTCGAGAAGGCCTTCGGGGTCGAGGTGGTCAAGGTCCGGACCTCGAAGGTCCGCTCCAAGCCGAAGCGTCGCGGACTCCACTCAGGGCGCAGCCGCTCCTGGAAGAAGGCGATCGTAGAACTCGCCCCCGGCGACTCGATCGAGCTGTTCGAAGGCGCAGCGGTAGAGGGTTAGAAAGAGACTTATGGCAATCAGAAAGACAAAACCGACCAGTCCGGGACGCCGCTTCGCCACCTACCAGGTGCGCGAGCAGATCACCGCGACCGAGCCGGAACGCAAGCTGACCGAAGGGCTGACCAAGTCCGGCGGACGCAACGTCAACGGCCGGATCACCTCCCGCCACCGCGGCGGCGGGGCCAAGCGGCGTTACCGCAAGATCGACTTCAAGCGGGTCAAGGACGGCATCCCGGCCAAGGTCGCGACGATCGAGTACGACCCGAACCGCAGCTCCTACATCGCCCTGCTCCACTACGCGGACGGTTTCAAGAGCTACATCCTCGCTCCGTCGGCGACCAAGGTCGGCGACAAGGTCCAGTCCGGTCCCGGCTCGGACATCCGTCCGGGCAACTGCCTCTCGCTCGGCGAGATGCCGGTCGGCACGATCGTCCACAACGTGGAGCTCAGGGCCGGCCAGGGCGGAAAGCTCGGCCGCTCCGCCGGTTCCGCGATCCAGCTGGTCGCCAAGGAGGGTGAGATGGTCACCCTGCGCCTGCCTTCCTCGGAGATGCGCCTGGTCCGGGCCGAGTGCCGCGCCACCGTGGGCACACTCTCCAACGCCGAGCACCAGAACGTGAAGATCGGCAAGGCCGGACGCAACCGTCACAAGGGCAAGCGCCCGCAGTCGCGCGGCATCGCCATGAACCCGGTCGACCACCCCCACGGCGGTGGCGAGGCCCACAAGACTCCCGGCGGTCACCCGGTGACCCCCTGGGGCAAGCCGACCCTCGGATACCGCACCCGCAAGAAGAGCAAGGCCTCCGACCGCTACATCGTGCGCGGCCGACGCCGAGGCAAGAAGAAGGGCAGATAGACCATGGGTAGATCAACCAAAAAGGGCCCGTTCGTCGAGGAACGGCTGATGAGCCGCATCAACGCGATGAACGAGGCCGGAAACAAGCAGATGGTCAAGACCTGGTCGCGCCGCTCGGTGGTCTTCCCCGAGATGGTCGGTCATACGATCGCCGTCCACGACGGCCGCAAGCACGTGCCGGTATTCATCAGCGAGTCGATGGTCGGCCACAAGCTGGGCGAGTTCGCCCCGACCCGCACCTTCCGCTCCCACACCGGAGGCAAGGACTGACCGTGGCCCGGACCAAGTCCAAAGAAGAACTGCTGCTCGTCCGAGCCAGTGCCAAGTACGTCCGCGTCGCCCCGCGCAAGGCCCGCCTGGTCGCCGACCAGGTTCGTGGCAAGCACATCGACGACGCCCGCTCGCTGCTCCAGTTTTCGCCGCGGACTGCCGCCGACGACATCGCCAAGGTGATCGAGTCGGCTGCCGCCAACGCCGAGGCGAACCACGACCTGATCGGTGACGAGATGATCGTCCACGAGATCAGGATCGACGAAGGGCCGACCCTGAAGCGCTTCCGGCCGCGCGCGATGGGCCGTGCCACACCGATTCACAAGAGAACTTGCCACATCTCCGTGGCCCTGACCCCGGAAGACGAGGAATAGAAGAGCAATGGGACAGAAGATCCATCCCGGAGGCTTCCGAGTCGGCTACATCCACGATTGGAAGTCGAACTGGTTCGCCGAAAAGGATTTCTCAGACCTGCTCATGCAGGACCTGGCGATCCGCGACCACATCGAGACCAAGCTGGCCCACGCGGGCCTCTCGGACATCACGATCCAGCGTCGCGGTGAAGTCGCAGTCGACATCCACACCGCGCGCCCCGGCATCGTCATCGGCAAGTCCGGCAGCGAGGTCGACGCTCTGCGCAAGGACCTCCACAAGATCACCGGCACCCCGGTCAAGGTCAACATCCGTGAGGTCAAGCGCCCGGAGCTCGACGCCAAGCTGGTCGCCCAGTCGATCGCCGAGCAGCTCCAGAACCGCGTCGCTTTCCGCCGCGCGATGAAGCGTGCCCTGACCTCGGCCATGCGCTCCGGCGCCAAGGGCGTCAAGGTCCAGATCTCCGGCCGCCTGGGCGGTGCCGAGATGGCCCGCACCGAGGGCTACTCCGACGGCCGCGTTCCGCTTCACACGATGCGCGCCGACATCGACTACGGTTTTGTCGAAGCCAAGACCGGCACCGGGCGCATCGGCGTCAAGTGCTGGATCAACAAGGGCGAGATCATGCCCGAAGGCTTCGAGTCGGCCAAGCTGACCGAGCCCGAGCCGCCGCAGGACAACCGCCGCCGCGGTGGAGACAACCGCGGTGGGGGAGGTCGTCGCTGATGTTGATGCCAAAGCGGGTCAAGCACCGCAAGGTAATGAGGGGCCGCCGCAAGGGCAACGCCAAGGGCGGAACCGCGGTCACCTTCGGCGAGTACGGCCTGAAGTCGCTCGAGCGCGGATGGGTCACCAACCGCCAGATCGAAGCGGCACGTGTCGCGATGACCCGAAAGATCAAGCGTGGCGGCAAGGTCTGGATCAACATCTTTCCGGACAAGCCGATCACCAAGAAGCCGGCCGAGACCCGCATGGGTTCGGGCAAAGGCAACCCGGAGGCCTGGGTCGCCGTGGTCAAGCCCGGACGGGTCATGTTCGAGCTCTCCGGCGTCGACGAAGAGCTCGCCCGCGAGGCGATGCGGGTCGCCGGCCACAAGCTGCCGCTGAAGACCAAGTTCGTCCAGCGCGAAGGAGCGGGCGAATGAGGGCCAGCGAGATCCAGAACATGCACGACATCGAGCTCGTCGAGAAGCTGAAGGAGGCGCGCGAGGAGGCATTCAACCTGCGCCTTCGCCACGCCACCGGTGAGCTCGAGAACACCGCCGGCCTCAGAGACGCCAAGCGCGACGTGGCCCGTCTGCTGACCATCGCCAGTCAGCGCAACATCGACCTTGAGCGCGAACAGGGCTCCAACTAGTCAGGCAGAACTGATGTCAGAAGAAGAAAAAGAAGAGACAACCGAAGAAGAGGCCGCAGCCGTGGAGGAGACTCCGGAAGCTGAAGCAGCCCCGGCTGAAGAAGCCGCCCCGGCCGAGCCCGATCCGCTGGACGAGCTCCCGTGGAAAGAGCGCAAGCGCATCCTCAAGTCGCGTGAGTCCGGTGCCCCGGGCCCCGAGAAGACACCGGAGCAGCGTGAGGAAGAGCGCCAGAAGGCCCGTGCCGCCAAGGCCCGCGCCCGCCGCAAGCGACGCGCCGAAGCCAAGAGCGAAGCGAAGCCCGCTTCAGGGGACGGCACACCCCCGGCCGAACGGACCCGTACCGGCAAGCCGAAGGAGCGCCAGGGACTGGTCACCTCGGACAAGGGTGACAAGACGATCACCGTCCAGATCGACAGTGCCCGCCGGCATCCGGTCTACGAAAAGATCGTCCGCCAGCGCCACAAGATTCACGTCCACGACGAGCGCAACGAAGCCGGCGAAGGCGACGTGGTGCGGGTCATCGAGACGCGCAAGCTTTCCAAGACCAAGCACTGGCGCCTGGTCGAGATCGTGGAAAAGGCCAGGTAGACCATGATCCAGCAGGAATCCAGACTGCGCGTGGCCGACAACTCCGGCGCCCGTGAACTGCTCTGCATCAGGGTCAAGGGCGGGTCGCACCGCAAGTACGGCTCGATCGGCGACGTGATCACCGCGACCGTCAAGGCCGCCAGCCCCCAGGGCAACGTCAGCAAGGGCGAAGTCGTCCAGGCCGTGATCGTGCGCACCCGCAAGGAGATCGGCCGCCCGGACGGCACCTACATCGCCTTCGACGAGAACGCCGCCGTGCTGATCGACGAGCAGAAGAACCCGCGCGGGACCCGCATCTTCGGACCGGTCGCCCGCGAGCTGCGCGACCGCGACTTCATGAAGATCATCTCGCTCGCCCCGGAGGTGCTGTGAAGATGAGAATCCGAACCGACGACCAGGTACAGATCATCTCCGGCAAGGACTCGGGCAAGCAGGGCCGTGTTCTGCGGACCGACCCGAAGAAGCAGACCGTCTATGTTGAGGACCTCAACATGGTCAAGCGCCACCAGCGTGCCCAGCCGTCCCCGAGCGGACAGGGCCCGGGCAAGGATGGCGGGATCATCGAGATGGAGGGTCCGGTCCACGTCTCCAACGTGATGCTGGTCGACCCCACGGACAACCGCCCGACCCGGATCGGCATCCGCATCACCGAAGACGGCAAGCGCCAGCGCTTTTCGAAGCGAACCAACGAGGCAATCTAGGAATCACCATGGAAGCAGCTACGACAACTGAACAGGCAGTCCCGCCGCCGCGGCTGCGCGACTCCTACCGCGAAGAGGTCCTTCCGAAGCTGATCGAAAAGTTCGGCTACACGACCCCGATGCGCGCCCCCCGCCTGGAGAAGATCACCCTCAACATGGGCCTCGGTTCGCACATGGATACCAAGCGCCGCGAAAAGGCGGCCGGAGAGCTGGCCCTGATCGCCGGCCAGTACCCGAACCCGCGAATGGCCAAGAAGTCGGTCGCTTCGTTCAAGGTCCGTGAAGGCATGCCGGTCGGTGTGTCCGTGACCCTGCGCGGTGCCCGCATGTGGGAGTTCCTCGATCGGCTGATCTCGATCTCGATCCCCCGGATCAGGGACTTCCGCGGCCTCAAGGCGACCTCGTTCGACGGCCGTGGCAACTACTCCATGGGCGTCAAGGAACAGCTGATTTTCCCCGAGATCGACTACGACTCGGTTGATGAGACCCACGGTCTCGACATCACGATCACCACGTCCGCTCCGACGGACGCCGAGGCTTTCGAGCTGTTGCTCGGCCTGGGTATGCCTTTCGCGAAGGAAGGCCGCCCGGTCGCAGACGGTGACGAAGTAGCCACCGACCAAGAAGAGCAGGAGGGCTAGGCCCAGATGGCCAAGACATCCCAGAAGGTTCGCCAGCAGCGTCCGGCGAAGTACAAGACCCGCGAATACAACCGGTGCCGCCGTTGCGGCCGCCCGCGCGCCTACTACCGCAAGTTCGGCATCTGCCGGATCTGCCTGCGCGAGGCTGCACACGAGGGCTACATCCCCGGCATGACGAAGTCCAGCTGGTAGATCATGATCACTGACCCGATCTCCGATTACCTGACCCGTATCCGCAACGGCCTGAGCGCCGGACTGGCGACCGTCGAGGTCCCCAGCTCGAAGCTCAAGGTCGAGATCTCGCGCATCCTGACCGAGCAGGGCTACATCGCCGGCTTCGAGAAGCAGCCCGCCGAAGTGGGCGAGAAGATCACCGTGGAGCTCAAGTACACGAAGGACCACCAGCCGGTGATCACCGGGATCGAGCGGGTCTCCCGCCCGGGCCGCCGCCGCTACGTGAACCACGCCTCGGTTCCCAGGGTCCAGGGTGGTACCGGCACCGCGATCGTCACCACCTCTCACGGGGTCATGACCGGGCACGATGCCAAGAAGACCGGAGTCGGAGGGGAGGTCGTCGCCTACGTCTGGTAACCCGGACCTGAGCGACTTCAACACCATGAGCCGAATCGGAAAGAAACCAATCGACCTCCCCGGGGGCGTCGAAATCGATATCAAGCCCGGACTGGTCAAAGTCAAGGGACCCAAGGGTGAGCTCACCCAGGTGATCTCCCAGGAGATGATGGTCAAGGCCGACGACGGTGTGGTCACCGTCGAGCGCCCGACCGACCGCGGTCCTCACAGGGCCCTCCACGGACTTACCCGCAGCCTGGTCGCGAACATGATCGTCGGAGTCACCGACGGTTACGAGAAGCGTCTCGACATCCAGGGTGTCGGCTACCGTGCCGCCGCCAAGGGCAAGAACCTCGAGCTGGCGCTCGGCTACTCGCATCCGGTTTCGATTGAGGCCCCCGAAGGCATCGAGTTCGAGGTGCCGCAGCCGACCGAGGTAGTCGTGCGCGGCATCGACAAGCAACTGGTCGGCCAGATCGCGGCGAACATCCGCGAGAGCCGCCCGCCGGAGCCCTACAAGGGCAAGGGCATCCGCTATCGCGACGAACACGTCGCCAGGAAGGTCGGTAAGCGCGTATGACCGTCACTACCAACCGCCAGCGCCGCCAGCGCCGTCGCCACCGCGTACGCGCGAAGATTTCCGGTACTGCGGAACGGCCGCGGCTCTCGGTCTACCGCTCCAACAAGGGCGTTTTCGCCCAGCTGATCGACGATGTCGACGGCAAGACGCTTGCTGCCGTGAACTGGACCGAGTCGGAGCTACGCGAACTCGGCAGGACAGAGCAGGCGAAGAAGGCCGGCGAGTTGCTGGCTGAACGTGCAAAGAAGGCAGGAGTCGAGCGCTGTGTGTTCGACCGAAGCGGTTACCGCTACCACGGCAGGGTCAAGGCCCTTGCCGAGGGAGCGAGAGAGGGTGGGCTGGAGTTCTAATGAACTTCGCTACGGTGAACGGCTGATATGAAGGGTATGGATACAGCTCGCATTGAGATGGTCAGTCCGAAGGGACTGGACCTGCAGGAGCGCGTGATCGAGATCAACCGCGTGGCCAAGGTGGTCAAGGGCGGTCGTCGATTCTCGTTCACGGCCCTGGTCGCCGTCGGCGACGAGGAGTCGGTGGTCGGAATCGGATACGGCAAGGCCCGGGAAGTCCCGCTTGCCATACAGAAGGCGGTCGAGAACGCCCGCAAGAACCTGGTTCGGATCCCGAAATACAACGATACGATCACTCACAAGATCATCGGGCGTTTCGGTGCCGGACACGTCGTCCTGCGCCCGGCCAGCCCCGGTACCGGCGTGATCGCCGGCGGTGGAGTGCGAGCCGTGCTCGAGCTCGGCGGGGTCAAGGACATCCTGACCAAGAGCATCGGCACCCAGAACCCGATCAATCTGGTCAAGGCGACCATGGACGGCATCGTCCGGCTGCGCCGGCCGGAGGAAGTCGCCGAGCTGCGCGGTCTGAGCATCTCCGAGGTTCTCGGGATCCACCATGAGCAGGAGACCGAGGCCGACGGAGGCGGCGAAGAGGACGCGGCAAGCACCGCCGCGGTCGAAGAAGCCGCCGATGCCGCTGCCGAAGCCGGTGAAGCGGCCGTGAACGCCGAATCCACCGAAGCAGCGGAAGCAACTGATGCCCCGGAGGAACCCGCAGCCGACGCCGACGCCGCCGAAGCCGAAGCCCCGGCTGCCGAAGAAGCGACGCCTGCCGACATCAGCGCACTTGAAGCCAAGGCCGCCGAGGACCTCGCCGCCCAGAGTGGGGCCGTCGCCGAGGATCCTTCGACCGTCGCTCCGAGCGAGGTCGAGGCCGAAGTAGCCGCCGAGGAGCAGCTCGACCCCTCGACCGAAGCAGCCGCCGAAGAGGCCCAGGCCTCCGAAGAAGCAGCCGAGGCCGCCGAGAAGATCGAAACCATTGACGGGGAGAAGTCCTGATGGCGAAGCTCGCGATCACCCAGACCCGTTCCAACATCCACCGGAACCCCCACCAGATGGGCACCCTCCAGGCCCTCGGCCTGGGCAAGCGCGGCCGTACGGTCGAGCGTGAGGATACGCCGCAGCTGCAGGGCCAGCTCAAGGTGATCACCCACCTGGTCGAAGTCAAGGAGATCTGATGGCCAAGAAGCAGGAAAGCCGCGCCGACGAGATCGGCCTCCACAACATCAGCCCCAAGCCGGGATCCCGCCGTCCGCGCAAGCGGATCGGCCGTGGTCAGGGCTCCGGCACCGGCAAGACCTCCGGCCGCGGACACGGCGGCCAGGGACAGCGCGCCGGCAACAAGCGCGACGCCGCCCGCGAGGGTGGGCAGAACCCGATCCATCGCCGGATGCGCAAGCTGCGCGGTCCGAACATGAAGAAGTCGATGCCCTTCGAGAACTTCCGCACCCACACCCAGCCGGTAAACCTGAGCGATCTCGAAGACCGCTTCGAGGCCGGAGCCGAGGTCACCCCGGAAACCCTGAAGGCGGCCGGCCTGGCCACCCGCTCCCACCCGGTGAAGGTGCTGGCCAAGGGCGAGATCAGCAAGGCGCTGACCGTCCGGGCCCACGGGTTCAGTGCGACTGCCAGAGAGAAGATCGAAGCCGCCGGCGGAAGCTGTGAGCTGATCGAAGCCTGATGCTGGCGACTGTTGCGAAGGCATTCTCCGTACCGGAGATCCGCAGGAAGCTCCTCTTCGTTGCTGGAATTCTCGCGCTTTACCGCCTCGGGGCCTACATCCCGGTGCCGGGAGTCAACGTCGATGCGATCCAGAGCCTCGAGGACTCCCTCACCGGCTCCGACATCCTCGGCTTCCTGAACCTTTTCTCGGGCGGGAGTCTCTCGCGCCTGTCGATTTTCGCCCTGGGCATCATGCCCTACATCACCGCCTCGATCATCCTGCAGCTGATGACCGTGGTGCTGCCTTCGCTTGAGCGCCTCCAGAAGGAAGGCGAAGTCGGCCAGCAGAAGATCACCCAGTACACCCGTTACCTCACGGTCGGCCTCTCGGCCATGCAGTCCTTCGCTTACGTCTTCCTCTTCAATTCGCTCGCCCCGGCCGGCGGCGAGAGCGTGATCAGCAGCCTGACCGCGCCGAACATCTTCCTGATCGTGGTCTGCCTCACCGCCGGCACCGTGCTGCTGATGTGGATGGGAGAGCTGATCACCCAGCGTGGTATCGGCAATGGCATCTCGCTGCTGATCATGGCTTCGATCGTCGCCGGTGTGCTGCCGGGCATCCAGAGCTGGTGGACCAACCCCGACCAGGTATTCGTCGTGCTGCTGCCGTTCATCATCCTCGGAGTGGTCGTCGCGATCGTCTTCGTACAGGAAGGCCAGCGGCGCATCCCGGTGCAGTACGCCAAGCGTGTGGTCGGTCGCAAGATGACCTCCGGCGGCTCGACTTACCTGCCGCTGAGGGTCAACATGGCCGGCGTCATCCCGGTCATCTTCGCCGCTTCGATCATGGCGCTGCCGCCGACCATCGGCCAGCTCATCAACACCCCGGCCGCGCTCGACTTCGCCGCATTCCTCGCGCCGGACCAGTGGGCCTACGTGGTCGGCGAAGTGTTCTTCATCATCATCTTCACCTACTTCTATACGGCCGTCACCTTCAACCCGGTCGACCAGGCCGACAACCTGAAGAAGTACGGCGGTTTCATCCCCGGGGTCAGACCGGGCCGGCCCACCGCCGAATACCTTGACCGCGTGCTGTCGCGACTCACCTTCCCGGGCGCGCTGTACCTCGGCGCCGTGGCCGCCTTCCCGACGATCCTGTTCAACCAGGTCGGCGGAGGGTTCTTCTTCGGCGGCACCTCGATCCTGATCGTGGTCGGCGTCGCCCTCGATACCGTCAAGCAGCTCGAGGCCCAGCTGATGATGCGCAACTACGAGGGCTTCCTCCGCTAGCGGCGAGGGAACCCGATGCCAAACCGCAACCTCAATCTGATTCTCCTGGGACCGCCCGGCAGCGGCAAAGGAACCCAGGGCGAACGCCTCCAGGAGGACCTGGAACTCCCTTACTACGCCACCGGCGACATCCTGCGTGCCGCGGTCCGCGACCAGACCGGGATCGGCAAAGCCGCGAAGGAGTTCATGGACCGTGGCGACCTGGTCCCGGACGAGGTCATCATCGGGGTCATCGCCGAACGCCTCGAGAGCGGTGAAGCCGACCACGGTTTCATCCTCGACGGCTTCCCCCGGACCGTGCCTCAGGCCGAGGCGCTCGACCAGAAGCTCGGCGAACTCGGCCGGCAGCTGACCGCGGTGGTGCTGATCGACGTCTCCGACGAAGAGATCATCCGCCGCCTCTCCGGGCGCCGGGTATGCCTCGATGCCGGTCACGTCTACCACGTCGACTTCAACCCGCCGGCCTCCGAAGGCGTCTGCGACATCGACGGTTCGGAACTGATCGTCAGGGACGATGACAAGCCGGAGGTCGTGCGCCACCGGCTGGACCAGTACCACGAGAAGACTTCGCCCCTGGTCGCCTACTACCGGAAGCAGGCGCTTCTGAACGAGGTCGACGGCAGCCAGGACCCGGACCGGGTCGGTGAGTCCGTCCGATCGCTGATCTCCACGCTCAGCCTCGAAGAAGGCTCCTGAGCCCGTCGGCTCCGCCGTTTTCTGAATGATCGCTCGAAAGACCGCGGCGCAGATCGAGAAGATGGCCGCCGCCGGCGCGGTCCACGCCCGCTGCATGAAGATGCTGACCGGGATGATCCGGCCCGGGGTGACCACCGCTGATCTCGACCGCGCCGCCGAGAAGTTCATCCGCTCCCAGGGCGGGGTGCCGACCTTCAAGGGCTTCCGGGGCTTCCCCGGGTCGATCTGCGCATCGCCGAACTCGATGGTCGTCCACGGCATCCCGGGTCCCTACGAGTTGACCAGGGGCGACATCCTCTCGATCGACATCGGGGTGACCCTCGACGGCTGGGTGGCCGACGGCGCCAGCACGATCCCGGTCGGAGAGATCGACCCGACCACCGCGAGGCTGCTCGAGGTGACCAAGGAGTCACTCGACCTGGCCGCGGCCCAGATGGTGCCCGGAAACCGGGTCGGTGACATATCGAATGCGGTCCAGAGCCACGTCGAGGCGCAGGGCTTCTCGATAATCCGGTCACTGGTCGGACACGGGATCGGGCAGGAAATGCACGAGGAGCCCCAGATCCCGAACTACGGCACCCCCGGGCGCGGGCCCGAGATCGAGGCGGGCATGGTCTTCGCGATCGAGCCGATGGTGAACGTCGGCGGCCCCGACATCTTCATGGACGACGACGGGTGGTCGGTCTATTCCGAGGACGGCTCGATGGCGGCCCATTTCGAATACACGGTGGCCGCGACCGAGAACGGCCCAAGGATACTGAACCCCTGGGACGGACCGTGAATCTTCTTGCTATTGTTCGCGTTCGGCCTTATTGGCCCATTTTTGACGCCCGCTGCCCGTTTAATGGGGCTTCCGGGAGATCTCTTCCAAAAGGAACCAAAGGACGATGAAGGTCCGAGCCTCGGTAAAACCGATGTGTGAGAAGTGCAAGATCATCCGCCGGCGAGGCCGGGTAATGGTGATCTGCGAGAACCCGCGACACAAGCAGAGGCAGGGTTAGTAGATGGCGCGTATCGCCGGGGTCAACATCCCGCTCAACAAGAGGGCCGAAATCGGCCTCACATACGTCTTCGGAATCGGCCAGTCGACCGCGCAGGAACTCTGCGACAAGGTCGGCGTGGATCGCAATACGCAGGTCAAGGACCTGACCGAGGCGGAAGTGATCAAGCTGCGCGAGGCGATCGAGGATCTCGACGTCGAGGGCGACCTCCGTCGGGAGCGTTCCCAGAACGTCAAGCGCCTGATGGAGATCGGCTCGTACCGCGGACTCCGTCACCGACGCGGACTCCCGGTCCGGGGACAGCGGACCAAGACCAACGCGCGGGGCCGCAAGGGCCCGCGGCGGATGAGTGTCACCGGCAAGAAGAAGCCGCCCGGCGGCAAGTAAGGAATTCAGATGGCAGCCAAGAAACCCACCAAGACCCGCACCCGCCGCAAGGTTCGAAAGAACATCGCCGTGGGGCAGGCGCACATCAAGACCTCTTTCAACAACACCATCGTGACCCTGACCGACCTCGAAGGAAACGTCATCGCGTGGGAGTCCGCCGGCAGCGCCGGGTTCAAGGGCTCACGCAAGTCGACCCCCTTCGCGGCACAGGTCACCGCCGACGCCGCCGCCAAGAAGGGCATGGAACACGGCCTTCAGAAGGTCGAGGTTTTCGCCAAGGGCGCCGGATCCGGCAAGGACACCGCCGTGCGTTCGCTCCAGGCCGCCGGCCTCGACGTGACCAGCGTCAAGGACGTGACGCCCCAGGCTCATAACGGCTGCCGCCCGCGCAAGCGCCGCCGCGTCTGAGCACGGCCGCCCAAGAGAAGTTTTTCGACCGCCCCCCGAATAGACCAAGGACCACATGAGCACAGATTTCCAGGTACCGAGCATCAGCTCCGAGCAGGTAGACGAGAACAAAGGATCGTTCACGATCGAGCCCCTCGACAAGGGCTTCGGTTACACCTTCGGCTCCAGTCTGCGACGGGTTCTGCTTTCTTCGCTGAGCGGCGCCGCCATCACCAGCGTCCGGATCGAGGGCGTCTCGCATGAGTTCTCCAGCATCGCCGGCGTCAAGGAAGACGTGACCGACATCATCCTCAACCTCAAGGACCTCGTCGTCCGGATGCACACCGACGCCGACGCCGTCGAGGCCCCGGTCGTGGTAACCGGCCCCGGTGACGTCACCGCTGCCGACATCGATCTGCCCGCCGGCGTCGAGATCCTCAACCCGGACGCCCCGGTCGCCACCCTCGAGAAGAAGACCCGCCTCGAGATGTACGTGACCATCGGCCGCGGCCGTGGATACCGTCCGGCCGAGGAGAACAAGGACGACGACCAGCCGATCGGCGTGATCCCGATCGACTCGATCTTCTCACCGATCCGTCGTGCTTCCTACGTGGTCGACTCGGCCCGAGTCGGTCAGCGCACTGACTTCGACAAGCTGACTCTGGAGCTCGAGACCGACGGTTCTATCGAGCCCAGCACCGCGCTGCGCGAAGCCTCCGAGATCCTGATCAAGAGCCTGGCCATCTTCAGCGACCCCGACCGGGTCGAGGAGCTGACCGCCCGCGAGCCGGTCGAGGTCGAAGCTGCGACCGACGCCCCCGCGCCCACCGGCGGCGACAACGACATCCTGATCGACGAGCTCGAGCTGAGCGTCCGTTCGTTCAACTGCCTCAAGCGGGCCGGGATCGAGACGATCGGCGAGCTGCTGCAGAAGTCCGAGTCCGAGCTGGCCGCGATTCCCAACTTCGGCCAGAAGTCGATCGACGAGGTCATCGAAAACCTCGGCGGACGCGGTTACGAGCTTCGCCAGGACTGAGTCCGGGCACTTAGACGAGGAGAGAACAGATGCGCCACGCAAAGAAAAGGAACAAGCTCGGTCGTGACTCGGCTCACCGCAAGGCGCTGATGTGCAACCTCTCCAAGGAGCTGATCGAGCACGAGCGCATCAAGACCAGCCAGGCCAAGGCCAAGGCGGCCAAGCCGGAGATCGAGAAGCTGATCACGCTGGCCAAGCGCGGCGACCTCCACGCCCGGCGCCAGGCGCTTTCGGCCCTGCGCCAGGACAAGTTCGCGGTTCACAAGCTGTTCGACGAGATCGCACCGCGCTACGCCGAGCGCCCCGGGGGATACACCCGGATCGTCAAGCTCGGCCCGCGCAAGTCCGACTCGACCGAGATGGTCTTTCTCGAGCTGGTCTGATCCCCTGCTCCCGGCGTCGCAACTCCCGGCGCGATCTCGGGTTCGCTAGTGCATACGCACTTCGTGGCTCGATGAAGGTGCTACGGTGAGCGGAGAAAGAGGGGCTCTTTCGGGGTCCTGCCACGGATAGGGGCTGTTGGTGCATTCCGAAATCAGGTTTGTTCAGGATCGGACTTCAAGCGTTTTTCGCCGTGTAGTACCGGCGCTGTTCGCGATCCTCGCGATCTCGGCGCTCGCCGCGGCTGCCCTCTTCGCTTCATCGGCCCGGGCTGACCAGTGGGCCACCTCGACGAGCTTCAGTGGTCCGGCCGGAGTGGCGGTAGGAACTGGAGGCGGGGTTTTCGTCGCCGACCAGGGAAACGACCGGATCGTCAAGTTCAACCGGGCCGGCGAGGTTCAGCAGGTGATCGGCAAACGCGGCGGTGGACAGGCCGAGTTCCGCAACCCGCGTGGAGTGACGGTCGAGCCCGGCGGGGCGATCTTCGTCGCTGATACCGGCAACTACAGGATCCAGCGCCTGTTCTCCTCTGGCGACTACCAGACCGAGTGGGGCAGCGAGGGTGACGGGATCGGCTTCTTCAACAACCCGACGGGGGTTTCGATCGACGGGTCCGGCAATCTCTACGTGGCCGACTTCGGCAACGACCGGGTCCAGAAGTGCAACGCCTGGGGCTGGTGCGGCTTCGCCTGGAACTTCGCCGACCCGCCGGATCCGGGGCTGGCAGAGCCCCGTGCGGTCGCGGTCGGGCCCGGCGGTAACTTCTTCGTCACCGATACCGCGAATTCGCGCATCATCAAGAGCAGCCCTTCCGGCGCCGAGCTCGACAGGTGGGGCACTCCGGGCTCGGGTAACGGCCAGATGATCGGCCCGGCGGGGATCGCCGTCGACGGCGCGGGAGATGTCTACGTCGCCGATACCGGCAACGATCGCATCCTCAAGTTCGGACCGGACGGGACCCTCGTCGGCCAGCTCGGTTCTTCGGGCTCCGGCGACGACCAGTTCTCCTCACCTACCGGCCTCGCCTGGTCGGCAGGTTTCCTCTACGTCGCCGACACCGGCAACAACCGCATGCAGAAGATCCAGGTGGGTCCGGATACAGAGCCTTCCGACGGCGGCGACGACGGCGGCAACAACGGCGGCGGCGGAAACAACAACGGCGGCGGCGGAAACAACGGCGGCGGCGGAAACAACAACGGCGGCGGCGGAAACAACAATGGCGGCGGCAACAACGGCGGCGGCAACAACAACGGTGGAAACAACAATGGTGGCGGCAAGACGAGCTCCAACGTGAGGATCTCCAAGGTCAAGCTGATCCCTCACCGGGGATGGGTCTACCGCGACGGGTACCTGAACATGCAGGTGCAGGTCACCAACAAGGGCCGCGACATGGCCCGTCGGATCGACCTCTTCCTGACCTCCTCGAAGAAGAAGGTGACGGTCCCGCGCAAGATCAGGTTCGGCCAGATTCTCCCGGGCTGGACCGTGACCAAGAACTTCAATGTCAAAGCCAAGCGCAGTGCCCGCGGCTGGGTGATGATCGAAGCCCAGGCCTGGGGCAAGCGCAACCGCTCCTACCTCAAACTGATCAAGCCCTGGTGGCCGCGCTGAGCGTCTGACCCCGACCGGGGCCGGCCGGGACGCGTCCCGCGGCCGATCGCGGATACCTTTGCCTGCCGCGTGACCTGGCGACTTGACATCGAGTACGACGGCACGCCCTTCAAGGGCTGGGCCACGCAGGACAACGGCCCGTCGGTACAGGCGGAGATCGAGCGGGCGCTCGCGATCGCGCTGCGGCTGGACCGGATCAGCCTGACGGTCGCCGGCCGGACCGACGCGGGAGTCCACGCGCTCGGCCAGGTGGCGAGCTTCGAGTACGACGGCAAAGTGCCGGATACGATTCTGAGGAGCCTCAACGGACTGACTTCGCCGGCGATCGCGATCCGCTCCGTCGCCCAGGCTCCACCCGGTTTCGACGCGCGCCGTTCCGCCCGCTCGCGCACTTACTGCTACCGGCTGCTGCTGCGCCGGCCCGACAGCCCTTTCTCGCGGGACCGGGCCTGGTGGATCTCCCGCTCGATCGACCGGGGCCTGCTCGACCGGTGTGCTGCCGCGATCGTCGGCGAGCACGACTTCACCGCCTTCACCCCGACCGACACCTACCACACGCGATTCGTGCGGAAGATCCACCGCGCTGACTGGATCACTGAATCCGGTCTGGTCGCGCCCGTTTTCCCGCAGCCCGGCCCGGGCGAGCACCCCATGCCCTCCGACCGTGGCGACTCGGCCTTCCTTCAGTTCTGGGTCACCGGCGATTCGTTCATGCGCAGCATGGTCCGAATCCTGGTCGGGACCATGGTCCAGGTGGCCGACGGCAGCCGGACGTTCGGCGAGTTCCAGCGCCTGCTCGAGGGTGCCGAAAGGCCCGAAGCCGGGATGACCGCCCCGCCACAGGGGCTGTACCTGGTCTCGGTCGAGTACTGAGGCTCAGCCGCTCCCGGCCACAAGCCGTCGCCGACCGACTCGCCTATCCTCCTCCTTATGCGCATCCTGCTGACCAATGACGACGGAATCGGTGCCCGCGGGCTTCAGGAGCTCCGCCGGGAGCTCCGGGGGATCGATGGCGTCCAGCTCGACGTGATCGCTCCGGATTCGAACCGCAGCGCCTCGGCCCGCAGCATCACCGTGCGCTCACCGCTCTCGGTCCAGGAAGTCAACTTCGAGGACGGCGACCTCGGTCATGCCACCGACGGCACCCCGGTCGACTGTGTTCGCTTCGCCGACGTCGGGCTGGTCGGTGACAAACCGGACCTGATCGTCTCCGGGATCAACCATGGTGTGAACCTCGGCGACGACGTCACCTATTCCGGAACCGTGGCCGCCGCTCTGGAAGGGGTGATCCTGGGGATCCCGGCGATCGCCGTCTCCCAGCAGTCGACCGAGCAGGAAATGGGCTACATGCCCCAGCGGCACTACGACTTCGGGGTGGCGGCCAGGTTCACGGCCCAGACCGTCAGGGAACTGTTCGACCACCCCCTGCCCGAAGGAACCCTGCTCAACATCAACGTCCCCGGCACCGATCCCGAGGGGGTCGACGTGACCAGGCTCGGCCGTCGGCTCTACAAGGACGAGCTGCGCGAGGTCGAGACCGACGAGGATGACGGTCGCCGGCGCTACCGGATCTACGGCTACGAACCGGGGCTCGACGACGAACCCGGCACCGACATCGGTGCGATCGCCCGGCAGCGGATCGCGGTGACACCGCTTCACCTCGACCTGACCCACCACGTCGGCATCGACGGGATGCGCCAGCGCGACTTCGAGCGTGTGCTCGGACTCGCCACGGGCTGAGGTGCAGTGGGGGAGCCGGTCGAAAAGAGGGTCGCCCGGCTGCGGGAAGAGATCAACCGGCACATCGATCTCTACCACTCGAAGGACGACCCGGAAATCTCCGACGAACAGTACGACGCTCTTTTCGCCGAGCTTCAGGAGCTGGAGGCCGAGTACCCGGAACTGGTGACCGGCGACTCTCCCACCCAGCGGGTGGGAGCGCCGCCGAGCGAGGCCTTCGCGCCGGTCGAGCACGAGGTGCCGATGCTCTCCCTGGCGAACGCCCGCAGCCCCGAGGAACTGCTGGCCTGGGAGAAGCGGATCCGCAGCCGGCTCGAGAAGGCCGACGTCGATCCCGGGCAGATCACCTGGGTGACCGAACCCAAGATCGACGGCCTTGCGATTTCACTGACCTATGAAGACGGCCGGCTGGTCCGCGGTGCGACCAGGGGGGACGGTCGGGTCGGCGAGGACGTGACCCGCAACATCGAGACGATCGAGGCCCTGCCGAAACGGATCGAGGGAGCGCCGCCCCTGATCGAGGTCCGTGGCGAGGTCTACCTGCCGATCCCGGATTTCGCCGAACTCAACCGGCGCCGGACCGAGGCCGGTCTGCCGGCGTTCGCGAACCCGCGTAACTCTGCGGCGGGTTCGATCCGCCAGATCGACCCTGCCGCCGCGGCTGAGCGCCCGCTGGCGGTCTGGGCCTACGGGATCGGACTGACCGACGGCTCCGGGTTCGAGACCCACTCCGAGGAGGTCGATTGGCTGGCCGCCCATGGCTTCCCGACCAATCCGGATACCGCCACTCACGAGAGCATCGAAGAGGTCCTCGATCGCTGCCGGTGGTGGCTGGACCGCCGTGAGGACCTCGACTTCGAGATCGACGGGGTCGTGATCAAGGTCGACCGGCTCGGCCTCTGGGGGGAACTGGGCGTGGCAGGGAGGGAGCCCCGCTGGTCGATCGCCTGGAAGTTCCCGCCGACCACGGCCACGACACTGCTCAAGGAGGTCGAGTGGAACGTCGGCCGGACCGGCCACCTGGTGCCCTGGGCCATGCTGGAGCCTGTGAGGGTGGGAGGGGTCACCGTCTCGACTGCCACGCTGCACAACGAAGAGGACCTCGAGCGAAAGGACGTCCGGGCCGGCGACGAGGTCGTGGTCCTGCGGGCCGGCGACGTCATCCCCCAGGTGGTCTCGGCACTCGTCCAGAAACGCCCGGAGGGGACCGTGCGACCACGGCCTCCGGAGAACTGTCCTGCCTGCGGTACGGCGGTGGTCAAACCGGAGGATTCGGTTTTCTCGACCTGCCCCAACCGGACCGGCTGTCCGGGGCAGATCTTCCAGCACATCAAGCACTTCGTCTCGCGCGGAGCTATGGACATCGAGGGCCTCGGCGAAAAGCAGGTGATGCGCTTCCTCGAAGAGGGCCTGATCTCCGACGTGGCCGACATCTACTCGCTGCGAAGCGAACAGCTCGAGGCCCTCGACCGGATGGGCGCGACCTCTTCGGCGAACCTGATCGCCGAGATCGACCGCTCACGGTCGGTTCCGTTCCCCCGCGTGCTGTTCGCGATCGGACTGCCCGGGGTCGGGGCCGTCACTGCCGAGGCGCTGGCCGGCGAGTTCGGGGAGATCGGGGAGTTGCGGGCTGCCGACCCGGAGCGGATCGAGCAGACCGAAGGCGTCGGGCCGATCATGGCCCGTCAGATCAGCGAGTCGCTTGCCGAGGAGCGGACCTGGCGGATCATCGAGCGCCTGCGGGAAGAGGGTCTCAACATGGCCCTGTCGGAAGAGGACCGACGGCCCGCCGAAGGCCCGCTCACCGGCAAGACAGTGGTGCTGACCGGGACGCTTCCGGATCTGACTCGCGACCAGGCGGCGGAGATGGTCAAGCGGGCGGGGGGCAAGGTGACTGGTTCGGTCTCGAAGAAGACCGATTTCGTGGTCGCCGGCGAAAGCGCCGGCTCGAAACTCGAAAAGGCCGAGCGGCTCGGTGTCACGGTGCTTGACCGGGAGGGCTTCGGAGAGCTGCTCGACGACTCGTCTGCCGCAGACCCGCAAGGCTGAAGCCTCCTGTACCGCTGGGGGTCTAGAGCCGGGCGATGATCGCGGCGATGCGGTCCTGTGCGGCCCGGGCGGCGGTCGAATCGAAGACGTTGTTCATCAGGATCGAGAAGGCGTACTTTCGCCCGGAACGGTTGTAGCAGTAGCCGGAAAGGGCGCTCACGCCGGTCAGAGTGCCGGTCTTGGCATGGCAGCGGCCCTCGGCCTCCGACCCTCGCATGCGCTCGGCCAGAGTGCCGCTGCGGCCGGCCACCGCCAGCGAGTCGAAGAAGTCCCGGCCGAACTTCCGGCCCCGGATGCGGTTCAGAACCTTGGTGATGTCGCCGGCGGAGGAGCGGTTTCCGATGGTCAGCCCGGAGCCGTCTACCGGTCTCACCACGGCGTCGAAATTCGTCTTCATATACCGCCTGACCGTGGCCGCTCCGGCCGCGGTCGTGCCGGCTTTGCGTGTCTCGGCGCCGATGTGCTTGAGCAGCATCTCGGCGAAGAAGTTGTTCGAGTTGACGTTCGTGACCCGCGACATCCACGCCATGTCCGGGGAAGGAAGTCTCGCGACCAGTTGTCGCCCTTCACCGGGGGGTGTCTTTCTCAGCCCGATCCCGGTGCGGATACCGACTCCCTGCTTGCGCAGGCTGCGCACCAGCGACTTGGCCGCCAGCTTCGCCGGGTCTGAGCTGAAGCGGCTGAAGCTCGCGTTCGTATAGCCGGCATTGATCGAGAGTCCCGAGAGTGGGCCGATGTAGGGGCTGGTCGCAAAGCCGGAGTCGGCCACGCCGCGAAGGGTGTCGAAGACGGTGGCGTCTCCGTAGAGCCTGCCGGTTACGCGACGTATCCCGCTCCTCTTGACCAGGGCCGCAAGCCGGTCGACGCTCGAGCCGGCTCCGGCCAGGTAGGAGCTGAGGAAAGCCGGAGTGCCCAGGCTCGGGTCACCGTCGCCGCGCAGGTAGAGGTCGCCCTTCAGGACCCCGCCGCGGATTGTGCCGCGGGCGAAGACCTTGGTGATCATCGTATTCCCGGAGCCGAGCCTGCCGAGGGCGGTCGCCGTGGTGAAGATCTTCGTATTCGAGGCGAGCGAACGCTTCGCCTTCGGGTTCAGCGAACAGACCCGCTTTCCGTTCCCGAGGTTCTTGACCATGAGCGAGGCGCGGCCGTTGCCGGTTCTGACCGCCTTTCGCATCGAAGGGCAGGTTGGATTCGCGCTGGTGATCGCCGTCGGGCCGATTACGGGAGTGGCCGCCGGACGGTCGGGATTCGGCAGCGGGAGTGGCTGTGAGGCGGAGGCCGGGCCGGAAATAGTGAGCAGCGCCAGGATGGACGCAGCGGTGATCAGGGTCGTACGCATCGGTGTCATAAACAGTGAACCAGGCCAGAGTAGCGGCAGTTCAGCCGGTTGAAGGCAGATCGAGCCTGTTGGTGCGATAATCCCTCTCCGATGGGGAAGGTCGTCAACATCGACGCATCCTCGAAGCGGCGTCAGGCGGGAAGCCGAAAGCGTCCTTCGAAGACTGCTCTCGTGCTCGGGGGTGGTGGATTCACCGGTGGCGTCTACGAGATCGGTGCCCTGCGCGCGCTCGATCTGCTCGCGGTCAACTCGACGGTCAACGACTTCGACATGTACGTCGGCACCAGCGCCGGTTCCTTCATCGGCAGCATGCTGGCGGCCGGCGTCACACCGGATGAGATGATCCGGGTACTGACCGACGAAGAGGGCTCCCCGATCGACCGGCTCAGCCAGGACGTAATGTTGCGGCCGAACGCCTCGGAATACGTGCGCAAGGCGGTCACGCTCCCGCTCCACATGGCCTCGATGGTCAAGAGCCTGCTTCCCCAGTTCCGCGACATCTCGGCGATCGACATCGGATACGCCTTTGCCGAACACCTGCCCCGTGGTCTCTACTCGAACGCCGGCCTCGGTGGCTACGTACGGGAGGCCCTCGCCAAACAGGGCATCAACGACTCGTTCGACGCCCTGGAGAGAGACCTGTTCCTGACCGCGACCGACCTCGACAGCGGTGAGCGCATCGTGCTCGGCGACGCCGACAGCGACTGGTCCGACGTACCGGTTTCGAAGGCGGTCGAGTGCTCGACAGCCCTGCCGATTGTCTACGAACCAGTGGAGGTCAACGGTCGGACCCTGATCGACGGTGGCATCTATTCGACCACCAACGTGGATGTCGCGGTAGACCGGGGCGCCAAGTTCATCGTCGTGATCAACCCGATCGTCCCTTACCTGAACGACCGCGACAGCGACCTGCCCACGGTCTCCGGCAGCGAGGTCCGCCGGATCGCCGACATGGGCGTGCCGGCCATCGCCAACCAGACCTTCCGGCTGCTGCTGCACCAGAGGCTCCACGGAGTGGTCGACTTCTGGAACGAGAAATACCCCGGCGTCGACATCGTCCTGTTCGAGCCCGAGCTCGACGACGATCTCATGTTCGGGACCTCGATCATGAACTACTCACGCCGTATCGACATCGCCAGCCATGGCTTCGAGACGGTCACGGCAAGGCTGGCCGACGACTACTCCGCTCTCAAGGAAGTCTGCGAACAGCACGGGATCGAAATCTCGGCAACCCGCCTCAAGCGGGTCATCCGCCGGGTCAGGGAGCAGGAAACCAGCGAAAGCTCTGTCTGGCGGCGGATCTTCGATCAGACCACAGGTTCGCTGCTCCGTCAGACCGGCTCTTCCTGAGCGGCTGCATCTGATCGCCGGGACCGGCTGCCCGCGACCCCGGGTGAACCGGGGCGGCACACGGAGGATCCGCGTGCCGCCGTCGGCTCAGCCGGCGTAGAGGTCTTCGATCTCCTGCTCGTACTTGGAGGAGATCACCGGACGCTTCAGCTTCAGGGTCGGGGTGAGCTCGCCACCCTCCTGGCTGAGGTCGGCCGGCAGGATCTGGAACCGCTTGACCTGCTCGACGCTGGCGAAGTGGCTGTTGACCTCTTCGATGTGCTTCTCGAGCTCCTCGCGCACGACCGGGCTGTCCGACATGGCCGAGGATTCATCCAGCGTGCCCTGCTCGGCGGCGAAGCGGCTCAGCGCTTCCTCGTCGAGGGTGATCAGGGCGACCAGGTACGGCTTGCGGTCACCGACGACCACGCACTGGGAAACGAGCGGGTGGCGCTTGACCAGGGCTTCGATGTTGACCGGCGTGATGTTCTTGCCACCGGCGGTGATGATGATCTCCTTCTTGCGGCCGGTGATGCTGACGTAGCCTTCGTCGTCGATCGAGGCCAGGTCTCCGGTATGGAGCCAGCCGTCGATGATCGTCTCGTCGGTCGCCTCCTGGTTGTTGTAGTAGCCCTGGAAGATGTTCGGACCACGAACCAGGAGTTCGCCGTCGTCGGCGATCTTCACATCGACACCCGGAAGGGCCCGTCCGACCGTTCCGACCTTGGAGGCCCCGGGCAGGTTGGCGGTACCTCCGGTGGAGGTCTCGGTCATGCCCCACGCCTCGAGCACGGGGACCCCGGCTGCGTGGAAGAACCTGATGATCTCGGGATCGATCGGGGCCGCTCCGGTAAGCGCCAGCTTGAGGTTGCCGCCGAAGATGTCGCGGATCTTGCTGAAGACGAGCTTGTCGGCGAGGCCGTGCTGCTTTTCGAGCAGGAAGCCCGGCTCCTTGCCCTGGTCCTTGAGATCGTTGACCTTCTTGCCGACGCCGATCGCCCAGTTGAAGATCACGGCCTTGAGGCCGCCGTCTCCGGCGGAGGTCGCGATCGCCGTGTCGTGGACCTTCTCGAAGATCCGCGGGACCGAGGGGAAGTTCTCCGGCTTGATCTCGGAGAGGCTCGGCACGATCTTCAGCTGGTCGCGCTCCCAGAAGGCGAGCCGACCGCCGACGTCCAGGGCGCCGTACTGGATCAGCAGTGCGAATACGTGGGCCAGCGGCAGGAAGAGGAAGGTCGTCTCGCCGGGGCCGAGGATGTCGACCTCTTCGGCCATGTCGAGCATCGCCCGGTAGTTGCCGTGGGAGATGACGCACCCCTTGGGCGGACCGGTGGTGCCCGAGGTGTAGATGATCTTGCAGATGTCGTCCGGAGTGACGCTCTCGTAGCTCTTGCGGAAGGCCTCCGGGTCGCCGTCACCACCGCGTTCCATCAGCTCATCCATCGAGACTGCGTCTTCCGCGTCGCCGATCATGATGATCGTCGTTTCGAGGTTCGGCAGGTCATCCCTGACCTCGCGGATCTTCTCGAGCTGGGCTTCGTCTTCGACGACGACGAAGCGGGCTCCGGAGTGGTCGATCACGTACTGGCACTCGACCGGCGAGTTGGTCTGGTAGATCGGCGCAACGACGGCACCGGCCGACATCACGGCAAAGTCGAACAGGGTCCACTCGATCCGGGTGCTGCCGAGGATCGAGACCCGGTCGCCCGGCTTGACGCCGAGATCGATCAGGCCGAGGGTCAGCTTCTCGACCCTGGAGAGGACTTCGTTGAAACTGACGTTCTCCCAGGTGTCGTGGTCATTCTTGAACAGGAAGGCCCCGTCGTTGCCGTAGGTTTCGGCGGCACGCGGAAGCAGGTCGGCAAGCGTTACTGACTTTTTGGACGCAGATTCGGGCAAAATCGATTTCCTCTCTCGGGCAGCGGGAAGACTTTGATATCAGATCGGGTTAGGGACTTTTATAAAGGCGTGTTCAAGGTTGAACTGCTCGGCCAGCGTTTCCCCGAGTTTCTCGATGCCACATACCTCGGTTGCGTAGTGCCCGGCGGCGATGAAGTTGATCTTTCCTTCCCGCGCGTCAGCCATCACGTGCTCCGACGGCTCTCCGGTCAGGAAGGCGTCCAGTCCCATTTCGACCGCGGTGTGGATCTCCGATGACGCCGATCCGGAGACGATCCCGATCGAACGGATCTGCTCCGGGCCTTCGGCGAATACCAGCGGTGACCGGCCGAGCCTGTCCCCGACGGCTGCGCTGAGCTCGGATACCGAAACCGGGTCGGACCGGCGGCCGACGGCGCCGATTCCCCGGCCTTTGACGACGCCGATCGCCGCCGGTTCGGGGGTGAAGCCGAGCTGATCGCAAAGCAGGACGTTGTTGCCGATCTCGGGGTGGGCGTCGAGCGGCAGGTGGTAGCCCGCGATCGAGAGGTCGCCCGCGAAGGCCGCCTTGAGCCGTGCGGCCATCTGCCCGGTGAGGCTGCGACCGTGGAAATCCCAGAAGAGTCCGTGGTGGGCGATCAGCATCTGTGCGCCGGCCGCCACGGCGGCCTCGATCGACTCGAGGTGGGCCGAGACGGTCGTGGCGATCGAGGTGACTTCGGCGCTTCCCGGCACCTGCAGACCGTTGGGACCGTAGTCGGCGAAGGACTTCGAATCGAGCAATTCGTCGCAGAATTCGACGATCTGGTCGCGGCTGGCCACATGGTCAGGATATCGGCCGCGGTCCCGCTGCCCTTAAGATGTCCAGTGTGACCCAGCCAGAGCGATCAATCAGCGGCGATGCCGGCGGCGACTCCTTCATCGAGTCGCTGATGGATACCGACCTCTATTCGATGGGCGCCTACTTCTCCGACACCAACCCGGAACTCGTCGACGAAGTGATCGAGCGAAGCGTGAGCATCGAGGACCGCGGACTGAGGCGCTACTCGCAGGAGGAGGGTATGGGCCTCGAGGACACCTTCCGCACCCTGCTTACCGGACTCGCCGTCCGGTATTACAAGTCGGTAGCCGGTTGAGTCCGGAAGACGGCGACTCGAGCGCGGCCGGCCGCCGGCCCGGACGCTTCCGCGTACTCACGCTGCTTCTGGTCGGTGGCATTGCGCTGGCGATCGCGATCGTCGGCATGTCGACGCGGGAGCCGGGCAACGAGTTCCGCGGGGTTGAAGGGGTCGACGACGCCCAGCGCATTTTCGGAGGTGCCTTTCAGCTGGAGGACCGTCTCGGTTCGGGCAATGCTCCGGTTCAGGTCCAGGTATTCACCGACGTACAGGCGGCCGGATTCGTCGACTGGTTCACCGAGGTGATCCCGGCTCTGACCGATGGGCCGGTCAGGGACGGTGACGTCCAGCTGCTGCTGCGCAACCGGTCGCTGACCCGGAACCCGACCGAGCTCAGCTTCTTCGGCATCGAGGCCGCCGCCGAACAGGACTATGCCTGGAACTACGCCTACCTGGTCGTTCGAAACCTCGACCTGGCCCGTGAGGTGGGCATAGATGACGAGTTCCTCGCCGATCTGGCCGAGTCGATCGACGGCATCGACATGGCCGTCTGGAACACCGACTACGAACGTGGCCTCGAGCCCGACAGCGAAGTGATGATGCGCCTCGAGGAACAGGACAAGCTGGCGATCGACCTCGAGCTGAGGGCGGAGCCGGCGGTCGTGGTCACCGGACCCGGGGGGACGGAGATCCTTCAGGACACTCCCGGCCTCGACCAGATCCGGGCTGCCATCGAGCAGGTCCGGTAGTACCGGCGCCCTGTCCGCTACCCAGGGGCCTCCATGCAGCAGCGCGGACCTTTGGCCCGCTGTCGCCGGTCCCGGGCGGTGACCGCCGGGATCCGGTGACCCGAGGTTCGCTAGGCTGCTTTTCTCTCGGGGCGTGGCGCAGCCTGGTAGCGCGCACCGTTCGGGTCGGTGAGGCCCCCGGTTCGAATCCGGGCGCCCCGATGTGGATAGGACCTGGTCCTGTCCGCGATGTGTCGAAAGGCGCCCTCCGGGGCGCCTTTCTTTTTTCGGGCTGAGGGGGCGGACGGCTCCCGGGAACCACCCGCGTGGTTTGGACGACCGGTTCTCGCCAACTTCGGGTTGACGCTCGTCGGCCGGCTTCGCCGGCCGACTCGGGCTCCCGCGGACGCTGCGGCTGAGACTCGCTGCCTCGCCGGCTGATGCTCGCCGGGCCGCCCGGCTCCCCGACCAATTGCCCTCGGGCTCCCCGGGCAACTGGCCCCCTGACTGGGTCGAACAACGCCTCTGGCCACGGTCTTGCGCGCCACTCGACTAAGACCGTGGCCAGAACGGGCCGGCAAGCGGGAGGACGAGAGGGGGCGTGCGCGGTGAGACAAAAATGTCTTATCTGATACGATAGTGACCGTATGGATTTCGCTGAAATCAACGAAGAACGGGCCGAGCTGCTGCAGCAGGTCGCCAATGCGCTGAGTGCGAACCACGGTGCCTCCACCGGGGAGATCGCCGCCGCCGCGGATGTGAGCCGGGCGACTCTGCACCGGGTCTTCGGCAGCCGGGAGGACCTCGTAGCGACCGTCTACGGCTGGCTGCTGGCCCAGTGCGACCGGGTCTTCGATGAATCCGGAATCGACTCGGCTCCGGTGCTCGAGGCCTTCGACCGGCTGGTCGAGGACTCGTACCCGATCGCCCAGTCCTACTGGATGCTGATCGCGAAGCCCGAACTTGAATCGGTGCCTGAGTTCCAGCGGGGAATGGAGAAGCAGGACGCCCGTCTGGACCGCTTCTTCGCCAGGGGTCAGGCAGAGGGGATCTTCCGCCCCGACCTGCCTCCGCGCTGGCTGGCTTACTCGCTCGGCGGCCAGATCATGTCCGCCTGGTACCTGGTCGACGACGGCCATGCCGGACCCCGGGAGGTGCCGCGCCTCGTCCGCACAGCGGTGATCGAGGGCGTGCTCGCCAGACCGGAGGGATGACCGTGGTCGAGACCCGCCCTTCACACCCCGACCGCTGGGCGATCCTCGCGGTGCTCTGCGCTTCACTGCTGGTCGTCGTCATCGACGTCACCGTTCTCCATGTCGCCGCGCCGGCGATATCGGCCGACCTCGATCCGACCGCGATCCAGCTGCTCTGGATCATCGACATCTACCCGCTGGTCGCGGCGCCGCTGTTGCTGGCTTCGGGGGTCGCCGGCGACCGCCTCGGACGCAGGTCGCTGCTGTTCGCCGGCTTCGCCGTATTCGGCGTTGCTTCGCTGGCGGCCGCCTTCGCCCCTACGGCCGAGCTGCTGATTGCCGCCCGCGCCATGCTCGGCGTCGGGGGGGCGATGATCCTGCCGCCGACCATGTCGATCATCCGCGATGTCTTCCGCGATCGTGGCGAGCGGGTTCGGGCGGTCGGAATATGGAGTGCGACCAGTGCCGGTGGAGCAGCCCTCGGGCCCCTGCTCGGCGGCTTTCTGGTCGAGCACTGGTGGTGGGGGTCGGTCTTCCTGATCAACGTGCCGATTCTGCTGCTGGTGACTCCGTTCGCCCTGAGGCTCGTTCCGGTCAGCCGCGCGGAGCAACCGCCGCCGTGGGATACACCGGCGGTGCTTCTCGCCGCGGTCGGCATCCTCGGCATCGCCTATGGCTTCAAGGAGGGTGCGCGCTACGGATTCCTGGAGCCGGTGGCGGTCGGCGCGGCCACGTTGGGCGCGGTCTCGATCCTGTTCTTCGTACGCGGACAACTGCGCCGCGAACACCCGATCCTCAACGTTCGCCTGTTCGCCAATCGAGACTTCTCGGTAGCGGTGGGCTGCGTCTTCCTGGCGATGTTCGGGCTGGTCGGGATCGAGTTCTTCGGGGCGCAGTACCTGCAGCTCGTGCTCGGGCTCGAGCCACTGGCGGCGGCGGTCCGCCTGCTGCCGTTGATGCTGGCGACGCTTGCCGGAGGGCTGCTGGCTGCGCGGGTGCTGGGGCGTTTCGGTACCAGGAGGACGATCGTATTCGGCCTCGCCGGGACGACCGTCGGACTCCTGCCGATGCTCGCCCTCGGGGTCAGCGACCAGTACATCCTGCTGTGGCCTTCGTTCATTCTGATCGGCTTCGCGCTCGAGGTCGCCCTGGTCGCGGCCAACGACACCATCATCTCCTCGGTTCCGGCCGACGAAGCCGGCGGCGCCGCGGCGATCGAAGAAACGGCCTATGAACTCGGGAGTGGCTTCGGCGTGGCGATCCTCGGATCGATCCTCGCGGTCGGCTACAGCGCCAGCATCGGTCCGATCGAAGGCGTGAGTTCGATCGGAATCGACAACGCCCGCGAGTCCCTGAGCCGGGCCGTCGACATCGCCCAGACGATGCCGAGCACGATGGCCGAACCGCTGATCGCCGGCGCGCGGGATGCCTTCATGGCCGGGTACCACACGATGATCCTGTCGAGCATCGGGATCCTCGGCCTGAGCGCCCTGGTCTCGGCTGTGGTCCTGCGGCCCGGGCGACCTCCCCGCGGCTCCGTGGCCCCGGTCACCGGCCGGCCACAGCCGGCGCTGCGCCAGCCCGGTCCGCCTGCGGATCCAGAAGGGGAGCGGGCGAGATCGGGATCGAGACCCGGGGTTTGAGGATCGTTAGGCTGCGGGTAAGCACCCAGTCCCCAACAAGGAGTTCCAAATGGCTTTCGAAGTACCCGATCTTCCCTACGCATACGACGCCCTCGAGCCCCACATCGACGAGGCGACGATGCGTATCCATCACGACAAACACCATCAGGCCTACGTCGACAAGGCGAACGCCGCCCTCGAAGGAACCGAATGGGCAGACAGCGACGTCGAAGACATCCTGGGGAGCCTCGACTCTCTCCCGGCCGACAAGCAGGGTCCGGTCCGCAACAACGCGGGCGGCCACTACAACCACTCGCTCTTCTGGCAGATGATGAGCCCCGACGGCGGCGGCTCGCCTTCCGGTGAGCTCGCCGAGGCGATCGACGCGGCCTTCGGCTCTTTCGACGATTTCAAGGAGAAGTTCAAGGCCGGCGGCATCGGCCAGTTCGGCTCGGGCTGGGTCTGGCTGGTCCACGACGGCAGCGGACTCGCGGTCGTATCGACGCCGAACCAGGACTCTCCCGTTTCCGACGGCAAGACCGCCCTGCTCGGCGCCGACGTCTGGGAGCACGCCTACTACCTGAACTACCAGAACAAGCGTCCGGATTACCTGGACGCTTTCTGGAACGTGGTCAACTGGGATCTCGTAGCCGAGCGCTTCGCCGCCGCCAGGGGCTGAGCCTGCACCAACCGGGAAGTGAAACGGGCGGCCCGCCGAGGGCCGCCCGTTTAGTTTCCGGAAGGGACGCTCCGGTAGCCTCCGCCGCCATGCTTTTGCGCCGACTCCACTGGACCTGGAAGCGATCGGACCCGGCCACGGGCTCGGATCGCTGCGCGAACGTCCCGGCCGGCAGGCGCGGCCTTCGCCTTCCGGCGGCGATCGCGGTGGCGGTCGCACTGGGTCTCGGTCTGGCCGCATGCGGTTCCGATTCCGGCGGCGACGAGGCGGCCCGGTCCGCCCCCGCCGCCGCCGACTTCCCCTCGGCCGAAGGCAAGTCGATCGAGGAGGTCTTCAACGAAGGCAACCCGACCGAGCTGGTCGTGGCGCCGGCGGCCAGTGTCTTCGAGGTCGGCACCAACCGGTACCCCTTCGGAGTGTTCGAGGTCGACCAGACCCAGGTCGATGACGCCGAAGTGGCGCTCTACTTCGCGAAGTCGCCGCAGTCACCGGTCGAAGGACCCTTGCCGGCCAAGGTCGAGTCGCTCGAGACGAAGCCGGCCTTCACCTCCAAGGGCAGCGAGGCACCGGGCGAGGCGCGCAGTTACTACGTCGTCGACGAAGTCGAGTTCAACCGGGCGGGACCGTGGTTCGCCGTGGCGGTACTCAAGACCGAGGACGGCTTCGAGTCCTCGCGGATCCCCAGCCCGACCGTCGCCCAGTTCCCGGGAGTCGCTTCGGTCGGCGACAAGGCGCCGCGCATCAGCACACCGACCGCGGCTTCGGTCGGCGGTGACCTTTCCAAGATCGACACCCGCCAGCCTCCGTCGAGCATGCACGACGTCGACTTCAAGGATGTCGTCGGCGAGAAGCCGACCGTGCTGCTCTTTGCCACGCCCGCTTTCTGCCAGTCGCGCGTCTGCGGACCCGCGGTCGACGTGACCGAGCAGGTGAAGGCCGAGACCGGCGACGACATCCAGTTCCTCCACATGGAGGTCTTCAACGAGAACGACCCCTCGAAGGGCGTGAGGCCCCAGATGTCGGCATTCGGCCTCCAGACGGAACCGTGGGTCTTCTACATCGGCAGCGACGGAAAGATCAAGGAGCGGGTCGAAGGAGCGATCGGTCTGCGTGAGCTGACCGAAGGCGTCGAGCGGCTCAGGGCCTCCGAGGCCGCCGCCGGAGACTCCGCCTAGTCTGCCGAACTGAAGGCGGGTTCGGCTTCGGCCGATCCGGCCGGCTGCGTCGACGCGAGGCTGTCGGTCGTGCGGGCTCCGCGAGCCTCGTCCGGCAGGTGGAGCGGTTCCTGGACGCCTTCGGCCATCGGGATCTTGCTCATCGCCCGCTCGGTCATCGCGGTGATCGTCAGGCTCGGGTTCACGCCCGGGTTGGCCGGAACGGCCGAACCGTCGCAGACCATCAGGTTCTCGTAGCCATAGACCCGGTTGTCGGCGTCGATGACGCCGGTCTCCGGACCGGCGCCGACCACGGCCCCGCCGAGGATGTGGGCGGTGGTCGGGATGTTCAGCGTCGCCTCCATCAGGCTGGACTGGGGCACTCCGCCGGTCTGCTCGGCGAACCACTTGGTCACGTCTTCGGCCGCCTGGATGAAGGTCGGGTTGGGCCGCAGCGGATCCTGCTCCGTCTGCAGCCGCACCCCCCGGCTGAACTTGCGGCGTACCGGCTTGAGGCGCATCGCAGAGTCGAGCGACTGCATCACGAGCAGGATCACCGTGCGCTGTGACCAGCGCCTCGGGAATATCAGCCTGGCTGTCTGGAGCGGGTGCTTGGCCATCGCCCCGATCCACTTGAGCGGCCGGGACGCCCGGGTTCCGTTCCCGGTCATCAGAGTGAAGAGCCGACTCATCAGGTCGCCGGCCTTGCCGTAGGTCACGACTTCGATGTGGGTATCCGGATCCGGGTAGATGCTCGATGTGATGGCGACCGAGCGGCTGAAGTCCCGGGAGTCGTCCGGTGCCGTCACGGCCTGGATCGACTCGGAATTGGTTCGGACGACGTAGCCGACCCGGTCGGAGAGGCGCGGCAGGGCACCGGAATGCCGGCAGTTGGCCAGCAGGCTGTTCGAGCCGACCGCACCGGCCGAAACGATCACGCCCCCGGCCGTTATCTCCGACTTCTGCTTGCGCAGGATCGAACCGGAGCGTTCGGTGAAGAGCCTGTAGCCGTCGCTGCCGTCCTCGGCACCGAGCGGTCGGATCTCGGAAACCTTGCGTCCCGGCTTGACCTCAACCCCGAGCTTCTCGGCGAAGTAGAGGTAGTTCTTGACCAGCGTATTCTTGGCGCCGTAGCGGCAGCCGACCATGCAGGACCCGCACTTGTTGCAGCCGGTCCGGTCCGGGCCTTCGCCGCCGAAGTAGGGGTCGGGGACAGTCACGTCGGGCTCGCCGAAGTGCACACCGACCTGGGTGTTGGCGTAGGTGTCGTCGGCGCCGGTCTCGGCCGCGTACTGGTGGAGCAGCTGATCGGCAGGTCCTTCGTCCCGGTACAGGGTTACGCCCAGCATTCTTTCGGCGGTGACGTAGTGGGGGCCGAGTTCGACTTCCCAGTCAGCAAGCTCGCCCCATTGGGAATCCTTGTAGAAGGCGGGTCGCGGCCGGTAGAGGGTATTGGCGTATCCGAGGCTGCCACCTCCGACTCCGCTGCCCGATACCACCATCACGTCCTTGAACATCGTCATCCTGAAGATCCCCCGCAGGCCGATCTTCGGCATCCAGAAGTAGCGCTTCATGTTCCAGGCGCTCTTGGCGAAATCCTTGTCGGCGAAGCGGCTGCCGACCTCGATCACGGCGACGCGGTAACCCTTCTCCGCGAGCCGCAGGGCAGAGACGCTGCCGCCGAATCCGGATCCGACGATCACCCAGTCGTAGTCGTGCTTCGCCACGCGGCAAGTGTAGAGGATCCGGTCCATTTGCCATACATCTGACCGGTTATTCCCGGACCGCCCGGGGGATTCGATCCCGCGCCGGGGTCCGAACCCGGCCTGACAGGGAAAATCTTGGGGCCGAACCGAAACCTTTATTCTTTCTTTGGGTTAGAGTTTCCACAGTGTTGGCCGGATCCGTCTCATTGGGAGAGGGGCGGGCCTTTCCGTCAAACGTCAGAGGAGAGAAATGCTTCAGCGTCTTGCAGCAGTCATCGGAATAGTCGCGGCCATGGTGGCCGGGGCGTTCGTAGTAGCCGCGCCTTCAATGGCCGCAACCGGGTCGGACGCTCAGGCGTCTTCGGTCCAGTCGAAGGCCAAGAAGGACAAGAAGGCCTACAAGAAGGCCAAGAAGAAGCAGAACAAGGCTTGCAAGAAGGCGAAGAAGGCCAAGGGCAACAAGAAGGCCCAGAAGAAGTGCAAGAAGGCCAAGAAGCAGGCGAAGAAGGCCAAGAAGAAGTCGAAGAAGTCCCAGAAGAAGCTGAAGAACTACAACGCCCAGTTCTTCGACGTCTGTAAGAACGGCTGCAAGTACAGGACGATCCAGACCGGCGCCAACGCTGCCGGCAAGTGGCAGAAGAACACGGGCCGCAAGGCGACCGTGCGGGTCCAGCCCGGCACCTACGTCGAAGGCGTCCTGCTCCACGGCAAGGACACCCGCTTCGATTTCGACAACCTGACGATCATGGGCGTCAAGGCGAACAAGAACCCGAACCCGAATGCCCGCGCGGTCATTCTCGAAGGTGAGGACGCCTCGACTGTCGTCGAAGGAACGCCCGGCTGGTTCCCCGGTGACGCCACCACCATCCCGGCCAACAACGCGATCGAAGGTCGCAGCATCATCGGCCTGAAGATGGAGAACATGTGGGCCCGCAATTACCAGAACAACACGTTCTTCGTATGGGCTTCCAACGTCGAAGAGGACAACGAGGTCTGCGCTGATTTCGTGATGGACAACCTGGTCTCCTCGGACACCAGGGCCTACGGCCTGTTCTCGCGCAACTGCTTCGGAGGCAAGTTCCTCAACTCCGAAGGCTGGAACCACGGCGACTCGACCCTCTACATCGGCGAGACGCCCTGCGACAGCTACGACTGGAGCAACCGTGGACCGGATGCGCCCCCGTGCCAGGCCGACCCGAGCTGGACGACCGTCAAGAACATCAAGAGCCACCAGAACTCGCTCGGCTACTCCGGCACGAACTCCAAGTACGTGAAGATCACCGATTCCGCGTTCTACAACAACGGCATCGGCCTCGTGCCGAACACGCTGGACAGCGAGAAGTTCGAGCCGACCGGCTGGCTGATCATCGAGAACAACGACATCTTCTGGAACAACTACAACTACTACTCGACCGGATCCACCGTTGACACCGTCATCGGCAACGGCAACCCGATCGGGATCGGCATCGAGCTTTACGGCTCCGATGGCGTCACCGTCCAGAACAACAACATCTTCGGCAACGAGAAGTGGGGTGCCGCAACCCACTCCGGTCCGGAGCTGTTCGGCGTCAACGACGGCGACGATGCCAAGAACATGAACAACAAGTTCATCGGCAACAACATGGGCCTGAACGGGACCGACCCGAACGGCGAGTACGACTTCTTCTCGGATTACTCGGGCGGAGGCAACTGCTGGTCGGACAACAGCGCGGGATCGACTTTCGCGCCCGGCAACGGAAGCGTTCCGGTCTCGACCATCTACCCGGGCTGTGACTCGGTAACCCCGGTCGGCTGGGAAGACGTCAGCAGCTTCGACTTCAGCGCCGGGCTGCAGGTGAATCTCGGGTTCATCGCTCCGCAGGAGCCGTGGAGGGACATGACCACGATCTTCGGTATCGCCGAAGCCCGTCCGTCGTTCATCCAGGAGTGCTACTGGGATATCCCGACCCCGCCGGCAGGCAACGCGCCGAATACGTTCCATCCTCCGTACACCGACGAGGACGGCTACACGTACGAGGAGCAGCGCGCTGATCCGGTCAACGCAGGCAACTGCGCCATCCACCAGGGTCTGATCGACGGTCCGTACCCGATCCCGGGTGGCGAGTACCCGCCGGACCCCTACCCCTACGACCAGTAAGAAGCGAAGGGACTGAAAAGACAATGAACTCACTGCTCAAGAAGCGGTTGCCGGGGATTCTGGCGGTAGGACTGGTGGCACTGGCCGTGGGGGCGGCCGGTGCTCCGGCCTCCGCCGCAGTTGCCGACACATCAGCCGGCGCCACCGTCAGCGGCCTGACCAAGAAACAGAAGAAGGCCAAGAAGAAGGCGCTCAAGAAGTGCAACAAGAAGAAGCCGGCCAAGAAGAAGAAGAAGTGCAAGCAGCAGGTCAACAAGAAGTACAAGAGGATCGCCAACCAGGCCCCGAAGGGCAAGACCTGGACGGTCGATGTCGGCCTGAGCAACTTCTTCGCTCCGAGTCTGCTCAACATCAAGGTGAACGACGCGGTCAAGTGGAGCTGGGCAAACATCACCGGCTCGGTCGAAGCCCATAACGTCCCGCTCAGGTCGCCCGGCCTCAAGGGTGCTCGGCGATTACAATTCCCTCGCCTGCCACCACGTCCGATCCGAGTTTCAGCTTCAAGCGTCAGTTTCACGAAGCCGGGCACTACTCTTCGTCTGCTCGCTTCATACGTGTGATGACGATGAACGTCAACGTCACCAAGTAGTCCCGGTGTCGTGCGGAGACTGCCTCTGATCCTCATGGCGATGGCGGCACTGGCCTTTCCGGCCGGTGCCGCCGCTGCTCCCGCTTCTCCGGCCCTGACGACGGCCGTCGGGGCGGCGGTCGGGATTCAGGGTGGCTCCGTTTCCGCGGCGACCGGGAGCAAGGCCCGCAAGCGGGCCCTGAAGCGCTGCCGCAAGATCAACCGCAAGGCGAAGCGCAAGCGCTGCGTCAAGCGGGTCAAGAAGAAGTACGCGGCACCCAAGGCGTTTTCCCATGGGCCGATCGCGGAAACGATCGACGTCCGCGACAAGTACTTCAGCCCGGCGATCGTGAGCATCAAAACCGGCCAGTCGATTCTCTGGGTCTGGAACGCGGTCAACGCCGATGCCCACAACGTCGACCTGGTCGAGCCGACACCGCCCGGCGTGAAGTCGATCGATTTCTCGACCCCGAGCTCACCCTCGGTCAATTTCCAGTTCAGGCGGACCTTCACGGTCCCCGGTACCTACAACTTCGTCTGTTCGATCCACCACCTGATGACCATGCGGGTCGAAGTCACAAAGTGAGGAGCAAGAATGGCCTTTAATCCGATGGACCGACGCAATTTTCTCGGCGCAGCCGGCGGTGCCCTACTCTGCACGATCGGGGGCCAGAAGGTATACACCGACCAGCAGGCCGATGTAGTCGAACTCGCCGGTGGTGTTCCGGTCCCGCCGAAGGTCAAGGCGGCCGAAAGCAACCCCGGTCTGGTCAAGGCTTCGGTGGTCAGCGGAAACCGTCGCGAGTACTGGATCGCAGCCGAACCCCGTCGCTGGAACATCATCCCGAAGAATGAGAACGGCCGCAAACGCGACCAGATGCTGGGCTCGGCGATAAAGAAGGGCAAGACCAGCTTCGACGCATTCACCTATCGCGAGTACACGCCCAATTTCGGAGAGCCGCTCGGCCCCGGCACCATCCCCGGGCCGACGCTCGAGGCGACCGTCGGCGACACCCTCGTCGTCCACTTCCGCAACCGCTGCCCGGTCCCGGTGACCATGCATCCCCACGGGGCCTTCTACTCGAACGAGATGGACGGCGCCTACAAGGGCTACTGGACCGATCCGGGCGGATTCGTCCAGCCCAACCAGGATTTCACCTACGTCTGGGAGTGCCCGGCGAAGAGCCAGGGCTCCTGGATCTATCACGACCACGGTCCGGTCGACCCGATCCCGCTCTACAAGGGACTCTTCGGTTCGCTGGTCATCCGCGGCCAGGGCGAGACCCCGCCCGACAAGGAGTTCTTCATCGGCTTTCACAGCTTCACGCCGGTCGCCACCGGGCTGAGGAGCAACTTCCAGTGCGTCAACGGCCGCTCGTTCACCGGCAATACCCCGACCTACCGGGCGAACGTCGGTGACGACGTCCAGATGCACGTCTACGGCATGGACGACAACTTCCACACCTTCCACATGCACGGCCACAACTGGGTCGAGCCCGGTGGCATCAACGTCGACAACAAGACCTTCGGCCCGGGTGATTCGTTCGCGATCCGCTTCACCGAAGACAACCCCGGGCGCTGGTTCTACCACTGCCATGTATTCAGCCACCTCCACGACGGGATGAGCGGTTGGTACCTGGTCGAGTAAAGAGGACCCTCGCCCTGCTGGCGGCGGCTTTCGCGGCGATCGCCCTCTCGGTCGCGCTGGCCGCCCCTGCCCAGGCCGACAACACCCGGATCTCGATCAGCGACTTCCAGTGGTCCAAGAACGCCGAGATCGACCTCGGTGAGTCGGTCACCTGGGACTGGATCGGTCCGGACACGCTCCACTCGGTCACCGGCCAGAGGCCCAATGCGACCCAGTGGGACTCGGACCCCGGGCAGGTGGAACCCCATCCGCTCGGCGATACCTTCGAGGTCACCTTCGACCAGCCGGGTGTCTACTCGTTCGTCTGCAAGCTGCATGCCTCGGTTCGCGGCACGGTCACCGTTTCGGGCAATCCCGGCAACCCGAACTCGGATCCGGGTCCCCAGCCCCCGCTCAACTTCGACCTGACCCCGCCGAACTTCACCGGCATCTTCCTCAAGAGCACCACGATGGGCTACAAGGGCAAGGGCACGGGCATGAGCTTCGAGATCAACGAGAAGAGCACGATCACCGTGGACTACTACCGCCTGATCAAGAAGCGAAAAGGCAAGTGGAAGCGCAAGTTCGAGGGCTTCGCGGAATGGGAAGCGCACATCGGCAACAACACCGTCAATTTCGGCAGGCGCAACGAGCGTTTCGCCGCCAGGCCGGGTCGATACGTCGGCCTGACCTTCGCCACCGACGAGTCGGCCAACTCGACGCCGATCACCAAGGTGAAGTTCAAGATCAAGAAGAAGAAAAAGAAGTAGCCGTCCGGCTCTCTAGGCTGGGTCAGTGCCCAACTCCCTCGAGCGAAGACACAACCGTCGTCGCCGCCACGAGCGGACCCGGCAGGAACTCATCTCTGCGGCCCTCGATCAGGCGGTGGCGGGATCGTTCAAGGATCTGACCGTCGAGGGCGTGACCCGGGCGGCCGGCGTCTCCCGCAGCGCCTTCTACGTCTATTTCGGTGACAAGGAGGAGCTGCTGCTCGGGGCCCTAGAGGACCTGATCTCCGACCACCGGGAGCGGCTGGGGGGGTGCTGGGCCGAGGGCGAAGACCCACGGCGCTCCCTGGAGAAGGGCATCTACGTGGTCGCCCGGACCTACGCCGACAACTCCGACCTGCTGGGGCTCGCCTTCGAGACCGCCACCTACGACGAAGAGGTGCGCGAGCTGTGGATGGCCCTGCTCGAATCGGTCTCGGAAACGACGGCGCAGCGAATCCGCTCGCTACAGCGGCAGGGAAAGATCGACCCTGCGCTGGACCCCGAAGTCCTGGCCGAAGGCCTGGTACTGATGAGCGAGCGCAGCTTCCAGGTGAACCTGGGCGACGGCGACCTCGGAGCCGAAGAGACGGCTGCCGCGGTGACCAAAGTGTGGTGGGCAGCGCTGTTCGGCGGATCCGGCTCCCCGACCGGCGAAGGCGGGGCCGTCGACGGCCCGGAGGCCGGCGCGGCACCCGAGCCCGAAACTGCCGGGCGCCCCGCGGATGAACCTGAGTCCTAGAAGCTGACCGAAGGCGTATCGCGCTCGCCCGGGTCGGCGATCTCGAAGAACTCCTTGTCGGTGAAGCCCCCGCGCCGGGCGACGAAGTTGGCCGGCACCTGCTGAATCCTGGTGTTGTAGCTCTGGACGTTGGAGTTGTAGATGCGCCGTGAGGCCTGGATCTCGTCTTCGAGTTCCGAAAGGTTGTTGCTGAGCTGCTGGAAGTTCTGGGTCGCCTTGAGGTCTGGGTAGTTCTCGGCGACGGCCCGGAGATCGGCCATGGCCCTGGTCAGCTGCGACTCGGTCTTCGCCGTCTCGTCCACACCCTGCGACGCCATGGCGTCGGCCCGGGCTTTGGTCACGTTCTCGAACACCTTCTGTTCGTGGGTCGCGTAGCCCTTGACCGTCTCGACCAGATTCGGTACGAGGTCGTGGCGTCGCTTGAGCTGGACGTCGATGCCGCTCCAGGACTCGTCGACTCGATTTCGCTGGTCGATCATGCTGTTCTTGGTCGAGACGTACCAGATCACGAAGATCAGGGCGACTACGACCAGGATTATCAGGACGATCAAGGCTGGACTCACGGGCGGTTCTCCTAAAGCTCGATTTCGGACTCGCGGTCATCCTATCTGCGATCGGGCTGCTGGTCGCTACGAGGGGTCGACTGCGCCGACCGCGCCGGGGGCCCTGAAGCAACCCGACCCGGGAACTCGGCCGACCGGGCCGCCGTATGCTGATGCGGTGGGCGAGTCGGATTCCGAGGGGAAGGCAGGTAGGTGATCGAGGCGATCGGTCAGATCCTCGGCAACGCGGTCGGCGTGACCCTGAGCCCGATGCCGGAGATCGCGGTGGTTCTGATGCTGTTCTCGCTGACCCCCATTCGAAACAGCCTCGCCTTCCTGGCGGGCTGGCTGCTTGGCCTCACCGGCGTTGCGCTGCTCACCCTCGCGCTCGGCATCGGTTCGGACGCCGATTCCCACAGCGGCGGGATCGTCGCGGTCCTGATCGGCGTCCTTTTCCTCGCGCTCGGGGTCAGGCAGTGGCGGAGGCGGCCCGGGAAGGGCGAGGATCCGGCGATGCCCTCCTGGATGAAGGCGGTGGACCATTTCAGCGCCGCCAGGGCCTTCGGGCTGGCTCTGGCGCTCAGCGCCATGAATCCGAAGAATCTCGGCCTCACGGTCGCCGCCGGAGTCTCGATCACCGGTGCCGACCTGACCTCCGGGCAGGAGCTTGCGGTGATGCTGGTTTTTGTCGCCCTCTCATCGACGACCATCATCGCCACGATCGCTTTTTACGTTCTGGCCAGGGAACGAGCGCAGTCGACCCTCGAATCGGTGCGCATCTGGTTGATCGCGAACAACGACACGCTGATGACCATCCTGTTCGTGGTGATCGGCGCCAAGGTTCTCGGCGACGGCCTGATCGCCCTCTCCGGGTAACCTCAGCTGCACGTGGCCAGCGAAGCACAGCAGTGGGCAGAGATCGTCCGGTCCTACCGGGGTTCCGGCACCGTGAGGTACGAAGAGGTCGGCGGCATCAACCCGGTCGGCGGACCGGTGGCGCTCTGCGTAGGTGGCCGCAACCGGCTCACCGGCAACCTCGCCCCCGACTTCTGGGGAGCGAGCTGCGACGCGGAAGAAGTCGAGGCGGGTGGCCTGTTCCGCCGCTCGACTGTGCCGACTGCGATTCTCGCCAAGGCGCACATGCCGGACCTGGCGAAAGTGATCGGCGCCTTCAACGTCGAGTCGATCGAGTCCCGCCCCGACGAGTTCGTACGCCAGCGGGTGTCTCGCAAGGTCGAGTTCGAGTCGATGGACTTCAACCGGAACTTCCTCGCCACGGTGCCCGAGGGCTACGACCCGGTCGCCCTGAGGGAGCTGTTCTCTCCCGGCTTCCTGGACTGGGTCACGACGATCGACCGCGAGATCGACTTCGGGATCAACGACCGCCAACTCTGGTTCAGCTGGAAGCTGAAGGAGCGCTCGTCAGAGGAGCTGGAGCTGGCGCTCAACAACGCCGGCCAGCTGTTCAACCGCATCCACCGCGAGATGGAGCTCGAGAACCTCTACCACTATCCTCCCGGACCCTGGAACGCCGGGCTCGAGCCGTTCCCGGAAGACTGAACCGGCGGCGCTGCCCGAAGCCGATTCAGGCCGGGTAGTCGTCTTCGTGGGGGAGCACGATCCGATGGTGGCGCTCATCGCCGATCACCTTTGGCAGGACCGGCCGGGTCGCGTGGGGGTCGTTGCGGGCGGCGGTCATGGCCGCCTCGGTGTGGGGATGGGGAACCAGCGCCTCGAGCTGCTTCAGGGTCGGGAATACGACCGCGTACTCCTCGCTCGCCGCCTGCTCGACCGCCAGCGACGGTGTAACCCAGCGGGCCGCGGTCATCTCGTAGCCGTCGGGCCGGACCTCGGCCCGCTCGGGGGCCGCGGCGATGAAGAACCAGGTATCGAAACGCGTGCTGACGACTTCGGGGGTGACCCAGCGGGCCAGCGGGACCATCTCCGCTTCGGGGGGCAGGTGGACGCCGGCCTCCTCCGACATCTCCCGCCTCGCGCAGGAAGCGAGACCCTCGAGGCCTTCGCCGTCTTCCGGATCGAGCGAGCCACCCGGGAAGACCCAGACATTCGGCATGAACCGCGATTCAGCCGAGCGCTTGAGCAGCAGGACTTCCAGGCCGCCGTGCTCGGCGTGGTCGCGCAGCAGGATGATCGTCGCGGCGGGGCGGGGCCGGGTCGGCTCCCCCAGGTTGACCGACTCGGCCGAACCGGGTTCTGGGAATGCGGGCACGCGACAACAGTAGCGCCAAGGTAATCTGACGGCCATGGCTGCCCCCGAGACTGAACGCTGGATATGCGAAGCCTGTGGCTGGATCTACGACCCCGCCGAAGGAGATCCCGACGGCGGTATCCCCCCGGGAACCCCCTTCAAGGAGATCCCGGAGGACTGGTTCTGCCCCGTCTGCGGTGCCCGGACCTCGGACTTCACCCCCTACGAAGACTGATCCCCGGAGAGGTCGATCCCCGGATGCCGGTGCGGCCGGCCCGGACTCGATCGAGCTCAGGCACGAAGGCCAACCGGCCGAAGCTCAGCTTTCCTCCAGGGCACGGTCCCGCGAGCGGCGCAGCCAGGCCCGGTTGATCGCCAGAGCGACCAGCACCATCAGTCCGATCGGAATCGCGATCGCCAGCGCGATCAACGCCACGCCGGCCGAGATCGCGAGCAGGTTGCCGGCGTCGTCGACCGCGTCGCCCAGATCCCAGCCGGAGACCCCCGAGCCCGAACCGTCTTCGGCTTCGACCACGATGTTGACCGGAGTCAGGGCGACCCGGCGCTCGAGCCGGTCGAGCCGGGTATCCAGGAACGAGACGGTGCGCCGCGCGTTTCGAAGCCGGCGCTCGACGATTCCCCGGGCCTCTTCGGTTTCAGTCCCGGCCAGTTCGGCCAGCAGACTCTCGACCCTCGCCCGGGCGGTTCGCAGTCGGTCCCTGGTGGACAGGGTGGGGGCCGTGACGTCGACCGCCTGCTGGCTGCGGCTACGCAGGTCGGCGACACCGGAAAGCTCGGCGACCGCTGCTTCGGCCCTGCCGCTCGGGATCATGAGCGTGAAGCGGGCGCCAGCGTTGCCGTCATCTCCGTCGCTGACCGAAGAGCGCATGACGATGCCGTTGTAGCTGTCGGCCACCTCGACGATCCGGTTGCTGGTGTCCTGGAGATCCTCCGGAGGGGTCGCCAGGGTGATCTTCACATCGCGGGCCACCCTGCGGTTCTCTACTCCGGCCGCGCTGCCCGCCTGCGTCGGGATGGCCAGTCTGCCCTGGGACGAAGGGATCGCCAGGTCTGCCGAGAGCGCTTCGGCGCCCGACTCCGCCGAAGCGGCACCGTCGGCAGTGGGACTCTGTACGGCGCTGGAATCGGCGGCGCCATCCACGCCCGGACCCGAGCGACCGTCGCCCAGGGTGATCCCGGCGGCGACCACGACCACCAGAAGCCCCGCGGCTGCCGTGGCCAGGGGCGCCAGCGCCTCGCGACGGCCACCGAAGCGCTCTGCGATCCGGCCGAAGAATCCACGGTCGGGCCGCCGCGCGGCATCATCGGACCATTCCGGCGGGAAGCCGTCTGCCACGGCCCGGTCCAAGTCTGCCGCGAAGACTTCATCCGGCTTCGGGCGCCCGGCCTTCAGGTCGGCGGCCAGCTCGGCGAACTCGGCGAATTCGGCGTCCACCGGTCGTCCGGCCAGTCCGGCTTCCATCGCCTTGAGCTCGTCTTCGGCCTTCGTATCCAGGGTTCGATCCTCGGTGCTCATCGCTCGATGCCTCCTGACAGGCTTCGCAGCCTGGTTATCGCCCGGTGGATTCGGGAGCCGACGTTGCTGGGCGAGATTCCCGTCGCTTCGGCGATCTCGGGATTGCTCATTCCTGCGAAGAACTTGAGCGCGATGATCTCCCGCTCTGCGGCCGGCAGCTTCGCCAGGACTTGCGACACCGACTGCCGGAGCTCGGCTTCGGCGACGCTGTCATCCGGATTCGCGCGGTCGTCGGCCGGGTCGAAGTCGAGCGAGCCTTCCTGCTTACGTCTTCTGAGCTCGTCGAGGGCGGCGTTCCGGGCGATCCCGAACAGCCAGCCGCGCGGGCTGCCTTTGGCCGGGTTGAACCGGTCCCATTTCCTGAGCGCGCGCTCGAAGGCCAGGGCGGTCACGTCTTCCGCGGAAACCCTGTCGCGCAAGAGCCCGGCGACATAGGCGTAGAGGTCGTCCCGGTTGTCGCGGTAGAGATCCTCGAACTCGGTTGGTCCGGGATCAAGGTCGGCCTCGGCCGGGCTGGTCATCACGTCCATATCTCTACTACGGACCGCCGCGGGTTTCGTCACAACCTCTTCGCGCCTCCGCGGCAAGCGGCCCGAAAAGCGCCGAAATATGAACCGGAATCCCGACCGCTTGCCCGTCTCGCTGCCTGCGGCCTGCGTGACATGCCTCACTTGCGGAAAGGTTGCCCTTGCGAAAACCTTTCATAAATGAAACTATCTCCCGGTGAGCGAATCACCGACAGCAGCCACGCAACCCACGGATGATCCCGGGGCGGTTCCTTCCGGTGTCCGGGAGACCGCGGTCCTGGTCGGCACCTTCTTCCGCCACCTGACCACCTTCTCCGACGGTGGTGATTCGCTCTCGATGATCGACGAACTGGGCCTCACGTTCGTCCAGTTCAAGGCGATGATCGAACTCTCGGTATTCCAGCCCGGCAGCGCCCCCTACCTCCAGGAGCTGGCCGAGACGCTGGGGGCGTCGATGCCTTCCCTCAGCCGCGCGATCGACGGACTGGTGAAGCAGGACCTGGCCAGTCGTTACGAGGATCCCGACGACCGCAGGCGCCGGCGCATCGAGCTGACCGGAAAGGGTCGTGAGGTGATCAACGGGTTCTTCAGCAGGCGCATGGCCGGGGCGGTCAGGTTCTCGGCCGACCTCGACGATCAGGAACGCGAGGCACTCGACCGGGCGATCCGGCTGCTTCTCGACCGGGAAGAGATTCGTCCCGTCTTCGATCAGATCGACAGGGCGTTGCCGCGGTGAGCCGCTTTCAGCACCTGATCACCGACGAGAACCGCCGGTGGTGGACCCTCGGCGCGATGTGCCTGGCGCTGTTCATGGTGATGCTCGACAACACCGTGGTCAACGTGGCCCTGCCGTCGATCCAGCGTGACCTGGACACCTCCATCGCCGGACTCGAGTGGATCGTCAACGGCTACACCCTCTCCTTCGCGGTTCTGCTGGCGGTCGGCGGGCGCATGGGAGACATCTTCGGCCGCCGCCGGATGTTCATCTTCGGGGTGATCGTCTTCACCCTGGCCTCGACCACGGCGGGATTCGCGCCGAGCAACTTCGCCCTGGTCGCCAGCCGTGTGCTCCAGGGAGTCGGCGCGGCCTTCATGATGCCGGGGACCCTCTCGATCATCACCGACGCCTTCCCGCCTTCGGAGCGGGGCAAGGCGATCGGCACCTGGGCCGGAGTATCCGCCCTGGCCCTGGCGATCGGGCCAGTGCTCGGCGGATTCCTGACCGAGTACGTCTCCTGGCGCGCGATCTTCTACATCAACCTGCCGGTCGGCGTGCTGGCGGTCCTGGCAGCGGTCTTCATCGTGCGAGAGTCGCGCGACGAGACGGTCGGCCGGAGGGTGGACGTGCTCGGGGTCGGCATCCTGACGGTCGGACTGACCGCGATCGTGCTCGCCCTGATCGAAGGCAATGCCTGGGGCTGGGATTCGCTCGCGGTGCTCGGCCTGATCGCGTTCTCGTTGATCTCGCTGGTCTGGTTCGTACTGGTCGAGTTGCGGGTGAAGGCACCGATCGTCGAGTTTTCGCTGTTCAGCAGCCGGAACTTCATCGGCGCGGTCACCGTCGCTTTCATCATCTCGTTCGCGATGATGGGCGTCTTCTTCTTCCTCGCGCTCTACATGCAGAACATCCTCGGCTACTCGGCGCTCGAAGCCGGCGTGCGGTTCCTGCCGACCACTCTCGTGATCATGGTGATGTCGCCACTCGCCGGCCGGTTCTCGGACCGGATCGGTCCCCGCTGGCTGATCGTCGGCGGGATGTCCCTGATCGCGCTCTCGCTCTACCTGTTCTCGACGATCGAGGTGGGTACCACCTTCGCCGGATTGCTGCCCAGCTTCATTCTGCTCGGCGCCGGCATCGGATTGACCATGTCGCCGATGTCGACCGCGGCGATGAACGCGGTGGTCACGGCCAAGGCCGGGGTCGCATCGGGAATCCTCTCGATGTTCCGCATGATCGGGGGTACCTTCGGCGTGGCCCTGCTCGGAGCGCTTTTCCAGAGTCAGGCCAAGGGACGCCTCAGCGAGACGCTCGCGGACTCGGGGCTGAGCCCGGAGCAGCGTTCCGAACTCGCCCGCTCGCTGGCCGGCGGCGTGCCGGATGTCCAGGGGCTGGCGCCCGAACAGCTCGCCCGCCTCACCGCCGCGTCCAACGACGCCTTCGTCTACGGCCTCACCCACGCCATGGTGCTCTCGGTCGGCGTGGCGATCATCGGCGTGCTGGTCGCCTTCCTGATGATCCGGGGGCATGGCACACCGGCGGAGCAGGAGGTTTCGGGCGACCGGGACGCGATCGCCGCCGGCGAAGCCGCCCAGCCTGTCTGAGCCGGCATCCGTCGCCCCGGCGCCACGATTGCGGCCCGCCCGGCGAGGTGGTTATCCTGCTTTGAGCGGATTCACAGGGAATCCTGTCGGCAAGGAGATGTCTTTGAGGTCCCACCCGGTTTCGTCCACGTCAGAGTCCAGTACCCCGGCTGCAGCGCTGGCGTTCGCCGTCGCTCTCCTGGCGGGCCTGGCGATGGCCCTGCCGGCATCGGCTGATGCCGCCAAACGGGATGCCCAGACGTCAGCGGTGTCGAAATCGACCGTGAAGATCAAGCCTTACGGACTGCGTGGCGGTCGGGCGATGGTCATGAGCAAGGTCACGATCGGGGGCAACATCAAGCCCTACAGCCCGGGTCAGCGGGTCCGGGTCAGGTTCTTCCACAATGCGAAGCGGTTCACGGTCAGGAAGGTCAAGGTCAAGAAGGGACCCGGCAGGTTCGGCACCTTCCGCACCTCGATCTACACAAAGCGCGGCGGCAAGTACGCCGCCCAGGCCAAGTACTTCGGGAAGGCGGGCAAGAACCCGATCGCCAAGGACTCGACCGTGCGCAAGTCATGGAAGGTCCGCTTCAGGGCCCTTTCGCCGGGCCAGTGCGGCCGGACCATCAGGGGCTTCCGCAGGGCGCTCAACGACCTTGCGATGGTTCCTTCCAACAACGGCTGCTTCGACGGCAAGATGCAGCGGGCGGTGCTCGCCTATCGCAAGCTGAACGGGCTGGGCCGCAGTCCGGTCGCCAGCAAGTCTGTGGTCCAGGACATTTTCAACCGCAAGGGCCGCTACAAGGTGCTGAGGCCCGAACTCGGCGACCACATGGAGGCGTCGCTGTCCCGTCAGGTGCTGGTATTCGCCAAGGGCAGCCGTCCCTACGCCATATTCCCGATCGCCAGCGGTGCGCCGGCCACCCCGACCGTGCTCGGCACCTACAGCGTCTACCGCCTCGACCCCGGCTACAACGAGATCGGCATGTACTACTCGGCTTACTTCATCCGTGGCTACGCGACCCACGGCTACAAGTCGGTTCCGAACTATCCGGCCAGCCACGGCTGCCTGCGCACTTTCATCGCCGACCAGCCCCGGATCTACGACATGCAGTTCATCGGCCAGCCGATCTACGTATACGGCAACGCCCGCTCGCTGACCCCGTTCGAGTACCGCGGAGTCGATCCGGGCCGCTTCGACACGCAGTCCTGAGACCGGGCCGGGACTCCGGCTCTCGACTCCGTATTTTCCCGCAGTCTCTCGGGTACTAGACCGAAGATCTGGCTGACCTGCGCGGCGTAGAGTTTCCCTTCATGAAAGGGAAAATCCGATGACCGCACTTGAACTCGCCCGCTGGCAATTCGGGATCACCACGCTTTACCACTTCATCTTCGTCCCGCTGACCATCGGATTGGCCTTCTTCACCGCATGGGCCCAGACCAAGTGGTACCGGACCGAGGACGAGAAGTGGAAGAAGGCGACCAAGTTCTGGGGCAAGCTGATGCTGATCTCGTTCGCGCTCGGCGTCGCCACCGGGATCGTCCAGGAGTTCCAGTTCGGCATGAACTGGTCCAACTACTCCCGCTTCGTCGGTGACATCTTCGGCGCCCCTCTGGCGATGGAAGGCCTGGCCGCCTTCTTCGTCGAATCCACCTTCCTCGGCCTCTGGCTGTTCGGCTGGGATCGCCTCTCGAAGAAGGTCCACCTGGCCACGATCTGGATGGTCTCGGCTTCCACGGCGCTCTCGGCCTACTTCATCCTCGCGGCCAACTCGTGGATGCAGCACCCGGTCGGCTACGAGATCGTCGGCGGCAAGGCCCAGCTGACCTCGATCTGGGCCGTGCTCACCAATAACACCGCGCTCTACGCCTTCGCCCACACGATCCTCGCAGCGATGCTGACCGGAGGAATGGTGATCGTCGGGATCTCGGCCTGGCACCTGCTGAGGAACAGCCACAACAACGTCTTCCGGGCCTCGATGCGCATGGTGCTGCCGGTGCTGGCAATCTCGGGTGTCCTGATCGTCGTGGTCGGCCACTTCAACGCCGAGCTGATGACCGAGCAGCAGCCGATGAAGATGGCCGCCGCCGACGCGATCTTCGAGACGACCGACAACGCCGGGATGTCCGTGTTCGCGCTCGGCGACGTCGAAGGCAACCCGGGCGAGCTCAATCGAAACATCGAGATCCCCGGAGTGCTCTCGCTGATCGCCACCGGTTCCTTCAACGGGACGGTCGAAGGCATCAACGACCTCAACGCCCAATACCGGCAAGAGTTCGGACCGGGGGAGTATGCGCCGGTCGTGGCGGTCGCCTACTGGTCCTGGAGGGTGATGACCGGAATCGGCTTCGCGCTCGCACTGTTCGCGCTGATCGCCCTGTGGTTCATGCGCAAGGACAAGCTCGAGACCTCGCCCCGGTTGCTGAAGAGCTCCATGTGGGTGGCGACGCTGCCGTTCGTCGCGAGCGCCGCCGGCTGGGTCTTCACCGAGATGGGCCGCCAGCCCTGGGTGGTGTTCGGCCTGCTGAAGACGGAATTCGCCTCTTCACCGTCGGTCGGTGCCTACGAAGTCTGGATCAGCCTGATCGGCTTCACCCTGCTCTACGGCGTGCTCGCTGTGATCGCAGGGCGGATCTTCTTCAAGGTGGCCGGCAAGGGTCCGGTCGAAGAAACGCCTGAAGAAGAAGACGACAAACTCCACCTCGGACTGGCGTACTGACAATGGAAGAATTCACGACTCTGCAGGTTGTCTGGTTCGTACTGATCTCGGTTCTGTGGATCGGCTACTTCATCCTCGAGGGATTCGACTTCGGTGTCGGCATCCTGATGAAGACGCTCGGCCGCGACGAGAACGAGAAGCGGGCCATCCTTCACACGATCGGGCCGGTCTGGGACGGCAACGAGGTCTGGCTGCTCGTCGCCGGTGGCGCGACCTTCGCCGCCTTTCCCGAGTGGTACGCGACGCTCTTCTCCGGCTTCTACCTGGCCCTGTTCGTGATCCTGGTGGCGCTTATCGTCAGGAACGTCGGCTTCGAGTTCTGGGGCAAGCGGGATTCGAAGGCCTGGCGCAACGGCTGGGAGTGGTGCATCATGCTCGGCAGCGCCGTGCCGGCGCTGCTCTGGGGGGTGGCCTGGGCCAACATCATCGGCGGCACGCCGATCAATGCCGAGGCTGAATTCACCGGCAACTTCTTCTCACTGCTGAGTGCCTACACGCTGCTCGGCGGTCTGGCGACCCTGGCGGTCTTCTTCGCCCACGGCGCGATCTTCCTCGAGATGAGGACCGAAGGTGTGATCAACCAGAGGGTCCGCGCGGTCGCCGCGAAGGCGATTCCGGTGGCCCTGGTGGTGGCGGCTGCATTCCTGGTGTGGACGGTTGCCCGCCAGGATCCGATCCAGCCCGTTTCGGCGGTCCTGGCCGGACTCGCGGTGGTCGCCCTGCTCGGCGCGACGCTGGTCAATGCGCGCTCGGCGACCCGGGCGTTCGTCGCCACGACGCTCGCCATCGTCACCTTCTTCTCCGCGATCTTCGTCGATCTCTTTCCCAATACGATGGTCTCGAGCACGAGCTCGGCCTTCGACATGACACTCAATTTCTCCAGTTCCTCCGACTACACGCTGACCGTCATGACCGTGGTTGCCGCCCTGCTGGTTCCGGTGGTTCTCGCCTACCAGGCCTGGACCTACTGGGTCTTTCGCCGGCGGCTTTCGGCCGAGGACTTCGGGGACGTGAAGACCCCGCTTGATCTGCTCGACGAGCGAAAGCGAGAGGGCGGAGATGGCACGGACTCAGACCCGGGCCCCGGACAGCAGCCGGCGAGCCCGTGAGACACAGCGCCGGCTGATCCGCAGTTCCGGATCGGCCCGCGCTCACATAGCTCTCACGGTCGGCCTCGGCCTGGTCACCACGGCGCTGATCATCGCCCAGGCGACGCTGCTGGCGATCGTGATCGCCGGCGTATTCATGGACGGCGATTCGCCCTCCGACGTGGCCGGACTGCTGATCTGGCTGGCGGTGATCGCGGTCGCCCGGGGCCTGGTCAGCGCCGCATTCGAGTCTTCTGGCCGCTTCGGCGCGGCCCGGGTGATGTCCGAGCTTCGCCGGAAGCTTTCCGAGCGGCTGCTCCTGGTCAATCCCGGCACCGCGAGGGACGAACATTCCGGCGAACTGGTCGCCTCGGCCGTAGACGGCGTGGAGGCGCTCGAGGCCTATTTCGCGCGCTACCTGCCCCAGGTGGTGCTGGCCGCGACCGTCCCGATCGCGATCCTGATCTGGGTCTTCCCCTACGACTGGAAAGCCGGCCTGATCCTGGCGATCACCGCTCCCCTGATCCCGGTCTTCATGGTCCTGATCGGGATGTTGACCGAGGGCCGGACCCGGCGGCGGTGGTCGATGCTGTCCCGCCTGTCTTCCCACTTCCTCGACCTCGTCGCCGGCCTTCAGACCCTCAGGGCATACGGTCGTGCCGACGCCCAGGCGGAATCGATCGCCGCGGTCGGGGAGAGGTACCGTCGTGAAACGATGGGCGCGCTGCGGGTCGGCTTTCTCTCCTCCCTCGTCCTGGAGCTGCTTGCCATGACCGGTGTGGCCCTGGTCGCGGCCACGATCGGAATCCAGCTCGCCTCAGGTTCGCTCCAGCTGGAGGCAGGCCTGACCGTCCTGCTGCTCGCCCCCGAGATGTACATGCCGTTGCGCCAGCTCGGAAACCAGTTCCACGCCAGCGCCGACGGCATGGTCGCCGCCGAGGACATCTTCAAGGTCCTCGACCAGCCCGCCGAAGTCGAGACCCCGCTCGACCCGGTGCCGGCACCGTCTCCCGGTGAGCGCGGTCTCGACATCGAGGGCCTCGAACTCGTCTTCGCCGGCCGCGGAAAAGTCCTCGACGGGCTCGAGCTTTCGATCGCCCCGGGGGAGACCGTCGGACTCGTAGGGCCCAGTGGTGGCGGCAAGACGACCCTCGTCTCCCTCATCCTCAGGCTGACCCGCCCGGGTGCCGGCCGGATCTCCTGTGGCGGGGTCGATCTGGACACGATCGATCCCCGGGAGTGGCGCCGGCATCTGGTCTGGGTACCTCAGCGACCGACCCTGTTCGCCGGATCCCTCGCCTGGAACCTCAGGCTCTTCGAGCCGGAGGCGGATGAGGACGCCCTGCGCCGGGCCGTGGTCGACGCGGGCCTCGAGGATCTGGTCGCCGGCCTGCCCGACGGCCTCGATACACCGGTCGGGGACGGCGGTCGCAGGCTTTCCGTAGGACAGGCCCAGCGGGTTGCCCTGGCCCGGGCCCTGATCAGCCGGGCGCCCATGGTCCTGCTCGACGAGCCGACGGCACACCTTGACAGCGACTCCGAGGAGACCGTCTCCCGGGCGATCGCCCGCCTCACCGAAGGGCGCACCGCGATCCTGGTCTCGCATCGCCTCCGGGCGATCGCCGGCGCGGACCGGGTGCTCGAACTCCGGGACGGAAGGCTCACCCCGTTCGAACCCGACCTTCAGCCGGTGCCGGCATGATCGCCGCCCGCCTGGCCCGATCCCCGCTCGGACGGATCGTCCTGGCGACCCGCGGCCGCTGGCGGCGTTTCCTGCTCTCGGCGCTGCTCGCGGCGGTGACCATACTCGCGGCGGTCGGACTGCTGACCGTCTCCGGTTATCTGATCAGCCGCGCCGCCGAGCAGCCGGACATCCTCTCGCTGACGGCGGTGATCGTCTGGATCCGGATCTTCGGTTTCTCGCGCGCCCTGTTCCGCTACGCCGAGCGTCTGGTTTCCCACGATCTGGCCTTCCGCAGCCTGGCCGACCTGCGCCGCCGCTTCTTCGAACGGCTCATACCCCTGGTGCCCGGCGGCCTCGACCAGCCGGCCAGCGCCGATCTGCTCAGCCGTTTCGTCGGCGACGTCGATCGCCTCCAGGACCTATACCTCCGCGCGCTGACCCCGCCGGTCGTCGCGGTGTTCACCGGGCTGATCTGTGTCGGGGTCGCCGCCTTGATCCTGCCCGCTGCGGCGCTCGTCCTGGCCGTGATGCTGCTGTTCGGTGGTGTCGCCGCCCCCGGGCTGACCCGCTGGGCATCCCGGGTCTCGGGCAGGCGTCAGGCCCGGGCCAGGGCTGCCCTCAGTGGTTCCCTGCTCGAAGTGACCACGGGTTCGGCCGAGATTGCGGTCGCCGGACGCGAAGACGACTGGCTCCAGCGAACCGAATCGGCCGACCGCAAGGTGGTCCGGCTTCAGAAGCGCGACGCGCTCAACGGCGGGATCGCCGAGGGCCTGATCACGGCGCTCGCGGCCGGGGCGGGGGTGGCGGTCACCGCGGTCGCGGTTCCGGCGGTCGATGAGGGTGTGCTCTCCGGGGTTCTGCTGGCCGCCCTGGCACTGCTCGCGATCGGCTCCTTCGAGGCCGTGATGCCACTCGGCCCGGCCGCTGCCAGTCTCGACTCCTGCGCGGATTCCGCCGGACGGATCGAGGAGATCACCGAGCGACCGGCCCCCGTGGTCGAGCCGGAGGAGCCGCTGCCTGTCCCCGATTCGGGACCAATCTGCTTCGAGCAGGTGCGGTTCTCTTACGGTCCCGGCCTGCCCGTCGTGCTGGATCTCGCCGACTTCCGGGTATCTCCGGGCGAGGCGGTCGCCCTGGTCGGTCCGAGTGGCGCGGGCAAGAGCACGATCGCCGAGCTGATGGTCAGGTTCCGTGACCCGGACGAGGGTCGGATCACACTCGGCGGGGTTGATCTGCGTTCACTCGATTCCGACCGCATCCGTGAGACGGTGCGGCTCGCCCCGCAGGATTCCTATCTCTTCACCGGGACGCTGGGTGAGAACGTGGCGCTCGGAATGCCGACTGCGAGCGAAGAGGAGGTCGCCGGCGCGCTGGAACTGGTCGGCCTCGGGCCATGGCTGGAAGGGCTGGAGGACGGACTCGCGACCTTCGTCGGTGAGGGCGGCTCGATGGTCTCCGGTGGGCAGCGCCAGCGAATCGCCGCCGCACGCTGTCTCCTGGGCGGACCGCGCTTCATGGTCTTCGATGAACCGACGGCGCATCTCGACCCGGCCGGAGCACTGTCGCTGGAAACGGCCCTGGTCAAAGGACGCGCAAGCGGCGGCGGCGTATTGGTGATCACGCATGCGATCGCCGATCCGGCCAACTTCGACCGCGTGCTCGAGCTCGACGGCTCGCATGCGGTAGGCGAGAAAACCGGGACTCAGCTCGACTGACCCAGACGCTTCGAGGCCATCGAAGCCTTGATCGTCGAACCGTTCGGACCCGTGCTGACGTCGAGTTCACCGCCGGCCAGCGAGACACGTTCGCGCATCCCGATCAGTCCGTAGCCGGATCGCGGTGCATCGGGGTCGAAGCCGCTGCCGTCGTCGACGACCCGCACAGTGATCTGCCCGTCGTCTTCGAATACCTCGACGATCGCCCGTTGCGCGCCTCCGTGACGGACCGCGTTGTTCAGAGACTCCTGGACCAGACGGTAGATCGTATCTTCGAGTTGTGGCACCAGGCGCCCCCCGCCCGTATTGGCCCGGACCGCGAAGTCGAGCCGGAGGTCTATCGCGACGTTTGATTCCGATTCGACGCGTTCGATCAGCGCGGTCAGCGCCGGTCCGACGCCCAGCTGGTCGAGCGCTGCCGGCCTGAGGTCTGCGATCAGTCGTCGCATCTCGGCGATCGTTTCGTCGACCCTTTCGATCGAGCTGTCGATCGTCTCGATGCAGGGTTCGGTCTCGACGTGGCGCCGCGCGCCAGAGAGCAGTACCCGCAGCCCGGCCAGGTTCTGCAGCGTTTCGTCATGCAGTTCGCGCGCCCACTTGCGGCGTTCCCGCTCCGCCGCTTCGAAACTCAGCTGGACACTCTCGGCAGCGACCGAGCGGGCGTTGTGGACCGCGATCGCGATCCATTCCGCGAGAACCTCTGCCGACTTCTCGTCAGCCGGGTTGAACCCGCCATTCTTCTTGTCGGTCAGGTAGAGGTTCCCCCAGGCCTTTCCGTGGATCTTCACGGGGACTCCCAGGAAGGACTTCATCGGCGGATGTCCCGGCGGGAAGCCGTACGAGTCCGGATGCTCGCTGAGGTCGTCGACCACGATCGGCCTCGGGTCTTCGATCAGCAGGCCGAGCAGGCCTCTCCCGCTGGGGCGGTCGCCGATCCCGGCGATGGTCGCCTGATCCATTCCGGCGGTCATGAATCGAGCCAGTTCGGTGCGGGTTGAGTCGAGGACCCCCAGGGCCGCGTAGCGCGCTCCGGTCAGCTCCAGGGCCGCGGACAGGGCCAGTTCGATGACCGTTTCGGGGTTGCGTTCAGCCACCAGTGCCCGGCCGACTTCGATCAGCCGCTCGAGCCGGTCCTGATCAAGGGTGGAATCGACTGCCTCCATCGGCCTCATGTTAGGGACTAATGCAGAAATCGCGGGAATATACGGATGAGAAGCGTTTTCCGGGCGCTACTCTTTCGGTGTGAAGACGGAGACTCCCAAGCCGGAGGTCGAGCTCCTTTCGATCGTGCTCGCCGACGACCACACGGTCGTCCGCAGCGCTCTGCGAATGCTGCTCGAGGCCGAGCCGGACATAGAGGTGGTCGCCGAGGCCGGAACGGCCGAGGACGCGCTGCGCTACGTGCGTGGCCACCGACCCACTGTGCTGATCCTCGACCTCGACATGCCGGGCCGGCCCAGCCTTGAGGTTCTCCCGGAGATCATCGAGGCCTCGCCGGAGACCGGGGTGGTCATCCTGACGATGCGCAGCGAACCGGAATTCGCACGACAGGCGCTTCAGGCCGGGGTCCGAGGCTACGTTCTGAAGGAAGCCGCCGACGCCGAACTGGTCCAGGCCGTTCGCAGTGCTTCGGCAGGCGAGACTTACCTCCAGCCTGCCCTCGGGGCGAAGTTGGCCACCACCTCTGATGAGCAGGCGGGCGGGCTCAGCGAGCGCGAGCTGGGCATCCTCGAACTGATCGCCCTCGGCCACACGAACGCGGAAATCGCCGACCAGCTTTTCCTCAGCATCCGCACGGTCGAGAGCCACCGCGCCAACATTCAGTCGAAGCTGGATCTGGGCAGCCGGGCCGAACTGGTCCGCTACGCGCTCGACCACGGCATCATCGGGTCCTGATCCCCGGCTCCTTGTCGGGCCGGCAGATGCGAAGATCGGCCGATGAGTGACATCGGCGTCATCGCCGCGGTTCTGGTCGTCTACAGCCTTCTCTCCCGGCGCCTCGACGGTTGGTTGATCAGCGGCCCGATGTTCTTCGTGGCAGCGGGAATCCTTCTCGGTCCTGATATGGCCGGTGTCATCGACCTGGAGCTGACCAGCGAGACCGGCCTGTTGATCGCCGAAGTGGCGCTTGTGATCGTGCTCTTCTCGGATGCAGGCCGGATCGACCTCGGCGCTCTTCGCGGGAACAGCAGCCTGCCTGCACGCCTGCTGGGGATCGGAATGCCCTTGACCATCGGACTCGGAATCGTCGCCGGAGCCCTGCTGCTCACCGACATCGAGTTCTGGGAGGCCGCGATCATCGCTGCCGTACTCGCTCCGACCGACGCGGCTCTCGGGCAGGCCGTCGTCTCGGACAAGCGGGTTCCGGAAAGGATCCGCCAGGGGCTGAACGTGGAAAGCGGGCTCAACGACGGCCTCTCGATTCCGTTCCTCTTCCTATTCACCGGCCTCGCGGTGGCCGCAACCGAAGTCAGCACCACCGGCTGGCTGACTTTCGTCGGCGAGCAGGTCGGGCTGGGAATCCTCGCGGGAGCGGTAGTCGGCCTCGCCGGAGGCTGGCTGGTCGATCACGCAACCCGGCGCAACTACATGACCGGCACCTTCCAGCAACTGGTGATGGTCGGACTGGCCCTGCTCGCCTGGGCCTTCGCCGAAGCGCTCGGCGGAAACGGCTTCATAGCCGCTTTCGTCGGCGGGATGACCGCCGGTCGCATAACCACCGTATGCAGCGAGAAGATCCTCGACTTCACCGAAGACGAAGGCCAGTTGCTCAACCTCGTCGTTTTCTTCTTCTTCGGCATCAGCGCGATCGGCTTCCTCGGAGGCGCCGGCTGGCAGGTCTGGCTGTTCGGGCTGCTCGCCCTTACCGTGGTTCGGATGCTGCCGGTCGCGGTCGCTCTGTTGGGCTCGGGCCTGCGTCGCAGTTCAGTCGCCTTCATGGGCTGGTTCGGACCGCGTGGGCTGGCCTCGATCATCCTTGCCCTGATCGTGATCGAAGAGGAGCCCGAACTACCCGCCATACCGACCCTCTTTGCGGCGATGACCGTGACCGTGCTGGGCAGCGTTTTCCTCCATGGGATCTCCGCCCGGCCTCTGAGCCGGATCTACGGGGAATCCGTCGCCGGCGCCGAGATGGAGGAGGCGGAAATGCAGCCGGTGATGGACAACCCGGTCAGAGGCCGGTCGCCGTCCGGGGACGAGTAGGTCGCAACCACCGTCTGGCGCCGGGGCCGTCAGAATCCGTACCCAGATGTTGATCCTGCTGCCGCCATCCGAAGGAAAGACGGGGCCCGAAACCGGCCGGCCGCTCGACCTGGCGAAGCTCGTCTTTGACGATTCTCTGACCGGAAACCGCGAGCGTTTGATCGGTAAGCTCGAGAAACTGGCCGACCGTCCCGTGGCAAGGGCGGTCGAGGCCCTCGGGATATCCCCCGGGCAGGCGGCGGACATCCAGCGCGACGCCGTCATCCGGACGGCTCCCGCCGCAGCGGCTTCGCATGTCTATACCGGCGTGCTCTACGAACGCCTCGGCTTCGGCAGCCTGAAGGGTCCGGCTGCCCGGCGGGCGGGCGAGAACCTGCTGATAGCCAGCGCACTCTGGGGCATGCTCAGGCCCGGTGACCGAATCCCCTACTACCGGCTGTCGATGAAAGCGAAACTGCCGCGGGTCGGTGGACTCGCCGCTTTCTGGCGCGTTCCGTTGGCGGCGGCGATGGAGGAGGCCGGCCACGACCACGAAGGGGGTCTCATCCTCGACATGCGCTCCGGCCCCTACTCGGCAGCCTGGAAGCCACAGCGCAGCCGTCTCCTGTCGGTGCGGGCCTTCGTCGAATCGAAGGGTCAGCGCAAAGCCGTATCCCACATGGCGAAGGCGACCCGGGGCGAGGTGGCGCGACTGGTCCTCGAGGCGAAAAGTCTCCCGGAGGACGCCGAGGGCGTAGCTGACCTGCTCGAATCCCACGGACTGCGGGTCGAGCTGAGCCCGAAGACCCTCGACGTGATCGAGTCCGCCTGAGTGGTCCCGGGGCAGATCCTCCGCGCCTATAGTCAAGGGGATGCCCGCACAGCCCGACAGACCCGGACGAACTCCGGACATCCGCCGCAGGCGCCATCGTGCAGCGGTCGGCGCCGGGTTGCTGGCCTGCCTCGCCCTGGCGGCCGGCATGTTCAGCGGCGCCGGATCAACGGCTGAAGGTCCGGGCGGGGATCCCGGCCGGCCGGCCGCCCTCCGCTCGCAGGGTCTGGGCCCCAATACCCTCGCCGGTCAGCGGACTGTCGTCGGTTTCTCGGGCACATCGATTCCGAAGCCTGTGAGGCGAGGCGTGGCCAGGGGTCGAATCGGGGGAGTGATCCTCTTCAGCGACAACGTTCCTTCCAGGAAAGCCGTTCGCTCGCTCACCGAACGCCTCCAGGGGCTCGAGCGGCCGAAGGCACTGCGCAGCTATCCGCTTCTGGTCATGACCGATCAGGAGGGAGGCCTGGTCAAACGCCTGCCCGGCGCACCCACCGCCTCAGCCGCAGAGATGGCGAGGCGTGGCCCCGCCTTTTCCCGTCGGCAGGGTAGGTTGACCGGCCGCAACCTGGGCAACGCGGGCATCAACGTCAATCTTGCGCCGGTGGTCGATGTGGCCCGGCCGGGAGGCAACATCGCCGTCACCGACCGTGGCTTCGGCAGCACCGTCAGGGCGGTTGTCCGGAACGCCATGCCTTTCGCCGCGGCGATGGAGGCCGCCGGTACGGCCGCCACCGCCAAGCACTTCCCCGGACTCGGGTCGGTGCGTCTCAATACCGATGACGCGGTACAGGAGGTTCCGCTTTCGAAGGCGGCCCTGCGGAAGGTGGACGAAGCCGCCTTCATTCCGTTCGTCGAGGCCGGGGTGGACCTGATCATGGTCGGCACCGCGATCTACCCTGCCTTCAGCCGTAAGCCCGCCGCCTTCGAGAAGAAGATCGTCACGGGCGAGCTTCGAAAGCGGCTCGGCTACGCGGGGGTGACCGTCACCGACGCCCTCGGCACCGTGGCCGCCCGGGCTTTCGGCGGCCCGCGCAAACTGACCCCGTCGGCCGCCCGCGCCGGCATGGACCTGATGCTCTTCACCGACTTCCGCAACGCCCTTCGGGGTCAGAGTTCAATGACTGACCGCTTGAAGCAGGGCAAGCTCGGTCCGAAGCAGTTCAGGCGCTCGGTCGACCGGATACTCAGGTTGCGGGCGCGGCTGGCCCGGCGCTGAGCCGACCGGTCAGCGGCCGCTCCACCGCGGCCGGCGCTTCTCGCCGAAAGCCGTGATGCCTTCGCGCAGGTCTTCGGAGGCGAAGCAGGATTCGCGAAGCTCGACCAGTTCCTGCTCCTGGGACTCGCTTAGAACCGGATTCGCCAGCAGGGTCTCGATCGTCTGCTTGTTGCCCCGCATGGAGAGCGGTGCGTTGCCGGCGATCCTTGCGGCCATCTCGACCGAAGCCGACTCGATCTCGTCCGGTTCGACCACGGCGTTGACCAGGTCGATCGACAGGGCTTCATCGGCCGGCAGGTTGCGTCCCGTGAAAAAGAGCTCCCGCGTTCTGGCTGCTCCGATCGTCTGGATGAACCGACGGATCCCCGTGTGGCCGTAGATCAGCCCGAGCTTGGCCGGCGGCATTCCCATCTTCGCTCCGCGGGCGGCGATCCGGAGGTCGCAGGTCAGGGCCAGCTCGAGTCCGCCGCCGAGGCAGTGCCCGTTTACCGCGGCGACGGTCGGCCAGGGAAAGGCGTCCAGGGCGGCCAGGGCGGCGGGGAAGGGGTGGGCCACCAGGGCCTCGGCGTCGCGCTCGAAGGACTCCCGGGGGATGCCGCCGATGTCGTACCCGGCCGAGAAGACCGGCTCGGCGCCGGTGATAACCAGGCATCTGGTTTCGATGCCGCGATCGAGTTGCGGCACCGTCGCGGTGATCGCATCGAGGATCTCGTGGTCGAGCGCGTTGCGCTTGGCGGGATTCGAGATCGTGAGGCGGGCGACCGCCTCCGCGGGGAAGTCGAGCCGCAGCCGTTCGGTACCGGTTTCGATCGGATCGGCCGGGTCGGCGCTCACGAGGTTCTACTCCAGGACGATGAGGACGTCGCCCTCGTCGACCGACTGTCCCTCTTCACACTTGATTTCCTTGACGACACCGTCGTCTTCGGATTCGACGGGGATCTCCATCTTCATCGACTCGAGGATGACGACTTCGTCTCCGTCCTCGATCGTGTCACCGACCGCAACGGTGATTTTCCAGACGTTCCCCGTGATGTGAGCTTCGATATCGGCCATTGTCCGGCAACCCTAGCCAACTTCGCACGAAGGCCGTCGAGATCAGCGTCCCGGGAAACCCCCATGGTCTGGCCACGGTTTGGAGCTGACTGGGCTCCAAACCGTGGCCAGACTCCCCGGGGCGGTGGCCGGCCGGTCGAAATCGGACTCTTGCTCGGGATTCGATACCTCCGCGTTGCACGCGTGACCCATGCGTCGGGTCGCGGCGGGAACCATTGAGAGCAAGGCCTGAGCCCTATGGGCACGAGGCTTCGAACCCCCGGAGCAACGGCGATGAATTCGACACTGGCGATACTGGATCTGGCCCGCAATCAGCACGGCGTCGTGTCACGCGGGCAGCTGGTGGAAGCCGGCCTGTCCTCGAGCCTAATCAATCATTGGGTCAGGAAGCTGAGGCTTGTGCCGGTTTTCCCTGGGGTCTACGGCGTCGGCCACGACGTCATATCTCAGCGGGGCTGGTGGACCGCCGCCTTGCTGTCGGCTGGTCCCGCTTCCGTGCTGTCCCATACGAGCGCTGCGGCGGTCTGGAATCTGATCGCCCCGCGATCCAGGTGCGAGGTCGTTCGTGATTTCTATCGCAGGGACTTCGAACCCACGCCGGGCAAGCGTCTTTCCACGGATCGTGCCCGGTTGCTCATTCACCGCAGCAGGTTCCTTCCTGAGCGCGATCTCACCGTACGGGGCGGCCTGCGTGTCACTTCCCTCGCCCGTACCCTCATCAACCTCGCTCCGTCGATGTCTGAAGAAAGGCTTCGCTCGCTCTTCGTTGAGGCGGAACGGCTTCGGGTCTTCGATCGGGAGAGTCTCAGGGAGGTTTCGAGTCGGGGGCCAGGGTGGAGTGGTGCCTCCAAGGTGCGGAGGATCCTGGCCGAGTGGGATTCGGCCCTGGACGTGACCAGGTCAGTATTCGAAGAGCGGTTTCTTCGATTCTGCCGAGACCGGGATCTGCCACTGCCGCAGGTGAACGCTCAGGTTGAGGGCCTCGAGGTCGACTGCCTCTGGTCTACGCCGGGCCTGATCGTCGAGTTGGACGGCTATGCAACCCACTCGGGTCTGGTGTCTTTCGATGAAGACCGGAGGCGCGACGCGGTTCTGCGAACGGCTGGATTCGACGTTCGACGGGTGACGTATCGGCAGTTCCGGGACGATCCGGAATTCGTCCTGGAATACATCCTCGGTAGCCTGACGGCCCGTCGACCGGACTAGCCGCGGCCACGGGTCCGGAACCGTCCGGGGCGATCGACCTCGACGCAACGGTCTGGCCACGGTTTGAGGCCACTGAGGATCAAGACCGTGGCCAGACGTGGCTCTGGTTCCTGGATCACTGCTCGTCCAGCCGGACTCTCCGGACCCAGCGGATCGCGCCAAGGCTGCGGTTGGCGCGGGTGGGCTCTATACAGTCCCGAGCCATGAGCGCTGACCATGAGGCGACCGGAGGGGCCGGGGCGAGCGAGCAGGGGGTTGCGGCGACGGAAGACCTGGCATCGGCCGGGCGCCCGGCTGGGCCCTTCGGGTACCTCGCCGTCCTGGTGGCCGCGCGCAACGAAGCTGACAAGATCGGCGAGACGATTTCCGCGCTCGGAGAGGCGTTTCCTGGAGCCGCGTTCTGGGTCGCCGACGATGCCTCCGACGACGGGACCGCAGACGTGGCGATGGCGGCCGGGGCGAAGGTGGTCAGCCGGGGCAGGCCACACGGCAAGGGCGGCAACATGACCGCCTGCGCCGAGGCGGTGTTGAGTGATCCGGACCTTCCTGAGTTCGTGCTGCTCTGCGACGGGGACCTGGCCGGATCGGCCGGCGGGCTCGGTCCGCTCGTGGAGGCCGTCCAGGACGGCGACTGTGACCTCGCCGTTGCGATGTTTGCGAAGCGGGTGGGCGGCGGCTTCGGCCTGGCACTCGGATTCTCGGCCTGGGTGATCCGCCGGCGCTGCGGCGCCGAACCTCAGGCCCCGATTTCGGGACAACGGGCGATGCGGCTCGAGGTCCTGCGCGAAGTGCTTCCGTTCGCCCCCGCCTACGGGATGGAGACCGGGATGACGATCGACGCGGTCAGAGCCGGCTACCGGCTCGGCGAGTACGAGCTCGAACTCGCTCACCGCGCCACCGGGCGCACCATGCGCGGCTTCCTCCACCGCTTTCGGCAGCTGATCGACTTCGGCAAGGTCTGGTGGGCCCGGCGGGGTAACCGCGGGCCGGACGGGAAGCGCCTGCCGTGATCCTCGCGATCGACCAGGGAACGACCGGCTCGAGCTGTTTCGTTTTCGACGGGGAAGGGCGGATCGCGGGCCGTGGATATGCCGAGTTCAGCCAGAGTTTCCCGGAGCCCGGATGGGTCGAGCACGACGCGAACGAGATCTGGGAAGTCACCCGCTCGGTTGCCCTGAGGGCGCTGGCGGGTGCCGGGATCGATGGTCGCCACCTGAAGGCGATCGGCATCACCAACCAGCGCGAGACCGTCGTCGCCTGGGACCGGGATACCGGAAAGCCGCTCCACCACGCGCTGGTCTGGCAGGACCGACGTGGGGCGGACCGCTGCGAGGAGTTGAGGGAGGCCGGTCACGAGCCGATGGTCCGGAGTCGGACCGGGCTGGTGATCGACCCTTACTTCTCCGCGACCAAGATCGAGTGGCTGCTCCAGAACGTGGAGGGTGCCGGGCGGGCCTGCTTCGGGACGATCGATTCCTGGCTCGCCTTCAAGCTCACCGGCGAGCACGTGACCGACCTCTCGAATGCATCGAGGACGATGCTCTTCGACATAAACCGGCTCGACTGGGATCCGGAACTCTGTGAGCTCTTCGGGGTGGATCCCGCGACGCTGCCCGAGGCCCGTCCGTCCTCCGGGGTGTTCGGAACGACCACCGAGTTCGGCGGGGAGGTCCCGATCGCGGGCATGGCGGGCGACCAGCAGGCAGCGCTCTTCGGCCAGGCATGCCACCGGCCAGGGGAGGCCAAGAACACCTATGGAACCGGCAGTTTCGTTCTGCTCAATACAGGCGAGCAGCCGGCCCGTCCCGATCCGGGTGTGCTCTCTACGGTCGCCTGGGGGATCGGCGGAACCGTCACCTACGCCGCCGAGGCCTCGATCTTCGTCACCGGAGCGGCGATCCAGTGGCTTCGTGACGGCCTCGGGATAATCGCCAGTGCATCCGAGACCGAGGCGATGGCGGCCTCTCTGGAAAGCAATGACGGCGTCTACTTCGTCCCCGCTCTGACCGGCCTCGGCTCACCATGGTGGGACCCCTACGCCAGGGGTCTGGTGATCGGCCTGACCCGTGGGACCGGCCGGGCTCACCTGGCGCGGGCCGCGCTCGAGGCGATCGCGTTTCAGACGGTCGACGCCGTACGGGCCCAGGAGGCTTCCTCCGGGCAGGAAGTCGAGCTGCTCAAGGCCGACGGCGGTGCGGTCGGCAACCGCTGGCTGATGCAGTTCCAGGCAGACCTGCTCGGCTCGCCGGTCGTCGTGCCGGAAATGTCTGAGACGACCGCATTCGGCGCGGCCGCGCTGGCCGGCATCGGTATCGGGCTCTGGGATTCCGAATCGGTCGCAGCCATGTGGCGACAGAGCGCACGCTTCGAGCCGAGAATGGAACCGGACCTTGCCGACTCGCTGCTCGCCGGTTGGCACCGGGCCGTCGAGCGCTCCCGGGAATGGGTCGTTCCGGAATCCGGCGCAGGCGGGCAGTAACCGCCGGCGCCGCCGGGGTTAGGGTTCCCCGAGGAGATGTCAGAGATCAAGCCACAGGTCTATAAGGACCCCCGCCCGGCCGAGTACTTCGATCAGTTCCACGAGCGCTCACGGACCAAGGAACCGAACTTCGTCTACGAAGGTGTTCGTGCGGTCCTCTCACCGATCGCGGTCGGCCTCTATCGGACCCGGGCGATCGGCACCGAGAACGTGCCGCGGTCCGGTCCGGTGCTGCTCACTCCGAATCACTTCAGCCAGATGGACCACTTCTTCGCCGGGGTCTACCTGCGGCGCAAGCTGCGCTTCATGGCCAAGTCGCAGCTTTTCGGCCCCCCGGTGCTGACCTCGATTTTCACCCACGGTGGAGTTTTCCCGGTCCGCCGCGGATACAGGGACGAAGAAGCCTTCAAGACGGTCAGCGCGATCTTCGACCACGGCGGTTCGGTCCTCGTCTATGCCGAGGGTGGCCGGTCGCGTAGCGGCGGACTCGGCGAGCCCAGGCCGGGCATCGGGCGGATCGCACTCGAGTCGGGTGTGCCGGTGGTGCCGGTTGCTATTCACGGTTCCGGCTCGGTACGCAAGTGGAAGAAGCTGAGCTTCCCGAAGGTCACTGTGCAGTACGGCGAGGCGATCACTTTCCCGGTCGTGGAGGACCCTTCACGCGAGCAGCAGATGGAGGCCTCCTCCAAGGTCTTCGACGTCGTCCGTCAGATGTACACGGACCTCGATGAGGTCGGTCGAAAGGCCGTGAGGCGCTCGCTGCGTGAACGGGCTCAGGCTGAAGCGCTCGCAGCCGGCAGCGGGCCCACCGCCTGAACCGGTCCGGGAGTCCGGCCTATTCGTACTTGGTCGGCGCGTTCTCGTAGAAGACGGCGTCGTGGCCGGGAGTGATCACGGCTTCGGGGTACTGCTGCCGGAAGAGCCGGATCTCCTGCAGGCTGCGCCGGTAGTTGTGCTCGTCGTACATCAGACCGGGCAGGTCGGCGCGGGGCTCGAGCTGTGACTCCCTGAATATCGCGTCCCCGGCGATCACCAGGTCCCGATCATTCAGCCGGACGATCACCGACTGGTGGCCGGCGCTGTGGCCGGGGGTCGAGGCCAGTCGGACGGAACCGTCGCCGAAGAGGTCGATGGTGCGGCCGAAGCTCGCATAGGAGGAGACCCGTTCCCCCTCGAAGTCGAGGGTCCGGAAGTCGAAGGCGTAGTCGTACTGCTGACGCCGGTAGCCGCGCAGTATCGGAAGCAGGCCGGAGGTGGCCTCCTTCCATTCGGCCGAGGTGACGATGAAGGTGGCTTCGGGGAAGTCGGCAATTGCGGACGCGTGGTCGAGGTGGAGGTGGGTCAGGATGACCAGGCGGATCGAGGATGGCGATATTCCGCGGTCCCGCAACTGCGCGGGCAGGTCACCGCCGATCTCCATCTCCGGTCTGCAGAGCCAGGTGCCGAAGCGACCCAGGTTCGACTGCGGATCACTCGCCACCGCGGGGTGGAGGCCCGTATCGACCAGCAGCGGCCCGGCTTTGGGGTGGTGGATCAGGAAGGCCGGTATCGGGATCGCCGGGTTCTCGGGTCCGACCGACCTCAGGGTCTTGACCTTGCCGACCTCGCCCGAGGGGCTCGAATGCAGGATCTCGGGGGACCGGAAAGTGCCGGTGACGATCGGCTCGACGGTCACTGTTGCTCCTGCTTCGCCCCCCGAGACGGGTGTCTCGAGTGGCCTCGGGTCGGCATGAACGCTCATTGGGCGACCCTATATGCGGCGGCCATCACGCTAAGGTTCGCGGCCAGAGATGGGCGAATCCTTACGATCCGAGATCTTCCGCGACGGCCTGCTCGAAGGGCGGGTCGTCGTCGTATCCGGGGCCGGCTCCGGTCTCGGCCGGGCGAGCGCTCTGGAGATGGCCCGACTCGGGGCCACGGTTGTCGGTTGTGGCCGCCGGAGCGAACCGCTCGAGGAGACTGCCTCGCTTGCGCAAGGTCTCGCCGGCAGCTTCGAGTCCCGGGAGCTCGACATCCGCGACGACGAGGGGGTAGACGCTTTCTTTGACGGAGTGCTCGAGCGCCACGGGCGGATCGACACCCTGGTCAACAACGCCGGCGGACAGTTCCTCAGCCCGGCTGAGGCGATCTCGCCCAAGGGCTTTCGCACGGTCATCGAACTCAACGTCACCGGCACCTGGCTGATGACCCACGCCGCCGCAACCAAGGCATTCATCCCCCAGGGGGGCGGGGCGGTGATCAGCATCACCCTGTCTCCCCACAACGGAATGCCCGGCATGGTTCATTCCGGGGCCGCCAGGGCGGCGGTCGAGAACATGACCCGGACCCTGGCCACCGAGTGGTCGCGGTTCGGTATCCGCACCTGTGCGATCGCCGCGGGTCAGTTTGCCACCGATACCTTCGTCAACAAGTACCCGAAGGAGATCGTCGAGTCGGTTCACCGCACGATCCCCATGGGGCGGGTCGGCGAGTCCGACGAGATGGCCTGGATGATCGCCTTCCTGGCCAGCGACGCCGGCTCGTTCCACTCCGGCTCGGTGATCACACTCGACGGCGGCCGCGACAACTGGTTCGGCCCCTGGCCTCCGGCCGGAATCGCCGACGACTCCGGCGAACCCCCGGCCGAAGCCCGCAGACCGAAATAGCCGCCCGCGAAACCGCCTCAACGAAAAGAGGGGCCCGGCCGGGCCCCTCTTCTTATGTCTCAGCCGTTCAGCCCATTTGGGACGAAGCCTGGATCAGGTGTACATGCCGCCGAACTGGCCGCCGGTGACGTTGAGCACCTGGCCGTGGACGTAGTCGGCAAGGCCCGATGCCAGGAAGAGAACCGGGCCGGAGGCCTCTTCCGGCGTGGCCGGGCGGCCCAGCGGGATGATCATCGAAGCCATGGCGCGCATCTGTTCGGGGATTCCGAGCTGGATGTCGGAGCCGTCGGGGGCCTTGACCGTTTCCGAGCCTTCGTCCTTGGCAGCGGTCAGGCGGGTCTCGACGAAGCCGAAGGCGACCGCGTTGACGTTGATCTTGAACTGACCCCATTCCTTGGCCAGGGTCTTGGTCATGCCGACGACGGCTGACTTGCCGGCGCTGTAGTTGACCTGGCCAGCATTGCCCATCGTGCCGGAGACCGAGCTGACGTTGATCAGCTTGCGGAAGACCTCGCGACCCTCGGCGGCTTCGGCCTTGGCCGCTTCGCGCCAGTGCGGAGCCAGGGCGCGGGCGACGCGGAAGGGGACGATGGTGTGGATGTCGAGCATCGCCTGGAACTGCTCGTCGCTCATCTTGTGGGCGACTCCGTCCCAGGTGTAGCCGGCGTTGTTGACGACGATGTCGATCGCGCCGAAGGCTTCGCTGGCGGTATTGACCAGCTCCTCGGCGGCCTCGGGCTTGGTCATGTCACCGGCGTAGACGGCGGTCTCGCCGTCGATCTCGGACGCGGTCTGCTCGGCGGCGTCGGCATCGAGGTCGTTGATCAGCACCTTGGCGCCGTTGGCGGCGAACAGCTCTGCGGTCGCACGACCGATGCCACGGGCGGAACCGGTGACGATCGCACTCTTTCCTTCGAGAAGTCCCATTGAAAGCTCCTTGTGATTGAGGGGCCGGACCGGCCTGCTGCCGGATTCCGTCAAGCGGACTATATGAAGTCCGACCGGCAGCGTCAGATCGCATGACTAGGGTCATGGCCTGTGAAGATCATCGTCGGCTTCAAGGACTTCATCGCCCGCGGCAACGTGGTCGACCTCGCGGTCGCCGTCGTAGTCGGCGCGGCCTTCACCGCGCTGGTCACCTCGCTGGTGGAGAACCTGCTGACACCCATTATCGGAGCGATCATCGGGCAGACCGATTTCTCCGCGCTGTCCTTTACGATCAACGGTTCCGAGTTCCTCTACGGCAGCTTCATAAACGCGCTGATCGCCTTCCTTTCGGTTGCGGCGGCGGTCTACTTCTTCGTGGTCGTACCGATGAACCTGCTGAACGAGCGCCGGGCTGAGAACGAAGAGGCGACCCACCGGGACTGCCCCGAATGCCTTTCCGAAATACCGATCGCCGCCGGGCGCTGCGCACACTGCACCGTCGAGCTCAAGCCGACGCACTGACGCCAGCCTCGCGGCGCTTCGTGGGCGGACCGCCTGCGCGCCCTGAGTGATCCAGGCAGCAGAGCGGTTCAACTGGCCCTGGGCGCGGGTGAAACATGGTGACCGGTGCCTCAGAAATCCTGCCCGGATGGTCGCGGAAGACCTAGGGTCGCCTTTCGTTTCGTCCGACAACAGGAGGATTTTTTGAAGGTCCTGAAGGGTTTCAAAGACTTCATAGCCCGCGGCAACGTGGTCGATCTGGCCGTTGCACTGGTACTTGGTCTCGCTTTCGCAGCACTGGTCACGTCTCTGGTGGAAGACCTGTTGACCCCGGTCATTGCGGCGATCATCGGTGAGCCGGACTTTTCAGCTCTGACTTTCACCATCAATGAATCCGTCTTCAGCTACGGCAACTTCATCAACGCAGCAATCACCTTCGTATCTGTCGCGGCGGCTGTCTACTTCTTCGTCGTACTGCCGATGAACGCGTTGAAGGCTCGCCAGGCCGAAGGAGAGGAAGCGACCCACCGGGACTGTCCCGAGTGTCTCTCCGAGGTACCGGCCGCAGCCCGACGCTGCGCCAGCTGCACCAGCGAACTGAAGCCGGCCTGAACGTGACCGGGCTGATGGTGGCCGGACCGGCCGTGCCTGGCCGGCTGCTTCGGCCGCCTGCGCCCGCCGCGCTCCCCGGCTGGCAAGCGTAGACAGTTTTCCCCGCTATAGGGGGGACTTCTGTCTACGCTTGGCCCGTTCGGAGTTCGCGGGGCGCGGCCGGCTCAGAGACCGTAAGAGCGGCCGATCACTTCGAGCATGACTTCGTCGGTTCCGGCTCCGATCCGGTTGAGGCGGATGTCGCGGTAGTGGCGCTCGACCTCGTACTCCTTCATGTAGCCCCAGCCGCCGTGGATCTGGATGCAGTCGTCGGCGACCTCGCAGGCCATCTGGGCTGAGAGCAGCTTGGCCATCGAAATCTCGCGCACCGGGTACTCGCCGTTGGCAAACCTCCAGGCGACCGTGTAGGTGAACTGCTTCGAGGCTTCGATCTTGGTCGCCATAGCCGCGACCTTGTGGCGGATCGTCTGGAACTTGCCGATCGGCCGGCCGAAGGCTTCGCGCTCCTTTGCGTACTGGATCGATGTCTCCAGCAGGCGCTCTGCGCCGGCGTTGGAGCCGGCGGCCGCCACCAGGCGCTCTCCCTGAAGCTCCCAGGTGATGTGGTAGAAGCCCTTGCCGACCTGGCCCAGCACCGAGTCCGCCGGGACGCGCATGTCGTCGAAGTGGATCTCGCACGTGTCGGAGGCCTCCATCCCCATCTTTTCGAGGTTCTCGGCCACCGAGAACCCGGGCAGGTCATTGCCCTCTTCGTCGCGGATGTCGATCAGCATCAGGGTGATGCCGTCGTGGCCGGCATCGGGGTCGGTCTTGGTCACGAGCACGATGAAGTCGGCCCGGGCGGCGTTGGTGATGAAGGTCTTGGAGCCGTTGATCACGTACTCGTCGCCGTCGAGCTTCGCCGTGGTGCGGATGCCGGCGACGTCGGAGCCGGCGCCGGGCTCGGTGATGCCCAGGCAGCCGATGCGGGTGCCCTCGATTCCGGGCACCAGATACTTCTGCTTCTGCTCCTCCGTGCCGAGCATCTCGACCGGCGGCAGGACCATGTCGGTCTGGACCGCGAAGCCCATGCCCAGTCCGCCGGAGCCTGCGTAGCTGAGGGCTTCGGCACGGACCAGGGAGTAGTAGTAGTCGCCGCCCTGTCCTCCGTATTCCTCAGGGAAGCAGAGGCCGAGGTAGCCGAGTTCACCAGCCCGCTGCATCGCCGAGTCGGGCCACTTGGTCTTCTCCCACTCGTTGCGGTGAGGGTGGAGTTCCTTCTTGACCCAGTCGACCATGGACTCGCGCAGGTCCTCGTGTTCCTGGGTGAAAATGAAGTGCTTCTGGGCGGTATCGAAGTCGGGCTTGATGACGGTCGTGCTCACGGCGTACCTTCTCCTTGGTTTGCGTAAGGGGCTGGGGTTGACTAAAGGCTGGGACGTCTTGCTGTTCAAAGTAGAGAGTAACACTTCTCACTCCTCAGTAAGTGGTATGTTGCGCCGACCATGAACGAACCCGCCCGCACATGAACGATCAAGGCCAGTCCTTCGGGAAGATCAAGTACGAAGTCGCCGATCACATCGCGACGATCACCCTGGACGATCCCGAGACCCGCAATTCGCTTTCCGACCAGATGCTGAGTGAGCTGATCGCAGCCCTCAACCTGGCTCGCGACGACTATTCGGTGCGTGTCGTCGTGCTCGCCTCCTCGCATGAGAAGGTCTTCTCGGCCGGTGGCAACCTGGCCGCCTTCGGTGGCGACAGCGGCACCGTGGAGAAATTCACCGGGGCCGAACTGTTCGTCGACTGCTTCAAGCTGCTGGGGGAGCTGGGCAAGCCGTCGATCGTCGCCGCCCGCGGCCACGTGCTCGCCGGCTCGCTGGGTCTGGCGCTGGCCTGCGACCTGATCATCGCCTCCGACCGTGCCACTTTCGGCACTCCGGAGATCACGGTCGGCCTGTTCCCTTTCATGATCATGGCGCTGATCTACCGCAACGTCCCGCGCAAGAAGACCAACGAGATGCTGCTGCTCGGTGAACGCCTGACCGCCGAGGCCGCCCGCGAGGCCGGCATCGTCAACAAGGTTGTACCGCAGGGCGAGTTCGATGATGCCGTCTCTGAATGGGCCGGAATGCTGGCCGCCAAGTCGCCGCTGATCATGCGGCTCGGCAAGGACGCGATGTGGCGCCAGATGGACATGCCGCTGGCCGAGGGGCTCGACTACCTGCGCTCCCAGCTGGCGATCGAGCTTTCGACCGAAGACGCGATCGAGGGTGTCAAGGCCTTCTTCGAGAAGCGCGAGCCCGAATGGAAAGGACGCTGATGAGCGACAACGGAGCAGGAGCCGAGGCCGGCGAGCCGGTCAACAAGCTGCCCGGCACGGCACCGCTGGCCGAACTCACCGAGCAGCTACACGAGCGGCGCGGCAAGGCCCACCTCGGCGGTGGCCTGGCGAAGATCGAGGCCCAGCACGAGCGGGGCAAGCTGACCGCCCGCGAGCGCCTCAACCTGCTGGTCGACGAAGGCACGTTCAACGAGATCGGGCTTCACGGCCGGCCCCATTACTCCCAGCCGGCGATGCAGGGCAAGGACGCCCCGGCCGACGGCGTGATCACCGGCTGGGGCGACGTCGACGGGCGGGCCTGCGCGATCGTCGCCTACGACTTCACCGTCATGGCCGGCTCGATGGGCCAGACCGGCGAGATCAAAGTCACCCGGATCCGCGAGATGGCCCTGCAGAAGAGGATGCCTCTGATCTGGCTGCTCGACTCGGCGGGCGCCCGGATCCAGGAGGCCTCAGGGTCGCTGTTCGCCGGCTCCGGTCACCTCTTCCGCGAGGAGGTCGAGATGTCGGGTGTCGTGCCGATGGTCGCGGCGATGATGGGCCCCTGCGCGGCAGGCACCGCCTACATACCGGGACTCTCCGACTTCGTCCCGATGGTGGTCGGACAGGGCGCGATGGCGCTTGCGGGGCCGCATCTGGTCAAGGCCGTCACCGGTGAGGAAATCGAGATGGAGGAGCTCGGCGGGGCCAAGGTCCACTGTCGCAAGTCCGGCGTCGGAGACCTCGAGGTCAAGGACGACGCCGAGTGCATCGAGGCGATCAAGAAGTACCTGTCCTACTTTCCGTCCAACTGCGAGCAGAAGCCGCCGGTCATCGAAAGCGATGACCCTGAAGACCGGGGTTCCGACGCGCTGCTCGATCTGATCCCCGAGTCGCCGCGTACCCCCTACGACATGTACAAGGTGATCGAGGAGATCGTCGACGACGGCGACTACTTCGACATCAAGCCGAAGTTCGCCAAGTCCCTGATCACCTGTTTCGCCCGCTTCGGCGGACGCCCGGTGGGGATCGTCGCCAACCAGCCGAAGCAGCTCGGAGGAATCCTCGACGTCGACTCGGCCGACAAGGCGGCCCGCTTCATCAACCTCTGCGACGCCTTCTCGATCCCGCTGCTCTTCCTGCAGGACGTTCCCGGCTTCATGGTCGGATCCAAGGTCGAGCAGCAGGGCATCATCCGCCACGGCGCGAAGATGCTCTACGCCGTGTCAAGGGCGACGGTGCCGAAGATCACCGTGCTGGTCCGCAAGGCCTATGGCGCCGGCTACTACGTGATGTGCGGCCGGGCCTACGAGCCCGACCTGATCGTCGCCTGGCCCGGGGCCGAGATATCGGTCATGGGCGCCGAGGGGGCGGTCAACATCATCGGCCGCTCGGCGATCGAGGCCTCCGATGACCCCGAGGCCACCCGCGAGGCGATGCTCAATGCGGTCCGCGCCCAGATCGACCCTTACATCGCTGCCGGCAACGCGATGATCGACGACATCATCGACCCGCGCGAAACCCGCCGGACGATCATCCGCGGACTCGAGATGTCGAAGGACAAGAAGGTCGAAAAGCCCTGGAAGAAGCATGGAGTGATGCCGGTATGAGCAGATTCGAAGACCCCGTGATCATCAGCAACTCGATCTCCGGGGTGATCGCCAACCGCGACCAGTGCCCGGCGATTCCGTATACCCCGGACGAATACGCCGCGGAGGCCCGGCGTGCGGTCGACGAAGGCGCCTCACAGATCCACATCCACGCCCGCAAGCCGGACGGCACGCCGTCCTGGGACACCGAGGACTTCCAGGCGATCACCGAGGCGATCCGCTCCGAGGTGGGAGATGTGATCATCAACTACTCGACCGGTGCCATCGGAGTGCCGATCGAGCAGCGGATCGAGTACCTGCGCGCCTGCCGGCCCGACGTCGCTGCGCTCAACATGAGCTCCATGAACTACGCGAAGTACTCCCGCCGCCGTAAGGAGTTCGTCTTCAAGGCGGTCTTCGAGAACAGCTTCGACACGATCATCGAGTTCATCACGGCGATGAACGAACTCGGCATCCAGCCCGAGCACGAGTGCTTCGACGCCGGCCACGTGGCCAACGTCGACCCGCTGATCGACATGGGTCTGCTCGAACAGCCGCTGCAGATCTCTCTGGTCATGGGGGTGACCGGCGGCATCCGTCCGACCCCGAGGAACGTCGGTGTGATGGCCGATCAGATCCCGGGCGGACCGGAGGGGCCCAACAACTGGCAGGTGATCGGGATCTCGCGCGATCAGTGGAAGCTGCTGGCCGCGGCGATCGCCCTCGGTGGAAACGTGCGGGCCGGGGTCGAGGACAACCTCTACCTGCCCGACGGATCGATGGCCCGTTCGAACGGAGACCTGGTCGGCAAGGCACGCCAGATGGTCGAAGACGCGGGCCGCAAGGTGGCGACCGTGGCCGAGGCGAGGGAACTGCTCGGTCTGAAGAAGGCCTGAGGGGAGCGCTGACCCTTGGCCCCGCTCGAAGGCATCAAGGTTCTCGACCTGACCAGGCTGCTGCCGGGCGGGTTCTGCACTCAGCTTCTGGCCGACTTCGGCGCCGAGGTGATCAAGGTCGAGGACACCGGCGCCGGCGACTACATCCGCCAGGCGCCGCCCTATTACGAAACCGAGGCCGAAAGTGACGAGAGTGAGGCGGCAAGCACGCGCTCCGCGCTCTACCAGTCGCTCAACCGCTCGAAGCGCTCGATTCGCCTCGACCTGAAGAGTCAGCAGGGTCACGCCGCCTTCATGCGGCTGGTCGAGGGTGCCGACGTGATGGTCGAGGGTTTCCGACCGGGCGTGACCGAAAGGCTGGGCGTCGACTACGCGAGCGTGAGCAAAGTCAACCCCGGGATCGTCTACTGCGCGATCACCGGCTACGGCCAGGACGGCCCGAACCGCGACCGCGCCGGCCACGACCTCAACTACCTCGCATCGACCGGGATGCTGGCGATGACCGGGATCGCCGGCGGTCCGCCGGTCCAGCCGGCGGGGCAGATCGGCGACCTCGGCGGCGGCGCGATGACTTCGGCCTTCGGCATCCTGACCGCGCTCTTCGAGAAGCAGCGGACCGGGGAGGGGCAGATGGTCGATATCTCGATGACCGACGGGGCACTCTCCTGGCTGGCCATGCCCGCCGCGGCCTGGTTCGCCGACGGGCAGGTCCCGCGTCGCGGAGCCTCGATCCTGAACGGCGGAGTCTGCTGCTACCTGAACTACGAAGCCGCCGACGGCTGGGTCTCCTGTGGCGCTCTGGAGCCGAAGTTCTGGAGAGCCTTCTGCGAGGGCACCGGCAACCCCGAACTGGTCGCCGTCCAGTTCGAGCAGCCGGGCGGCCAGGGCTGGGAGAAGGTCGCCGCGGTCTTCCGCGAACGGACCCGGGCCGAATGGAAGACGTTCAACGACGAATACGACTGCTGCATCGAACCGGTCCTCGAGCTCGACGAAGCGCTCGAGTCGGACCTGGTCCGGGAGCGCGGGATGGTGGTCGAGTTCGAGCAGCCGGGTGTCGGCAAGGTCCGCCAGCTGGCCAATCCGGTCAAGCTCTCCGGGACCCCGGCGCTGGAGCCGCGGCCGGCGCCCGGGATCGGGGCCGATACCTCGGCGGTGCTTGCCGAGGCGGGCTTCGGTGAAGCCGAGATCGAGGCACTGCTCGAATCAGGGGCTGCCGCCGGCCCCGGCGGCAGCGGTGGGGTCGAGGGGTTCCGCGCATGAGCACCGCGGAACAGGTCACCGGTTCGCAGGGGAAGCTGCTGAAGATGTCGGAGCTGGTCGAGGCCTCGGGCGTGCCGGGAGCGACGATCAAGCACTACCTGCGCGAGGGCCTGCTGCCGGATCCGATCAAGACCAGTCGCAACATGGCCTGGTACAGGCCGGAGACGGTCGAGCGGATCGAGGTGATCAAGCGCCTGCAGGAGGAACGTTTCATGCCGCTGAAGGCGATTCGCCAGGTACTGGCCGAGGACCCGGACCAGGCAAAGGCGCTGCTTGAAGTAGAGGACCGGATCATCGACCGCGCCTTCGCCACCGAACGCAAGCGGACCAGCGCCGCCGAGGTCCGCGAGGCCTACGGGATGCCCGCGGAAGTCCTCGACCGGCTGGCCGAGATCGGAATCCTCACCCCGAATACGCGGGGATACTCGCCTTCCGACGTCAGCATCATCGAGGCGATCTCCAGGTTCCGGGCCAGCGGATACGACGAGAAGACAGGCTTCACCGTCTACGACACACTGCGCTACCGCCGCGCTCTCGAGGCCCTGGTCAAGGAGGAGGTCGACGTGCTGATGGAGAGGCTGGAAGGGGAGGTCGAACCCGACCGTGCGGTCGAGCTGATCGAGTCCGGGGCCGAACCGCTGCGCGACTTCATCGCGGCCCTCCACACCAAGCTGATGGTCGAAGAGGTCGAACGGCGGCGCTGATCACCGGGCCCGGCCTGCCGCTTCGCTCAGGAGTGTCCGGTGGGGACTTCCGGGTCGGGGTTCTGCCGGTGCCGGCGGTCGTCGTCGGAGTCGCCGGACGGACCTGATTCGTCTTCGGGGACCTCGAATTCGAAAGTGCCCCGGGTCACCGAGAGGATCTGCTCTGCCAGCAGGGCGCCATCCTGCGGGTCCACCGGCGTGGCGCTGATCCGCAGCACGACTTCGTCCCGGTCGATTTCGTCGAGCCAGATGTCGGGTTCACGGAGAGTCGGCACGGTGATCGCCTGACGCAGCATCTTCTGGACTACCCGCGGGCTCGTATGGCTGTCGAAGCGGGCCTTGACGTCGATGCCCTTCGGCTCCCTCAGCGGGACGATCGCCAGGCTGAGCAGGACGTTGTTCGGGATCATGATCCGGTCCTTGCCGTCGAGGATCGAGGTGTGGAACAGGCCCAGTGAACTGACCGTGCCTTCGATCGAGCCGGCCAGTCCCACACCGATCAGCCGGACCTTTTCACCGACTTTGAACGGCCTGGTCCCCTGGAGCACGATGCCGGCGAATACGTTGCCCAGGGTCTGCTGGGCGGCGAGACCGAGGACCACCGCGGTGAAGGCACCACCCACGGCGAGCGTGCTGGTCCTGACCCCGGCGACGCTGAGCGCGACGGCACCGACCACGACGATCGTGGTCAGCTTGATCACGAATATGACGGTGCCTGCCGTGCCGGGATCCATCCGGCGCAGGATGGTCGGCGTGAGCGAGCGTCCGAGCGCGCCGGCGAAGCCCAATCCGAGCGCGAAGAGGAGCAGGGCGGTCACTATCCGGACGGCGATCAGGTTGTCACCGGAGAAGATCTCCCGGCGATTGATGAAGACCACCATCACGAGGGCGATCAGGAGGGAGTAGATGATCAGGCGGGTCCAGGCGGTGCGGACCTCGGCCGGCTCGATCTGATCGCTCAGACCGGCGTCATGCCAGGCCTCGGTCCGCGTCTCGAACATCCAGGGTGGAGTCCTGTTCGCCGGAGCCGCGTCGGCCGGTCTGGATTTCTTTCGGAATATGCCCATGAGCAGCCACCGAGCCTAACGACGGCAGTAGGCAGGCGCAGAATCCGCAGGATGAAGAATCCGGCTGTTCTCCGGCCCTGAGCACGGCCGAGACCACGTTGGCGCCGGGGCGGCATCGCCGTGGAGGATCCGGATAGGGCAGGCGTGGCGGTGTTATCCTCGTGACGCTCCGATTCCGTTGTCGGAGTGTTTTGAGGGAAGAACAGGGGGCGGCCGCGCGGCCGCCGTAGCCACTTGAGAGGAACGTCTTGAAACTGATCCGTCTGTTGGTAGCTGTCATGGCTCTGTCCATGGTCTTCGGCGCCGGTGCCGCCAATGCCGATGCCGCCAAGCCGAACTACAACAAACAGGCGAAGAAGAAGGCCAAGAAGAAGTGCAAGGCCAAGCAGGGCAAGGCGAAGAGGAAGTGCGTCAAGAAGCAGACGAAGAAGATCAAGAAGAAGCTGAAGAAGAAGGCCAAGCGTGAGGCCAGGCGGGAGAAGAAGAACCCGCGGGTCACGATCCGCACCACGGAGTACGGCATCCCGAGGATCGTCGCCGACACCTACCGCGGGCTCGGCTTCGGCTACGGGTTCTCGCTGGCCAGGGAGAACATCTGCTCGATGGCGGATATCTACACCACTGTCCGCGGTGAGCGTTCGAAGTACTTCGGGCCGGACGACACCTGGCAGCTGACAGGAAACGGAATCTCCTACACCAACCTCGAGGCTGACTTCGCCCACAAGAGGGTGATCGAGGAAGACACGATCGGCAAGGTCCTGGAAGAGGGCGGCATCAACGCGCCGGGGCGGCAGGTCAGGGAAGTGGTCCGCGGCTACGTCAAGGGCTACAACAGGTACCTGGCCAAGACGGGCGTCGACAATCTGCCTGACGAGACCTGCAAGGGCGAGCCCTGGGTCAAGCCGATCACTGCGCTCGACACCTATCTGCGCTTCTACCAGCTGGGCACGATGGCCGGTCTCGGAGCGGCCGTGGACGGGACTGCCAACGCATCTCCGCCGATGTCGATGGCGGCTGTCCAGCAGGCCGACGCGGCGGCCGACTCGGTTACCCGTGAAGACTTCGAGGCGATCGACGAGACCCGCCCCGACATCGGCTCGAACGCCGTCGGACTGGGCAGCGAATCGACCTCGACAGGTAAGGGAATGCTCTACGGAAACCCTCACTTCCCGTGGTCGGGTTCCGAGCGCTTCTTCCAGGCTCAGCTCACGGTGCCCGGCAAGATCAACGTCAGCGGGGCCAGTCTGCTGGGGGCTCCGGTAGTGCTGATCGGCCATACGCAGAACCTGGCCTGGAGTCACACGGTCTCGACCGCCAGGCGCTTCTCGGCCTTCCGGGAGACCCTGGTTCCCGGCCAGCCGACCAAGTACATCGTCGACGGTCAGCAGAAGAGCATGGAGGAGACCGAAGTATCGGTCGAGGTGAAACAGCCCGACAACTCGATCCAGACTGAGACCCGCACCCTTTACTCGACGGTTCACGGTCCGGTCTTCAACTCCGTCCAGAAGACCCCGCTGTTCCCGTGGACCGGGGACTACGCTTACACGATCTTCGACCCCAACTCACGGGGGCTCAGGTTCATCAACCACTTCTTCGATGCCAACCGCTCACAGAGCGTCGGTGACCTGAAGAAGGCCCTGGTCGAGAATCAGGGCGTACCGTGGGTGAATACGATCGCCGCCGACTCGAAGGGCAAGTCGCTCTACGCGGACGTCGGTGCGATTCCCGACATCGACCAGGAGAGGGTCGACGAGTGCGGCACTCCCGGACTCGGCGACATCGCCTGGAGTTCGACCCAGGTCGGCGTGATGGACGGATCGCGGTCCGAATGCGACATGCAGAAGGCTCCCGGTGCGGTGGCCGAAGGAATCATCCCGCCCGACGAGATGCCGCTGCTGATCCGCGACGACTACGTCAGCAACATGAACGACAGCTATTGGCTGACCAACCCCGAGCAGCCGCTCGAGGGCTTCTCGAGGATCATCGGAAACGAGCGCAGCGCCCGGTCTCTGAGGACCAGGAACGGCCTCAACCAGATCGAGCAGCGACTGGCCGGCACCGACGGCAACCCGGGCAACAAGTACACGCCGGCCCTGATGCGTGAATTCATCACCAACAACCGCAACTACGGTGCCGAGATCTGGGTCGATCCGCTCGTCCAGTACTGCCAGGCCAATCCGGTCATCAACGCGGTCAACGTCAGCGCGGCCTGCGGCGTTCTGGCGAACTACGACGAGACCGAGAACCTCGACTCGCCCGGCGCGCTGCTCTGGCGACGGGTGATGGGCAAGCTGCGCTCGGTGAGCGGCGGCGCCTTCCAGAACGCGTTCTCGCTGGCTGACCCGGTCAATACCCCCAGCGGTCTCGATACCGGCAAGACCGGAGTCCAGAACGCCCTGCCGGCGGCGGTGACCGAGATGAGCAACCTCGGCATCCCGCTCGACGCGAGCTACCGTGAGTACCAGACGGTTACGCGCAACGGGGTCGAGATCCCGATTCCCGGTGGCTTTGGCCAGGACGGCGTTTTCAACGTCATCTCGGCAGTCGACAGGAACTCGGACGGCAAGTACGAAGACGTGCGCCACGGTTCGAGCTTCATCGTCATGGCATCGCTCGAGGGCAAGAAGTGTCCGGACGTGAAGACGATCCTGACCTACTCGCAGGCTGCCACCAACGAGAACTCACCCCACTACGCCGACCAGACCCAGCTCTTCTCGAACGAAGGCTGGGTCAACGACCGCTTCTGCGCCTCGCAACAGAAGAAGTCCCCCGGACTGAAGGTCACCAGGCTGAACGGTGGCGCCAGGGCCGTGAAGAACGGCTGGTGAGAGGCCTCGGGAATCCGGCTCCGGTCCTGGCGGGCCGGAGCCGGACTTCCTTCTCCTGAACTGGTGGCCCTACGGCCCTTGGGTCCGGGTCGGCGGTGGTCCGGGTCCCGCATATACTTGGGCTGATTGACCGGTCAATCAACAGCCCGATGAGAGCCGCCGTCGTCCAGATCAACTCGACCTCGGACCTTGAGGCCAACCTTGAGACCGCGGAGCGGCAGGTCCGGGCCGCTGCGGCAGACGGCGCCGAACTGGTGGTGCTGCCTGAGAAGTGGCCGCTGATGGCCGCGGGTGAGGATCTCGCGCATGGTGCCGAGCCGATCGACGGGCCGGCCGTGACGGCGGCCCGCTCCTGGGCCACAGATCTCGGCATAACACTGCTGGCCGGAAGCTTCACCGAGTTCCATGGGGATGCGAGGCCGACCAATACATCGCTGCTGATCGAACCCGATGGCCGGATCGCCGCCCGCTACCGCAAGATCCACATGTTCGATGTCGACGTAGGGGGCGTCGCCTACCGCGAATCCGAAGTCGAAGACGCAGGCGACGAGGTAGTGGTTGTCGACTGCGGCCCGGCCCGGATCGGCATGGCGGTCTGTTACGACCTGCGTTTCCCCGAGATGTTCCGCGCCATGGTCGACCGCGGAGCGACGGTCTTCACGCTGCCTTCGGCCTTCACCGTGCCGACCGGTCGCGACCACTGGGAGGTTCTGGTCAGGGCCCGGGCGATCGAGAATCAGGCCTTCGTCCTGGCCGCCGGTCAGGTCGGCCGGGCCGAGCCTCAGTTCGACTCGTGGGGGCACTCGATGATCGTCGACCCCTGGGGCAGGGTCCTGGCCGAAGTGCCGGGCGAGGATGAGGGTTTCGCCGCCGCTGACCTCGAATTCGAGGAGCAGGCGGAGGTCCGCAGCAGCCTGCCCGCACTGGCCAACCGCCGGCCGGGGCTCTTCGCGCAGCCGGTTACGCAGCCCGGTCGACAGGCGACTCCGGACGGGGGAGGCTGATGGCACGCGAAGCGGCCGCCGAGAGGCGGCGCCAGATCCTCGATGCCGCGGTTCGGGTATTCGCCCGGCAGGGATTCCACTCGACCCGGGTCGCCGACATCGCTGACGAGGCGGATGTCGCCTACGGGCTGGTCTACCACTACTTCGACTCCAAGGAGAACGTGCTCGACGAGCTCTTCCGCCAGCGCTGGTCGCTGCTGATCGAGGCGATCAAGGCGGCTGACGAGAGTACGCTCTCCCCGCAGGAAAAGCTGGGCGCGGTCGCCGGATTCATCATCGACTCCTACCGCTACGACCCCGAGCTGATGAAGGTGATCATCGTCGAGGTCACGCGGGCCGCCAACTCCTTCGGCCAGACCCACCTCGAGCAGATCAACGAGGCCTATCGCCTGATCGCCAAGATCGTCTCCGAGGGCCAGGCTGCCGGCAGTTTCCGTACCGACGTCGACGCCTACTTCGCTTCGATGACCTTCTACGGCGTGATCGAACAGCTTCTCTCGGGCTGGATTTTCGGCCTCATCCCGGCGGAAGATGCCGATTTCGACGGCGCGAAGGACCTCGTCGTGACCACGATCTGCGACGGCCTGGACCTGCGCTGAGGGGCGGGGCCCCGCCGGTGCGGGGCCTGACCCGCGGCAAGCGGGGGCGTCGCCGGCAGGCCCGGCGTTAATGACGGGAGCACGGTGGGTATTGTGAGGACACATATGGACAAGGACAACGAAATCGTTCAGCGCGTCACCTGGAGCCTCATGCTCACCGCGAGCGGTGCCCTGGCGACGATGATCGCGGCCCGGCTCGCCGCAGTGGTCTACCGCCGCATCTTCAACGAGGACCCGCCCGAATAGCCATGGCACCACCCGATCCGAATCGACCGAACTCGGAAAAGACCGTCGGTGAACTGGTCTATGAAGTAACCGAGCAGACCTCAAACCTGATCCGGGAAGAGATCGAACTCGCCAAGACCGAGGTCAGCGAGAAGGTCACGACCCTGGCACGCGGCTCTGCCGTCGGCATTGCCGCCGGGGTTTTCGCCTTCCTGGCGCTGATCCTCCTGATGCACGCTTTCGCGCTCGGCCTCAACTCGCTCTTCTTCGAAGGCGAGCCCTGGGCCGGGTACCTGGTCGAGGCGGTGCTGTTCCTGCTGATCGCGGCCGGGGCGGGCTTCTTCGCCTACAGGTCCTTCGAAAAGACCGGCGCGCCGGTGCCGAGCGAGGCACTCGAAGAAGCGCAGAAGACCCGGGCCGTACTCACATCGGGCGAAGGGGAGGAACGATGAGCGAAGATCGAGATTCGAAGGCGCCGGAGCCGTTCCGCCCCGCCGGAACCGGCCCGGAGCAGCCGTCCGACCGCTCCGGCAACCGTTTCTCGCCGGCCGAAGGCACTCCCGCGCCGCCGGCCGGTTCTCCGGGTTCGCCCTACCGGCCGCCGCCGCCGAAGCGGACATCCGCCCAGATCAGGGCCGACATGGACCGCCAGCGGCAGGAACTCGGCGAGTCGGTTGACCACCTCCGCGAGAGGGTCACCGAGATCACCGACTGGCGCAGCCAGATCAAGAAGCACCGCCGCTCGATCGTGGTCGGTGCCGTCGCCACCGGTTTCGTGGTCGGCGGCCTCATGGCCCTGCGACGCCGCTGACCGGCGGCCGGGCCGCGTCTGCGTCTAGCGGTACTCCTGCCGGCGGAAGAGGTCGTCGGTAATCGAGGCGACCCGGTCGAGGAAGAGGATTCCGTCGAGGTGATCGATCTCATGCAGTACGCAGCGGGCCTCGAAGCCTGCGAGCTCGACTTCGCTGTCTCCGAAGGCGACGGTGGCCTTTCGCGGCCGCCTGACGTTCGCGGTCAGGTCGGGCAGGCTGAGGCAGCCTTCGCGGCTGACCTTGGAACCCTCGGAGCGGCGGGTCACCTTCGGGTTCACCAGCACCATCAGCCCGTGGGGGTCCTTGGCTCGCGGGTGCCCGGTGATGTCGACGACTGCGATCCGCAGCGCATGGCCGATCTGCGGAGCGGCCAGGCCGACGCAGTGGTCGAAGGAGTTCATCGTGTCGACCAGGTCGGCCACGACCGGTTCGATCTCGTCCGGCTGGGCCGGTGCGCAGACCTGCTTCAGCAGCGGATGCGGGTAGGTCAGGACCTCACGGACGGCCACGGGAGCTTCAGAGCACTTCGGTCTCGAGCTCGGCCAGATGCGCTTCGACGCTTTTCTCGCCGGCGAAGCGGGCCAGGGCCTCGCTGAGGCCGGGGTCGGGGGAAGGCACCGAAACCTCGACCATCATCGTGTAGAGCGGAGCTTCCGGTCCACCGGTACGCCTCGTCCTGAGGTCGGTGATGTTGACCTCATGCTGCGCCAGCAGGGCGGAGACGTCATGGACGATGCCGGGGCGGTCGGCACCGTAGACGGTCAGCACATGGGTCGGCCCGGGGCCACGGTCGAGGCCGGAGACCTCGCTGACCGTGATCCCGCCCAGGTCGAGTTCACGGCCGACCTCCCCAAGACGCTCGGAGATCGCTTCCAGGTCGGCCCCCTCGGGGACCGAGACGATCAGCATCACCGCGAACTGGCCGTGGAGGATCGACATCTGGGAGTCGTCGACGTTGCCGTCGAACTCGAGCAGCACGCCGGTGATGCCTGCGACGATGCCCGGGCGGTCGCGCCCGACGGCGGTGACCGCCAGGTTCAAAACTTGGACCCGACCAACTCTGTCGGCATGGTGCCGAGCGCGACCAGGCCCGGACCCGCGTGGCAGCCGAGCACGGTCGACATCTCGTCAAGGAAGGCGCCCTCGCACTGGAAGACCTCGCGGCAGTGGGCGGCCAGGTCCCCTGCCAGTTCCGGCGCCTGGATGTGCTGGGCGGTCCAGGTCGTCTCACCGCTGCGGGCGACCTCGGTCGCCATGTCCTTGAGCCGCTGCATAGCCTTGGCCTGGGTGCGGACTTTCTCGACCGGCTTGACCGTCTCTTCGAGAGTGATGATCGGCTTGATCCTCAGAGCCGAGCCGATCCAGGCCTGGGCGCTGCCGATCCGGCCACCCTTGCGCAAGTACTCGAGCGTGTCGACCATGATCCAGGTGCCGAGGTTCTCGCGGGCCGCTTCCGCCCTGAGGGCTGCCTCCTCGGCCGTCGCGCCGTCGTTGACCGCGTTCGCGGCGGCAAGGACGGTAAGGGCAAGTCCACCGGCGGTGGTCCTGGAGTCGACCACACGGATCCTCTCGCCACCCTTGCCTTCTTCGGTCAACTGTGCGACGGCCTGTTTGGCCGCTTCGCAGGTTCCCGAGATCGCGGCGGAGAGGTGGATCGAGATGATCTCCTTGCCCTGATCGAGCAGCGGTTCGTAGACCGCCATGAAGTCGCCGACCGAGGGCTGCGAAGTCGTGGTCAGGTCAGGGCTCTCGATCACCGCCTTGTAGAAGGTCCGATAGTCGGTGATCTCGCTCTCGGGTCGTTGCTCACCGTTGAGGATCACATAGAGGCTGACGACGCTGATGTCGAGGCGCTCGCGGTCTTCGGCCGTCAGCGAGGCGGTCGAATCCGTGACTAGAGCGGTTTCGGTTTCGGAGGACACGCAACCGTTCTATCAGACATTCGGCAGGGTAATCTTGATCGGTGGCCAAAACCGTCCTCTTCCGATGCCCGGCGCCGACCGATCGCCTCTGCCCGTGCGGAAGGGCGGCCCGCGCCCTGAAGCAGGCGGGGGTTGACTTCGAGACCGAGCGCGTCTCGGCGCGAAAGTCGAAGCGGCCGGAGATCGTCGAACTGACCGGCCAGAAGCGTGTGCCCGTCCTGGTTCACGGTGACGAGGTGATCCACGATTCGAGACGGATCGTCGAGTACGTTGAGGGCGAGTTCGCCAACCGCTAACCTCTGGTTATGTCCGAAGCACCCGAATCAGCGATAAACCTGACCGAGATCGCCGCCGAGAAGATCGCCGAGCTGATCGGCGACCAGCCCGAGGGCGAAGAACAGGCCCTGAGGGTCGCAGTCCGCGGCGGTGGCTGCTCAGGTTTCCAGTACGCCCTCGCCTTCGACAACGTCTCCGAGGACGATCACGTCTTCGAGCACCGCGGGGTCAAGGTGATCGTCGACAAGGTCAGCATGCAGTTCGTATTCGGCTCTGAAGTCGATTACGTCGAAGGTCTGACCGGGGCCGGCTTCCAGGTGAACAACCCCAACGTCGTCGCCGCCTGCGGCTGCGGCTCGTCCTTCCAGGTCAAGGACGAAGAGGAAGAACCAGCCGCCGTCTGACCCGGTCCGCCGGCCGGCGGACCGCAGGCATCACTCGCTGCTGCCCTCGATCTTCAGCGGAGGGCTCTGGGCGGGAAGGTCCTGGGCGCTTTCGGGTTGCGGCGCGGCTTCGGGTACTTCGGGCTGCTCGACCCCGAGCTTGCCCGCCAGTTCGCCGTTGGCGAACATCTCCTCGACGATGTCGCAGCCACCGAGCAGTTCCCCGCCCACGTACAGCTGCGGGAAGGTCTCCCAGTCCGAGATCTCGGTGGTGACCTCGCGCAGCGGCTGCAGCGCCGGGAGCACGTCGATCGCACCGTACTCGACCCCCATCTGGTCGAGTACCTGGACCGTGCGGAGAGAAAACCCGCAGCGTGGTGCGCTGGGGGTGCCTTTCATGAAGAGCAGCACGGGGTTTTCGGAGATCAACTCCTGAACACGTTCAGTCAGTTCGGCGTCGGCCATGGGCGTGATGCTAGAACATCGGGCGCCCCGGCCCCGGCAAGCGGCTTCAGTCGAGCACTTTGATGGTCAGCGCGTGAATCGTCCCGTCGTCGAACCGTTCCCGGACAGCGGCCTTGACCAGCCGGTGCTGGTCGATCCGGCTCAGACCGTCGAACTGCGGCGCCCGGACCTCGGCCCGCAGGTGGTCGCCGGTGCCGGTCTCGTCGACCACCACCGCCTCCGACCCCGGCAGCGCGTTTTCGATCATGCCTCGCAGCTCTTCGAGGTCGGCAGCCATCTTCAGTTCTCCTCCGCTTCCGGTTGTGATGCGACATCGAGCATTTCGTCGATCTTGACGAACTTGACCCGCGGCCGCTCATGCGGTTCGCCCCGGGTCACCTCGGCGTGGTCGATCTTCTGCCAGCCGCTGAAGCTGACGAAGTTCGCCTTGCGCTCGGCGAGGAGGTTCTCGATCGCCTCGGGCCCCGGGTCTTCCGGCTCGAGCAGCCGGCCTTCGCCGACGTCGCTGAGCAGGTGGGTCACGGTCTCCTGGGCGTCTTTCTTGTTGGTCCCGATGACCCCCGAAGGCCCCCGCTTTATCCAGCCTGCGGTGTAGTGACCGGTGCGGTGATCGCCCCCGTGGGATTCAAGCACCCGGCCTTCGTGGTTGAGGATCGTGCCTTTCTTCTCGTCGAAAGGAACGCCCCTGAGCGGAATTCCGGTATAGCCCACCGAGCGCAGTACCAGCTGGCAATCCAGCTCCTCGCGCTCGCCGGTATCCCTGGCCCTGAGCGAGCCGTCGTCCGAGACCAGCTCGTTGCGGCCGATGACGATGCTCTCGACCCGCTCGCCTCCGCGGATCTCAACCGGGGAACTCAGAAAGCGCAGCTGGATGCGCTTCGGCTTGCCTTCCACGGGTCGCCGGGCGTACTCCTCGAGGATCTCGAAGTTGACCCGGGAAGTCTTGTCGGCTTCGTCTGACTCGATCCAGGCCCGGCTTGCGGGGTCGAGTTCCACATCGGAAGGATCAACCAGGACGTCTGCCTCTTCGAGCTCTCCGATCTCCTTGATCTCCGGGTTGGTGAAGGCCGCCTGGGCCGGGCCGCGACGACCGAGTACGACGATCTCCTCGATTGAGCCCGCATCCAGCACCTCGATCGCGTGGTCGGCGATGTCGGTCCGCCGGAGCTCGGCGTCGTCGAGCGCCAGCATGCGGCATACGTCCATTGCGACGTTGCCGTTGCCGATCACCACCGCCCGTTTGACCCGGTCGAGCCCGAAGTCCCGGTCGGCGTAGTCGGGATGGGCGTTGTACCAGCCGACGAAAGCCGTGGCGGCGTAGCTTCCGGGGAGGTCCTCGCCGGGGATGCCCAGCTCGCGGTCGGCCTCGGCGCCGAAGGTGTAGAGGACGGCGTGGTAGTGGCGCTCGAAGTCCTCGATGGTCAGATCGCGGCCGACTTCCACGTTGCCGAAGAACCTGAACCCTTCCTTGGCCGCGGTGCGCTCGTAGACCCGGGTGACCGACTTGATCTTCGGGTGGTCGGGGGCGACGCCACCGCGGACCAGGCCGTAGGGGGTGGGGAGCCGGTCGAAGAGGTCTACCTGGGCTTCAGTATCCGGGTCCCGGATGATCTGGTCGGCGGCGTAGAACCCCGAAGGGCCGGCGCCGATTATGGCGACGCGGAGGGGGTTCTCGGGTGTCCCGGGAGGGCTCATGGGACTGACGATCCTAAAGCGAACGGTTGGCGTTCGCGTCGATCTCGGCTGCGAACTGTGGCCAGAGCTGCTCCGGCAGGTCGTGGGCCATGCCTTCGTAGACCCGCAACTTGGCGCCGGGGACGGCCTTGGCAGTCGCCCGGCCGCCCCGGGGGAAGACCAGCCGGTCGGCCGAGCCGTGGATGACCAGGGTCGGGACCCTGACCCGGCCGAGGTCGCGGGTCCGGTCGGGCTGGCAGTTGATCGCGTGGAGCTGGCGGGCGGTCCCGGCGCGGTGAATGCCCCGTTGCCAGCTCAGCTCGGCAAGGGCGACCAGCCGTTCGGGGTCCCGGGGGTAGGCCTTCGAGCCGATCGCCTCGGAGAGCATGCCCAGCCTTTCGATGTGCTCCTCGAGTGTTCTCGGGGTGCTCCTGAACAGCGCCACGAGCTCGTGGAAGCCCGGCAGGGCGTCGCGGCGTGAACCGGTGCGTGACATCATCGAGCACATGGAGGAAACCCTGTCCGGGTGCCGGATCACCAGGGTCTGGACGATCATGCCGCCCATCGAGAAACCGAGGATGTGGGCCTTTTCGATGCCCAGGTGATCGAGTACCGCAACGGCGTCGTCGGCCATGTCGTGCAGGCCGTAGCGCAGCTGGCGGGGCAGGCCGAGCAGCATCGGCAGGGTGTCGGGCACGCCCCGCTCGTTCAGGACAGTCGACAACCCGCAATCCCGGTTGTCGATCCGGATGACCCTGAAACCGCGGGCGACCAGCAGGTCGCAGAGTTCGGTATCCCAGTAGATCATCTGCGCGCCAAGACCCGGCACGATGACCAGGGCGGGATCATCCGGGCTGCCTTGCTCGTCGAAGGCGATCCGGAGGCTGCCCGAGGGGGCGAACTGGACGTCGGTCGCGGCCTGAATCACTCGGATACCCGCAATCCGGCCTCGTCGCCGGATCGCCAACCTATCGGCCGGGCCGGGTTCCGGCGATACCCAGCCCCTATCGTTGCCGGGGTGGTCGTGACTGGAATGGCAATCGGCAGGTCGGCCATCGTGGCTATGAAAATAGCGGCTGTCATGGTGATCCTGCTGTGCCTGCTGTTGCCCGGAGCGACCCGGGCCGCGGACGATCCCTCCGGCAGCCCGGTGGCAGCCTACGAGCCCCGGGTTACGATCCTGGTCGTGCCGGAGGCGATTCTGCCCGAAGACCTGGCGGCGATCGACGGGGCGGCGGTGGGGTTGATGAACCCCGGGCTGGGGACGGTGGGACCGGAGCAGACCTGGTTGGACATAGGCCAGGGTGCAAGAGCGTTTGACGCAAAGTATGACACCCCGTTGAACATGATGTCGATAGAGCCTCCTTTCGTGCGGGGATGGGAAAACACGCTCAGACGGGCGAGCAGTTCTCGAAGCGACATCCACCCCGGCCTCCTGGCCTCCGTCCTGCGGCGTGGCGGCCTGCTGCCGGCGGCCGTCCTCGGCCCCGGAGTCGACCTTCAGGCACTCGCCGTGGTCGACCGGCGCGGCAGGCTCACCGCCGCGCCCGGTCGCTGCCCGGGGCCGGACTGCGACCTACCGCTCACCGTTTCGAAGGCTGGCCTGGCCGAGGCGGCGGGCCTCGCTGCGCGGCGCGACCGCGGCGAGCTGATCATCGTGCTCGAGGCTCCGCCGGCCGCGAGCGGCGAGCAGCTGGCGATTGCGATCGCCGGACCCGGATACGACGGCATGCTCCGCTCGGCCAGTACGAGAACGCCCGGCTACGTACTCAGTACTGATATCGCCCCGACCGTGATCGCCCACTTCGGCCTGGCCGTGCCGCAGGCCATGACCGGGCTCGAGATCGAGTCCGGAGGCCCGGTCGACTACGAAGCCCTGGCCGCCCTGGAGGGCCGCTACCGGCAGGTCGGCGAGAGCAGGGGCACCGCGATCCTCTTCCCGCTCGTGGCCTGGCTTCTGATCGCGACGGCATTGATCTTCGGCAGCCGCCGCAGGCTGGCGGCACCCGTCCTGTCAGGCCTCTGTCTCTCGGTGATCCTGCTGCCGGCCGTGCTCCTCCTGACCGCGGCGGTATCGCCGACGGCGACGGTCGAGGCAGTGATCGCCGCCCTGCTGCCCGTTGCCATGGCGCTTCTGCTCCTCAGGTACGCCCCGGGCTGGAGAGGCCTCGCCCTCGCCTGCGGACTCACCGTCGCCGCTTTCTCGGTCGACCTGGTTGCGGGCCTGGCCTTGACACCGAAGGCGGTGATCGGGCCGAATCCCGGGCTGGGAGCCAGGTTCTACGGCATCGGAAACGAACTCGAATCGACCTTGATGGTCCTCACATCGGTCGGTACGGGCGCCGCGATCCTCGCCTGGCGTCAGGGCATGGGCAGGCGCGGACAGGCAGCCACCTTCGCCCTGGTCGGCGCTGCGGGCACGGTCATCTTCGCCTCCGGTCAGTTCGGGGCCGACGTGGGTGCGGCGATCATCTTCCCGGTGGCCGCCGTGGTCGCTGCGGCCATGGTCCTCGGCCGGCCGCGATTGATCTGGCTCGGGGCGCTGGCGGCACTGGCCGCGCTCGCCCTCCTGGCCCTGACCGACACGGTCACCGGCAACGAGACCCACTTCGTCCGATCCATCTTCGAGGGCGGTTCTTCGGACTCGGCGATCGATGTGATGCTCCACCGGCTGGAATCGACCGTTGAGAGCTTCACCAGGCTTTCCAGGCTGCCCGTGACCGTGCTCGCCCTGGCCCTTGTCGCCTTCGCCTGGGCGAAGAGGGAAGGCATCGCCGACCTGCTCGACCGACTGGACCCGCTCCGGGCCGGTCTCGTGGCCGCCGCCGCCGGCTCGCTCGCGGGAGCGCTGACCAACGACTCGGGCGCGCTGTTCATCCACGTGGGGGTGCTCTACATCGGCCTGGCGCTCGCTTTCATCTGGGCCGCGCGGCCCATCGGGACCGGATCGTGAGTTATGCTGGTGGTTCGTGCGAATTGCCCTCGTCACCCCGTATTCATGGACGTATCAGGGCGGTGTCAATCGGCACATCCAGTCACTGGCCGAGGAATTCATCAACCGAGGCCATTACGTGCGTGTCATTGCCCCGTTCGATCCGCCCGACCGTTTTTCCAAGCTGCTCCACAGGGCGCCGGCTGAAGAGGTCGAGCTCCCGGACTACCTGATTCCCGCCGGTCGCACGATCGGGGTCGGTTCCAACGGCTCTATCTCGAACATCCCGCTCTTCCCCGAGTCGATCAGCATCACGCGCCGGGCCATCGAGCAGGGCAACTTCGACGTCGTCCACGTCCACGAGCCGACCACTCCGGTCAACGGTTGGGATACGTGCCTCTCCAGCGACACTCCGGTGGTCGGCACATTCCACGCCTACGCAACCAAGCCGGTGCCGCATCGCCTGGCGGCCCTGGCCGGTGCGAAGCGGGTGATGAACCGTCTTTCCGCCAGGATCGCGGTCTCCGAGGCGGCAGCCTGGACCGGCCGCCGCTGGTACGGCGGTAACTACACGATCATCCCGAACGGAGTCGACGTCGAAGCCGCACCGCGCGGCCCGAAGCCCGAGTCCGAGCACCTGCGAGTGCTGTTCGTCGGTCGTCCGGACGAGCGCAAGGGACTGCCCGTGCTGCTCAGGGCCTTCGAGGGCCTGGTCGAGCATCAGGTTCCGAGCCGCCTCGGCATCGTCGGAGCCGACGCCGGCGAGGTGCGCAGGCTGACCACCCACAGCGACATCGATCAGCACCTCGACCTCCACGGTCGCGTCTCCGGGCCCGAACTCTGGCGTCACCTCCATGAAGCCGACCTGCTCTGCGCCCCTTCACTCTCGGGGGAGAGCTTCGGCATGGTCCTTACCGAGGCCTTCGCCGCCGGCACGCCGGTCATCGCTTCCGGGATCGCCGGCTATCGCGACGTGGTCACCGACGGGCATGACGGCGTTCTCGTCCCGCCGGCCGATCCCCAGCGACTGGCCGAGGAGCTCCAGCGCGCCCATCACGAGCCGGACCGCCTCAGCCGGATGGGCGAGGCCGCGAGGGAAAGTGCCCGTCGCTTCGCCTGGCAGAGCGTCGCCGACCGGGTGAGCGAAGTCTACGAGCGGGCGATCGAGGTTCCCGGGCCGGCCACCACCGGCGAGCGGCTGAGGCGTCGCATGGGGGCCGTGCCCAGCGACGGCCTGCCCCACCAGCCCGCGAGAAAGCTCGAATCGATCGACCCCGAGATCGCGATCGCCCCCGGGAAGCTGCAGAAGTTCCGCAAGCCCGCCCTCGCACTGGTCGGCCTGATCGGAATCGGCATGGCAGTGCTGGCCGCGCGCAAGATCGGAGTCGACCAGGTCGCCGAAGCGATCGTCGGGTCGGACCTTTCCTGGGTATTCCTGGCGCTCGCCCTGATGGGTGCGTCCCTTTTCGTCCGGGCGCAGTCCTGGTTCTACATCGCAAGGGCGGCGATGCCGGGGATCTCCCTGCGCCGTCGCGATTTCGCCTCGGCGACGATGATCGGAGTCTTGATGTCGGCGACCCTGCCGGCCCGCCTGGGCGAACCGGCCAGAGCGCTGGCGCTCTCGCGGCACACCGGCAGGGCGCGGGAGAGCCTGCCGATCGTGGTCGGCACGCTGGTCTCGCAGACCGTCTTCAACCTGATCGCCCTGCTGATGCTCGGGATGATCATCATCGCCAGTACCGACCTATTCCACGACAGCACCAAGACGGTCTTCACTTTCAGCCTGATCCCGCTGGCGTTGCTGCTCGTCGTCATCGTGCTGCCTTCGATCCTGAAGAACCAGGGAGACAGCAGGCTGGGCAAGATCGGGGCCGCCATACATTCCGCGCTGGTTCAGGTGCGCTCCGGGCTGGCGATCTTCAGGCAGCCGCGCCTCGGAGTTCCGGCATTTCTCCTCCAGACTTCCGCCTGGGCGATTCAGCTGGCTTCCTGCTGGGCTCTGATGTTCGCCCTCGGGCTCGACGCCCAGGCCGGTCTCGGTGCCTCTGCCGCGGTTCTGTTCGCGGTCAACGTAACCGCGGTCGTCCCGGCCACGCCGTCGAACGTCGGCATCTTCCAGCTCGCGGTGATCAGCGTCCTGACCACCGGCTGGGGAATCTCGGCATCCGACGCACTGGCCTACGGCGTGATCCTCCAGGCGGTCGAGATCGCGACCGCGGTCGGCCTCGGCCTGCCGGCCCTCTTCCGCGAAGGACTCACCTGGAAGGACCTGCGCCTCCAGGCGATCTCGACCGCGCCGGTCGAGCTCAGCGCCAGCCCTCCCCGCCGCGACAGCGGCGAGTCGTTCTCGGACTACATTCGCTGAAACGGGACGCCGAATCGCCGCCGGTGCCCGCCCGGGTTCCAACTGAAAGCTACCCGGCCCGATGAATGCGGCTCTGGGCTACGACCCGGTCTGTCTTCTCCACGACAACGGCTCGATGGTGGTCGAAGAAGCCGCGGCCGGCTGGATTCCGGTCGCTCACGCCGAGAACGCCGAGCGGGTCCGGAGAGCCCATGCCGTGCTCGAAGCGGCGGGGGTCGCCGGTCGTCTCGAGGCACTCACCACCCGGCCGGCGGGCACCGACGAGCTGCTGATGGTCCACACCGAATCCCATGTCGAAAAGATCCTCGCGGCCTGCGACGCGGCCGAGGCTGCCATGGATGCCGGCCGGCCGGAGGTGCTCTGGCCCGGCCCCGAAGCCAGGGTCGGGGCCGGCTCTCTTCAGGCCGCGCTGGTCTCGGCCGGAACCGCTCTGGCCGCGGTCGACTTTGCGCTTTCGAACGACCGGGGCCGCGCCTACTCGCTGACCCGTCCGCCCGGTCACCACGCTTCGGCGGACCAGGCGATGGGATTCTGCCTGTTCAACAGCGTCGCCCTCGCGGCTCGCCACGCACAGCTCTCGCACGGACTCTCCCGGGTCGCCGTCGTCGACTGGGACGTCCACCACGGAAACGGCACCCAGGCCGTGTTCTACGAGGACCCGGACGTTCTGTTCATCTCGCTCCACCAGGACGGGCTCTACCCGGAAGACCTGGGCACCGTCGAAGAGCGCGGAGAGGGTGAGGGGACGGGTGCCAACATCAACATCCCGCTGCCGGCCGGCACTGGAGACGCCGGCTACCTGACCGCGCTGGACGAGGTCGTCCTGCCTGCGATGGCCAGGTTCGACCCCGAGCTGATCCTGCTCTCCAGCGGGCAGGACGCGGGTGCCTGCGACCCGCTGGGCCGGATGAGCGTAACCGCCGAGGGATTTCGCCGGATGACCCGTCGATTGGTCGAGCTGGCCGAGGCCCCGGGGTCTGCCTCCCGTGGCCGCGTCGCCGCGATCCAGGAGGGCGGCTACAGCATCGACCACATGCCGTACTGCGTCCTGGCCACGGTCGAGGCCCTGTCCGGCCTCGAGCCCGCCCTCAAGGCAGACCCGGTCGAGATGGACGTCCCGACCAAGATCAAGCCGGCCGAGATCGAAGCGATCAGGCTGGCGTCGAGCGCCGCGCGATTCGCCTGACCGCCGCCGGCGCTACGCGCCGAAGTCGACCAGGCTCCAGTCGAGGCGTTCCGGGAAACGGGGCAGCCCGTCATCGGGGACCGGGTACCAGGCGGAGGCGTAGTCGGTGAATTGATGGGCCATCGGCCTGGTGACGGGATCCTGGTCCAGGGATCCCATCCTCACCAGCATGACATCGGCGTTCTCCGGGTTGACGGTGTGGGTCTGGCCGCCGCAGACCGAGCAGGAGCACTTGTGCCAGCCGTCGTCATCGGGCTTGAACACACGGATGCTCTCTTCGCCCTCGGTGAAACGCATCGAGCCCGGCACGGTCAGGGCCGATACCGAGAAAGCGGTCCCGGTCCGGTGCTGGCAGCGTCCGCACCAGCAGAAGGCTGCTCCGATCAGCGGCTCGTCGATCTCGAACTTGACCGCACCGCACATGCAGCGCCCGCTGAGCGGGGCGATTCCCTTGGGACCGAGTGAAATCTTCGAGTTCTCCATGTCATGAGCCTAGCCGCCGGGGACGGGACCATGGCTGGAGCCGATCGGCACCTCCTGCCGGACAAAGATGCTCTCCCGGATGATCCATCGGTGGAAGCGGGGGGGTAGTCTCGGTTCATGGACCGACTTGAGCTGATCGACGAAATTTCGGGTGAGATCAGCGACCCGCGGGTCCTTGCTGCGATCGGTGATGTGCCGAGGGAGGCTTTCGTTCCCGAGCACCTGAGGTCGCGCGCGTGGGAGAACGGACCGCTGCCGATCGGCGAGGGGCAGACGATTTCGCAGCCCCTGATCGTCGCGCGCATGTGTGAGCTCCTGGCGCTGACCGGCCAGGAGACGGTGCTCGATGTCGGTACGGGATCCGGCTACCACGCGGCCGTTCTGGCGAAGCTGGCAGCCCGGGTAATCTCGATCGAGCGTTACCCTGAGCTCAGTGCGGCGGCGGCAGGTTCGCTGGCCCGGACCGGGACCGGGAACGTCAGCCTGGTGGTCGGTGACGGAAGCCTGGGCTGGCCTGAAGAGGCACCCTACGAAGCGATCAACGTGGCCGCCGCAGCCCGGCACGGCACGCCGCCGGCGCTGATCGAACAGCTGGCCGACGGGGGCCGTATGGTCATCCCTGTAGACGGTGAAGACCAGCGGCTGCTGCTGGTCGTGCGAGAGGGCGAGGACATCGCGGTCGAGGTCGCCGAACGGGTCCGTTTCGTCCCGCTGGTCGAAGACGGCTGAGCCTCAGGCGGGGCGCTCGCCGACCAGCATCGCCGTCGCCAGCCACTTCCAGTAGCAGTCGACGTTCTCGAAGCCGGATTCACCCAGCCAGGCCAGCTGGGCCTCGACCGCGGCCGGCTGGTCCGAGGTGTCCTCCTCGTCGTCCATCGAAGTGAATACCTCCAGCGCGCGCCGCTGGAGCTCGGCCGTCGGCAGCGCAACCAGGTCCATGTTGCAGAACAGCCCGCCCGGCTCGAGCAGGTCGAAGGCCTCGGAGTAGAGCCGCTGCTTCCTCTCGTCCGGCAGATGGTGGATCACCCAGGCCGAGATGATCAGGTCGAATCTGCCGAATTCGGTCGGTAGTGGTTCGAGCAGGTCGTGCTCCCGGAAGTGCACGCCTTTCTCGCCCACGAAGCTCATCCTGGCGGCGGCGAGCAGCGGGGGCGAGATGTCGAGGCCGTAGGCCTCTGCGCCGGGGACGATCGAGCGCACGTCGGCGATCAGCGCACCACCGCCGGTGCCGAGGTCGAGGATCCGCTGCGGACGGCGTTGCCCGATCACGTCGTCGAGCAGCACCTCGCGCATCTGGGCACCCCCCGGGAGCCGGTCGCGTATCGCCAGCCACCTCTCCGACCTGGCCTGTTCCCGCCATTCGTGTCCCGGCCTGAGGCCGCTTTCGTTGTGCTTCGTGCCTGTGCCTTCCATCCCCCCAACATAGCCGGAGTGGAGCTGCCTGAAACCCGGGGAAAACCCCTAAACCCGCGGACTCCCCGCTTCGCGGCCCCGGATACGGCGGTCGCGATCTGCTCGGGCGGACCACTAGGATCGGCGGATCACCGGCGCTATCCCCAAGTTCAACCAGCATGCCGCCACCTACGACGCGGATCGCACGCGGATCATCCCGCCATTCGAACCGTTCTACGGTGCGGCGGTTCAGGCGGTCTCGCTGGCCGGGGGTTCGCCGAAGAGGATCCTCGACCTCGGGGCGGGGACAGGAATGCTGGCTGGCTTCGTGCTCGACGCATACCCGGGCTGCGAGGTGACGCTGTTCGACGGCGCCGCCCAGATGCTCGACCGGGCGCGTGAGGCTCTCGACGGCCGCCCGGTCAGCTTCGTAGAGGGCGACATGTACGAGGATCTGCCGCACGGCCCGTGGGACGCGGTCGTCTCCGCCCTGGCGATCCACCACCTCGAGGACCGCGGCAAACGGCACGTCTTCGCCGAGGCGCTGAGGATCCTGCGCCCGGGAGGCATCTTCGTCAACTCCGAGCACGTGCTCGGCCCCACACCCTTCCTCGACGCCGAGTACCGGCGCTGGCATGAGGCCGAGGCCCGGGCGGCCGGCATCGACGACAACGAGTGGGCGGCCGCCGAGGACCGGATGACGGCCGACCACCTGAGCCCGCTGCCCGACCAGCTCGAATGGCTGGCCGCGGCCGGATTCGAAGACGTCGACTGCCTGTTCAAGGACCGGGGGTACGCGGTCATGTTCGGTCGCAAGCCTGCTGAGCCGGGCGGCTCAGCCGAGGCCCGGTCTTGAGCGCAGAGTTCACGCCTTTCCATCGCGGCGGAGCGGGCTCTCCGCTGGTGCTCGTCCACGGTTTCACCGACACGTGGCGAGGCTGGGAGCTGGTTCTCCCGGCCCTGGAAAAGGATCACGATGTTCTCGCGCCGACCCTGGTCGGTCATGCCGGCGGACCCCCGCTGCCCTCCGGAGCGGACGAGAGCGTGCTGGTCGACGCCCTCGAGGCCGCGATGGACGAAGCAGGATTTGAGACCGCCCACATCGCCGGCAACTCGCTCGGAGGTTTCGCGGCCCTCCAGCTCGCCGAGCGTGGCCGGGCCGAGTCGGTGGTCGCGCTGGCACCGGCCGGAGGCTGGCTGGGCGGCGGCGGACTGACCGAAGGCCTGGCCGACTACTTCCGGCAGATGCACGGCATGGTTGTCGCCGCGGTGCCTCACATCGACGCGATCGTCTCGACCCCGGAGGGACGGCGCCAGGCGACCCGGCTCATCACTGAGAATTACGAGCACATCCCGCCCGGGCTGATCGTCCACCAGGTGCGCGGGGTGGCCGCCTGCGAGGAGGCGGTGCGGCTGGTAGAGCTCGGCCGTGAAGTCGGTTGGAGCCTCGACCCCGGCAGGATCAACTGCCCGGTCCGGGTCGTCTGGGGAACGGAGGACCGCATCCTGCCCTGGCCTGCGGCGGCAGAGCGCTTCCAGTCCGAATCCCTGCCGGACGCCGACTGGGTCGTGCTCGAAGGGGTCGGCCACTGTCCGCAACTCGACGTTCCGGAGCAGACCGCCGGGCTGATCCGCGACTTCGCGGCTCAACGATGAGTCCAGGGGAAACCCGGCCGCAGCCGCCGGCTCCAGCGGCACCGACCCCAAGGATCGCGGTAGTCGGCCACTGCGAATGGGCGGAGTTCGTTCAGGTCGACCATGTGCCGGCCGCCGGGCAGATCATCCACGCCGAGATGGCCGGGATCGAAGCTGCCGGTGGCGGGGCAGTAGCAGCGGTGCAGGCATCCAGGCTGACCGGGAGCTGCCGCTTCTTCACGGCTCTCGGTGCAGACCGCGCCGGCGACCTCGCCCTGGAGCGACTCGAAGGCATGGGGCTGGAAGTGCATGCGGCGCGGCGGAAATCTCCCCAGCGCCGCGCATTCGTATTCCTCGACTCACGCGGTGAGCGCACGATCACGACGATTGGTGAGCGGCTGGGCGCCCGCGGCGGGGATCCGCTGCCGTGGGGCGAGGTCAACGGATTCGACGCCGTGTACTTCACCGCCGGCGACACCGCCGCGCTACAGGCGGCCCGGGCCGCGCGTCGACTCGTGGTCACGGTGCGTGCACACGAAGCCCTGTCAGGGTCGGGAGTCCAGGCGGACGTGCTGGTCGCGAGCGTCAACGATCGCGGCGAGCAGTACCGGCGCGGGGATATCGACCCGGTACCGAAATGGGTGGTGCGAACTGACGGCTCGAACGGGGGAACGCTCGAGTCGGCCGAAGGCGAAGTGACCCACTGGACATCCAGGCCGCTGACAGGGGCCGTCCATGACGCCTACGGCGCCGGTGACTCCTTCGCCGCCGGGTTGACCTGCGGGCTCGGCATGGGCCTCGACGTAGGTGATGCGATCAGCCTCGGGGCCTTCTGTGGCGCCTCGGCGGTGCACGGTCCGGGGCCGTACGGCTCCCAGGCCTCGGCCGGCGACCTGCCTGCCTGGCGCGAGCTGTACGGGATCAGCGGCTGAGTCGGGCCGTCCCTCGGTGCCGGAACTTTCGGCCGGATAGGGCTCGGACGCCGTCCGTCCGCGGGTAGGAGAGACCGGCTCGCGAACCATCCCCACGCGCAAGCGGCTGGAAAAGCGACGGAATACGAACCTCAATCCCGGCCGCTTGCGCCGCATACCCAACTGAGCGCGGCGGCGCGCAGGCGCCGGTGTGGCGAAGCTCTGGCGAGATCAGGCGCTGGCGGTCTGTTCGCCGGGGACTTCGGCCTCGACCGGACCCTCTTCCGGGTCTTCTTCAGGAGGGCTGGCGCTGCGTTCCGAGAGGGCGATCACTTCGTCGTCGGAGGGGCCGTCCTTGGGGATGAAGCCCGAGCGCATGCCGAAGTAGACCGCCTGAGGGTGGTGGCTGATGATCGCCACGGTCGACTGCTCGGGCATGACCGCGAAGCCGTCGGAGAGGTACATGCCGATGCGGTTGAGGTCGAGAAGGTCCCAGACCTTGGTGTGCTCGGACTGCTCGGGGCAGGCCGGGTATCCCCATGAGTATCGGCGTCCCTGGGCCGGACCGATGCCGAGCTCGCTTCGGACCTGCTGGTGGAGCCATTCGGCGAGCCCTTCGGCGGACTGGACACCGAGGCCGTGGGTGAAGAGCTGCTCGGCGAACTCGCCGTCGGCCTCGAGCTTGTCCATCAGGTCGGTGACTTCGGAGCCCACTGTCACACCCTGCAGGGCGACCACGTCCCTGACTCCGTCGTCCCCCAGCGGTCGGTAGAAGTCAGCCAGGCAGATGCGGTCGTGTTTCGGCTGGCGGGGGAAGACCAGCCGGTTGATCTCCCGGTCCTGGTCTTCGGGGTCGAAGATGACCAGCTCGTTTCCTTCGGCGTTGCAGGGGAAGTAGCCGAGGATGGCCTTCGGGTGGAGGTAGTCCTGCTCGGCCCACATGCGCTCGAGCCGCGGGCGGAAGTCCTCGCCGACCAGCTTCTCCCACTCCTCGCCCTTGACCCCACGACCGCCCCAGTGGAGCTTGAACAGCACGTGGAGGTCGAGGTGGTTGAAGATGTCTTCGATCTCGACCGGGATCTCGCGAGCACCCCAGAAAGGAGGGTCCGGGATCGGCGCGTCCGGATCGGCCGCTGAGCGCACCGAGGCGTCGGTGACCGGCGGTCCGTCGTCAACCTCGACCGGCTTGTTGCGGAAGGTCTCAGCCTCGTTTCGCAGCCGCTCGAGCAGGGCGGCCCGGGGCTCGGGTTCGACCAGGGCGTCCATCGTGTCGAGGCCCTGGAAGGCGTCCTTGCAGTAGATCACTCCCGGCTCGTAGATCTCGTCGGACTCCTTGCCCAGCGGGTAGAGAACCCGGCGGCCGAAGTCGCGGTTGATCGCGGCGCCGCCGATCAGGACCGGGAAGTCGTGGCCGCGCTCGTGGAGTTCGCGGATCGCCACCGGCATCTGCTTCGAGGTCGAGACCAGCAGGGCGGAGAGGCCGATCGCGTCGGCCTCATGCTCGACCGCCGCATCGATGATCGCGTCGACCGGCACCTGCTTGCCGAGGTCGACCACGGTGTAGCCGTTGTTGGTCAGGATGGTGTTGACCAGTGACTTGCCGATGTCGTGGACGTCACCGAAGACGGTGGCGATGACCACCTTGCCTTTGCTGTGGCCCTCGATCCGGTCGAGGTAGTTCTCCAGACGGGCGACCGCCTTCTTCATGACCTCGGCCGACTGCAGGACGAAAGGCAGGATCAGCTCGCCGGCCCCGAACTTGTCGCCGACCTCCTTCATCGCCGGCAGCAGGACGTCGTTCAGGGTCGGCACCGCTCCGATCTTCTCGACCGAGGCGTCGATCCAGTCCTCGACCCCTTCCTTGCGGCGTCGCAGGATGTGGAAGTGGAGGGCCTCCTCGGGCTCCATGCCGGCGGTCGGGTCCTCCTTCTCCTCCTCGGCCTCCTCGCCCTTGGATTCGAAATGCTCGATGAACTTCTCGAGAGCGTCCTCGCGCCTGTTGAAGACAAGGTCGTCGGTCAGCTCACGCTCGTTGTCGGGGATCTCCCCGTAAGGCTTGATGTGGTTCGGGTTGACCATCGCCAGGTCCAGGCCGGCCTCGACGCAGTGGTGGAGGAAGACCGAGTTGAGCACGGCCCGGGCCGGCTGGCCGACCCCGAAGGAGACGTTCGATACACCGAGCGATGTCTTGACGCCGGGGATCTCGGCCTTGATCCGGCGGATTCCTTCGATCGTCTCGACCGCCGAGGGCCGCCACTCTTCGTCGCCGGTGGTCAGGGTGAAGGTGAGCGCATCGAAGATCAGCGCCTCGCGCTCGAGGCCGTGATCGTCGCAGACCATTTCGGTGATCCGCTTCGCTATCTCCAACTTGCGCTCGGCGGTCTTGGCCATTCCGACTTCGTCGATCGTCAGCGCGATCAGGGCCGCGCCGTGAGCCTTGGTGATCGGTACGACCGTGTCCAGCTTGTCGCGTCCGGCTTCGAGGTTCACCGAGTTGACGATCGCCCGGCCGGGGATCTGCTCGAGCGCCGTCCTGATCACATCGGGCTCGGTCGAGTCGACCTGGATCGGGGCCGGCTGGGTCAGCGAGATGCGCTTTACGACCTCGCGCATCTGTTCGTCTTCGTCTGCCCGCTCGACCAGAGCGACACAAACGTCGAGTACGTGCGCTCCGCCCGTGACCTGGTCTTCGGCCACCTGGTTGAGCGTGTCGTAGTCGTCGGCCAGCAGCAGTTCCTTGGCCCGGCGTGAGCCCTGGGAGTTGACCCGTTCGCCGACCAGGGTCGGCCGCGGTTCCTGGACCAGCCCGGTCGCGGTCATCATCGAAGAGACCATGAACTCGCCGGGGGCGGGGCGGGGGGCCGGCTCGAGGTCCCTGACCCGGTCGGCGATCGCCTTGACGTGTTCGGTGGTGGTGCCGCAGCAGCCACCGACCACTCCGACGCCGTGCTTCTCGACAAATTCGCCCAGCGCTTCGGCCAGCGGGCCGGGCTTCTCGGGGAAGATCGTCTCCCCTTCGGGGCCCTGAAGCGGCAGTCCGGCATTCGGCATGCAGTGGACCGGCACGGTCGAATGCTCACCGAGGTAGCGGATCGCGTCGCGCATGTCTTCGGGACCGGTCGAGCAGTTGAGGCCGAGTACGTCCACGCGCAGGGCTTCGAGCGTGGTCAGCATGGCGGAGATGTCGGTCCCGAGCAGCATCTTGCCGCCGTTGGGAAGCAGCGAGACAGAGACCTGGATCGGCACCGACCTGCCGGCCGCTTCGAAGGCTGCGCGGGCGCCGAAAATCGCCGCCTTGGCCTCGAGAATGTCCTGGACCGTCTCGATCATGATCAGGTCGACCCCGCCGGCCATCAGCGCGGAGGCCTGCTCGGTGAAAACTGTGACCAGTTCGGGGAACCTGATCCCGCCGAGGGTCGGGTCGTCGGATGCCGGCAGGTAGCCGGTGGGTCCGATCGAGCCGGCGACGAAGCGGTCCGGGCCGGCCGCCCGGCGGGCGATCTCGGCCGCCTTCGTATTGATCTCAACCGTGTGCTCGGCCAGGCCCCATTCCTCGAGCTTGATCCGGGAAGCCTGGAAGCTGTCGGTCTCGACCACTTCAGCGCCGGCTTCGAGCATCGAGCCGTGCAGGCCCTCGATCACGTCCGGCCGGTTCAGGACCAGTGCTTCATGGCACTTGCCGGGCAGCCCGCCGTAATCCTCCTGGGTCAGGTCGAACTCTTCGAGCGTCGCACCGAGACCGCCGTCGAAGACGACGATGTGGTCCGCGATCGCGTTCAGGTAGTCACGTTCGGGCATCCGTCAAGGCTACCGGGACGCTTTGCGCAGGTGGGCACCGGGCGGCTGTAGTCTCGCTGAAGTGAAGATGATCCACGGAGGCAGGTCTGACGCTCGTTCGCCGGAATCACCCCAGCGGAGGCCGCCGTGGACGTGATCTGGATCGTGGCCGGTGCGGCGGTGATCCTCGCCACCCTCCACGACATCTTCGCGACGCTGTTCCACCCCCTCGGACGCGGGCACATCGGTCACCGCGTGGTCGAGTTGGTCTCGAGGGCGGGTCACCGTCTGGCGCCGCGCTTCGGGCCGGCGACGGTGCTGATCGGACCGGTCGGCTACGTCGTGGTGGTCGCGAGCTGGGCTGCGCTGCTGGTCATCGGCTGGGCCCTCATCTTCCTCCCTTATCTCCCGGATGGCTTCGCTTTCGCCTCGGGTCTCGACCCCGGGGACCACTCGGGATTCGTCGATGCGCTCTACATATCCCTGGTCAACCTGACCAGCCTCGGCTACGGCGACATCTCGCCGGAGGCCTCCCTTTTGCGCATCCTGGGTCCGATCGAGACGCTGTTCGGCCTCAGCCTCGTCACGGCGAGTGTCTCCTGGCTGATCTCGATCTACAACGCGATCTCGCAGCGCGACGCCTTTGCCCACGAAGTCCAGCTGAGCCGCAGGGCAGAGGAGAGGCTGGGGGTGAAGCTGGCCGACGCCGACCCCGACCTGCTCGAGCGCCTGCTGGCGTCGTTCAGCGCGCAGCTGATCACCGCCCGCCGCAACCTGATCCACTTCCCGATCACCATCCATTTCCGCTCCGAAGACGAAGAGAAGGCGCTCTCCGGGCTGATGCCGTTCCTGGCCCGTCTTGTGAACGAGGCGAGTGAGGACTCGCGCCCGCATGCGCTCAGGGTCCGCGGGGAGATGCTGCGAATGGCGATGGACGATTTCGCTGAAACCCTGAGCGAGAGGCTTGGCATGGACGGGGATACGACCGAGGCCATCCTCGGCCGCTATGACGCGCACCAGCGGCCGGAGCAGGCGGGCTCAGCCTTCGAGCTGCCAGGGGGCTGGCGGTAGTCATGGCGGTCATGGTGGCCCTGCTGAGGGCGGTCAACGTCGGCGGTACCGGCAAACTGCCGATGAAGGAACTGAAGCTGATGTGCGAGGAATGCGGCTTCGAGTCGGTCCGGACCTACATCGCCAGCGGCAACGTCGTCTTCCGCTCGGCCGACAGCCCGGACCGCGCCCGTTCGGTCCTCGAGCGCAGGCTCGAGGACTACGCCGGAAAGAAGGTCGACGTGCTGGTCAGGGGTGCAAGGGAGATGGTCGACCTGGTCGAGGCGAACCCGTTTCCGGACGAACCGGGAAACCGGGTGGGCGTGCTCTTCCTCGACCGGGAACCCCCGCCTGACATCGACCGCCACGTGAAAGGCCTGACCAACGAGTCCTTTCGGCCGGCGGCCCGTGAGGTTTTCGTCCACTTTCCGGACGGGCAGGGCCCCTCGAAGCTGGAGTTCGAGCTCGGCACCGCGACCATGCGCAACATGAATACCGTGGGCAAGCTGGCGCAGATGGCCGCCTCCGGCTGACCCGGGCCGGGAGCTACCGGTTCAGCGGGCAGCCGTGGCAGACGCTGCCTCCGGCGGCACGGTAGGCCAGGCAGCAGCTGACCCGGCTGTGGTGCTCGCGCCCGCGAGCGTCGAGTGAAGTCTCGAGCGGGATCCGGAGCGGACCGTTGCGGCCGAGCAGATCGGCTGCCAGCTCCCCGGCGAAATCGTGCTTCCCGAAGGCGGCCCCGCACCAGAGCAGCGACTGGGCGAGCCGGTCGGCGGCCGCCGTCCAGAGCACCTTCTCCTGCCTGAGCCTGTGTCGGGTCATCCACTCCACCATCGGTTCGATCAGAGCGGTGAAGCCGGAGTGAAAGGCATCTGAAAGGTCCTGCCGGCTCCCCAGCCGGGTCAACCCGGAGCCTTCGGCCGGATCCTGCTCGAGCACGAGCATGGCCGGGCTTCTGACCGCCGTCCCCGCGACGAGGCCGCCGGTCGCCGCCATCAGCAGGTTCGAAGGGCTGAGGTCGGGCAGGCGCCGCTCGGCGACGATCATGCCCGCCCCGAGGTCGGCCGCGGCGCGGGCATAGCTCTCGAACATCCACTCGCCGCGGATGTAGTCGGCCGGCACCTCGCTGATCCCCCTGACCATCGCCAGGAGGGTCGCCGGCGCCGAGTCGTCGGTCAGCAACTGCTCGACAGCGAACCAGCCGTCACCCGGTCCGGGTCTGCGGCCGACAACCAGGCCGACGCCGTCGACCCTGGCGGCGCGGATCCGGGCCAGGCTGAGGTCGATCTCGGCCGGCCGGCTCACCTGTATCGCTGCTGGTCGATGCCGGGCATCGGGGAACCGTAGCCATTGGGCGAACCGGCAGGGGTCTAGACTTGAGAGCCGTTTTGGCGATCGAAGAACTACTTTTCTCAATCTCGGAAGCGCTGCTCTGGCCGGTGCTGGTCGCGGCCATCCTCGGCCTGGCCTGGGCGATCGTCGAAACGGGCATCCTGCTGGCCGAGATATGGCGCCGCCGCTGGCGTTCGATGGGTGCGCTCGAGGCGGCGGTCGAGCGGGCTTCGGCCGAGATATCGAGGGGCGACGGTCTGGCTGCGATTTCCGAGCTTTCCCTGGTTTCCTGGAACCGCCCGATGCAGGAGACGATGGAGTCGATCGTCACCCAGCGCCCGCTGCCGGATGCCGAGAACCGCATCGCCAAGCGCATGGCCGACTACGACTACCGTTCGCTGAGGCGGCTGGAGCGGACCAGGATCCTGGTCCGCTTCGGCCCGGCGCTCGGCCTGATGGGCACGCTGATCCCGCTTTCGCCGGCGCTGGCCGGTCTGGCTGACGGCAACGTCACCGAGCTGACCGACAACCTCCGAATCGCCTTCGGCGTGACCGTGGTCGGCCTGCTGACCGGCGCGATCGCTTTCTCGGTCTCGCTGGTGCGGGACAGGATCTACGCCCAGGACTTCTCCGACGTCGAGTTCGCGGCGGCGTCGCTGGCCCCGGACCGGCCGCTGGCGGCAATGGTCCCTTCAACCACCCAGCACGGCGGCAGTACCGTCGTCTCGATGGGCAATCCGTGAAGCGGATCGGCACACGGGTCACCGCCAAGGCCCGAAGCCGCGAGGATCGCGCCGGCGATCCGCTCGACGGCCTGGTCAACCTCTTCGACATCGGCATCGTGCTTTCGGTCGCCTTCCTGCTGGCGGCACTTTCTTCGCTCGACCTGACCTCGGTGCTGACCGAGCGCAACGAGTCGCTGCAGAACAGCGCCACGGTCCCGGCCGACTCCGTGCTGGCCAATCCCGACGACCAGGTAGAGACGATCGAGATCCAGCCCGGCCAGGAGGTGGTCGGCCGGGGCGAGCCCCTGGGCACGCTCTACCAGCTCGAGGACGGCCGCACGATCGTGGTCAGGCCCGGAGCCACCGGTGCTACGGGAGCCACCGGGACCACCGGCGCGACCGGCCCCTAGAGACCCAGTCGTCGCCTGATGCCGCGGGCGTTGACGAACGTGGTCAGTTTCTCGACCGCCTCCCGGCGGTCGGGCGTATACGGGTACCAGAAGGGCTCGGGCAGAAGCTGCGTCCGCGCCGTGACGATCGCCTCTGAACGGCAGTACTTGCGGATGCCGTACTTGCCGTTGCGGTAGCCGATCCCGGACTCCTTCCAGCCACCGAGCGGCATCCCGGGCACCATCGAGTTGGTCAGCACGTCGTTGACGTTGACGCCTCCGCATTCGATCCGGCGCGCGATCTGTTCGGCCTTGCGTTTCGGCCCGAATACGGTTGCCGAGAGTCCGTAGCGGGTGTCGTTGGCCAGGCGTACGGCTTCATCGGCGTCCTTTACCTTCATCACGCCGACCACCGGGCCGAAGGTCTCGTCCCGCATCACCCTCATCGAATGGTCGACGTCGACCAGCACGGTCGGCTCGTAGTAGTCGCCGGCACGGTCGACGTGGCGTCCACCGACCAGGGCCCGGGCCCCGTGTTCGATCGCCTCGCTGACCTGTCCGGCGATGATCGCGATCTGCTGGGGGGAGGTGATCGCGCCGACATCAGAGCCGACTTCGGGTCCGTCGGGCCCCTGCCTCAGTTCGGATACCGAGTCCGCGAGCTTCTCGACGAAGGTGTCGTAGACCGGCTCCTCGACGTAGATGCGCTCGACCGACATGCAGATCTGGCCGGAGTTCATCATGCCGCCCCAGGTCGCGGCCTTGACCGCGCGCTCGATGTTGGCACCCTCGAGCACGAGCATCGGATCTTTGCCGCCCAGCTCGAGGCTGACCGGAGTCAGGGTGTCCGCGGCGCGCTTCATGACCAGCTTGCCGGTCCGGTCGGAACCGGTGAAGCCGATGAAGTCGGCTTCGTCGATCAGCGCCGATGCGGTCTCCGCGGTTCCGTGGACGACGGCCATGACGTCCGGTCCGCCGATCTCGTCACGCCAGGCATCGACGATCTCCGTGATCGCCAGCGGGGTGAACTCGGAAGGCTTCATGACCACGGCAGCACCGGCGATCAGCGCCGGGATCGCGTCGCCGAGGGACAGCACCAGCGGGAAGTTCCAGGGACTGATCAGGCCGACCACGGGGTAGGGCCGGTACTGGATCCTCAGCTTGCGGCTGGCGGTCAGCATCGAGTGGCCACGAACCTTCTCTTCGCTCAGGTAGCGCTCGCCCTTGGCCGAATAGAAGTTGATCTGATCGGCCAGGTAGTAGGCCTCGTTGGCCGCTTCGGCCCTGACCTTGCCGGTCTCGGCCTGCATGATGTCGGTTATCCGGTCAGCGTTGTCGAGCATCCAGTCACGCAACTCGCCCATCCACCGGCTGCGACCCTTGAAACCGAGCGCTTCCCATTCGGCCTGGTTGGCCCGGACGCGTTCGACCGTGCGTCTCACCGAGTCCGGCCCGTCGGTCTCGACCACCGCGACCGTATCGCCGTTGGCCGGGTTCTGGACCGCGATCGCCTTCAGGCCGGCGTCGCCGACATTGGAATCAACCGTGCTCAATCTGTCTCCTTTTCTCGACCCTTCGATTCGGCTCCGCTCGCGCGGGCTCGATCTCCGGACTGGGGCATTCTGAATCTGTCGCCGTCGGGGGCGTGGCCGCCGCGACCGCGCTGTACCGGCGGATCATCGCTGCCGGAGCCTGTAGACCGGGCCCGACAGTGAGCTGGCGTAGACCGCCCCGCCGGCACTCTCGGCGAAGGAGGAGATCTGGTTGCCGGCCAGTCCCGAGGCCCGGGCGGAGCCGACCCTGCCGGTCCGGGGTTTGAAGCTCCGGATCTCCCCGTTGCAGAAGTCGTTGAAGATGTAGCGGCCGCGCAGGGCGGGCAGCTTGCGGTCCCGGACGACGATCCCGCCGATGACCGAGCAGTAGCCGGAGGAATGGGGAAGGGCCAGGACGGGCTTGCGGGTGTCGGCGGGGACCGGCGGTTCGAACTCGCTGAAGCCCTCGAGGGCGTTCCAGCCGAAGTTGGCGCCGCGGGCGGCCCCGACGGTCAGGTAGTTGATCTCCTCGAACTCGTTCTGGCCGACGTCGGCGATCGCCATGCGGGGCTTGTTGCCGGTCAGGTCGAAGGACCAGCGGAACGGGTTGCGCAGGCCGTAGGAGTAGATCTCGTCCCGCCCTCTTCTTCCGACGAAGGGGTTCGAGGCGGGTACGGAGTAGCTGTTCCTTCCGTCCGGGCGCGGGTTGATCCGGATCATCTTGCCGAGCAGCGAGTCCAGGTTCTGGGCGTTGCCCTCGGTATCGCCGGAGCCACCACCGTCGCCGGTACCGAAGTACATGTTCTTGCCGAGGAAGTGGATCTGGCCGCCGTTGTGGTTTGAGTTCGAGCGGTGGGGAACGGTGATCACCGGGCGCCGGGTGTTTGCCCGCGCTCTTACTGCGCTGCGCCGTTTGTACTCGTCGATCCTGATGTCCCCGGTGTCGTCGGTGTAGTAGACGTAGAAGCGTTTCGACTTGCGGTAGTCGGGCGGGAACCCGACCGAGAGCAGGCCCTGCTCGCCACCCGAGCGGACCTGCGATTCGATGTTGAGGAAGGGCCTGTTCAGCTTGCGGCCGCGGCGGATCACCCGGATCCTGCCTTCCTGCTCGACCACGAACATCAGCCGGGGGAACCCGGGGGCCGCCTTGACCTCGACCGGCTGGTCGAAGTTGGCGATCTGCGCGAACCGGAGCTTCCCTGAACCGGCCGAGGAGCCGGCCCCGGAATTCGAAGCATTGCCCGGAGTTCCCTGCCCGGGCTGGTTTCCGGGGTCACTGGCGCATGCGGTTGCGCCGAAGCTCAGGGCGAAGAGCGGAAGCAGGCATGCGATCAGAGCGGGCCTCGATCGCAGGCCTCCGGTGCCGCCCGCGTTCTTGCCCTGCACGCCCAAGAAAATCCTTCCAGTCAGTTCTCTTCCTGCAGCTTCAGTTGCAGCTGCTCCTGCGGGGTCAATGGTACGACATTGCCCTTCTCGTCAACCTTGGTCGGCACCGCCCGGTCGGTGATCCTCACCGGGATGATCCCTCCGGGAATCTCGCCCGCAGCGTCGACCGCGGTCGCTTCGGTGCCGAGCCCGGCGTCGATCTGGAAAGTCAGTCCGTAGTTGCCAGGCTCGACCGCGGTGACCCGCCAGATCATCTCGGCGGTCTCGCCGGGGGGTAGTTCGCCGAAGTTGAAGGTCCGGCGGTTGGCGGTCGCGGCGCCACCACGCCCGACCGTACCGGCGAGTTTGGGGTAGCCGGACTCCATCACCCAGATCGGTCGCTGGGGCTGGGCGAGGCCGGGCTGGGGGTCACGCGTGGCAAAGGCCAGGGTCGAGTCCCTCCGCGGCAGGTCGATCGTCGCCACCATCGCAGGGACCGTCTCGTCGCCGGAGTTGCGGACCGCGATCTCGAGGTCGTAGGTGCGGGCGACGAACTGCCTCGGCTTGAAGTCGGCGCTGACGACCTCCACCGGGTACTCGCCCGGCGCTTCGTTGGAGAACTGGTCACCGACCTCGCCGCTGCCGCCGCAGGCTGCGATCAAGGTCGCCGCGGCCACAGCGAGCAGAGCCGCGCCGGACGTTCGGACCAGATGTCGGCTCTTCTCCCGCAAGGCGGGTTGAACATTACACCCGTGTGCCGACTGTCACAGATGCCGGACGATCCCCTAGACTCACGGACACGGCGGAGTGAGGCGATTGCCTGTTCCGACAACCGCCGGGGAGAGATGGTCAGAGCAGCCGCAAACAGGGCTTTCGAGCCCGCCAGGAGCTTCTTCACCGAGATCGGCGAGATGATTCTTCTCACCGGGCGTACGATCGGCTCTGCCCTGAGGGCTCCTTACCCCTACGGCAACGAGTTCATCGGGCAGTTCCTTTTCGCGCTCCAGCTCTGCTGGTTCCCGATGCTCATCTCGACTGTGGCCTTCGGTTTCGGTGCGCCCGGCCTGCAGGCCGCGAACTTCCTTTCCCTCTTCGGCGCCCTCGACCGCCTCGGCGGTTTCTTCGTGCTTGCCTCGATCCGTGAGTTCGCCCCGTTCGTGACCGCCGTCGTGGTCGCCGGCGTCGCCGGGACCGCGATCACGGCCGATCTCGGTGCGCGCAAGATCCGCGAGGAACTCGATGCGCTCCAGGTTCTCGGTGTCGACCCGATCAAGAACCTGGTCGTGCCGCGCTTCCTCTCGCTGATGTTCCTCACCGGCCTGCTCAACATCTTCGCCCTGCTGTTCGGAATCTTCGGCGGCGTCTGCGCGATGCTGCTCTACCGCCAGCCGCTCGGCGGCTTCTTCGGCACGCTGTTCTCGAACGCTTCGACCACGGAGCTGTTCTTCTCGATGGCCAAGACGACTCTGTTCGGTGCGATCATCGCGATCGTCTGCTGCTACAAGGGCATGACCGCCACCGGTGGCGCGGCCGGCGTCGGCAAGGCGGTCAACGAGGCCGTGGTCATCTCGCTGCTGGGTGTCTTCGCCTTCAACTACGTCTTCACCCAGACCATGCTCGCGACCAACCCCGAACTGCAGACGATCAAGTAATGGGTGCCGGCTGGCTGACAGTCCCGCGAAACTGGATCGAGTCGATGGGCGAGATCTCGCGCTTCTGCGGGATGGTCATGGGCCAGGTCTACTCGGGGCGGGTCACCCGGTACTTCGGGGAGGCGCTGAACCAGGCCGGAATCCTGATCCTCGGCTCGACCGCCGTGATCTTCGGCCTCGTCTTCACCATCGGTCTGACCTGTGGCGTCGAGGGCGCCTACTTCAACCGCTCGGTCGGCGCCCCGGCTTACGCGGGCGTATTCGCAGCCTGGTGCAACCTGCGTGAGGCGATCCCCTACGCCTTCGGCTACATGATGGCGGCCAAGGTCGGCACCGGAATCGTCGCCGAACTCGGAGCGATGCGCATCTCCGACGAGATCGACGCGCTCGAGGTCATGGGCGTCCCGCCGGTCACCTTCCTCGCCGCGACCCGTCTGCTCGGTGCCTGGATGACCCTTCCTTTCATGTACATGGCGGCGATCGGGGTCGGCTACATCGCCTCCTACATCGTCGTGGTAGAGCAGATCGGAGACGTCTCCGCCGGCGGTTACCTGCTGATCTTCTGGATGTTCCAGAACCCTCCCGACGTCTTATTCTCGGTGATCAAGGCCATGACAATGGCCACTGTGATCGTCCTGGTCGGCTGTTACTACGGCTATACGGCCTCCGGCGGACCGGTGGGAGTGGGGACGGCCACTGCAAAATCGATGGTGCTCAACATTGTGCTGGTGCACATCATCGGTATGTTGGGCACGCTGGTCTTCTGGGGAGCAAACCCGAGAGCACCGATAGGAGGATGAGGTCTTGAGCAGCGACAACCCGAACCACGAAGCCAAAGAAGCCCCCGAGCCGATGGAGGCCCCCGAGGTCGAGCACGCGGTCGAGAACGTCGGCCCCGCCTCCGAACTGGCCGAAGAGGTGGAAGTCGAAGACGAGACCGCGGCGGCCGGCGTGGCGGTTTCGAACGAACCTGCGCCGGGTGGCGAATACGTCGCGGGCGACGGTGCGGTTCTGGGTCGCGACTTCCTGCTTCCCGGGGTCGCTCCGGGGGAGAACGACCCCTACAAGTGGCATACCGGGGCCAAGAAGGAGGCCGGCGGAACGGCGGCGATCGAGATCAAGGACCTGGTCAAGCAGTTCGGCCGGACCCGGATCCTCAACGGACTCAACCTCGACCTTCCCGACGACCAGATCTCGATGGTGCTCGGACCGTCGGGTACCGGCAAGAGCGTTCTGATCAAACACATCGTCGGCCTGCTCTACCCGGACTCCGGCGACGTCCTCGTCAAGGGTGACTCGGTCCCGGCACTCAGCGACGACGACCTCTTCGAGATGCGCAAGAAGTTCGGACTGCTCTTCCAGGACGGGGCGCTGTTCGGCTCGATGAACATCTACGACAACGTCGCTTTCCCGCTGCGCCAGCACACTGACCGCGGCGAGGACGAGATCGAGCACGTGGTCACCCGGAGGCTGCGCGAAGTGGGCCTCGGCGAAGCCCACTACAAGATGCCCAACGAGCTTTCCGGTGGCATGAGAAAGCGCGCCGGATTCGCCCGGGCGCTCGTACTCGATCCCGAGATCGTCATGTTCGACGAGCCCGATTCCGGCCTCGACCCGGTCCGTACTGCGCTGCTCTGCGAGCTGATCCGCGAGGTTCACGCCGAGAACGGCGGCTGTTACCTGGTGATCAGCCACGACCTCGGCACCGCCCGGCGTATCGCCGACTTCATCGCGGTGCTGTGGAAGGGCCGGATCGTCGAGAGCGGTCCCAAGGACGAGCTGTTCGAATCCAAGAACGAGTTCGTGCACCAGTTCCTCCGGGCTGACGTGACCGGTCCGCTCGCGATGGATTGAGCCTGGCGGCTTTTTTCGGGGCGGCGGCGGCTGCGGTAGCGCGCCGGCCCTGGCCGGTACTCGTCCTGCTCACTGTGCTGGCGCTGGCTTCCGGCGTGGGGCTGGCGGGAATGCGGGTCCAGCCGGTGACCGAGGCCTTCTTCGACCGGGGAACCGCCGGATTCGAAGCGACCGAGCGGGCCGAGGAGACCTTCGGAACCGACCCGGTGGTGGTGCTGGCCCGGGGGGACCTGGAGGAGATCGTCACGGCGGAAAACCTCGAGAGCCTGAGCGTTCTCGAAACATGCCTGGCCGGCGATATCAGCAGAGGCCGGGGCGAGCTGTTCGAGTCCTGCGAGCGCCTTTCGGAGCTGCAGCCGGTTCAGGTCCTGACCGGTCCGGCCAGCTTCCTCGGCCGGGCGGTGGCCGGGATCAGCGCCCTCTACGAAGAGCAGATCCGGCGGCTCGAGAACCTCCCGAACACGCCCGAGGCCCAGGTCGAGCGGCAGGCGATCATCCAGCAGGCGACCCGGATCATCGCCCGCTACGGGCTGATCGCGCCGCCGACTCTCGACGATCCCGACTTCGTCAACCGGGTGGTCTTCGGCCCGGGCGGGGTCCGCAACGGGCCCAAGCCGAGGCTCTCCTACCTGTTCCCGAACTCCGAAAGCGCTCAGGTCCTCCTCCGGTTGAGGTCGGACCTGACCGACGCCGAGCGCCGGGAGGCGATCGACCTGGTCAGGACGGTCGCCGCCGATGAAGCCACCCGGTTGACGACCGGGCCTTACGTGGTTTCCGGCTCCCCGGTCGTATTCGAGGGCCTCGGCGACTCGATCCAGGTCGGCGTGGTCATCCTCGCCGTGGCGGCACTGATTCTGATGTCGATCGCCCTGGTACTGGTATTCGGCTCGACCTGGCGTCTGCTGCCCCTGCTGATGGCGCTGAGTGCGGTTCTCGTCTCGGCCGGTCTGCTGAGGCTGCTCGGCGGAGAGCTGTCGCTGGCCGCGCTGGGTGCCGCCCCGATCCTGATCGGCCTTTCGGTCGATTACGCGGTCCAGATACAGGCCCGCTTCGACGAGATGGAGGACTCCCTCGACCCATCCGAGGCCGCCCGCGTCGCCGCCCGCCTCGGCATGCCGATGATCGCCACGGCCTGTCTCGCCACCGCCTTCGGTTTCGCCTCGCTCGGTCTCTCGCAGTTCCCCCTGGTCGCCGAATTCGGCCTGCTGCTCGGCGCCGGCGTACTGGTCTGCCTGGTGGTCACCTTCCTCTTCGGATTCGCGGCGCTCTCCCTGCGGGGCCCGGGCCGCGGGGGAGAGGTGCGCGCCGGTCGAATCGGCCCGGTCGAATCGGCCCGGCACTGGGCCAAGTCGGCGATGGCACTGGCCATGCTCGCTCCGGCCCGCCTGCTGGTCGTCAGCCTTCTGATCGCCGCCTGTGGCTGGGCGGTCAGCACCCAGGGCAGTCCGGCCACCGAGGTCAGCCAGCTGCTGCCCAGCCGAAACGCCTCGGTCCAGGATCTCGACCGGCTCGACCGGGCCACCGGCTCGACCGGCGAGATCGACCTGATCGTGAGGGCCGGCGACGTCACCGATCCCGAGGTGGTCGCATGGCTCGACCGGATCCGGACCGAGATCCTCGTCCGCTCCGGCTACCAGCGCGGCGAGCAGGTCGCCTGCGAAGGGGCCGAACTCTGCCCCGGGCCGTCGATCCCCGACTTCGTCCCGGCGGGAGGCCGCGGCCTCAACTCGGGGCAGATCCGCGAGGCTTTGCGGACCCTGCCGCCGAACGAGCGGGAGGCGATCGTCGCCGGCGGGCTCGGTCCGAACGGTTCGCCGACCGAGACCAAGATCCCCTTCATCGTGCGCTCAGGCTCGGTCGACGGCCAGTCCGAGGCGATCGATCTGATCCGCGAGGTCGCCGACTCGACCCCGGCTCCCGATGGGTTGACGGCCGAGCTGGCCGGCCTCCCGGTGGTCGTCACCGAGTCGGTCGACGCCCTCGCCGCCTCGCGCTATCTGCTGATCCTGGCCGCACTCGCCGCCGTCGCGCTGATCCTGGCTTTGGTCTACCGCTCGCCCCGTCGTGTGATCGTGCCGCTGGTGCCGATCGTCGTCGCCGGCGGCTGGTCTTCGCTGACGATCGCCTCGCTGGACATCCCGCTCAACCCGCTTTCGTCGATCCTTTCGGTCATGGTGATCGCGATTGCCACCGAGTTCAGCGTGATCCTCGCCGGGCGCTACTACCAGGACCGTGCCGATGGTCTGGCCCCGGCGGCGGCACTTCGCACCGCCTACGGCCGCACCGGGATGGCGATCGCGGCCTCGGGGATCACCGCCATTGCCGGCTTCGCCGCGCTGGTCACCAGCGACGTCGGCATCCTCCGCGAGTTCGGCCTGATCGCCGTGCTCGATCTCGGCGTGGCCCTGCTCGGTGTGGCTCTGGTCCTCCCGGCCGTACTGACCTGGACGGAGCGGCGCAGTTGACCCCTTCCGAAGAACACGACGATCCCGGAGCGGGCCCGGACCCGGGGGCCGACCAGAGCGCCGAGCGCCAACGGGAGATCGACGATCTGCTGAGCGGGAAAGCAGGCCCCCCGGGGAGGACCGGGGAGGCCGGAGGCCGGCAGGAGGCTCCGGAGGATCCGCTCCCTGTCCGAAAGCCGGCCGTCCCGGCAGCGGCCAGGAGCGAAGGCAGCGCGATCCGGAGAACGGCAGAGGGGCAGGACGACCCGGTCGATTCCGGAGCCTCCGGAGGCGGGATCAGGCTTCCTTTCAACTACAGCGCGCTGGTCGGATTCGTGCTGGTCCTGATCATCGCCGCGGCGGTCGTCAGCCTGCTGACCGGCCGCGAATCCGGGACCGTCGGTATCGGCGACGTCGGCATCGGCGAGAGGGTGGCGCCTTTCGCGGTCCCGATCGCAAACTCGGACCTCGAGGGAGACGCCAACATCGACCCTGACGAAGCCTGCGACGTTCCGGGGGAAGACGTGCTCCGGATCTGCGACTACTTCGACCGCCCGACGATCGTCTCTTTCTGGTTCACGACCGGCGCCTCTGCCTGCATCGACCAGCAGGACATCTTCGAAACAGTGGCCGAGCGCTTCGCCGGCCGGGTCAACGCGGTCTCGATCAACGTGCGCGACGATCGCCGCCGGGTCCGTGAGCTGATCGAAGAGAGGGGCTGGCGGGTTCCGGTCGGCCACGACACCGACGGGGCGGTCTCCAGCATCTACCGGGTCGGAGGCTGTCCCACCTTCCTGTTCGTGGCCCCCGGCGGCGTACTCGAGCAGGCGGAGATCGGCCAGACGACGGTCGAGGAGCTGAGCGCACAGGTACGCTCTTTTGCCGATGGCCAGTAAGTCGAAGAAGAAGGCCGCGCGGCGCCGCAGGCGGCCACCGTCCGGGAAGCCCACCCAGCCCCCGAAGCCGGTTCCTCAGCGCGATGAACCGCCGGAGGCACCGTGGGGCGGCTTCCCGTTGACCCAGATCACCGTCCTGGCCGGGCTGGTGCTGCTCGTATTCGGATTTTTCACAGGCGGAATCGTGCCGCTGGTAATGGGGCTACTGCTGGGATCGGCCGGCGGGCTGGAGCTGTCGATCCGCGAGCACTTCGCCGGCTACCGCTCACATACGACCCTGCTCGCAGCGGTGGCGCTGATGGTCACCCTGGGGGTTACCTACTTTCTGGCCGGCTGGGTGCTCTGGGTCTGTTTCGCGACCGGGCTGACTGTCTTCGGCCTCTGCTTCTTCGTCTTCCGGAGGGCCTTCCAGACCGCCAGCGGCGGTCTCAGCTACCGGTTGCGCTGAAGCTGCGGGCAGCGGGACCGACCGGTCGGGGCCGGCCCCGGACTGCTGGTTGCCCCGGCCCCGGTTCAGTGGGGGCGGAGCTGGCTGACCAGGAGCATGCGCTGACGCTCGGTCAAAGTCTCGAGTCGCTTGTTCTCGTTCAGGCCCACGGAAGAGAGCAGCTTGCGGGTTCGGGTGCGGCCCCACCGCGGCTGACTGCGCAGAAGCTCGGAGAGGGTCATCGTGCTGGTCTCCCAGGGACGTTCAGCGATCACCTTGGTCACCGGGACATTGCCGCTGGCGATGGAGCGCTTGAGTTCGGCCCGGGCCAGTCGCACCCGGTTGGCTCTCTCGAGCGCCTGAAGGTGCTGTGGTACTGACTCCTCTGACGCAGACGATGGGCTGGCGGTTGCTTCCACTGACGCTCCTCCCCAATGCGGGTTGTTCTCATGACTGGTATGCGGCATCGGACTCTCGCGGGTGCGGCCACCCTCTTCCGATTCCCCGTCGCCCGCTTCGATCGCTCGTCCCGGGCAACAGGAACCAACCTATTGAAACGGCCGCGGAGCGTCAATGCAGAAACGGCTCAAAATCCGCAAGTAGCAGCATTTTTTTCTGAGGAGGAATCGCGAGTCCGGTTACCGGAATCGCAAAACCCGTGTCAGGAAGAAGGCGAAGGCGCGGGCAGGTCGTCGAACTTCGCGACCACCTCTTCGACTGTCGCCAGGGCCTGGTCGAGCTGTTCCCTCTCGTGGGTGGCCATCAGGCTGGTGCGCAGCAGGGCTCCGCCGTGCGGGACCGCCGGATGGATCGCGACGTTGGTGTAGACGCCGGCTTCGAACAGGGCCTTCCAGATCAGGATCGCCTTCCAGTCGTCGCCGATCACCACCGGCACCACGGGCGTCGTGGCGACGGAGCCGTCGGGCAGGTGGCCCGGCTCCACTACCTTGAGGCCGATCGACTTCAGGCCTTCGCGCAGGTACTCGGCGTTGTCGAGCAGCTTCGAAAACAGCGCCGGACCCTCGGAACGGCAGATCCTTACGGCCTCCAGCGCCGCTCCGACCGCGGCCGGCACTCCCGAGGCACTGAAGATGAAAGAGCGCGAGCTGATCTTCAGGTACTCGACCACCTCGGCCCGTCCGGCGATGAAGCCGCCGCAGGAGGCAAGGCTCTTCGAGAAGGTCCCCATGCGCAGGTCGACCTGGTCTTCGAGGCCGAACAGTTCGGTCGCCCCGGCCCCGCGCTCCCCGAGCACGCCGACGCCGTGAGCCTCATCGACCATCAGCCTCGCACCGTAGCCATGCGCAAGTTCGGTGATCCGTGGCAGGTCGGGCAGGTCGCCCTCCATCGAGTAGACGCCGTCGACCACGACCAGGATTCCCCCTCCGTCGCCCTGGGCACGCTGGAGCATCTTCTCCAGCTTGTCCATCTGGTTGTGGCGGAAGGGCCGCAGCTTGGCGCCCGAGAGCTTGCAGCCGTCGAGGATCGAGGCGTGGTCGCCGGAGTCGGCGATCACCGTGTCCCCGGGGCCGAGGATGGCCTGGAGGCAGCCCAGGTTCGACTGGTAGCCGGTTGAGAAGACGATCGTCTGCTCGGTCTCCATCCACTCGGCAAGCTCGGCCTCCAGTTCGACGTGGAGGGGCGTCGTCCCGTTCAGCAGCCGCGAGCCGGTGACCCCGGTCCCGTAGGTGTCGAGGGCTTCGTGGGCAGCCCGCCGCACCCTCTCGTCCCCGGTCAGTCCGAGGTAGTTGTTGGACCCGAGCATGATCGTCTCGCGACCTTCCATCTCGACGACCGGGCCGGCCTGCGAGGTGAGAAGGCGGAAATACGGGTTGAGGTCGGCAGCATTGGCCGCCTCAAGCTGTTCCCGGCGTTCGTGGGTCAGGACCTTCTCGAACAGGTCGACCGGCGCCGCAGTGGTTTCGCTCATGCCACCAGTCTGCCAAACCCGGGAGCGGCAGCCAAGTACCGCCCCTCGCCGGGGCGTCGTCGCCCCCCGGAGGCCCGGGGCGCCGCCGCACTAGGATTGACCGGCCATGAGCAAAGACGAGCAACCGGGGGAGCAGTGTGGATAACGGAATCGTTGTCGAGGGGCTGGTCCGCCAGTTCAAGAACGGCCCCCGCGCGGTCGACGGGATCGACCTCGAGGTCGCTCCCGGTGAGATCTACGGCTTCCTCGGACCCAACGGGGCCGGCAAGTCGACGACCGTCCACATGCTGACCACCCTGTTGCCGCCGACCGCCGGCTCGGCGACGGTCGCGGGTTTCGACGTGGCGAGCCAGGGCTCGAAGGTTCGTAGCGTGATCGGCGCCGCCCTTCAGGAAGCCGCGCTCGACCCCCACCTGACGGCCCACGAACACATGCGCCTCCAGACCGCGCTGCAGGGCCTGCCGCATGATCAGCGCAAGAAACGCGGCGACGAACTGATCGAGAGGGTCGGTCTGACCGAGGCCGCCGACCGCCGGGTCGGAGGGTATTCCGGCGGGATGAAGCGACGGCTCGACCTCGCGCTCGCCCTGGTTCACGGCCCGAGCGTGCTGTTCCTCGACGAACCGACCACCGGCCTGGATCCCCAGAGCCGTTCCTCGCTCTGGGAAGAGGTCAACCGGCTCTCCCGCGATGACGGAGTCACCGTCTTCCTGACCACCCAGTACCTGGAAGAGGCCGACCAGCTCGCCGATCGGGTGGGAATCATCGACGACGGGAGGATTGCCGCCGAAGGCACGCCGGCCGAACTCAAGTCCGAGATCGGCCGGCCGAGCGTGGAGGTCTCGCCACGAAAGGCCGAGCGCTGTGGCGAGGCGAAGGCGATCCTGGCCAGATTCGGCGAGCCGATGGCGGGCGGCCGGGGAACGGTCGAGGTGCGTCTGGAGACGGGCATCGACGAGCTGGCGGCGATCGTGCGCGAATTCGACTCGGCCGGGATCGAACTGGCCAGCCTGGTCCTGAACGAGCCGACACTCGACGATGTCTTCCTCGCCAAGACCGGCCGGCACCTCGAGGGCGCCGGCGAGGGCGATACGAGCGAAGAGCCGCTCCCGGCCGGCGCGGGGGGCGTGCCGGCTTGAGCACTGCCGTACTCCCACTGCAGGTCAGCGCGATGGCCGGACGCTCGGTGGTCCGCCTGGTCCGCCAGCCCGCCGCCGTGGTCCCGAGCGTGATCTTTCCGCTCTTCCTGCTCGCGGTCAATACCGGCGGCCTCAACAGCGCCACCGAGATCCCCGGCTTCCCGACCGATTCGTACATCACCTTCGCCCTCGGCTTCACTTTCATCCAGGCGGCGATCTTCTCGACCATGAACGCCGGTCAGGCGCTGGCCCAGGACATCGAGAACGGCTTCTTCAGCCGTCTCGTGCTCACTCCGATGAGGCCCTCTGCCCTGATGGCGGGCCAGCTGGTCGGGCTGGTCATGCTCGGACAGATGCAGGCCCTGCTGTACGTGGCCGTCGGTTTCGCGACCGGCGCCGAATTCGCCGCCGGCATCGGCGGGATCCTCGTGCTCTCGGTGCTGGTCTCGATCATCTCGGTCGGCTTCGGCGGCATCGGTCTGATCATGGCGCTGCGAACCGGCTCCGGGGAGGCGGTCCAGGGGATGTTTCCGCTGATGTTCGTCCTGCTGTTCTTCAGCTCGATGGCGCTGCCGCGAGACCTGATCGAGCAGGACTGGTTCCGGTCCCTGGCGACGATCAACCCGGTCAGCTACCTGATCGAGGCGATCCGCAGCCTGATGATCGTCGGCTGGGACGGGGAGGCGCTCGCCCTCGGTTTCGGCATCGCGATCGCGCTCGCCCTGACGACCATCACCGTGGCCGCCTTCACCCTGCGCGGAAGGATGCTGAAGTCGTGAACCGCGCCTACTTCTCCTCCGCCCTGGGCATCTGCTGGCGCTACCTCCACAACCTCTACACCCGGCCGGCGATGTTCATCCCGTCACTGCTCTTTCCGCTGTTCTTCCTCGCCGCTTTCGCCGGGGGCCTGTCGGCGGTCGGCGACACCCCGAATTTCGGCTACTACGACTTCACCGCCTTCCAGTTCTGTTTCATCCTGCTGCAGGCCTCGGCCCTGGCCGGAGTGTTCGCCGGCTTCTCGATCGCCGGTGACTTCGAGCAGGGCATGGGCCGCAGGATGATGCTCGCCACGCGCAACCGCAGCGCGATCGTGCTCGGCTACGCGATCGGTGCCGCGGCGAGGCTGGGGGTGACCTGGGTCGTGGTCACCGGCGTCGCCCTGCTGGGCGGGATGCAGGTGGCCGGCAGCGGAGTCGACCTGGCCGGCATGTACAGCCTGGCGTTGCTTTCGAACGTCGCCGCTCTGCTCTTTTCGGCCGGAATCGCGCTTCGTTTCCGCACCCTCCAGGCCGGCCCGCTCATGCAGATGCCCGTCTTCATCATCCTTTTCCTCGCTCCCGTCTACGTACCCCAGGCACTGCTGACCGGATGGATCGAGCCGGTCGCCTCGGTCAACCCGGTGACCGCCCTGCTGGACGCCGCCCGAAGCCTGATGGCGGGCGACCCGACCGGTGTGCTCGCCGCCTTCGCGGTCGCCTTCGGGATGATCTTCATCCTCGCTTTCTGGGCGATGAGCGGAATGCGCCGGGCCGAGGTCGCCGGCTGAGGAAGCCGGGCGGTGCCTGCCGGCCAGGCAGGACTTCGATCCGCCGGGTCAAAGGTTCCGTAATGGGCAACCGATGGAGTACCAGCCGGCTCGAGGCGTTCAGCGACGGAGTCTTCGCGATCGCCATAACTCTGCTCGTGCTCGAAATCGGGGTGCCCGAGAGCCAGCTCGATGACCTCTGGGCGGGTATCGCCGACCAGTGGCCGTCCTACTTCGCCTACGTGACCAGTTTTCTCACCATCGGGGGCATCTGGCTCGTCCACCACGCGATCTTCCGCCGGCTGGCCAGCGCCGACTCGCGAGTCATGCGGGTGAACCTGCTGCTGCTCATGCTCGTCTCGTTTCTTCCGTTCCCGACGAAGCTCCTGGCCGAGGCACTCGACTCGCCCTCTCAGGAGACCGCCGCGGTCATCTTCTACGGCGCCGTCCTGCTGGCGATCTCGATCACCTTGAGCCTGCTCTGGCGGCACATCGCAGGCAACCGGGACCTGCTCGAGCCTGGCGTGACCGACCAGGAGATCGAGCGCGCGTCGCGTCTCACAACTCCGAATGTCGGCTTCTACGTGGCCGTGATTCTGCTCGCCATCGTGGCCCCGCAGGCGGCGGCAGTCGGCTTTCTGGTGATCGCGGTGCTCTCCGTGTTCCGTCAGCGCGGCGACGAGTCACACGGCGCGTCAGCTCAGACCTAGTAGGACCCGATCACATTGACGGCGGCTGCATCTGTCTGCGGTGTTCTTCGGCCCGGGCTAGGCTGCCCTGCATGAACGAAATCCTCGAATCATTCTCGCTAGACGGCAAGGTCGCGATCGTAACCGGGGCCTCATCCGGTCTCGGGGTGGCGTTCGCCACCGGCCTGGCGCAGGCCGGCGCCGACATCGCGATCTGCGCCCGGCGGGTCGAGAAGCTGGAAGCAACGAAGCAGGCGGTCGAAGCACTCGGTCGCCGCTGTGTCGCCGTTCCCGCGGACGTGGCCAACCCGGAAGACTGCGAGCGGGTCGTACAGCAGACAGTCGAAGAGTTCGGCCACGCCGACGTGCTGATCAACAACGCCGGGATCGGCACTGCGGTGCCGGCTACCAGGGAAGACCCCGACGAGTTTCGCCGGGTGATCGACATCAACCTGAACGGTTCCTATTTCATGGCCCAGGCATTCGGCCGGGCGATCGGGGATGAAGGTGGCAGCATCGTCAACATCGGCAGCGTGCTCGGCTCCACCACCGCCTTCCTGCCGCAGGCCGCCTACGCCTCATCGAAGGCCGCGATCATCGGGCTGACCAGGGACCTGGCTCAGCAATGGACCTCCCGCAAGAAGATCCGGGTCAACGCGCTGGCGCCCGGCTTCTTCGAGTCCGAGATGACCGACCAGTACCCGGACGGCTACCTCGAGAGCATGATGATCAGGGTGCCGGCCGGCCGCAAGGGCGAGGCCCATGAACTCGTCGCCGCGGCGATCTTCCTCGCCAGCGACGCCTCTTCCTACGTGACCGGCATCCTGCTGCCGGTCGACGGCGGCCTGCTCACCACCTGAGCCTGAGCGCGACCGCGACCCGGACGCCTTGGCCGGGTCGCGGTGTCGCCGTCGGCTAGAGCTCGCCGGCCCAGTCTGCGATCAGCTGCCCGATTTGCCGGCCACTGTCCTCCTGGAGGTAGTGCATCCCGGCGACGGTTGCCTCCCTCTGATTCGGCCATTTCCGGCAGAAATCCCGCTGCGCGCCGGTCAGGATCGCCCCGGGTTCGGCGTTGACGAACAGCTTCGGAAGCGCGCTGGTTTCGAGCCACTCTGCGTATTCGGCGACGATTTCGAAGACCTCCTGGGGTTCCCCGTCGATCGGAATCTCGCGGGGCCAGGTAAGGGTCGGGCGCCTGTCTTCTCCGGTTGCGGAGAAAGGCCTGCGGTACTCATCCATCTCTTCGTCGCTCAGGTCGCGGATCACGCTCGAGGGCAGGATCGCTTCAACGAAGAAGTTCTGGTCGAGCACTCTCTCGTCGCCCTCCGGAGAGCGAAGCATCTCGAAGGCCCGCCGGCCACCTTCGGGCCACTCATCCCAGGAGATCGGCCTTACGATCGCCTCCATGTAGGCGATCCCGGCAAGAAGTTCCGGGTTTCGCCGGGCCCAGTCGAAACCGAGGGCCGAGCCCCAGTCATGGACGACCGGGACGACCCGGCCGGGCAAGTCAAGCTGATCCAGCAGCCCGTCGAGGTAGAGCCTGTGCTCCACGAACGAATACGAACCCGGACCCGAATCGGGCAGCTTTGATGAGTCGCCCATCCCGATCAGATCCGGTGCGATGCAGCGCCCGAAAGGGAGCAGAGGCGGGATCACGTCGCGCCAGAGGTAAGAGGAGGTGGGGTTTCCGTGCAGCAGCAGGAAGGTGATCGGTCCTTCGCCTTCGTCTACGTAGGCCATCTCCAGGCCGTTGACTTCCATCGTCTGCTTTTCGAACATTTTGAAATCTCCTTTTTGCGGTTGAGGAGCAGCATCGGGCAAAGGCGGTCAGATTTCTTCCCCTGATCCGGCCATCCGGGGGCCTGATCGCATGATGGCCGTGATCGGCCACGAGGGCAACCGGATCGGGGCTCAGATCAAGTCGAGGCGCGCAGCCTGGGCCGCCGCCGCAGCTCGGGAGGGCTGTCCGAGTTTTGCCCGGATATTCGCCACATGCCGATGCACCGTGTGGGGGCTGAGGACCAACTCTTCTGCGATCTGCCTGTCCGACATGCCTTCCGCCACCAATTTGAGGACTTCTACTTCGCGGTGGCTGAGCTCCGGCTGGCTGATCGGACCACTCATCCCGCGGGGCGACTCCGCTTTCGAGGCCTGATCCGCCTCATCCCCAACTCCCCCCGACGCGGACCCGGAGTCAGACGGCACGTTGGCCCGCAAGAAGTCCAGCGACTCTTCGATCACAGATTCCGTATCGCCGTACCAGGGCAGATGCCGGGTTCCGTCCAGCGGCACGAACCGCGCGTTGGGGAGACTTGCCGCGAGTTCCCGGCCGAGGCCGAATGAGACCGCCGCATCCTCGCGGCGGTGGAGCACCAGGGCCGGTGCCGCCACATGAGGCGCAGCCCGGGTCGAATCGAAGCTGTAGACCAGTTCGTACAGCTCGGCGGCCGTCTCCGGATCAGTCGATTCCCGCTGCTGCCTGGTCCAGGCCTCACGCTCGGCATCCGTGCCTCCCGGCACGAATATGTCTGAAAGCATTCTCGCGCCCATTCCCCAGTTCGCGCGGATCACCGAGATCAGTGAATCCCGTACCTCCGGCGAGGCCAGTTTCGACCCGTCGAGGTATGAACCGGCGAGGACAAGGGCGGTAGTCATCGCGGGGTTGCGGGCAGCAAAGCCGAGCGACACTGCTCCTCCGGCCGAGATCCCGAACAAGGCGACGGGACCCGGGTCGATGTGCTCCAGCAGCCCTTCGAGGACCAGCACATCGTGATCCAGACACGGTTCTTCGGGGAGGTGCCGGTCCGACATGCCGGTGCCGGGCCGGTCGTAGCGGATCACGGCGTAATCGGCCGCCAGCGCTTCGATGAAGCTCCTGTATCTCGGATTCTCCCAATCGCCACTCAGATTGGCCAGCCAGGGGGCGGGCATGACCAGCGGGGGTCCATCCCCGACGCTGGCCCAGGCGATTCGGTGACCGAGCACCTCGGTGAAGCGGATCCGCTGATCAAGGCGTGCCGGGTCGCCTCTCCCCGACTCGATCCAGCTGACCGAGAAGACCGCGAAAGGCTCCGGAAAGCCTCTCAGCTCGATCGGCTCTCTCGCTTCGAAGGGCAGGCCGGAGCCGGAGCCGGCTGCGCCTCTCGCGGTTGCGGAAACAAGGATCTCTGAGCCGCCGGCGGCCGCGCAGATTCTTGCGGCCGCGTTGACGGCTTCGCCCTGAAGGTCGCCGTCGGCTTCGTATACCTCTCCGGTGTGGATCCCGATGCGAACCGGGATTGCATCGGAGTCCTGCTCCTGCCGCCAGGCATCATGGGCCCGCTGGACGGCTATTGCCGCGGCGATCGCCGCCCGGGGCCCCCGAAAGCAACAAAGTGAACCGTCACCGAGGGTCTTGATTTCCCGGCCGCCGTGTTCAACCACCGCGTCACGCACCAGCCCCGCCGAGCGCCCGAGGACCAGCCGCACGTGCTCGTCGCCGAGCTTCGTACCCAGCGCTGTCGAGCCGACGGCGTCGGTGAACAGGATGGTCAATGTGGAGCGGTCGGTGACCATTTCATGAGTATCGCGCCATCGCCGGATCTCCGTGGGCGATGCGGCAGTTGCGATATCCCGGCCCACCTGCGGTCGGCGGTGGTGCTAGGTTCGGCGCGTGTCCTCCATTTCCGTCAGGCCGGTTTCCGGTCGCCGTGATCTGCGTCGGTTCGTAAAGACGCCCTTCTCGATCCACCGCGACCACCCGCAGTGGGTGCCGCCACTGATCCTCGACCGGATGAACTTCCTCAACCGCTCGAAGAACCCCTACTTCGATCACGCCGAGGTCGAACTGTTCATTGCCGAGCGGGACGGTGAGGCCGTCGGGCGGATCAGCGCCCAGATCGACTCGCGCTGGGACGAGTACCGGGGCGGAAACGACGGGCAGTTCGGATTCTTCGAGACAGTTGACGACCCCGAGGTTGCGACCGCGCTGCTCGACGCCGGTTGCGACTGGCTGGCCTCGCGGGGTCGCGAGAAGGTCTACGGGCCGATGGACTTCACCACGAACGACGAGATCGGCATCCTGATCGAAGGCTTCGAGCACCGGCCGGTGATCCTCGAGCCCTGGCACCCGCCCTATTACCAGCGCCTGGTCGAGGGTGCCGGCTTCGACAAGGCGATGGACCTGCTGATGTGGCACCTGGAGATGGGCAAGCTGCAGAAGGGCCTCGAGTTCCACCCGGCCATTCACGAAGCCGCCCAGAAGAGCCTCGATGATCACGGGATCACGATCCGCCCGATGCGCAAGTCCGACATGGCGAAAGAGATCGCCCGCTTCCACGAGGTCTATAACGAGGCCTGGGGAGACAACTGGGGCTTCGTCCCGATAACCGACGACGAGGTCGAATTCCACGCCGCCAGCCTGAAACTGATCCTCGACGAAGACTGGGCGATGATCGCCGAGACCGAGGATGGCAGGACAGTGGGCGCCGCCCTGACCCTTCCCGACATCAACCAGGTCCTGGCAAAGATGAACGGCCGCCTGCTGCCGTTCGGCTGGCTGAAGTTCCTCCGCGGAAAGCGGAATATCGACGTCGTACGCATCCTCGCGCTCGGCGTGAAGAAGGAGTGGCAGCACACCGGCGTCGCCGCGGCGCTCTACGTCCGCCACATCCAGACCACCGACCCCGACGGGGTGATGACCGGCGAAGCCGGCTGGATCCTCGAGACGAATGAGCCGATGAACCGGGCGCTCGAAGGCATGGGTGGCGTGGTCGACAAGAAGTTCCGGATCTACGAGAAGTCCCTCTGAGCAGGGGATTCTCCTTCCGACCTAGACCGTCGCTAGTCTTGCGGTCGTGTCAGATTTCGAGGTAGACGGAGAGTTGATCTCAGAGGAAGACGTCGAGGCGGTCGACTCCGACGCCGTTCGGGCGCTTCCGCACGAGTATGAGGCCGGGAAGTCGGCCCTGCCGGCGATCCGGTCCGAGATGACCACTGCGGCCATCGCGGTGGCAGGTGGCGCTCTCGCCGGTGCCGCGACAGTGGCCGCGGTCCGCGCGGTCAGCGGCGGGGGTTCCAGGCGGCGCGGCGCCCGCATGGCGAAGCGGGCAAGGCCGGCCAACGTCGTCGCGAGTCGCTCCTTCCTGGTCGACGTTCACGTACTCGGCCGCTGAGCGGATCCGCGTGGCTCCGGCCGGTCGCCCGGTGATCGAAGTCGAGGTCAAACCGGTTTCTCCCTTCAGGCTGCCCCGGCGCAACGGAAGCGACCGCATCGTCCAGAGTTCCGGCAGCGGGCTCCAGCGCCTGCTGGTCAAGCAGGGCGCCCCGGTCCTGGTCTCGGTCAGGCCCTCCGGCAGCGGTACTTACCGCTTCCGCGCCGGCGCCCTGCCGCCGGAGCAGGTCTCGGGCCCGGGGAGCGACAGCCTGATCGAAGCCGACAGCGACCGGCTCGAGGCAGTGATCGACGACTTTCGCTTCTCGCTCGGCATCGACGAAGACATGACCGCGTTCCGCGAGGCATTCAGCGACGACCCGCTGCTCGGCCCGGCGATCCGGCAGCGGATCGAATCGAGGTCCTCCAGGCGCCCCGATCCCTGGGAGGCGCTGGCCTGGGCGGTGACCGAGCAGTTGATCGAATACCGGCGCGCCGCCGCGATCCAGCGCCGGATGATCCGGCGCTGGGGACTGTCGGTCGATACCGGTCAGGAGGCCGGGTGGTCGGGCCTCCCGGGTGGCTCCGAAAGCCTGCGGACCGCACCCTCGCCAGAAGCCATCGCCTCCGCTTCGCCGGCCGAACTTCAGGCCTGCGATCTCAGTGCGAAGCGTGCCCTGGCGCTGATCCGCTGCGCGAAGGAGGTCGCGCTCGGGCGGACCGACCTGCACGATCCCGAAGACGACCGCCGGCTGCTGGCGATACCGGAGATCGGACCCTGGACGATCGCCTGCCTCGCCCTGAGGGGCAGGGGGGACCCCGACGCCCTGCTGGCCGGCGACCTCGGTCACATCAAGCTGGTCGGAGCCCTTGCCGGCCTCGGCCGGCCGGCCGAGATCGAGGAGGTCGAGGCCTTCTACGCGCCGTACGCACCCTTTCGGGGCATCGCCGGGGACTACATGCTGGCTTCACACGGCCGGGCGGTCAGCGGGCCCGGCAACCGCAGCAGGATCCGCCGCGCTGCTCGCGCCCGGGCCGCCTGACCCGGTCTGCACCCACGGGCCGGGGACCCGCATCGGGATCGGCGGCAGGGGGCCGATCCTGCTCGCATACCGAGCACTAACGTGAACCCTGAGGCCGTGAACCCTCAGCCCGTATCGACTTTGCCGGTCGGCAGCAGCGAGTTGGTCAGCGCGTCGACCGCGCGTTGCGGGGCGTTCAGGACCTCGTTGTTCACGGCCCAGTTGATGAAGGTCTGCCAGCGGGCCGTATCCATGTAGCCGAACGGCCGTTTGCCGTTGTTCTGGGCCAGCAGAGGGAGGGTGACGGCGAGCTGGGCGTCGGTCGTCTTCGGATCGAGCGCCTTGTTGGCGGCGATGATCGTCTCGCGGGCGAAGTTCGGCTGTGCGACGGCGTCGTCGGTGCCCCTCTCGAGGGCCTTGAGGAAGAGTCGGATCGACTCCGGGTCCTCGTCCACCCGACTTCCCTTGGCCACCAGCACCATTTCGCTGTAGGTGGGTACTCCGAGCCGGTCGACCGGGTTGATGACCGGTTTCCTCCCGGAGAGCTTCAGGTCGACACCTTCGATGTTCCAGAACGGTCCGAGCGTCGCCTGTGCCTTGCCGCTCAGGATCGACGGGAGCAGGCCCTGACCGACCCCCACCTTGGTCACGTCCGACTCGCTCAGACCCGCCCGCTCCAGGATCGTCCTCAGGTAGGCGTCCTGGTAGGGGATTCCGGCGGTCGAGATCGTCTTGCCCTTGAGCCCCTTTACGTTCCTGATCTTCGATTTCTCCAGCCAGATCATCGAGGTGAGCGGCCGGCCGACCACGGTTGAGACCGAGACGACGTCGAGCCCCTGCTCTCTGGCCAGCAGTACTTCCGGCTCGTAGGAGATCGCCAGGTCGGCCCTCCCGGCGGCGACCAGCTTGATCGGAAGCGAGGGGTCGGTCGGGGCGTCGAGCGAGACGTCCAGGCCGGCGTCTTCGAAGTAGCCCCGGTCCTGGGCCACGAAGAACCCGGCGTGGTCGGGGTTGGCGTACCAGTCGAGCGCCACGCTGAACGACTCCCGCACCGGGGTGACCTCCTCCGACTTGCTCGAGCAGGCGGTCACCGTGAGCGCGGTCAGCAGGGCGAAGCAGAGAAGCGCAAGCTTTTTCATCGGACTCCGGTCGGCAATCATTGAAGGGAAACGCAGGTTATCGCCATCGGACCAGCCGCCGTTCGAGCAGTGAAACCAGTCCGAACAGCGATATCGCGATAGCCGACAGCACGAATACCGAGGCGAACATGCGGGCGGTCTCGAGCTGCGCGTTGTCCTGGAGCATCAGGTAGCCGAGACCGCGGTCGGCTCCGGCCCACTCGCCGAAGACGGCTCCGATCACCGCCACGGCAACGGCGATCTTGGCGCCGCTGAAGGCGTAGGGGAGGGCGGTCGGCGCTTCGACCCGGGCGAACAGCTGGGCCCGGCTCGCATACAGCGTCCGCATCATCCTCACCCGGTCCCGGTCGACCGACTGGAGACCGTCCAGGGTGTTCACGGTGATCGGGAAGAAGCAGATCAGGGCGATCACCGCCAGTTTCGGGCCGATCCCGTAGCCGAACCACACCACCAGGATCGGTGCGACCACGATGATCGGGATCGTCTGCGAGGCGACGACCAGCGGGTAGCTGGCTCGCCGCAGCAGGTCCGAGAGGTGCAGGGAGGTGGCGGTCGCCAGGCCGAGCACCACCGCGATCAGGAAGCCGAAGACGACCTCGACCAGGGTCACCCGGGCGTTCTCGGCAATCAGGACGCGATCCTGCCAGAGCACCTCGGCGATCTGTGCCGGTGCGGGCACCAGGAAGTCCTCCAGGCCGAGCCGGTCGGCGAGGAAGCCGCTCGAGGCGGCCAGCTGCCAGAGGCCGACCAGGATCAGCACCAGCAGCATCGGCAGGACCCAGCCGGAGGCCCCGGTCGTCCCGCGGTCGGCCCCTGTCGCGACCGGGCTCAGGGTGCGGCGCTCCCGGTGGCACCCGACGGCGAAGTCAGGCGTTCGAGGATGCGCTCCCGAAGCGCGGTGAAGGACGGAGAGGTGACCTGTTCGCTCCTCGGTGAGTCCGGATCGCGGGGCGACTCGATCCGTTCCAGGACACGGCCGGGGCGCGGGCCGACCACCAGCACCGAGTCGGCCAGATAGAGGGCCTCCTCGACGTCGTGGGTGACCAGGACCGTGGTACGGCTCCCGTCGGCCAGGGTCGGAAGCAGCCACTCCTGGAGTTCGCCCCTGGTGATCGCGTCGAGCGAAGCGAAAGGCTCGTCAAGCAGCAGCACGTCCTTGCCGGAGAGGAAGGTCCTGAGGAAGGCGACGCGCTGCCTCATTCCGCCCGAGAGCTCGGCCGGGGATCGGTCCTCGAAGCCTTCGAGGCCGAACCCGGGGAAGAGCCGGGCGGCCTGCCGGCGGGCGTCCGCCCGCGATGCACCGTTGTTCCTCAGGGCCAGCGATGCGTTGTCGATCGCGCTGTACCAGGGCAGCAGGCAGTCGGTCTGGGGCATGTAGGCGCACCGGGAAAGGCGGCTCCCGGCGGTGCCGTCGCCGTCGATCTCGATCGAGCCGCGATCCGGTTCCTGCAGCCCGCAGATCAGCTCGAGAAGGGTCGACTTGCCGCAGCCGGAAGGCCCGACCACCGCAACCGTCCGTCCGCCCGCAACCTCGATCTCGAAGTCTTCGAGGGCGCGCAGGTCCGCGAATGAGTGACCGATACCGCGGCCCGACAAGGATGCTGTCATCCGGATCGATTCTAGGTGCTCGCCGCCGAACCGGCTATTGTGCCCGGCTTGCCCTATTCCTGACTTTGTGTGTCAGGAAAGTTAAGCATCCTCTCCGCGATGGAATTCTCGATAGCAATAGTGATTTTCGGCCTCGGTATCGGCATCCTCGTCGGCATGACCGGGATGGGCGGCGGGGCGCTGATGACCCCCCTGCTGATCCTGCTGTTCGGGGTCTCACCGACCACCGCCATCGGTACCGACATCCTGTACGCGGCCATCACCAAGACGGTCGGCGGCTGGCGGCACCTGAAGATGAAGACGGTCAACCTCGGCCTCGTCTTCTGGCTGGCGGCCGGCAGTGTGCCCGCGGCGGTCTTCGGTGTCCAGCTCGTTTCCATTCTCCAGGACAGCCTGGGGGAGGAAAAGCTCGATTCGCTGGTCTACGCGGTGCTCGGTGGGACCCTGCTGATGGTCGGGATCATCACCCTCGCCCGGGCGATGATCCTGGCCCATACGATCCAGGAGCGGTCGGACTTCCGGCTCCAGCTGCGCCACAAGGTGGCGGCGGTGGTCATCGGTGCGACCACAGGCTTCGTGATCGGCGTGACCTCGGCAGGTTCGGGCACGGTGATCGCGGTGCTGCTGATCGCGGTCTACCGCCTGACGCCCAAGAGGGTGGTCGGAACCGACGTGGTCCACGCGGCCGTCGTGCTCTGGGCGGCCGGAGTCGCTCACTTCGGCCACGGCAACGTCGACCTCGGCCTGGCCGGCAACATCCTGCTCGGTTCGGTCCCGGGCGTGGTGATCGGTGCGGCACTGGTGAACCGGGTCAACCAGGACCACATCAGGCTGGCGCTCGGCGTCGTTCTCGTTGCCTCGGGCATCGCGACCGTGCAGAAGGGCGACCCGGTCGTCTGGCCGATCGCCGCGCTGGTCGCCGGCCTCGGCTTCGGGTTGATCCTGATGGCTCCGCGCTGGTACGGGCATTTCCGCCCGGGCGATGGCACGCCCCCGGAGGACCCCGGTGCGATCCGGCTCGAAGACGAGGCCCGATGAGCTGTCCCGCGGGCACCACGGCACCTTCGTCCACAGACTCGCGAGTGCTGGTTTACTAGTCGAATGCGTGTCTCAGCCAAGACCGATTACGCCGTGAGGGCCTCAGTCGAGCTGGCCGCATCGCCCGACGGGCCGGTCAAGGGAGAACAGCTGGCCGATGCCCAGGACATTCCTCTCCAGTTCCTCGAGCACATCCTTCTCGACCTCAAGCGGGCCGGAATCGTCCGGGCCAGACGCGGGGCCAAGGGCGGCTACTGGCTTGCCAAGCCGGCCGGCGAGGTCAACCTGGCGGAGGTGATCCGGGCGGTCGAAGGTCCGATCGCCCACGTCCAGTCGGCTCCACCCGAATCGATTACCTACCGGGGCAGCGCCGAGGGCCTCCAGGAGGTGTGGATCGCGGTGCGCGCCAGCCTGCGTGAAGTCCTCGAGAACGTCACTCTGGCCGACCTGGCGAGCGGCGAGCTCCCGGAGGCGGTCACGAAGCTGGCCGGGTCGAGGGACGCCTGGCAGGCACGCTGAGACGCGGGCCGGCCGGGTAGTCTGGCGTCAGGGAGCTTCACACTTCAGCAGCAGTTTCTCGCCGGGAGACTGAGAGGATCCGCGGATGGCCGATGAACGAACCAGACAGGGACTGACCCGCCGCGACGCCTTTCGGATCGGCGCTGCGGGTGCCGGAGGCGCGGTCCTGGCCGGCGGCCTGTTCGGCAGCGCCCTGGAATCGATGGCGGCCCCGGCGGTGGTCGGACCCGGACCCTACGGCCCGCTCAATCCGCCGGACAGCAACGGCGTGATGCTTCCCGACGGATTCAGCTCGAGGCTGATCGCCCGGACCGGTGAGGCGGTCGGTCCCGGCGGCTACACCTTCCACGGCCTGCCCGACGGCATGGGTACCTATCGCACCGACGACGGCGGCTTCATCCTGGTCTCCAACAGCGAGCTTCCCAACGCCGTGCCGATCTGGGAGATCGGCACGGCCGCGATCCGGTTCGACCGGAAGTTCAGGATCACCGACGCCTATCCGATCCTCGAGGGAACCAGCCTCAACTGTGCCGGTGGGGTCACGCCCTGGGGAACCTGGCTCTCCTGCGAGGAGTTCGAACAGGGAAGAGTCTTCGAATGTGACCCGTGGGGAAAGAAACCGAGTCAGGCCAGGCCGGCGATGGGGGTCTTCAAGCACGAGGCCGCGGTGATCGATCCGGTCGGCAGGTACGCCTTCCTGACCGAGGACCTCGGCGACGGCTGCTTCTACCGCTTCCGGCCCGACAGCTACCCGGACCTCTCCGGCGGAAAGCTCGATGTGGCGGTTGTCGACGTCGACGGCAAAGTGACCTGGGTCGAGCTGCCGGACCCCCAGTTCACCGGCGCCGTCCCGACCAGGCAGCAGGTTCCCGGGGCGACGACATTCCGCCGCGGAGAGGGGGCCTGGTACGACGAAGGAATGGTCTACTTCGCGACCACCCAGGACGACCGGGTCTACGCCTACAACTGCGCGGAAGAGGAACTCGAGGTGCTCTACGACGGTGTCGCCCTCGGCGACGAGGCGCCGCTCCACGACACCGACAACGTAACCGTCTCCCCGGTCTCCGGTGATCTCTACGTATGCGAAGACGCCGACGACCTCCAGGTCTGCCTGATCAGCACCGAGGGCGAGGCGGCTGCCTTCCTCCAGTTGCCCGGGCCTGAACACGCCAACTCCGAGCTGACCGGACCGGTCTTCGATCCGACCGGCCACCGCTTCTACGTGGCTTCACAGAGGGCGGCCGGCGGTGGGGTGATCTTCGAGATCAGTGGCCCCTTCCGCCGCAACCGTCCCGAGCCGTTCCCGGACGAGTCCGGGCCGAAGGTCAAGGTCAGGGTGCTCGGCAAGCCCAGCCTGCGCGGCCTGGTCAGGTCGGGCCAGTCGTTCCGGATCTCGGTCTCTGACGAAAGCCCGCCGGTCGAGCTGGACATCAGGCTGGTCACCAGGCTGAAGCGTGCAGCGGGCAAGGGCTCTCGCCAGGTCACCATCGCCCGCAAGAAAACCCGGATGGGAGGGTCTGCCTCCCGGCGGATCAGGGTCCGGCCGGGGCGCAACTTCCGTTCGAGACTGAGAAAACGCGATGTAGCCCAGGCGAGGCTCATCGTGGTCGCCACCGACGAAGCCGGAAACCGCAGGAAGACGGTCAAGCCGGTCCGCTTCGCCTGATCCCGGCGCGAACCGCACCGTTCGCGACGGCTCAGTAGCGGTGACGCGTGGTAGGCGTGCGGGGGCGCTCCAGCGAAGGACGGCCGGCGGCGACGATGTCGACGAAACGCTCGAGGTGTTCGGTCTTCCAGCACTCGAAGGCACCGTCGCAGAAAGGAACGTAGGCGCTCATGACCGAGTCGCCGTAGTTCCAGTAGAGCTCGGGCTCGGGGTTCAGCCAGAAGGTCCGGTTGGCCCGCTCCGTCACCTTGGCGAAGGCCTCCGAGGCGGGCGGGCGCCCGTTGGTGCGGGCGTCGCCGAGGACGATCACGGTCGACCGCGGGCCGAGATCACTCGAGACGTCGTCGAGGAACTCACGCCAGACCCTGCCGTAGTCGGTGTAGCCCGAGATATCGGCCACGCCACCTTCCGAGGTGATCCGTTCGGAGATCGCCGTGAAGTCACGCTCATCCTCGAAGACGCCGGTCACCTCCGAGATGCGCTCGATGAAGACGAAGCTGCGCAGCTTCCGAAACGAGTCGTGGAGGGCGTGAAGCACCGAAAGGAAGAAGGTCGAGGCCGAACTGACCGAGGTGGAGACGTCGCAGAGCACGTAGATCTCGGGTTTGCGCGGACGGCGCGGCTTGTAGCTGAGGTTGAGCGGCACGCCGCCGGTCTCCAGAGAGGAGCGCATCGTCTTGCGTACGTCGACCTGCCGGGCGCGCTTGGCACCGCGCGGATCGTGCCCGAGAGTGGCGAGTCGCCGCTTCATCTGAGCCACCGCCCTGTGCACTTCGGCCAGGTCCTGGGCTCCACGCATCGGCAGCGCCCGGTTCAGCTCCGACAGCGGTCGTGCCGGGGGCAGCTCTCCCTGGCGCGCGATCTGGCGGCGCTGGAGCTCACGCCTGAGCTGGCGTTCGAAGCGGGCCAGTTGATCACGGTCGATCGGCTCACGCCTTTCTCCTTCGGGACCGGACGAGTCGGACGGGCTCAGGCCGAGCCCGCGCCGGATCCGCTGCAGGTCTACCCCGACCACCCCGGAGCTGTCCCCCTGGCGCCCGAAGGCTTCGATCGCCAGCCGGGCCAGTTCGTTCATCGCCGACTCGTCGCCCGCCTCGATCGCCTCTCGTACCGCCTGGGCGAGCTGCTCGTGGTCGAGTGAGTCGAGCATCTCCTGCGAAATCTGAGCTCCGGCGGTCGGATCCGCGTCGTCCTCGCCGGCCCCTTCGGCGGAGGCCAGCGCCGCCTGCTCGGTCGCCCTGAAGAAGAAACGGTCGAATACGAGGTCGAAGACCTCACGGTCGCGGGGCGACTTCGCGACGGTCGTCGCCAGCGCCTCCTTGAAGTCGACCGGGCTGGTCCACGGCACGATCTCAAGAGCATGGAAGGCGTCCTGGATCTCGGAGGTACCGACGGCCGAGCCTTCCCGGCGAAGCTCTTCGCAGAAGGCGAGGATCTGCTCGCCCATTCCGGAGGGCGTCGCCATCTCAGTTCCCGTTCGAGGAGGGGCCGGCACCGTTGCCGCCTGCGCTACCGCGCTTTCTGCCCAGCTGCGGCACGATCTTTTCGGCGACCAGGTCCAGGTCGGTGCGGTGCTTGACGATGATCGAGAGTGACTCGCGGAAGACCTTCTCGTCGATGTCGTCGGCCCCCATCAGAACCAGGGTCCGGGCCCAGTCGATCGACTCGGCGATCGAGGGCGCCTTCTTCAGGTCCAGGTCGCGGACCATGTCGATCACCTCGACCAGCCGGCCGGCCAGGGCCTCGTCGATCTCGGGCGCATGGAGCCTGATGATCTCGATCTCGCGTTCAGCGTCGGGGTAGTCGAGCCAGAGGTAGAGGCAGCGCCGCTTCAGGGCTTCGGTCAGTTCGCGCGAGTTGTTCGAGGTCAGCAGCACGATCGGGTGGGTCGTGGCTTCGATCCGGCCCATCTCCGGGATCGTGATCTGGAAGTCGGAGAGCAGCTCGAGCAGCATCGCCTCGAACTCCTGGTCGGTCTTGTCGATCTCGTCGATCAGCAGGACGACCGGTTCCGGGTTGGCAATCGCCCGCATCAACGGCCGTTCGAGCAGGAACTCCTCGGTGAATATCCCGCCGAGGCTGACCGGAGCCCGGTCGGGGCCGGCGTTCGGCTCGGCCAGCGACTCGGGTTCGCCTCCGGTCGAGGCCGACGCCTGAATCTGGAGCAGCTGCTTGCGATAGTTCCATTCGTAGAGCGCCTTGGCCTCGTCGAGCCCCTCGTAGCACTGCAGCCTGACCAGCTCGCGGCCGGTCGCGCGCGACAGTGCTTTGGCCAGTTCGGTCTTGCCGACACCCGCCGGACCTTCCACGAGGACCGGCTTGCCGAGTCTCTGGGCGAGGAAGGCGATCAGCGCGGTCGACTCGTCGGCCAGGTAGGCGGCCTCGCGAAGGGCGTCTTCGACTTCGGAGGGGGAGTTCGGAGGGGCTGTGACGGGATCGGCCATCCCCTCAAGGATAGGGGGCATTCACCGGGCCGGGTCACTGGCCGCGAGCCGGCCGTGGACATATGGTTGGGCCATGGGAAGACTCGACGAGGTCGATCTGTCGTTGGACTACGGCAAAAAGAAGGGGCTGAAGAAGCTCGACAGGCAGCAGAAACGCCTCGCCGCCCTGAGGCTCACCCTCGGCGGGCAGATCGGCTCCGGCGAGTTCGGCCCCCCGGTCTGCGTGGTCATGGAGGGCTGGGACGCGTCGGGCAAGGGGGGTGCGATCAAGCGGCTGGTCTACCCGATGGATCCCCGTCACATCCGGGTTTCCCAGTTCGCGGCGCCGACCGCGACCGAGCTTCGCCATCACTTCCTCTGGCGCTTCGCCCAGCCCTTGCCGGGCTGGGGAGGGATGGCGGTATTCGACCGCAGCTGGTACGGCAGGGTGCTGGTCGAACGGGTCGAGAAACTGATCAAGAAGCCGGTCTGGAAGCGCGCCTATCGCGAGATCCGGAACTTCGAGTGCGGGCTCTACGACGAAGGCATGATCTTCGTCAAGCTCTGGCTCCACATCTCACCGGAGGAGCAGCTGAGGCGCTTCGAGGCGAGGGCCGACACCCCGCTGAAACAGTGGAAGCTGACCGACGAGGACTGGCGAAACCGCGAACGCCGGCAGGAGTACGAAGCCGCGGTCGAGGAGATGTTCGAAAGGACCGGAACCGAGTGTGCTCCCTGGCACGTCATTTCCGGGGATTCGAAACGCTACGCCCGGGTTCAGGTGCTGAAGACCGTCAACGATTCGATCGAGGACGGCATGCGCCGCTGGGGCATCGACCTGCCGTCAGTCGATTGAGATGTCCCTGACCCCCGGCGCCCGGCCTTCGCCCTTCTGCGAGTGGTCGGGTCTACCGGTCTCTCCCGGGCCGGGCTGGCCGGCACCCTGCCCGCTCCGCTCGGCGTAGAGGGCGAGGAAGGACCTGAGCACACCGATCGCCTCGTTCTGGATCGCCTGGACCTGACCGATCGCGTCGGGGGACGTGGTCGCCCGGACTATGTCGGCCGAGCGGCAGATCGGACACCACTCGAGGCAGTGCTGCCCTTCTTCCTGTCGCTCTTCAGGTTGAGGTGGGGGCGCCTCCTCTTCGGCATGCGTCCGTCCGGCTTTGGTCTCGGAGAACTGCCCCCAGAAGCGCTCGGCTCCCGGCGGGAGGGTGTCAGTCTGTCGGCGTTCGGGCCGCTGTGGATCGGACATCGTCGTAGCTGATCTCCAGGATTCCTTCTTCGAATGCAGCCCGGCTGGGATTGCTGTCGGCCAGGCCCGAAGGCAGCATGATAGTGCGCCTGACCTCGCCGATCGTGATCACCAGCTCTTCGCCGGCCTGCTGCAGGGAAATCTGGTCCTTCTCGACGAAGGGCGCAGCGATCCTGATCACGGTGCCGTTCTGGTCGCTGCTCAGCTCACGGGCCATGCCCTGGTGGAGGATGTCCGCCGGGTGCCGGCCCCCGAAAAGCTCTTCGCCGAGCAGCGCATGCATTTCCTCCCCGAGCACTTCGCGGTCGAAGAAGCGTGCGGTCAGGATGGGTATCGGGGCGAAGCCGGCCTCGACCTCCTCGAGCTGGTCGGCCTGGCGGTCGCGCCATGGACCGAAGTAGGTGCCCTCGACTTCGTCGGGGAAGACCCGGTTTACCACGACCGCGTCGGTCGGGTAGCCGTAGAGCGAAAGGTGGGTGAAAGTCCGGCGGGCCTCGTCTATGACCATGCGTTCCGGGTTCATCACCAGCCGGATCGAGCTGTTCTCCCGATCGCGCAGGATGGTGTCCATGACCAGCAGGTTCTCGATCAGCCGGTCGACCTCTTCCATCATCTCCGGGTCGGGAAGCGGCAGGTCCAGCGCCCGGGCCAGCGGTGCCGCCGCACCGAGCAGGCCGCTGTTCCAGGGAAAGGCCTTCTTGACCCACCACCGGGCGACCTCCGGAAACCCGAGCAGCCTCAGCGTCTCCCCGCTGGGCGCGCAGTCGACGATCAGGACCTCGCAGTCGTCGTCGTCCCAGTGCTGCTTGATCCTGAGCAGTGAGAAAAGCTCGTCCATGCCCGGGGGAACGGTCAGCTCCTCGGCCCGGACCCGGTCGACCCCCTGATTCATCAGCATCGCCGACAGCCAGGTCGAGACGTGATCCCAGTTGCGCCTCATCTCAGCCGGGGCGAGCACCTCCTGGCCGAACAGGTTCGGAGCGACCTCGGTCGCCTCGGACCCGAGTTCGACCCCGAGCGAATCGGAGAGGCTGTGGGCCGGGTCGGTGGACATGACGACCGTCCGCCGGCCCTCTGCCGCGCACATGCGGGCGGTCGCCGCCGCGACGCTGGTCTTGCCGACGCCTCCTTTGCCCGTATAGAGGATTGTGCGGGGTGGCATTGGCAGGCGAGCGTATACGCTCACCGGCCTTGAAACCGATCAGGTCAGGCCTACTTTCCCTCTGCTTCCTCGCACTCTGGCTGTCCGCGGGCTGCGGCGGGTCCGACCCCGATCCGCAGCGGGTGATCGATACGGCGCTGAGCCGTGAGTCACTCCTGAGCCCGCCGATCGGGGAGGCCGAGGTCGAAGTCGCATCCCTCGGCTTCGAGGACAGGGTCCTCGAGAGCCGCCTGCTGGCGATCGATCGCGATACCAACGGGTCCCTCCGCGAGGCCCTGGCGGGCTCCGCCACGACTTCCCCGGGCGAAGCGGGCGATTCCGGCCTCGGAGGATTGATCGAGGACCTTTCTGCCGGGGATTCCGGGGAGATCGACGGGGTGGAGGTCGATCGAGTCTCCGGCTCGATCGCGGTCGACCGGCTGCTGGATCAGATTCGCCCCCTGACCGAACAGCCCGGTGCCGGGGAGAGTGAGTCGATCCCGGGTGTCGGCGAACTGGATCAGCTCGAAGAAACGCTCGTGGCGGCCGAGTTCGACCTGTTCGCCGCCGAAAGCGACGGCTCGCTCGAAAGGTTCGACCTGATCCTCTCGCTCGACGACACCTCCAACGTGCTGCCGCCTTCGAGGATCCGCTTCAGCCTGACCAGGCCCGAGCCGGACCCGGGCTGACGGCGCTGCGGCCCCGCCCCTCAGGCTGCGGTCGGGCTCAGACCGGGCTGCCGGTGACCACGAGGTAGTCGCTGGTCAGCTTCATCGCCGCCGGGTCCTCGTTGCCGGCTTCCAGGGCCGCGACTATCTCTTCGCGCAACTGCTGGTAGCGCTCGTCGCCGACCGCCGACCGGGTGGCCAGCCACATCGGGTGGTTATCGGCCCACTCGTCGCTCATCTTCTGCGGAGAGTCGGCGTGGAAGGAGATCTGCCGGGTCTCGGTCTGGACCGAGAGGCCGTGGTTGGCGAACAGGAGCCGGAGGTCGTCCTCCGCACCCCATTCGAAGCGGGGCCGGTCGGCGAGCGGCAGGTCGGTCTGCTCTTCGACCGCACCACGGACCAGGGCACCGACCTTGCTCATCAGCCCGGTATCCACCCAGGTGGCAAGGGCCATGCGACCGCTCGGTTCAAGAACCCTCGATATCTCTGCCGCGATGTTGTTTTCGTCGGCCCCGAAGATCACCCCGAAGACCGAGGCCACGACCTTGAAGGAGTCGTCCTCGAAGGGCAGGTCGTGGAAGTCGCCCTGGACCCAGTCCGCCTCGACGCCGGCATCCGCCGCCCGGCCACGGGCGACCTCGAGCAGACGGTCCGCCGGATCGAGTCCGGTGACCACGGCTCCCCGTCCAGCCGCCTCAATCGCGGCGTTTCCGGTGCCGCAGGCCAGGTCGAGCAGGGTCTTGCCGGCCACCGGTTCGACCGCATCGATCGCCACCACCGAGACCGGCTCCAGTTCGGCGGCGGTCAGTTCGTACGAACCCTCGCCCCAGTCGGCCATCTCAGGCCGTGGTGTTGATTTCGACAAGCGCCTTGAGCACGACGTCGTCGTGCTTCTTCGGCTGGACCTTGGGGAATACCCGGGCGACCTTCCCGTCGGGCCCGATGATGAAGGTGGCGCGCTGCACGCCCATGTAGGTATTGCCGTACATCGACTTCTCGACCCAGGTGCCGTACTTCTCGGCGACCTTGTGGTCCTTGTCGGCCAGAAGCGTGAAACCGAAACCGTTCTTGTCGTCGAACTTCTTGACCGCCTTGACCTCGTCGGGGGAGACCCCGATCACTGTCGCACCGGCGTTCCGGTATTCGTCCATCCGGTCGCGTATGCCGCAGGCCTGGGTGGTACAACCGGAGGTGTTCGCCTTCGGGTAGAAGTAGAGCACCACGGTCTTCCCCGAGTAGTCGGAAAGAGCGACCGCATCGCCGTTCTGGTCTTTGAGTTTGAAGTCCGGAGCCTTCTTGCCTGCTTCTAGCACGCCGGGAATCATATGCGGAACAGCACTTTCAGGTGATTGCGGTTGCCTCGAGCAGCCCGGCGAGCCAGGCACCGCAGCTGCGGTCGGGGTCCTTCTCCGGGTTGAAGCAGGTGATGTTGATCCCGATCAGCCCGTCCGAGGCGGCGATCGGGGCGATCAAGTCCTCGGCTTCCTCCCTGCTGAGACCGTCGGCCATCAGGTAGTCGGTGGCTGGGAAGGCCTGCTCGTCGAGTACGTCGACGTCCAGATGCAGCCAGAAGCGCCGGCCGTCCCGCTCCAGGCCTGAGGCGATCGAGCGCCCGGTCTCGGCCAGGTTCGCCCCTCGCAGCGCTTCGCGGTCCACGATGCGGCCGATCCCCAGTCCTTCGGGCAGCGGCGCGATCAGGTCGAGCTCCTCCTGGTCGCGGGCACCCACCAGGACCACCTCTTCCGGCGTGACAACCGGGACCGGGCCGATCACCTCCAGCAGCGCCGGGGGTGCCATGCCCAGGATGGCCGCGACCGGCATGTCGGCTCCTTCGCCGGTCGGGGAGGTCTCGCCGGTGAACAGGTCGAGGTGGCCGTCCAGATAAGCGAGGCCGATCTCTCCGAGCGAGTCGCGGGCGCCCGCCAGTGCGGCGGGCAACAGAGTGCAGCACCCGCCGAGCACCAAAGGCACCTCTCCGGCCGCGGTCAGCCCGGCCACGCGCGCCCTGACTTCGACGCTCATCCTCACGATGTCGTCCAGGTCGAGCCAGCCCGAGGCGGGGTCGCGCCGGCCGCCCCGCAGCCTGACCTCGGTGTCTCCGGTGTCCCGGAGCCCGGGGGAGAGGCAGCTCCGCAGACCGGATGGCCCGAGTTCGGTGCCACCGGCCTCGCCGACGCTGTCGATCGGTACCCCGAGCAGGGCCAGCCGATCGCGGCGCATCAGTCCTCCCGGCCGGGCTCCTGACCCGTCTCGCCTTCGTCGAGTTCTTCGTCGCCCTGTTCGAGCGCAGTCGCCGAAACCGAGCCGCCGAGTCCGGGGTGGTAGTGGGTCTGGAAGCGCTCGAGCAGCTCGTCGCGATGCTGTTCGTCGACTGCGGTCTCCTCGGCGATCCGCACCCAGTCCGCGCCTTCGAAGGACTCCATGTTGAAGATCTCCTGGTCGATCGAGGCCGAATCGTCCACGATCACGACGACTTCGGTCTGCGGGTTGAAGTAGGTGCCGGGCTGGACTGCCAGTTCCTCGAGCTCGTAGATGGAGCGGTCTTCATCCATGGGTCCATCCTAAACGCGATCGCCAGGGGCTTCAGCTCCACTCCGCCATGCGGCGATCGACCTCGGATTCGACGTCGAGCGGTTCTTCACCCCGGCGAACCCGTCGCTCGTTGTTGGAGACCACCAGCTGCCGGATCTCGGCGCGGACCCCTGTGTCGACATCGGCCGGACGGTCGGCGGCCGGTTCGTCCGCGGATTCCTCCTGCCCCTCGCCGGCCAGCAGCCGCTCGATTTCCTTCTCGACGTCCAGCCGGCCTTCGCCCCTGGCCCGGCTGCGGAAGTCGGCAGCCTCGATCATCTGACGTACCTCCTCGGCCCGCTCTTTCTCGGCCGCGGCCGGAGAGTCCGCCGCGGTCATGCCGCTGCCGAGGTCGTCGTCCCGGTCGATCGAGAACTGACCTTTGCCGAGTTCTTTCAGGCCCTTGCCGGAGCGGGCGAAAGCGACGGCCGCGATGGGCACGACGATCACCACCGTCAGCAGCAGGACCGCATAGAACTCGGAGGCTCCGATCGCGGAAGTCACACAGCCAGACTAGACCGCGGCGCGGGTCGATCCGGTACCCTTGGTCCAGAGTTATTGACTGACCAGTCAATCGGGCCGTTTTTCGGCTCCCGGCTGGTAAGAACCCGGCCCGACGAAGCGGCCGAACCCGACCCAAGGAGCTTGATCGACAAGTGGTTGATTTCACGCTGACAGACGAACAGAAGGACCTGCGCGAGATGGCGCACAACTTCGCCGAGAAAGAGATGCGCCCCGTCGCCTGGAAGTTCGACAAGGACGGCACCTGGCCTCAGGAAGTGATCGAGAAGGCCTGGGAGGTCGGCCTGATGAACAACCACCTCAGCGCCGAATACGGCGGTGCCGGCCTGGACTACCTGTCCGGCTGCATCATCGAGGAGGAAATCGCCTGGGGTTGTTCCGGCATCGGGACCAGCATCGGCGCCAACGGCCTCGCCGCCGCACCGGTCGAACTCGGTGGCTCGGAAGAGACCAAGAAGAAGTATCTGGGCATGCTCTCCGAGGAGCCCAAGCTCGCTTCGTTCTGCCTGACCGAGCCCGACGCCGGTTCCGACGTCGCCGGGATGAAGACCCGCGCCGTCAAGAAGGGCGACAAGTACGTGCTCAACGGCTCCAAGTGCTTCATCACCAACGGCCAGTACGCCGACTGGTACACGGTCTACGCCAAGACTGACCCGGAAGCCGGCAGCCGCGGGATCACCGCCTTCGTGGTCGACCGCCAGGACGGCATCACGATCGACAAGAAGGAAGACAAGATGGGCCAGCGGGCTTCGAATACCGCGACCGTCACCTTCAACGACGTCGAGGTCCCGGCCGAGAACATGATCGGCGAGGAGAACAAGGGCTTCAAGCTGGCCATGATGACCCTCGACCGGACCCGTCCCGGTGTGGCGGCGATGGCCGTCGGCATCGCCCGCGGCGCATTTGAGGCTGCTTCCGACTACTCCAAGGAGCGCCAGCAGTTCGGCGTGCCGATCGCCATGCACCAGGCGATCCAGTTCCTGATTGCCGACATGTCGGTCAAGGTGGACGCCGCCCGTCTGCTGACCTGGCTCTCCGCCTGGCAGCTCGACAACGGGATCTCCAACACTCTGGCCTCCTCGCAGGCCAAGCGCTTCGCCGCCGACTCGGCGATGGAGGTCACCACCGACGCCGTCCAGGTCTACGGCGGATACGGCTTCATCAAGGAGTACCCGGTCGAGAAGTTCATGCGTGACGCCAAGATCATGCAGCTGTACGAAGGCACCAGCCAGATCCAGCGCATGGTCATCGCCCGCGAGGTGCTGATGCCGCGTCAGGTCTGACCGCCTGCCGGACCGGCCCGGCATGGTGGCATCGGGAAGCGGCGCCCGGGTCCGGGCGCCGCTTCTTCGTTTGCGGCCCTTAGGGGTCCGGACCCCGTTTCTCGGGGATCTCCCCGAGGCCCCGTAAAACACCCCGTTTGCCTGCTAGCGTCAACCACAACATGGAATCCACCCTTCAGGAAACCCCTCAGTCCGGAGCATCCGGCGCAACTATCGTCACCGCGTCCGGCCTCACCAAGGTCTACGGCGAAGGCGAGGCCGAGGTCCGCGCCCTCGACGGCGTCGACGTCACCTTCGACAAGGGCGTCTATACCTCGATCATGGGACCTTCCGGCTCCGGCAAGTCGACCCTGATGCATGTGCTGGCCGGGCTCGACACGCCGACCACGGGGACCGTCGACATCGAAGGCACCGAGATCACCGGGCTCGACGACGGCGACCTGACCCAGCTGCGGCGGGACAAGCTCGGCTTCGTCTTCCAGTTCTTCAACCTCCTGCCGGTACTCACCGCCGAGGAGAACATCGTGCTGCCGCTCTCGATCGCCGGGCGGAAGCCGGACCCGGCCTGGGTCGACGAGCTGATCAGCCGGGTGGGACTCGGCGACCGCCGCGACCACCGGCCCTCCGAGCTCTCAGGCGGCCAGCAGCAGCGCGTCGCCGTGGCCCGTTCTCTGGTCACCAAGCCGGCGGTGCTCTTCGCCGACGAGCCGACCGGCAACCTCGATTCGAAGGCATCCCACGACGTGCTCGATCTGCTGCGCGCCGCGGTCGACGAATACGGCCAGACCGTGATCATGGTCACCCACGAGCCTGATTCCGCTGCCCACGGTGACCGTCTGATCGCCCTGCGCGACGGCAAGCTGGTCCACGATGCGCCGCCGGTTTCGGCTGACCACGTGATCGAGCTGCTGAAGAAGCTCGCCTAGGTCCAGGCCCCTTGCTCAGCCTCACATTCAAGAACCTCTGGGCGCGCAAGTGGCGCTCCTTCATGACTGCGCTCGCCGTGGTCTTCGGAATCGCGCTTGTCTCCGGCACCTACGTTCTGACTGACACCACGAACGAGGCTTTCAACGACATCTTCGTCGGCGCCAACGAGAACACCGACGTCGCGATCACTGCCAAGGAGCAGGTGGCCCAGGAAGACGGCAGCAACCCGGCCTTCGATTCAGCGATTCTCGGCAAGGTCGAAGCCGTTGACGGGGTGCGAATAGCCTCGGGTGACGTCTTCTCGCAGGGAGCGATCCTCGATACCGAGGGCGACTCGACCGGGGGTGGCTTTGCGCCGCAGTTCATTGCTTCTGCATCTCCTGAAGGCCTCGAGACTTCCGAATACTCGGAGGGTCGCAGGCCCGAAGCGCCGACCGAGGCGGCACTCGACGAAGCTGCGGCTGAACGGGCAGACCTCGGACTCGGTGACCAGATCCTCCTGGTCGGCACGGGCAAAGCCAGGCCGTTCACCCTGGTCGGCCTGACCAGGCTCGGAGGCGCATCCTTCGGAGGCACTTCCATCGCTCAGGTCATTCTGCCGGTTGCCCAGCAGCTCACCGGAGAAGAGGGCAAGTTCGACCAGATTTCAGTCGCCGCCGATGACGCGGTCAGTCCGGAAGAGTTGCGCGACCGCATCACGAAGGTGGTACCGAAGGACCTGCTTGTCGAAACAGGAGACGAGAACGCCGAGAGGCAGGCCAGCGAGATCAAAGACAACCTCAGCTTCCTGTCGATCGCGCTGTTGGCCTTCGCCGCCATATCCCTTTTCGTCGGCTCTTTCGTGATCTTCAACGTCTTCTCGATCACCGTCGCCCAGCGCACCCGGGAGTTCGGGATGCTCAGGACCCTCGGCGCCGGCCGCTCGCAGGTCCTGCGCACGGTGCTGATCGAAGGCCTGCTGATCGGGGCTTTCGCATCGATTGTCGGCATCCTCGTCGGCTTCGCGCTGGCTGAAGGCCTGAGTGCCTTGCTGAAGACGATCGGAGCCGAACTGCCGAGCAAGTCTCTCGTTGTCGCTCCGCGCACGATCATCGTCTCGCTGGGCATCGGTATCGGCGTCACGCTTGTCGCGTCGCTGCTTCCGGCCCTGCGTGCCACCCGGGTCCCGCCGATCGCCGCGCTCTCGGAGAGCCTTGTTGCCGCGAAGAAGAGCCGGGTCTGGGTGCGGGCGCTGATCTCGGGCCTGCTCGCGGCACTCGGCCTGGCACTGATCGCATCGGTTCTGATCAGCGGCACCGACGGCGGCACCGGCGCGGCCCGGATCGGCGGCGGAGCCGTTGCGGTCGTGGTCGCGATCTCGGTCTTCAGCCCTCAGCTCGTGCGGCCGATGGCCTCGGCGATCGGCGCCCCGCTGGAGCGGTTCGGACTTACCGGCCGGCTCGCCCGCGAAAACTCCCAGCGAAACCCTTCCCGCACCGCTGTCACCTCGGCCGCCCTGATGATCGGCCTGGCCCTGGTCGCATTCGTGACGATCTTCGCCTCCGGCCTGAACAGCTCGGTCACCAACGTGATCGACTCCAACCTCAAGGGGCAGATCATCCTGCAGGGTCCGGGTGGCTTCAACCCGATCCCGCCCGAGGCCGCCGAGCTGGCCTCCGAAACCGAAGGGGTGCAGGCGGCATCCGGGATCCGCTACTCCAACGTGCGCGTCATCGGCGACGGTGGTCGCGACCTCTCCTCGGTGCAGCCGTCTTCAGTCAACGACGTGCTCGAGCTCGAGTGGAAAGAAGGCTCGGCCGAGAACCTGGCCCAGCTGGGTGGTCGAAGGGCCGTCGTTTCCGAAGGGCTCTCCGATTCGGCGGACCTGGCGGTCGGTGACTCGTTCGAAGTGCTCTCCAAGACCGGAAAGACGGTTGACCTGGAGGTCACCGGCATTCTCGCTTCCGGCAACCTCGACCTGCTGGGCAACATCGTCGTTTCCCAGGAGGAGATGGAGCGGGACTTCGGAGTAGACGTCGATTTCTTCGCCCTCGTCCGAACCGATCCCGGCGCCGACGTGGATGTCGTCCAGCAGCGCATCGATGACGCCTTCCAGCAGCCCTTCCCGACCGTCGATGTGCTCAACCAGCAGGAACTGAAGGACAACCAGCAGCAGCAGATCAACACGCTGCTGGCGATGATCTACGTTCTTCTGGCCCTGGCAGTCGTGGTCTCCCTGGTCGGCATCGTGGTCACGCTGATCCTCTCGATTTACGAGCGCACCCGGGAACTGGGCATGCTCCGGGCGGTCGGCATGTCACGCCGTCAGGTCAGAAGAATGATCCGCTACGAAGCCGTGATCACCGCGGTGCTCGGAGCGATCGCCGGCCTGATTCTCGGCGTGATCTTCGCTTTCCTGATCGGTATCCCGCTCGAAGGGGAAGGATTCGCGCTGAGCTACCCGATCGCGGTACTCGCCCTGATCGTGCTGCTCACCGCCGTTGCCGGCGTACTGGCAGCGATCTACCCGGCCCGCAAGGCCAGCAAGCTCGACGTACTGGAAGCCGTCTCCTACGAGTAGGCCGTTCCGCCCGGGTCAGCTGTCGAAGCCGAGGCCGAGTCGGCTCAGCGTCTTGAGCCAGAGCCCGTCGCGGCCCCCGTTGAGGTCGGCGGCGGCGATGCGGTTGCGGGTGAACTGGATGACCGGCCAGCGCAGAGGCTCGGGAGGAAAGGGCATCGGGCGCTCGCGAACGTACTGCAGCGCGGTGACTTCGCTCTGCCGGCCTTCGAGCAGTTCCAGGCCGACTCCGGCGGCGAAACGGCTCGCACCGACCCCGAGGCCGGTATGGCCCACCGCGTAGGCGACCTTGTCGCCATGGGCGAGGCCGTAGAAGGCGAAGAAGCGTGAGCAGGTGTCGATGGCGCCTCCCCAGCGATTGGTGAAGCGGATACCTTCGAGCTGGGGGAAGACCGCGTGGAAACGCTGGGCCAGACCCGCGAAGCTCCTGTCGCGCTGGTAGTAGCGGTCCTCGACCTTGCCGCCGTAATTGTAGATCGCGTCGTAGCCGCCCCAGAGGATCCGGTCGTCGATCGTCTGCCGGTAGTAGTGAAAACGGTTGGTGGAATCGGAAAGGCCCTGCCGGTTCTTCCACCCGATGGCGTCCTTCTGTTCCCGGGTCAGCGGCTCGGTGACCAGGACGTAGTCGTAGACCGGGATGACCCGCGACCGGACGGCGCGGACCGGGCTCTCGAAGGCCGCGGTCGCCAGCAGCACCCTGGCGGAGTCGATTGTTCCGGATTCCGTCGAGACCTCGACCCGGTCTCCGGATTCCCTGAGTCCGGTCATCCCGGTGTTCTCGTGGATGGTGACCCCGAGGCTCGTCGCGGCTCTGGCGAGGCCGTCACAGAGCTTGACCGGGTCAACTCCCCATTCACCGCTCTTCTGGAACAGGCCGCCCAGGAACATCGGCGAATTGACCTCCGCCCTCATCGCATCCTGGTCCAGCAGGACCGCGTCGTGGCCGTATCGCGCGAACTCGTCGACTTCTTCGGCCAGGTACTCCATCTGTTCGGGTGACGTGGCAGTTCCGATCACTCCGGGCTTCTCGAGATCGCAGTCGATTCCGTAGCGCTCGATCGCCTCGCCGATCGCCTCGAGGTTCTCGAAGCCCATCCGCTCCAGTGTGGCCAGCTCGTCGGGGAAGCGGGACAGGCCGTTTCCGAGACCGTGGACCAGCGACGACGACATGAAGCCACCGTTGCGGCCGCTGGCGCCGATTGCCAGGGTCTCCCGGTCGATCAGGGTCACCTCGCGATCGGGCTGCTCCTCCTTGGCGCGGACCGCGGCCCAGAGGCCGGTCAGGCCGCCGCCGACGACGAGCAGGTCGGTTCGGGCGCTGCCGTCGAGGGCCTCGAAGGGTTGCGGGCGTTCACGGTCGAGCCAGAAGGGCTTCGGCTCCGCGTCGGCGTAGGAGGCCCGGTCGGCCTCGGTCGGAGGCGTAATCGGCCAGATGTGGCGTTTTTCCTTGCGTAGGGCGATTTGTCGACTCTAGCTGACGTTCGCGCTATCTTGGTCGGGCGATGCCAGAGAGGGCGCTGTCAGATCGGCGCCCCCATCACTGACTTGTCTGGGGAACGCTTGAGTTTCAGGCCGAAAGATGAAAGACAACTCGAACAACTCTCCGACGAACAACTCGTCGAATACCTGGTCGAGGCACGTGACGCCGGGTACGACGAGGCGGTCAGGACCGCAACCTCGATCCTCGTATTTCGCCGCTATCGCCAGCAGCTTGCCATCATCCGCAAGAAGGTCAAGAGTCTGCAGGATGCGGAAGACATCCTCGGCGACGTCATCCTCGACATGTTGAGCGCCGCCTTCAGAGGAAACTTCACCGGTGAGTTCTTCTCGCTCTACTTCACCATCCGCAATCGCCGCATCGCCGACTACTACAAGAAGATCGGGCGCGAGCCGGTTTCGGTGGACCCGAGACCCGACGGCCCGGACCTGATCGAGGAGCTTCTCGGTTCCGAGGAGTTCACCAGTGAATCCGAGGTCCGGATGTTGATTCACGAGTCCCTCTCCGGAGAGTCCGGGCGCAACCGGGAGATCATCAGGATGAGGATCGAAGGCCTGCCTTCCAGGGATGTCGCCGAAGAGGTCAACCAGCGGCAGATCGGTGGCGAGACACAGATGTCCCCGGCCAACGTCGACCAGATTTTCGCGCGCTTCAAGCACCGGCTGCGTCCCGAGCTCTTTCCCGACGAAGGAGGGGACTGATGAGGCAGGTCGACCGTCTTCTCGACGAGTACGCGACCGCCTTCAAGGCCGGCAAGACCGACCCGTGGCCGTACCTCGACCAGGTCGAGGGGGAGCAGCGGGAAGAGCTCGACCGCAAGATGGACGAGTTCCTGCTCGCGGTGGAGCCGGATGCATGGGACCCGGCGGCGTACGCGGACTCACCCGCCAGTCGCATGGTGGACCGGATCATGCCGTCGCTGCTGGCTCCACGAGGGGGGTGGCGCGAGCTGCTGCCGTCGCTGAGGATCAGGAAGCAGATCAAGCGTGAAAAGGTCGAGTCCGAACTGGCCCGGGCGCTCGACGCACTGGATCCGCAGGAGACCGAGAAGGTGGCCACCTACTACCACGACATGGAACAGGGAAACCTGGACCCGCGGGGAGTCTCCGAAAAGGTCCTCACGGCCCTTTCGGGCATCTACGGGACGACTGTGAAGGTCCTCCAGCGGGCCGGCGCCTCGACCGAACCACCGGGCAGCGCGGACGGGATCGTCTTCGCAAGGGTCGTCGGCGATACCGACGAGGACTTCTTGATCTCTTCCGAGGACAGGTCGGGCTTCACCCGGATCAAGGGCGAGCCGGACCGGATCGACCGCCTGTTCACCGATCCCGATTACGACGAACCGGATCGCTAAAGTCCTGCCGCATGGATGCGGGAGGTATCGACACGGAGTGGGTCGAGCAACAGGCCTACGACCTGCTGGAATGCGTTCCCGAGTTCATCTGGGACGGCGAGTCGCTGCCGGTCCCGGTCGATGAAATCGTCGACAACGTGCTCGGCCTCAAGGTCCGGCTGGCCGAGGACATGTCGCTGGCGCCGGGTTGCGAAGACCTCAAGCCCGGTGAAGTCTCCGGACTGCTGTTGACCCACCTGGGGGAGATCTGGGTCGACGCCACCGAGGCCGGACAGTGGGATACGCGGCGGCGCTTCACGGTCGGCCACGAGGTGGGCCACTACCTGATCCACCGCGACGACCGTCCTCAGATCTTCTGCCGCCGGGTGGACATAGTTGAAGAAGAAGAGCCGCCGAGGACCGGACCCGCGCCCAAGCCGGTGCCCGAACTCGAGGCCGACGCCTTTGCCGCGGCGCTGCTCATGCCCGAGCACCTGATTCGCAGCCACGCCAGGCAGTGCGGGCGCGACCTGCAGGAGATGAAACGGCGCTTCAACTGCTCCCACAAGGCGATGAGCTACCGCTTGACGACGGTCAACTGAGCCCGGACAGGCCAGGTGTCTCCTGGTCAGTCTTCAGACGCTCGGCCAGTGAAGAGTTCCGGCGGCCGCTCTCGTCCCTCCTGACGCCGTTCTCCAGCGCCGGGCGGTCGCCGACCACAACACACATCTCCCGGGCCCGGGTGATCGCGGTGTAGATCAGCGGGCGGGTGAGCATTCCCGAGCTCGAACGGCTGCATACGAAAACGACCACAGGAATCTCGCAGCCCTGGGACTTGTGGACCGAGATCGCATAGGCGAGCTTCAGGTCGCCGGCTTCGTCGTAGGGAACGACCACCGTCTCGCCGTCGTCGGTCTCGACCACCGCCGTTTCATCTTCGGGGTCGTCTTCGGTCAGGAAGCAGATCGTCCCGTTCATCAGGCCCAGTTCATGTGAGTTGCGGGTCTGGATCAGCCGGTCGCCGATCCGGAAGCGCTCCGATACGGCCGCTCGGCCGTCCGGGTTGAGGCGTTCCTGCAGCAGCCGGTTGAGTTCATCGATGCCGGCTTCACCGCGATAGACCGGGGCGAGAACCTGGGCGTCGCGGATCGGATCCAGGCCGAGGCCGGCCGAAACGCGTTCGCCGACCATCTCGACCACGGCGTCACGGCAGCGGGCCGGAGTCTGGCGTTCGACGAAATGGAAGTCCTTCTGCTGGCCTTCTCCCGGCTCGAGGTGCGGAGTTGATCCCTGGTTGATCTCGTGGGCGGCCGTTGTGATCATCGAGCGGGCGGCCTGGCGGAAGATGTGGGTCAGCCGGGTGACGGGCACGATCCCGGACGCGATCAGGTCGGAGAACGGCTTGCCGGCACCGATCGGAGGTAGCTGATCGGCGTCGCCCACCAGCACGATGTGAGTATCGAGTCCGATTCCCCCGAGCAGGACGTCGGCCATCTGCAGATTGATCATCGATGCTTCGTCGACCACGATCAGGTCGACCGGCAGGGGGTGGCCCGGCTTGAACGTCGGCTCCGAGCCCGGCCTCCACTCGAGCAGGCGGTGGATCGTGCTCGCTTCGTGGCCCGTGGCCTCGGCAAGTCGCCGGGCGGCCCGACCGGTCGGTGCGCAGAGCGCCACCCTGAGATTCGCCGCTCGCGACTCGGTGACTACCGCCCGGGTGCAGACGGTCTTGCCGACACCGGGGCCGCCGGTGACGATCGAGACCCTGGCGGCGAAGGCACCGGTGACCGCCTGCCACTGCTCACCGGTAAGCGACTCGTCCTCCGGGCGGTCCGGGTCGTGGTCGAGGGACGGCTCGGTCAGGGCGCGGTCGCGCAGGTCCGAGGCGACGCGCTTCTCACGCTCGAGCGTACGCCCGCGGTAGAGCCGCCCGTCCTCCTCGACCAGACCCGGGAGCCTGAGTGATGACCGACGGTTCGGGACGTTGGCCGACCAGCTTCGAGACCTCGCCCAGCAGGGTCTCGGTGGGCAGGTGGGTGTGCCCGCGGCGTTCGGCTTCACCGAGCAGGAAGTAGGCCGCCGCCTGGGCCCGGCGGTCGGATTCCGGTGGCACATCCGAGGCCATGGCGATGGTGTCGGCACGCACGAAACCGACCCCCTCGATCTCGATCAGGCTGTAGGGGTCTTCCCGGATCGTCTTCATCGCCTGGTCACCGAAGCGGTTGTGGATCCGCGAGGCGAGATGAGCCAGCCCGTGTGGCGCGAGTTCGACGTGGAGGTCTCTGATGGCTCGGGTCGCGTACCAGCTCTCGGTCGCCGCCTCGGCCTGTTTGCGGCCCAGCTTCGGCAGCGAGGCGAAGACGCCCGAAGGATCGGCGGCGATCTTCTCCAGGACCTCGGCACCGTGGAGGTCGCAGAGCGCCTCGGCCCGGACCGGGCCGATGTGACGCAGCGTGCTCAGGTAGGCGACCTGTCCGGCCCGGTCCTCGGGGTCGAGCGGCAGGGCTGTGTCGGCGCGGATCTGGGGTCCGAACCGGTCGTGGTGCTGCCACTCGCCGGTCAGGCGGGCCTTCTCACCCGCCGTCAGGTGAGCGACCGTACCGGTCACCACGAATTCGTCACCGGATGCATCCCGGACCTCGAGTACGGCGTAACCGTCGTCTTCGGCCCTGAATATCTCCCTGACCACCTCGACGGCACCCTCGAACCGGCCTTCGTTGCTGAAAAGGGGCTCGGGGGTCGACGACATTGGTTGAGGGTAGTGGCCGGACCGGAGCCAGGACCTGCCGCGGGCCCGTGTCCGTAAACTCGTATCGATGCCTGAAAAGGACCCCAAACCGCTCCAGGCCGCCGTCGCCGAGGCGACGGAGGCGGCCAACCAGACCAAGTCGGGCGGTACCGGCAGGAAGCGCGCGGGCGGGCGTGCCTCGGACGTCTTCGGTGGAGAGATGCGCCGCAGGGATCTATTCCCGCTGCTGGTGCTACACCTGATCCGCGAGAAGCCCTGCTACGGCAACTACCTGATCGATGCGATCGAGACCATGACCCAGGGCGTCGTCTCGGTCAACCCGAACACGATGTACCCGCTGCTCCGTGACCTCGAGAGCCGCGGCATGATCGAAGGAGACTGGGAGCATCCCGACAAACGAACCCGTCGCTTCTATTCGATCACCGAGGCCGGCGAGCAGGAGTACCTGCGACTGGTCGAGGAGATCGAACCGTTCCTCGATTCGGTTATCGAGTCGGTGACCCTGATCAAGCGCGAGGTCTACGGCGGATGACTTGAACGGCCCGGCGATCCGCTCTAGGGTGGCCCTATGTACAGCACGGGTGGTATCGCAGACCGTTTTGCCCATCTCGTAGCGGCGGTGGAGCCCAGGCTCAGCGGGCCGCTCCCGGCCGCGGTCAGGTTCTGGGACGGAAGTGAACTGGGCCCGGGCGAGCGCGGCTCTGCCACCGATACCATCGTGCTGAGGAACCGCCGGGCACTCACCTATGCGGTGATGCGTCCGGATCAGCTTGGGATCGGCCGCGGTTGGGTCGCGGGTGACATCGAGCTCGAGGGCGACCTCTACCGGGTCATGTCGGCGGGTTCGAAGCTGTACGGCTTTGACTTCACCGCTCGCGAGAAGCTCGATGCGGTCAGGACTGCGGCCAGGGTCGGGGCGATCCGCATCCCGCCGCCCAAGCCACCCTCGGTCGAGGCCAGGGTCGGAGGGCGCCTCCACTCCCTGCGCCGCGATCGTGAGGCGATCTCGCACCACTACGACGTCTCGAACGAGTTCTACCGGATGATCCTCGGGCCGACCATGGTCTACTCCTGCGCTTACTTCGAGAGCCCGGACGATTCGCTCGAGGAGGCGCAGACGCGCAAACTCGACGTGATCTGCCGCAAGCTGCGACTCCAGCCTGGCGAGCGCATGCTCGACATCGGCTGCGGCTGGGGGTCACTGATGATCCACGCCGCCGCCAACTACGGCGTCCGGGTAGTCGGCGTGACGCTCTCGGAAGAGCAGGCTGCCTATGCCCGAAAGCGGATCGTCGACGCAGGCCTGGCTGATCAGTGTGAGGTCAGGATCCAGGACTACCGGGAGGTCTCAGACGGCCCCTACGACAAGATCTGCTCAGTCGGCATGTTCGAGCACGTCGGCTCCAGCCAGCTCGGGCGCTACATGGAAACGGTCACCAACCTGGGTACCCCCGGTGGCCTGGCGCTGCATCACGGCATCTGCCGTCAGCACGAAGAGGACGAGTCGCCGAACACTTTCATCGAGCACTACGTCTTCCCCGACGGCGAGCTCCACAAGGTCGCGACCGTCGTCGCCGCCGCCGAGGAGGCCGGGCAGGAGGTCCGTGACCTCGAGTCGATGCGGGAACACTACGCGCTCACCCTGCGCCACTGGGTCGCCAACCTCGCCGCAAGCAAGGAAGGGGCCATCGCCGAGGTCGGTGCCGAGCGCGAGCGGGTCTGGCGGCTCTACATGACCGCGAGTGCACTCGCCTTCGAGCGCGGCGACGTCTCGATCCATCAGCTCCTGGTTGCGATCCCCGGCGAAGAGCATCCACTCGAACTGGCCCGGCCCGGGTTTGTTCCGGAAGAGGTTCAGGCGCCGGCACCGGACTGAAGCGAGTCCCGCTCGATCGATGCGCTGAGCAGATCGGTCGCGGACTCGGCGGGAACCGGCTGACTGAAGAGGTAGCCCTGCGCGACGCGGCAGCCCAGTTCGCTGACCTTGCGTAGCTGAGCGGCATTCGATACGCCTTCGGCCACCACGGTCATGCCGAGCGCCTTTCCGATCTGCACTATCGCGTCGGCGATCGCCTCGCCGGTCGGGTCCTCACTGCTCAGCTGGTCGATGAAGGTCCGGTCGATCTTGATCACGTCGAGCGGGAATCGGCTCAGGTAATTGAGCGAGGAAAAGCCCATGCCGAAATCATCGAGCGCGATCCCGATCCCGATCTCGTTCAGCGAGGCGAGGATCTGGCGGGCCGTGCCGACCGCAGAGATCAGCGTCGTCTCGGTTATCTCGAGCGTGATCCGCCTGGGCGACAGGCCGTACTGCCCGAGCAGCGCGGCAACCAGCTCTGGCAGGTCCGGGCGGCTGAGCTGGCGGGCCGAGGCGTTGACCGAGACCGCAAACTGTTGGCCGGCGGGAATCAGCCGGTCCCAGGCCGCCGTCTGCCGGACGGCTTCTTCGAGTACCCAGGTGTCGATCTGGTTGATCAGCCCGCTCTCCTCGGCCACCGGGATGAACTCCGAGGGCGGCAGCACCCCGCGTGTCGGATGGTTCCACCGGGCCAGCCCCTCGAAACCTACGATGCTGTTCCTGGGAAGCGAGACGATGGGCTGGTAGTGGATGACGAGCTCGCCGGAATCGATCGCCGAGCGCAGTCCCCGCTCCGTATCGAGGCGACTGAGGGCGAGGTCTCGCAACGGCTCGTCGAATACGTGTACACGCGCCCTTCCCATCTCCTTGGCCTTGTGCATCGCAGCGTCGGCTTCCCGCAACAGGGAAGTCGCCGTCCGGCCGCGACCGGCCTCGGGCCCGGCGACCGCGACGCCGATACTGGCCGTGACCACGATCTCGCTCGACTCGAACCTGATCGGGGCGGCCAGCATTTCCAGCAGGTTCCCGGCGATGGCGACGGCCTCGTCGACGGTCTCGATCGCCGTGATCACGATCCCGAACTCGTCCCCCCCGAAACGGGCGACGGTGTCGCCGGGGCGCATCGCCGTCTTCAATCTGCGACTCACCTCCCGGAGGGTCTCGTCACCGACGTGGTGGCCGATGCCGTCGTTGATCAGCTTGAAGTGGTCGATGTCCAGGAAGAGCGCCGCCATCATGCGGCCGGTCGCCCTCGAGTAGCCGATCGCCTTGTCCAGCCGTCGACTGAACATTTCGCGGTTGGGCAGTTCGGTCAACTGGTCGTGAAGCAGCCTGTGTCGGAGTGAGAGTTCGACCCGGCCGCGCTCGATCGCGCTTCCGATCAGGCTGGTGGCGGCCTTGAGGTAGTCCTCGTCCTCCTTGGAGAACCGGTTCGGCACCGAGGAGTTGACCGCGAGGAATCCGAACTGCCTCTGGGTTCCGGCGATCGGCACGATCATCGTGCTGGCGACCGCCGGGTTGCGGTGTTTCTCGTAGGGCGCCATGCGCTCGTCGGTCGCCCAGTCGGCGACGTATACGACCTCACCGCGGGCGATCTCGGTCCCCGGGTAGCTGTCCGGTTCGAAGTCCAGCGTGATCGGCGGGCCGGTCCTGTTCGACCGACGTCGCAGGTGGATCCTGCCTTGATCGTCCAGCTCCCAGATCTCGGCCTCGATTATCCCTTCGATCCCCATCAGTTCCTCGACAGCGATCCGGATCAGTTCATCCTGGTCTTCGACCCGGATCGCCGCCTCGCCCAGGCGGGCGGTGAGAGCCTGCTGTTCGACCTTTATGGCGATCTTCTCCTGGGCTTTCTTCAGTGCGCTGACGTCCTGCATGACGCCGTGCCAGAGGGTCGGGCCGCCGTCCTCGTCGCGAACCAGCGTCGCCTGTTCCAGCACCCAGACCCAGCCCCCCTCCTTGGTCCGCAACCTGTACTCGGCCGGCGGGACCGCGTCTTCTCCGACCCAGTCCTCACTCTCGAAGGACAGCGCGTGCTCCCGTTCGTCGGGGTGGAGTGAGTCGTACCAGAGCCCCGGGTCGGCTTTCCACTCCTCGGGTGTATAGCCGAGCAGGTCCTTGATCTGGGAGCTGATGTAGTGCCAGCGCCCCGATTTCCCCATTTCGGCAACGTAGACGACGGCCGGCACCGTGTCGATCAGGTCTTCGAGCCGTTCCGTGCTCTGCGCCCGGGTCAGGTCCGCGGCGTCATCCGTGCTGCGTCCGGTTGCGGCTGCCCGGTTCTCTCGTAGGTCCTCTTCAGAAGGCTGGCTCAATGCTGCGACCGTACTTGATCCAGCCACCGGCCATCGGGAAACGGGCTGGTGTCAGAAGGCGGGCCCCGGCGAAGACCCTCGATCCGATGAGGCTCTGTCACTACCCGGACCACGGCTCTCCCGTGAGGCGCGCTCGCCAGGTCGCGCGCGGTCGGCTGCCCTGCCCGGGTTGCGGCAGCGTCAGTGAACCGGCGATCCGCAGCCCGCGCTACCTCTCGGACACGTGGCATCGCTGCCCGCAGAGCTACTTCGGATGCCGGCAGTGCGCTCATCACCTGGCGCCGATCGAAGGACCGGCAGTCGATCGAGCCTCGGAGGTGGCCGTCGACCGGATACCTGATCCGAAAGGAACCGTGCGGGCCCTGGTCGAACGGGACCCGCTGGCACTCCGAGGCCTGGCGGCGGATTCGTCCGGTCCTGCGAACGAGGGTCCGGCGCAGGTCCGCCCGGAAGTCAAGGCCCGTCTATGGGAAACCATGGGACCCGCACTGAAAGGCGTCGAGCTCAGGGAGGTCCGGGCCGCGTCGACCGGACCCTTCGGACCCTTCCTGCTGAGTCGTTTCGGGCTGCCCTGGGTTTCGCTGGTCATCGAGCCGGTCGAAGAGATCGAAATGCCGATCGCGGTGCGTCCCGGTCCTGACGCCCGACGATCTCCGCATTCGTCGACCGTCGAGGCGGCCTTCGTCGCCGCGGTCGACGGTTCCGGCAGGTGGCTGGTCCGGCAGATCGGAACCGGAGGAGCTGCGGACGCCTGATCCGGCGCGCAGGTTCAGGCGGCGGGGCGACTCGAGTCGCGTTCGCCGCGTTCAGCTTCGGCCGTCATCCCCGCGATGTTCAGCCAGACCGGATTGACCGCCTCGAGTCCTTTCCTCACAACCGGAGTGACCGGCTCGAGGCTGGCCTCGACACAGGCATTGAACCGCCGCTGGAGCTCCAGGTCGCTCTCCGAGTCTTCCCGGTACCGGATGAAGGTCTCGTGCCAGCGGCGAAGTGCCTCGTCGGCCTGGTTGAAGACCTGTTCCGGGGAACCGCTCGTCTCTCCGAAATGGGGCAGGTGAACGCTGGTCGCTTCGATCCGGGCGAGTCTGCTGATCGATTCCCTGGCCTCGCTGAACGAGAAATCCGAGGGTGGGGTGGAGGGTCGGATCACCCTGCTCGACGGAAGCTCGAGGCCGATCGCATCACCACACAGTGCTGCTCCGGTCGCGCTGTCGCGATAGGAGAGGTGGGCCCGGGTGTGGCCCGGGGTCGCGACCGCCTCGAGCCGGCGGTCGCCCAGGTCGATCGAGTCGCCGTCGCCTATCGCGACGACCCGCCCGGCCTCGATCGGCTCCGGCAGGCCGAAGAGCTCCTCGGTCTTCTCTCCCCAGACGGACCGGACGCCTTCGATCAGCCGGGTCGGGTCGACCAGGTGCCGGGCGACCCGGTCGTGGATGTAGATCGAAGCCTCCGGGAAGTGCCCGGCCAGCTTCGCCGCTCCGGCGGCGTGGTCGAAGTGGATGTGGGTCAGCACGATCGAGTCGAGGCGGTCGACGCCGATCGCGTCGAGTGAAGCCTTCAGGTTCCGGACGGTGTTGGCGGGGCCCGGATCGACGATCGCCGTCTTCGGTCCGGCCAGCAGATGGGCCGCCATCATTTCGGGCTCGCCGAACATGAAGGTGTCGATCGCCAGCGGCTCGGGGCCACGCGGTGCCGAGATGCCCGGGGCGACCAGAGCCTCTTCGTCCTCGGTCCTGCCGGCTTTTCCTTTGCCCGGTCTGCGCGCCGTGTGGCCGACCGACTTGAGGTCGCCGAATACACGTTCACGAAGATGGAACCGGGTGTGCATGGTGCTTATTGAAACAGGCCCGGCAGTCGGACGATTCGGTCTGATGCTGCGTCTACCGCCAACATCCCTCTTTAACGCGAAACGCCCGCCGGATGGCGGGCGCGCTCGCTTGCTTCAGCTGGGCTGAGGCTCAGATCGGCTCCACGGAAGCGGCAGCCGGACCCTTCGGTCCGTCTTCTGCTTCGTAGTTGACCTTGGCGCCCTCGGCGAGGGTACGGAACCCGTCCGCCTGAATCGCGCTGTGATGGACGAAAACGTCCTTGGAACCGTCATCGGGCGTAATGAAACCGAAGCCCTTTTCGTCGCTGAACCACTTAACTGTGCCAGTGGGCATTGAATCCTCCACTTGATGGTGCTGCAAACGCGGAGGATGCTGGTAAAGCAACGACTGCGAGCGCTACACACGTCTTTGCCGGATCTTTCAAACCGGCCCTATGGTCGTGACCGTAGCAGGGTTCGGCCCATCTGTGGTGGCGCCGGTGTTTCTGCTGGTCAGCGGCGACCGCGGCGGGACTGCCCGTTGCCCTGTCCCTTGCCCTGTTTCGAGTGCTGTCCGGGGCCCTTCGAGCGGCCGTTGCGCGAGCTCTTCTGGTTCCTGGACTGGCCGTTGCCGCCGCGTCCGCCACCGGAGCGCTTCGGGGTATGGGTCTCGGAATGGATCGAGACCGGACCGCCACTCTGCTCGTACTCGTGGCTCAGACCGAGCGACTTGGCGATCTTGCCCATGTCGCGCGCCTGCTCCGCCAGAACGAAGCTCACTCCGGTACCGCTCGCACCGGCACGGCCGGTGCGGCCGACCCGGTGGACGAAGGTGTCACGGTCTTCCGGCATGTCGTAATTGATCACGTGGGTCACGTCGGCGACGTCGATCCCGCGGGCGGCGACGTCGGTGGCGACCAGCGTGTCGACCTTGCCCTTCTCGAAGTCCGACAGCGCGCGCTGGCGCTGGTTCTGGGACTTGTTGCCGTGCATCGCCACCGCCCGGATCTGGGGGCTGCGACCGAGCTTCTTGACGAGGCGGTCGGCACCGTGCTTGGTGCGGACGAAGACGAGCGTGCGGCCGCGTTCGCTGTTTTCGAGCTCGTTCAGCAGCGTTTCGACCTTGGCCTGGTGCGAGACATGGATGAACCTGTGCTCGACCTTGCCCTGCTTTTCCGGGGCCGGCCGATTGACGTGGGTCACCGCGTCGTGCGTATAAGCATCGGCCAGCTTGCCGGCGGCACCCTCGAGGGTTGCCGAAAAGAAAAGTGTCTGGCGGTCGTTGTTGATCTTCTTGACGATCCGGTCGACCGCGGGCTTGAAGCCCATGTCGAGCATGCGGTCGGCCTCGTCGAGGACCAGGTGGTTGACGTTGTCGAGCGTGAAGGCCCGGCGCTGGAGCAGGTCCTCGAGCCGGCCGGGGCAGGCCACGACGATGTGGGCCCGGGCCGCACGCTTGGCCTGGGCCTGAATGCCGACGCCGCCGTAGACGGCGGCTATCGAAAGCGCGCGGGAGCGGCAGATCGAGTCGAGCTCGTCGACGATCTGCGAGGCGAGCTCGCGGGTGGGGGCGAGGATCAGGGCGGCCGGACGCCGGTCCTGGGCTTCGATCAGGTCGACCAGCGGCACGCCGAAGGCGAGCGTCTTGCCGGATCCGGTGGGGGACTGGACCAGCACGTCGCGGCCGTCGAGGACGTCCTCGATGACCTGCTGCTGAATCGCGAACGGCGAGGTGAATCCTCGCTCGTCGAGGGCTTTGACTACGGGTCTGGACACGCCGAGATCGGCGAAAGACTTCGATGACATTTTGTTCTACTTCCTTTGAGGGGGGTTCAGGGAGATCCGGTAACCCACAAGACGCTTCTGCGAAAGGAAGGAACAGAACCTCGACGACCGACCGGATGGTCAACCATCGTCGACGACGCTAGCAGGTAAACCCGGCCGGCAGGCGGAGCGGGGTCACACTCGGCCGCGATCTGCCGCCGGGACTGTCGTCGGATGTGGAGGCGGGGGGCGGTGTGGGCCTGCCGCGCCCGGGCCTCGGCCTATAGCCTTATTGACCCGCGAGTCAACTTCTCGCCAGGCTTCTACTCACGAACCCCACGGAGGATCAAGAAAGCTTATGTTCGTACACAAGGCAGCCGTTGTCGGCGGCGGCACCATGGGTGGCCAGATCGCCCAGGCAATCGCCTCGTCCGACACCCCGGTAGTAATCAAGGACGTCGACCAGAAGTTCGTCGACCACGCGATCGAAGAGGTCCGGAACGTCACCACCGGCCAGCTCGGCGGACTGGTCAAGAAGGAGAAGATCACCCAGGAGCAGGCCGACGCGCGCCTGGCCGAAGTGATGGACCTGGTCACCGGCACGGTCACCTACGAGGAATTCGGCGACGTCGATTTCGTGATCGAGGCGGTCCCCGAGAAGATGGCGATCAAGCAGGCGGTCTTCGCCGAGCTCGACGCGGTCACCCCCGGCCACGCCATCCTCTCTTCGAACACCTCTTCGCTCTCGATTTCCGAGATGGCCGAAGCGACGATCCGTCCCGACAAGGTAGTCGGCTTCCACTTCTTCTACCCGGCATCCGTGATGCCCCTTGTCGAAGTGATCATCGGCGACGAGACGACCTCCGAAACCGTCCAGATCGCCTCCAACTTCGCTCAGGCGATCGGCAAGCAGCCGATCACCTGCGGTGAAGTACCCGGATTCGTCGTCAACCGCATCCTCAACTCTGCGGTCGGAGAGATCTGGCGCGCCCAGGAGGAACAGAGCCTTTCGATCGCCAAGATCGACGAGGGCGTGGCCGCGGCCAACGTCGCACCGATGGGGCCGTTCATCCTGGTCGACATGCTCGGGCTCGACACGGTGTACCACGTGGCCGAGCACCTGCAGGACTCATACGGCGACTCCTTCTACGTACACCAGGGAATGAAGGACCTGGTCGCCCAGGGCAAGCTCGGCGTCAAGACCGGCGGAGACGGCCTCTACAAGGACGGCCAGCCCCAGGTTGCCGGCGAAGGCGAGCCGGACGCGCAGGAGCTGGCCGACCTGTTCACCGCGAAGTCGCTGATCGAAGCCTGCCTCCTGCTCGAAGAGGGTGTCGCTTCGGTCCGTGACATCGACGTCGGCATGATGGCCGGAGCCGGTCTGGACCCCCGCCGGGGACTGTTCCCGCCCTTCTGGAAGGCCGACATCGACGGTCTCGACGTCTCGCTCGAGCGGATCGAGCGACTCCACGAGAAGCACGGCGAGCGCTTCGCCCCGCCGGTGACTCTCAAGCGCCTGGTCGCCCAGGGCCGACTCGGTTTCAAGACGGGCCAGGGCTTCTACCCCTACCCGCAGGCCGACGAAGGCGATCAGCCGGAGAAGGTCAAGCTGGAGACCCGCGGCGACGTCGCGATCGCCTGGCTGGCCAACCCGCCGATGAACGCGATCTCCCCCCAGGTGATCGAGGACCTCGGCACGGTCTGGGAGAAGGTCAAGGCGAACGAGGAGATCGGCGCGATGGTGGTCGCTTCGACCATGCCGATCGTCTTCTCGGCCGGAGCCGACATCAAGGCTTTCACCCAGATGGACGCCGAAGGTGGCGCCAAGCTGATCCAGCAGGGACATGAGTTGCTCAAGGACTTCGGCAACGGACGCGTGGTCACCATCGCCGCGGTCAACTCGCTCGCCTTCGGTGGCGGCTGCGAGCTGGCGATGGCATGCGACTTCCGGATCGCGGCCGAGTCGGCCGTATTCGGGCAGCCCGAGATCAAGCTGGGGATCATCCCCGGCTTCGGAGGAACGCAGCGCCTGCCGAGGCTGGTCGGCCAGAACAAGGCCCTCGAGATGAACCTGGTCGGCGATCCGATTTCCTCGCTGGAGGCGCTCGACTTCGGTCTGGTCACCCGGGTGGTTCCGGATCAGGAGCTGTTCGATACCGCGGTCAACTGGGGTCGCAAGCTGGCAGGCCAGGCGCCGCTGGCGGTCGAGCAGATCAAGCAGGTCTCATTCGCCGGTGGCGACACCGACGAAGGAATCGACGCCGAGAAGCAGGGTTTCGCGACGGTCTTCTTCACCGAGGACGGCAAGGAAGGCATCTCCGCCTTCCTCGGCAAGCGCAGCCCGAAGTGGCAGGGCAAGTAGCCCGGCAGGCATTCACGACGGCCTGAAACACGGCCGGAGCCGAGAAAGGAGGGCGCCCGATGGCGCCCTCTTTTTTTCGGCAGAGACGCGGTTCTGAGGAACGGAAGTGACGGGGCCGGCGGCAGGCACCCGGGATCGTCAGCGGCGCTTGACCTTGAGCCTGTACCGCGAGTACTCACCGAGCCAGCGCTTGCTCGTGGTCAGGGTGACGTAGACCAGCTGCGGCCTGCGCTTGGAGTTCTTGACCAGCACTCCTTCGGTCCTGGGCCTGGCCTTGTCGGAGCGCACGATCAGCTGATCCCTGGTCCGGTCGATCGTGCTGGCCTTCGGTCCGAAGACCCTGAGCTTCACGTCTCCCTGGTACTGCGCCGCGGTGATCAGCACCTTTCCTCGCGGCGCGACCCGCACGCGGTAGACGTCGGCCGGGTCCTTGGTCCTTCCGAGCGTCGCGACCACCGCTCCGGAGCGCTTGTTGCGTCCGGGTTTCCAGACGAAACCGGCCTTGCCCGGCAGGCGGCTGCCGTCGACCCACTCGATGTCGTCGTTGGGCTCCCGCGGATCTGCCGGCGGGTTGCCGGCGGCCAGGGCCGCGTCGATGTTGAGCAGGCCCTCGCCGTAGACCTGGTCGCGTCCGGGGGCACCGAGGTCGGTAGCCGAAGCCGTGAGCAGCCGGCCGATCCGCCTGGCGTCGAGTTTCGGCCTCTCCTGGCTGAGAAGTGCCGCCGCTGCAGCGACCATCGGACTCGAGAAGCTGGTTCCGCTGTTCAGCGCCCAGGAAAGATCGAGGGCCGGGCCGGCCCCCTCCGTTCCGGTCGAGATGTACGGCGAAATGATGCGGCTGCCGGGGGCCGTGATGTCGACCTGGGGGTTGCGAGTCGCGAAGCCGGCCGCGAGGCCGTCCTCACCGACGGCCGAAACCGAGATCGACATGCGGGTCTGTGGCCGGGCGGCTGGGGGCGTTCCCCTGGCCACCCGAATTGCCGGCCGCGGCGACCGGCAGGACGCCCTTGCGCACCGCTGTCTCGGTCGCGACGTAGTGAGAGAAGCAGACGTCCGACGGGAAGCCGTAGCTCATGTTGATCACCTCCACCCGGGCCCGTGCCGCCGCGAGTACGGCCCTGGTCGTGCCGATGCAGTCCGTTCCTGACGGGAAGAGGGTCATGTTCATCCCCGGCCAGATACCACGGATACCGGCACCTTCACCCGGCGAGCCGGCGATCGCCGCGACCGCTGTGCCGTGGGTGTCTTCGGGTGAGTTGAGGGAGAAGCCGGCCTTGAGGTTGGCTTCACTCAGGTCCGGGTGGAGCGGGTTCACGGATTCTTCGATAAGCCCGAGGCGCGGGCTGCTCGGACCGACCGCCGGTGGGGTGTAGTCCACGGTATTGACGACGCTGTCGAGCCACCACTGCTGGTCGCCGAAGCGGTCCGAGGGGTAGGAACTGGAGCTCACCGGCACATTCGGTTCGGCGTATACGAGCAGGCCCGAGACGCGCAGGGCCGAGGCGAAGGATTCCGCGCTACCGCGGGCGATCGAGTAGATGCCGGAAGCCCGGTCTACCGCCTCTGCACCCGCCTCCCGGGCCAGGGAGGCGGTCCTGCCCCCAGGCCTGGCCCCGATGATCCACGTCCCGGAGCCTTCGCCCCGGGCTTCGGAAGAGCTGGTGCCCGCGTCGCCGGGTAGCAGCATCGGCGCGTCCAGACGCGAGTCCCCCGGGCCCGCAGGCTGCGATCCGATGGCGATCGCCGCGGTTGACAGGCTGAGGACGAAAATCGAAACCACGGCGACCATCAGCAGCAGGAGCGGCACCTGGCGCAGGCCTGCCGCCACGTTCCCCCGCCTGGTTCCCCGCTGTTTGCTCTGCCGGTATTCGTCTTGCACTGAGTCTCTATAACCCGTCTCCCGCCCCGTTGTTCCGGCGTGCGGGAAATGATTGGGCAATCGTACCCCGCGACCGGGAGGTCCCGGGGCATGCCCGGCGTCTAGGCTGGCCTCATGCCGCAACCGGAAGCCGTTCTCTTCGACAACGACGGGCTGCTCCTCGACACCGAATCGGTCTGGAGCCGGGCGGAGCAGAGCCTGTTCCAGAGGCGGGGCCGGGAGTTCACGATCGACCACAAGCGGGCCCTCGTCGGTTCTTCGGAGAAGATCGCCGGGCGGAAACTGGCCGGTTTCCTCGATGAACCGGGCCGCGACCGGCAGATCATGGAAGAACTGAACGAACTGGTCCTGGCCGAGCTCGAGGGCGGGGTAGACCCGATGGTCGGCGCGGTCGAGTTGATCGGACTGCTGCGTCCGGCAGGTGTGCCGGTCGGTCTGGTCTCGAATTCGCCGAGGCGCTTCATCGAAAGGTCCCACCAGGTCGCTGCGACCGGAATCGAGTTCGATGTGGTGGTCAGCGGGCACGAAGTGCCCCAGGCCAAGCCGGCACCGGATGCCTACCTCGAAGCCTGTTCCCAGCTGGAACTCGAGCCCGGCCGCGGAATCGTGGTCCTGGAGGACTCTCCCGGCGGTGTCGCCGCAGGCCGCGCCGCGGGTCTGTTCGTGATCGGCGTGCCCTCGGTCCCGGGAATCGAACTCGAGGCCGACATCGTGGCGGAGACCCTGGAAGACGACGCCGTGCTCGAGCATCTCGGCATCAGCCCGTTGCATCGGACGCCCTGAGGGCGACCGACGGGGGTCGTGGCCCGGCTACTGCTCGAGCGCCCGCCGGCGCCGCATGACCCTCTCGGCGATCGCCAGAGGCTCTTCCAGCGAGTCCGCGAGCCCTGGCCACGGCCTGCCTTCGGTCAGGACCGCGTCGGTCAGCCCCGTCAGCTCGGGCAGCATCTCTTCGAGTCGGTCCAGGTCCGCCGAATGGTCGGTGTCTTCGAGGACGGTGTCGAGCTCTACGATCGTCGCCCTGACCGCCACCTCGATCACCAGCGCCGCGCTCATGACCCGTCCGCCGTCGAGGTCGCAACGGATTCGCGGGATCAGGAACTCGCATGCCGCCGGGCTTTCGCGCTCGCCGAGCATCGCCGCGATGCGGGCCAGGGGCCGGGTGCGCGTCAGTCTCTCGCGCCGTGGTCCGGCGGTCCCTCCGCGGGCGTCGATCTCCAGGGCTTCGAGGTACTCACCGTCCGAGACACGGTCTCCGTCTCCGTATCCGAACCTGGCTGCGATGATGTCGTCGACGCCGTACTGGGGCACATATGGCCTGCCGGTAGCCGCCGCTTCTGCTGCCAGGGCCCGGTCGAGTGCGGCCAGGGCTTCTTCGAGCAGGCCCGCGGTCACTTCGTCCCCGGTCGTACCGGCCAGCCATTCGGAGGCCTCGTTTTCGCTTCCGAAAGGGGCAGATGCCCGGACTATTGTGACCGTGCTCACCGCCACAGCCGGCACGTTCCGGGCTGCCTCGGCCTGTTTCGGTTTGCGCCTGCGGCGCCGGGCCGGCGGCAGGGCGCCCTCGGTGTCGATCACCAGCACGCGCTGCTCTTCACCCCGTCGCTCCAGGTAGCGGCCCTTCTCCAGCCTCAGGGCGCCGGTCAACTCAATCTGGACGAACCCGAATAGCGGGCCGATCAGTTCCTGCTGCCCCTGTTCGAACCGTCGTCCCCGGTCGCGGCCCTGGCAGGGCCGGCGGTGATCTCGGGGTTGCCGATTTCGCCGAGTCTCTCGGTCAGGCGACGCCACTGCTCGGCGCCGAGCGTGGCGTTGATCGAGCCGCCGACAGCGTCGGAGTCACCGGCCGGCTTGAAGCCGACGTGGAGGTGGTCGTCGTGGTCGCCCATCGCGAAACCTGCGGTCTGCGGGTACTCGAGCAGCGAGATGACCTCGTCCGGAGCCATGATTCCCTGCAGGCTGAGCACTTCGCGGGCGACCAGGTCGGTCAGCGAACCGGGACCCTGCGTCGCGGCGGTGATCACCTCGCCGTTGATCGCGGCGATGTCGACCGCGGCGCCGTGGCTGTGGTTCGAGACGTAGCCCGAAGTGGTGATGGAGGCTTCACGGCCGCAGAGCATGGAAGTGATCAGGAGTTCGTAGCCCTTCTCGCTGAGGAAGGAGAGCGTGGCCAGGACCCGCCGGTCGACGGATCCGGCGGCAATGCTCTGACGGTCGCATTCGTCGAGGCTGAGCTTGGGATCGGCCAGGACACGCCGCTGGAGGGCAGGCTTCGACAGAAGCAGCACGCCACCCACACCGAGCCGGTCAGCGAAGCGGTTCTTGCCGTTGGCGTTGTAGATGTTGGTCTCGGCCAGCAGCACCCAGCCGTCGAGGAAGGGTTTGGGGTCGATCTGGGGGGTGTCTTCGCCGCCGGGCCTGATCGAGAAGGTGATCGACGCGACCGGCTGTTCGGCCAGCCTGCCCAGGACGGTGCCGGCGATGATGCGCGATCCCTTACGGAGTGGGCGGAGGTCGGTCGAGTCGGGGTCGAAGCGGTAGATGCCCGAGGCGCTTCCGTCATAGATCAGGTAGTCGCCGGGCTTGCCGTCGACTCCTGCGGGGGCCGGGGAACTGACCGACTGCCCCTCGATCGTCGCCCGCTTCTGGTTCTGGGGCCGCAGGGGGTTGGCGTAGACCCTGCCGCGCATGTCCTCGGTGTTCTTGCCCGCCTCGAGCGGTTCCGGGTCACCGGCGATGACGGCCTGTTCGGCCCGGCGGTCCTCTGCCGCGGCCAGGGTCGGCTCGTCATTGGCCGCCGGGTCGGAGCCGGCCGCCCTCGCGTCTGCTGCGGCCTCGGCGCTCGCCTCGGGGTCGGTGAGTACCTCGGAGATCTCGTCGGCGGATGAATCCTGTGCAGCCGGGTCCGAAGTCTCAACCTGAGACTGAGGGTTAGACTCCTGACCCTCTCCGTCGGGTGCGTCCTCGGCTTTGGCCAGACCCATGTCGAGGTTGCCGTCGGGGGCCGGCGCCTGTCCGGAGCCTCCGTTACCGGGCCGCCCCGGTGCCTGGGCCGACGCTTCGTCGCGGCGGGGCACCGGGTGGACGGTTGCGACGGATCCGAGGCCGGCGTATGAGTAGCGGTTTCCGTAGGCGTCTTCGATTACGACCGTGCCTGTGTTTCGGTCGATCGACTCGACCACCGAGTCGTTGACCGCGATCACCGGGGCGCCGCCCTCGGCTTCGATCTTGATCGAGGTGCGCTCCCGGTCCGAGCTGACCGCCTGGGAGTCGGTGCCGTTGCGGCGCGCCTGCCCGGTCGAGACCTTGCCTTCGTAGTCGGCCTCGGCGGCGACCGGGAACCTCGCGCCTTCGGTGAGGCCGGTGAGGGCGCTGATCATTTCCGGCGGGATCTGGGCGTAGGCGGCGGCATTGGTGAGGATGTCGTCGACGTACCAGTCGGCGCGGTTGTAGGCGAAGATCGCGGTCCTCGGATCGTCCGCGTAGCCGCTGGCACTCAGGTAGTTGGCGGCGGCACAGATCGCGTCGACGGGGTTGTAGGGGTCCTTCTTGCGATCACCGTTGGCATCCACTCCGTAGGCGTCCCAGGTGCCGGGCATGAACTGCATCCAGCCCATCGCCCCCGCGTAGGAGGTGTTGACGTTGGTACCGAAGCCGGTCTCGATCCGGTTGATCGCCGCCAGCACCTGCCAGGGGATCCCGTACTCGCTTCCGCATGCCTGGTAGATCGGCAGCAGGAACGGCGGGATCTCGAAGTTGTTGATCAGGAAGTTCGGGACGGTGAGCGGACTGGCAGCCAGGGGATCGGCAGGGATGTCTGCTGTATCGCCGGGGGAGACCCCACCACTCAGGCTCGGATCCTCTTCGATGAACTGGGGTTCCCGGGCGGGCGTCGCGGGGCGATCGGAATCCGGTGAGGCACCGCCCGATCCGGGGTTCGCGCCACCGGAGGGCGGGTCGGTCGCCGGCCTGGTCGGAGCGGGCTTGGCCGGGGCCGGTGAAGGGGCCGGTGCCGGACCCGGTACCTCGGCCGGATCATCTCCGACCGTGTCGCAGGACGGATCGCCGGGAGCGCAGGAGTCGGCGGCTGTATTCGAGACCGCCGCGGTGCGGCCCGGTGCGGGTGGGCCGGCAGGCTCTGCGGCGGAGGCCGGAATCGCAGTCCACATGGCGAAAAACAGCAGCAAAGGAAGGGTCGCTGAAATTGCAACCGATCGATTCCGGCGTGTCGACTTGAAGTCTTGTGCCACGTGGTGGTTCCCAACTAAAACAGACACGGCCGACACTCTCCCGAGATGCGGCTCCTGAACCGTATCGCAGACGGCTCACGGATAACCCGGCAGAGGCCCGCCGGGGCGTTCTCGACCGGTCGTGAAATAGCATGTTCCTCATGCCCGAAGATGACGAATCAATCAAGGACCGTGTCCAGTCAAGGGGAGAGAAGGCCGCCGCCGATCTCGCCCAGGCCCTGATCAGCAGCCCGGGCTTCGGCCAGGCCGTTTCAGCCGCCGTGACCGCCCGGGAGAAGGCCGGTGAGGCCCAGCGCGCTGCGATGGGCGCATTGAACGTCTCGTCCCAGGACGAGGCCGAGCGACTGGAGCGGCGCCTGCGTGTCCTCTCCGAGCGCCTCGAGGAGTCCGAGGACCGCCTTGACCGGGCCCTCGCCCAGGTGCGCGAGCTGAACACCGAGATCGAGGCCCTGAAGGCTCCGGCAAAGCCGAAGCCGTCCGGCGGGGGGTCCGCCGCCAGGAAGAAGTCCGCCGCGAAACCGAAGCGGACCTCAGGATCTAAAGACTAACCTTCAGGTTGAGGGTTAGGTAGCGTCCGGTGCGACCCGGGTGAAGGCTTCGGCCACCGATTCGCCCAGCGGGGTGAACAGCTTCTCGAGTTCGGGTTCCTCGAGCCGGTCTCCGGTCCCGGACTCGGCGACGACGAGCACCGCCGCGGCGGCGATTCCGAGTTTTTTCGAGATCGCGAGAGTCGCGGCGGTCTGGAGGTCCCTCAGCGGCGAGGGGTCGGCCGCCGGGTCGCCTGAATCGAGGCGCGGCAGCAGATCGTGGCTGAAGGCTTTCGCTCTTTCGGCGATCCCTGACAGCGCCGCGGTCAGATCGGGGTCGGCGGCGATCTCCGGTTCGCCGCCGGTGATCGCGCTGCCGGCCCCGTCCCCGCAGTAGGCGCTCTCGACCAGGAAAGCTTCACCCGGGCCGATCCTTCTGCCCGTTCCCGGCAACGGTCCGGTGGCCACGCATGTGCCCAGCCGGACGACCCTCCTGACCCCCATCTCATGCAGGTCGGCGATCACGGCCACCGCTCCGGGTCCGCCGATCCCGGTCGCCTGAACGGTGAGTCCCCGGCCCGCGGGGGTGTCACCGGTGTAGCCCCAGAGGCCCCGGGCCAGATGGCTCATCCTGGGCTGCTCGACCAGGACCTGGGCCAGGGCGAATGCACGGCGCGGGTCGCCGACCAGGAGCGCGTCGGTGGCCGGTTCGATGATCGGTGAGAGGCGGATTGGCATGGGTTGAGTGGCAGGACGCCAGCGTGGCCCCTAAACTGGGCCCATGGCTGAAGACTCCAGCACAGAAGGCGGACGAGGTCTGCCGGAAGGGCTCCGCGAAGCGATCGAGGGTGCCTTCGCCGCCACCGAGAAGACCCGCGACCGGGCTCAGGACCTTTCCGGCCGCACCAGAGACCGGGCCCAGGGGCTGGTCGACGAGGTCTCGCGGCGGGGCATCGGGGCCCGCGGAACGATCGAGGGGCTGCGGCTGGTCAGTCGCGACGAACTGCGCGCCCTCGAGCAGCGGGTGGAGGAGCTTTCGGAGCGCCTCTCGATGCTCGAATCGCGGTCCGGTTCCGAAGACGAAGGCTGAACAGTGGCCGAAACCGGTCGCGTCGTAATCGTCGGGGTGTCGACCCACTGGGGTGCGGACCTTGCGCGGACTCTCGGAAGGGACCCGCGGGTGAGCGAGGTCGTCGGAATCGACACCTCACCGCCGCCGGTGGACCTCGGGGTCACGGAATTCGTCGAGGCGGACATCCGCAATCCGGTGATCTCGAGAATCCTGCCCGCGTTGAAGCCCGACGTGGTGGTGCATTGCGGCATCGTGCTCTACCCGAACAAGGACCGCCCTTCGAGGGCGCTCCACGACATCAACGTGATCGGCACCCTCCAGCTGCTGGCCGCCTGCGAGAAGGTCGACGGCCTCAAGGCACTGGTGGTCCGGGGCTCTGCGGCGATTTACGGCAGTGCACCCGGGGCGCCGTCTTTCTTCACCGAGGACATGGCCAGGCGTCTGCCGCTGGTCACCCGCTTCCAGCGGGACATCGGCGAGCTCGAAGGCTATTTCGACAATTTCGCCAGGCGCCACCCCGGAATCACCTGCTGCATGCTCAGGTTCGGGACCGAAGTGGGGCCGGGCCTCGACAATCCCTTCATCCGTTACCTGTCGCTGCCGGTGGTGCCGACCCAGCTCGGTTTCGACCCGCGGCTCCAGTTGCTGCACTCGGTTGACGCCACCGGCGCCCTGGCAGCCGCGACGACGAACCCGGTACGTGGTGCCGTGAACGTCGCGCCGGATGGAGCGATTTCGCTGAGCCGCCTGCTCAAGCTCTCCGGCCGGCCCATGGTCGGTCTGCCGCCGGTGGTCGCCGGGATCGCCTTCAAGCGGGTCGGCTCGTTGCTTGGAAGCGGCGGAATGAGTGAGGACGGCCAGATCCTGCTGCGCTACGGACGGGGCTGCGACAACCGGCGCCTGCGCGAAGAAGTCGGCTACGAGCCGGCCTTCGACTCCGAGGGTGCGGCCCGCGACTTTGCCGCGAAGCGACGCGGGGTTTCGGCGATCTTCCCTTCGCCGCACCCCGGATCGCCGGTCAGGAGCCTGGGCCGATGAGCGAGTCGGGACTGGAGCTGGAGTGGGCCCAGACCGTCCAGGACACCATGGACCGGGTCCTGCGACGGGTGGCCGGCGAGTACCACGAGGATGAGTACGGCTTCGACGAGGAGTTCGCCGAGGCGGTCTTCCCCCTGTGGGAGTTCCTGTACCGACGCTGGTGGCGGGTCGAGGTCGAGGGCGTTTCGAACGTTCCCGGTCACGGCCGGGCCCTGCTCGCGGCCAACCATTCCGGCGCGATCTTTCCTTTCGACGCGGTGATGATGGGCACCGCGATCCAGAAGGAGCACCCGCTGCCCCGGTGGACCCGCGCCCTGGTGCTCAACTGGGCCTTCGACCTGCCTTTCGTCAGCTATTTCATGAGGAGGATCGGCGGAGTCGCCGCGAACCCGGCGAACCTGTCGCGGCTGCTCGGCCAGGACGAGCCGGTGATGGTCTTTCCCGAAGGCGCCAAGGGATTCGGCAAGCCTTTTGCTGAGCGCTACCGGGTACAGAGGTTCGGGCGCGGTGGTTTCGTCGAGGTGGCGCTGGAGACCGGCTCGCCGATCGTCCCGGTCGCGGTCGTAGGGGCCGAGGAGATCTACCCCAAACTCGGAGAGTCGGGCGTGCTGGCCAAGCTCAGCGGGGCCCCTTACGTACCGATCACTCCGTTCTTCCCGATGCTCGGCCCGCTCGGGCTCCTGCCGCTGCCGTCGCGCTGGCGGATCGAATTCCTCGAACCGATCGACCTCTCCGGCTACGGGCCCGGTGCCAGCGAGGACCGTTCGCTCGTCTTCGACCTCTCCGAGCAGATCCGGGAGATGGTGCAGGAAGCGCTCTACCGCGGCCTGGTCAAGCGCGGTTCCGCCTTCCTCTGAGCGCAATACCGGTCCGGCCGGGTCCGGAACTGAGATTCGGGGCGACTCGTGAACAGGTGGTGCGGGGCCACTTTTCGGCTCTGCGAAAGCCTTTGCGCTCAACCGTTTGACAATGTGAGAACTGCGGACACTCATTTTCCTCCGAGTGGCCAACAGGACAGCCAGGTGGCAAACCTAGGTTTACGCGGTCAGCAATTCGCAAATCGCGACCGACGGGCTGGGGCCCTCGGGAAATAGGAGGAAAAACTCGTATGAGTGTCAAGAAACTCGGCATGGCTTCGCTTCTGGCGTTGTTTGCCGCTCTGGCTGTGCCAGGGATAGCGTCGGCGGACGTGGCTGAAGACCTTGCCGCCAAGTCGCTTGAACTGGACATGGTGTGGGTGGCAGTGGCCACGGTCCTTGTCTTCTTCATGCAGGCGGGCTTCATGTTCCTGGAGATCGGTTTCTCCCGGATGAAGAACGCAGGTACCGGAGTGGCGAAGATCTTCATCAACCTCGCGGTCGTGACCATCGCCTGGTGGGCGATCGGCTACGGAATCGCCGGCTTCGGTGAAGGCAGCCTCTCCAACTTCATCGGAACCGACGGCTTCTTCTTCCACTTCGACCAGGACATTCTCGGAACGGCAGTAACCGCGGACGCAGCGATGCTGATGCTCTTCGGTCTGGCTTTCTGTGCGGTATCCCTGGCGATCGTCTGGGGCACGACCCTGGAGCGGATCAAGTTCGGTGCCTACGCGGCCTTCGCGGTCGTCTTCGGCGCCCTGATCTACCCCATCGTCGCCCACTCCGTCTGGGGTGGTGGACTGCTCTCCGACGTCGGAGGCAAGCCGGTCATGGACTTCGCCGGTTCTTCGGTGGTACACCTCACGGGTGCCACGGCGGGACTCGCAGCGCTGCTCCTCCTGGGCGCTCGCAAGGGCAAGTACGGACCTGACGGTTCAGCCCGGGCGATCCCCGGTCACTCGATGCCTCTTGTCGGGCTCGGCGTGATCATCCTCTGGATCGGCTGGTTCGGATTCAACGGTGGTTCGACCTTCGTCACCGAAGGCTCGTTCTTCGGTGAGGTCATGCTGAACACCCAGCTCGCTGCGGCGGCAGGCGTGATCGGCGCGAGCCTCCTGATCTACATCAAGACCAAGGCGCTCGACGTCGGCATGGCCGGCAACGGCGCGATCGCAGGCCTGGTCGGTATCACGGCAGGCTGCGGATTCGTGGAGTACTGGGCAGCACCGATCATCGGACTGCTGGCCGGCTTCATCGTGGTCTGGGGCGTGCTCGCCTTCGAGAAGTACCTGGACGACCCGATCGGTGCCCTTTCGGCTCACGGTCTGGCCGGTATCTGGGGAACTCTCGCGGTAGGCATCTTCGGATCGCCGCGTCTGGTCGCCGAAGGCGCCGGATCAGGTATCTGGTACGCGATCTTCGACGGCCAGTCCTGGAGCGCCGCTCTCGGACAGTTCGGGGTTCAGACCCTGGCGGTCGTGGGGACGTTCGTATTCGTGCTCGCCGCCTCATACCTCGTCTTCGCCATCATCAAGGCGACGATGGGACTGAGGGTCTCGGAAGCAGAAGAAGACGCCGGTCTCGACATCTCCAGTCACGGGATGTACGGGTACCCGGAGGCCTTCATTCCGCAGCCGGAATACCCTGCCGGGAACTACACGCCGACCATGGCCGGTACTCCGGTAGCGCCCGTGGAACCGACGACCAAAGACCAGGCCTAGGAGGCATTGAGTCAGATGAAAAAGATAGAAGCATTCATCCGTCACGAAGCGTTCGAGCCGATCAGGTCCGATCTGCTCGACAAAGGATTCCCTTCGATCTCCATGGTCGAGGCCAAGGGATCCGGTAGGCAGAAGGGCATAGTCGAGCAGTACCGAGGCTCGACCGTGACCGTCAACGTACGTCCCAAGCTGAAGCTTGAGATCGTCGTTGCCGACGCGGACAAGGACCTCATCGTCGAGACGATCCTTCGTCACGCCAGAACCGGAGAGATCGGAGACGGCAAGATCTTCGTCATCCCGGTCGAGGAGGCGATCCGGATCAGGACCGGCGAGCGAGGAGACGAAGTAACCCAGATCCACGCGGAATAGCGAGGAGCTGACAGTGCGCACGGCGGGGCCGTTTCGGCGGCCCCGCTGTCGCATGTCCGCTGCCTTGGATTTGCCTTTCGGCCGCCCGGATCCCCTGTAGCCTCGTCGTTATGCCCGGGACCGAGCGCATCACCTTGAGCGAAGCCTCCCGAAGGGCCGGCGTGTCCACCGCGACGCTCAAGCGCTGGGCGGAGGAGAAGGTCGTCCCGGTCAAGAAGGGCCGCTGGACTTCTGCCGCCGCCGCCCAGGCCCGGGTCGTGGCCCGGATGAGGGAGCGCGGCCACAGCCTCGAGGAACTGAGGGAAGCCGGCAAGGACGGCAAGCTCGCCTTCGGTTTCGCCGAGGAGACCTTCGCCGACCGGAGCCCGGTGGTCCCGATCGAGGAGGCGGTGGCGAGGACCGGCCTGAGCGAGCAGCTGATCGAGCGGATCATGGTCATCCTCGGGACGCCGACAGGCCGGGAGCGCACGCTTACCGAGCTCGATGTCGGCGCCCTCGAGCGGCTCGGCTCGGTGGCCGAGGCGGGTCTGCCGATCGAGGCCCTGATCCAGCTCGCCAGGGTCTATGCGCAGTCGGTTCGCCGCATCGCCGACGCCGAGGTGAGGCTGTTCCACCTCTTCGTCCACGAACCGATGATCCGCGACGGGCTGGGCGCGATGGAGATGGCCGAGGAGCTGAACGAGCTGGTCGAAGCCGCGTCGCCGACCACCGTTCCCCTGTTCGAGTACCTCCACGACCGATACGTCAGATACTTCATGGAGCAGGACGTGGTCGGTCACATGGAGGATGAGTTCGCGGGCGAGACCGAGCTCGACCATATCCGGATAACGCTCTGCTTCATCGACCTGAGCGGTTTCACGCGGTTCACCGCCGAAGAGGGCGACGCCGAGGCCTTCTCCGCGATCGAACGCTTCACCGAGGCGGTCGAAGGCACGCTGCCGCGGGAGGCGAACATCGTCAAGTCGATCGGCGACGAGGTGATGGTGGTATCGCCGGACCCGGTCTCGCTGGCCGAGTGGGCGGTCGGGTTCATCGCTTTCTTCCAGGACAGGCCGAAGCCGCGGGTCGGGATCCACTACGGAAAGGCCGTTTTCCGGGACGGCGACTACTTCGGGGCCGAGGTAAACCTCGCCCACCGGGTGGTCAACCGGGCCCAGGGCGGCGAGGTGCTGGTCACCGGCGGCGTCGCCGAAGCCCTCGAGGGGCACGAGGACCTCGAACTCCACGGGATCGGCCAGGCCCAGCTGAAGGGCTTCCCTGCACCGACACCGCTTTACCTGGCTCGTGTCAGACGTTGAATCAGCGAGCCTGAGCGAAGCGATCGAAGCCTCGGGGCTGGTCGCCCCGGGGAGCGGCGGGGTGGTCCTGCTTTCCGGCGGCGCCGACTCCTGCGCCCTGGCCTTCGGACTGAGCTGCCTGGATCCGTCGCCCCGTCTCCACGCGGTCCATCTCAACTACGGACTGCGGGCCGAGTCGGGCGAAGACGAGGCCGCATCCGCCCGCCTCTGCGAGCAGCTCGGTATCGAGCTGACCGTGATCCGCCCCGGACGCGGTGAGGGGAACCTCCAAGCCTGGGCGCGCGACGAGCGCTACCGGGCGGCTGAACAGGCGAGGCGGCAGCATGGTCTCGACTGGATCGCCGTCGCCCATACGGCCAGCGACCTGGCCGAGACGGTCGTCTATCGCCTGGCCGTCTCGCCCGGATCCCGGGCGCTGGCCGCGATGCCGGCCCGCCGGGGTGCTGTGATCCGGCCGCTGCTCGGGCTCGGCCGCGATCAGGTCAGGCAGGCGGCGGTGGCGGCGGGCCTGCCTTTCGTCGATGACCGCTCCAACGAGGATCCCGCCTTCGCCAGGGCCCGCATCCGCCACGAGGTGATGCCGGTACTGAGCGACCTGAACCCGGGGGTGCTCGAGGCGATTTCCAGGACCCGCGGTGACCTCGCCGAAGAACTCGACTTCCTCGCCGCCGCCGGCGCCGAACTGGTCGAGACGGGGCCGGACGGCACCGCTTCGATCGGTGTCCCGGACCTGGTCCCGGTTCATCCCGCTCTACGCCGGGCGGCCCTGCGCTCGATCGCGGAGTCCGCACTGGGCCGGTCAGTTCCTGTCTCGAGGGAGCAGACGGCCGAGCTGATGCGCCTGGCCGGGGGCCCGGAGGGCGGGCGGATCGACCTCGGCGAGGGCGCGTCGCTGGTCGCCGAGTCGGGCACTGTCAGGGTCGATCCCGGGCCCCGGGCGGAGCCGGGTGCGGACCCGCCCGGCGTTCTCGAGCTGCCCGGCCGGCTGGACTGGAGCGGCTGGACGATCGAGGCCGAAGCGATGCAGCCCCCTTTCGAAGCTTGCGGACCGGAGGTGGCCACGCTCGACCGGGACCGGCTCGGTTCGCGTCTCGAGGTGAGGTCCTGGCGGGAAGGCGACCGGATCCGGCCGCTCGGACTCGGCGGCAGCAAGTCTCTCCAGGACCTGTTCACCGACCACCGGCTGCCGCGGTCCCGGAGGCGCCGTATACCGGTCCTGCTGGCCGCGGGAGAGGTCGCCTGGGTGCCGGGTATCGCGGTCGGCGAGGCCTTCCGCCTCGGACCGGATACGACCCGGGCGGTCCGACTCTGCGCGCACCGGCAGGCGGGGGCGAAGGACGGCCCGCCCCCCGGTTGGGCTTAGAATCGGCCGGGTGAACCCGTCCCCCACAGGCGAGGTGCTGATCTCGACCGAGCAACTCTCGGACCGTGTTGCCGAACTCGGGGCCCAGATCAGCCGTGACTACGCCGGCAAAGACCTGGTCATGGTCGGCGTCCTCCGGGGTGCGGTGGTCTTTATCGCCGACCTCCTCCGGACCCTCGACGTCGTCTGCGAGATCGACTTCATGGCGGTTTCCAGCTACGGATCTTCCCGGGACTCTTCGGGCGTGGTCAGGATCCTCAAGGACCTCGACGACTCGATCACCGGGCGGGACGTGCTCATCGTCGAAGACATCGTTGATTCGGGCCTGACCCTGAATTACCTGATGCGCAACCTCAGGGCCCGCGATCCGGCGTCCCTGGAGGTGTGTGCGCTGCTGACCAAGCCGGAGCGCCGCCGGGTCGACGTGCCGATCCGTTACACCGGTTTCGAGATACCCAACACCTTCGTCGTCGGCTACGGACTCGACCACGCCCAGCAGTACCGCCACCTGCCCTATGTCGCCGAACTGCCGGAGGATGTCGTTCCCGGTGACGCGGTGGGCTAGGGCGCCGCTAACTCCCTGCTAGGCTGCTTTTTCGGCTTTGAGACCGGAAACCCCGGCTCACATCACCGCTAAAGACACGGATACAGATTGAAACGGTTCTTCAAGAGCGCGGCTTTTCCAATACTGCTGGTAGTCATCCTCGCCTTCGTCGCGCAGCGAGTGATCAGTCCTGACACGGGCGAGGAGCCGCCGACCTACGGTCAGTTCCTCCAGAAGGTCGATGCCGGCGAGATCGACGAAGTCACGATGAAGACGAAGGACAACACCCTCGAGGTGACCGAAAAGGTGCCCGAGGGCGAGACCACCGATTCGGGCGACGCGGTCAGCCCCGAGAAGTACGAGACCGGCTACCCACCCGACGCCGGCCAGAGCCTGCAGAACCAGCTTGTCCAGAATGACGTCGCGCTGACCATCAAGGGCAACAGCGGCGGCGGGATCTTTTCAGTCCTGATCTACGTCCTGCCGTTCCTGCTCTTCCTCGGCTTCTGGATCTTCCTGATGAACCAGATGCAGGGCGGCGGTTCGCGGGTCATGAGCTTCGGCAAGTCGAAGGCCAAGAAGATGGCCGTCGACGCCCCCAAGATCACCTTCAAGGACGTCGCCGGAGCCGACGAAGCGGTTCAGGAACTCCACGAGATCAAGGAGTTCCTGCAGACTCCGAAGAAGTTCCAGGCGCTGGGCGCACGGATTCCGAAGGGCGTACTGCTCTACGGACCTCCCGGAACCGGCAAGACCCTGCTCGCCCGGGCGGTCGCCGGCGAGGCCGGGGTGCCGTTCTTCTCGATTTCCGGTTCGGACTTCGTCGAGATGTTCGTCGGCGTCGGCGCCAGCCGTGTCCGCGACCTCTTCGAGCAGGCCAAGCAGAGCTCTCCCTGCATCATCTTCATGGACGAGATCGACGCCGTCGGTCGCCACCGTGGTGCCGGCATGGGCGGCGGTCACGACGAGCGCGAGCAGACCCTCAACCAGTTGCTGGTCGAGATGGACGGCTTCGAGATCAAGGACAACATCATCCTGATCGCCGCCACCAACCGGCCCGACATCCTCGATCCGGCGCTGCTCCGGCCCGGCCGTTTCGACCGCCAGGTCGCGGTCGACCGGCCCGACCGCGACGGCCGCAAGAAGATCCTCGAAGTCCACTCCCGTGGCAAGCCGCTGGCCGGTGAACTCGACCTCGACGCGCTGGCCGGGCAGACCCCGGGCTTCACCGGCGCCGACCTCTCCAACCTGATCAACGAGGCCGCGCTGCTGGCCGCCCGCTCCGACAAGACCGAGATCACCCAGACCGAGCTCGAAGAGGGCATCATGCGGGTCGTCGCCGGCCCCGAGAAGAAGAACCGGATCATGTCGGAGAAGGAACGCACGATCACCGCCTACCACGAGATGGGTCACGCGATCGTCGGCCATGTGCTGCCGAACTGCGACCCGGTCCACAAGATCTCGGTGATCAGCCGCGGCCAGGCCCTCGGCTACACGATCTCGCTGCCGCAGGAGGACAAGTTCCTTACCTCCCGGGCGGAGCTCAGCGAGACCATGGCCATGACCCTGGGAGGCCGGGCAGCCGAAGAGATCGTCTTCGACGAGATCACCACCGGGGCCTCCAACGACCTCGAGAAGGTGACTGCCACCGCCAAGCAGATGGTCATGCGCTTCGGCATGTCCGAGCGTCTCGGACCCCGCGTATTCGGCCACGATCGCGGTCAGCCGTTCCTCGGTCGTGAGATGGGCAGCGAACCCGACTACTCGGATGAGATCGCCCGCGAGATCGACGACGAGATCCGCCGGATCGTCGAGAACGCCCATCAGACCGCCCGCGACATCCTCGATGACCACCGGGACGACCTGAAGCGCATTTCCGAGATCCTCCTGGAGCGCGAGACGATCGACGCCGAGCAGTTCATCGACCTGCTCGAGGGCAAAGCAGAGGAAGAGGTCTTCCCCGCAGCCGAAGAGGCCGCCGGGGAAGAGCCCGACTTCCCGACCGAGCCCGAGCCGATCCACCACCCGAGCACCGAGCCTTCACCCGGACCGCCGCGTCCCGGCTACGCCGGCGGCATGACCGACCTGCGTTCCGACGACGCCTGACCCCGGCCGGCCGCGGGCAGGTCCGGCCCGGAAGCCGGGCCGGTGGCAGATGATGCACCGGTGGGCGAATTCGAAGGCGAAAGCCAGAGCGACGTCATCGTCGTCGGGGCCGGTTTGGCCGGCCTCAGCGCGGCCCGCTCCCTGACCGGAGCCGGGCTCGGGACGATCGTGCTCGAGGCCCGTGACCGGGTCGGTGGCCGTACCTTCAACCAGCCCCTCGGAGACGGCAAGGTGGTCGAACTCGGTGGCCAGTGGGTCGGACCCGGGCAGGACAACATGCTCGGCCTGATCGAGGAGCTCGGCCTCTCGACTTTCCCGACCTACGGTGGCGCTGAGCGCCACCTCTTCGAGCGTGGCGGCAAAGTGAATGCCTACAGCGGGACCATTCCGAAAGTCAATCCGGTCGCTCTCGCGGAGGTCGGGGTCGCCCTGAAGCGGCTCGACCGGCTGGCTTCGACGGTTGAGCCGGCCTCACCGTGGCTTGCGCCCCGGGCGGACGAGTGGGACCGGATCACCGCCGACTCATGGATCCGGAGGAACGTCCGGACGGCCGCCGCGCGCCAGATGATGCGCCTGGCGGTGGAGGCGGTCTGGGCGGCAGAGCCGGAGGAGCTTTCGATGCTCCACGTGCTCTTCTACATCAGCTCGGCCGGCTCGACCTCGGCCCTGCTCGACACCGAAGGCGGCGCCCAGGAGTCACGGGTCTCCGGCGGAACCCAGCTGGTCTCCCTGCGAATGGCCGAGGCGCTCGGCGACGCCGTCCGGCTCGAGAGCCCGGTGCGCAGCGTGTCCTGGCGGGCCGACGGAGGGGGAGGGGTCGTGGTCGGCACCCCTTCGGGCACCTACCGTTCGCGCCGGCTGGTCGTCGCCGTTCCGCCGGCCCTGGCCGGCCGGCTGGACTACGAACCGGCCCTGCCGGCACTGCGCGACGGCCTGACCCAGCGCATGATGCAGGGCAACGTGGTCAAGACGATCTCCATATATGAGCGCCCCTTCTGGAGGGAGCGCGGCCTGTCCGGCCGGGCGACGAGCTCGGACGGGCCGCTTTCGGTGGTCTACGACAACTCGCCTCCGGACGGCTCGCCGGGAGTGCTGCTCGCCTTCTTCGAAGCCGCCGCCGCTCGTGGGGTCGCAGACCTGACCACCGACCGACGCCGGAGCATCGTCGGCCAGGGCCTGGCCCGGCTTTTCGGGCCGGAGGCGGGCCGGCCGGACGCCTATTTCGACAAGGCCTGGGCGGTTGACGAGTTTTCGAGGGGTTGCTACGGAGGCTTCATGCCCACCGGTGCCTGGACCTCGCACGGCCCTGCGCTCCGCCGGGCGGTGGGGCCGATCCACTGGGCGGGCGCCGAAACGGCGGAACGGTGGGCCGGCTACATGGACGGTGCGGTTTCTTCCGGCAGGAGAGCGGCCCGTGAAGTGATCGAGTCGATCGGCGGCCCGGTATGAAGGTGATGGGCATCGTCAACGTGACCCCGGACTCGTTCTCCGACGGAGGACTCTTCCTCGACCGCGAACAGGCGATCGAGCACGGCCGGGAACTCGCCGCGGCAGGCGCAGACGTACTCGACATCGGTGGTGAATCGACCCGCCCGGGGGCAGAGCCCGTAGGCACCGAAGAGGAACTCAGCCGGGTGATCCCGGTGATCGAAGGCCTCTCCGGTGTGGCTCCTGTCTCGATCGACACCGGCAAGGCGGAGGTGGCCGCGGCCGCGATATCCGCCGGTGCTTCGATCGTCAACGACGTCACCGCCCTGACCGGCGATCCCGGGATGGCCGCGGTCTGCGCCGATGCCGGGGTCGAGGTGATCCTTATGCACATGCTGGGCGAGCCGAGGACCATGCAGCGGGACCCGCGCTACGAAGACGCGGTCTCCGAGATCCGCGATTTCCTGCTGGCCCGGGTGGATGCCGCGATCGACGCCGGGATCCGGCGCGAGCGCATCTGGATCGACCCCGGGATCGGCTTCGGCAAGACGGTCGAGCACAACATCGAGCTGCTTCGCGGCACCGCCCGGTTCGCCGGGACCGGCCTGCCTGTACTCGTCGGCCCCTCCCGCAAGGCTTTCATCGGCCGGATCGACGGCTCCGACGAGGCCGGGCGTCTGGGCGGCACGATCGCCGCCTGCTTCGCGGCGGCCGACGGCGGTGCGGCGATGGTCCGGGTCCACGACGTGGGGCCGGTCGCCCAGGCCCTGAAGGTCCGCGAGCGCATTCTCGGGGACTGAGTTCCTGCTCACCGGTCGAACGCCGGGGTGCGGGTGGCGGTAGTTTCTGGTCCATGAGCAACCAGCCCGGGCCAGGACCCGTCACCGTCCGCCTCTCCGGTGTCTCGGTACATACGAATCACGGGGTCGGTGAGGCAGAGCGGGAAGTCGGTCAGCGGATGGTCTTCGACCTCGAGCTCAGGCTGGAGCAGTGCGGTGCCACCGGCACCGACCGCCTCGAAGGCACGGTCGACTACGGCGAGGTGACCGAAGAGCTGGTCGCAGCGGCGACCTCGCAGAGCTACCTGACCCTCGAGCGGCTGACCACGGTGATCGGCGAGCGACTGCTCGACCGCTTTCCGCCGGTGGTCACCGTGACCGTGCGGGCAACCAAGCCGGAGCCGCCGATACCGGTGGTGATGGACGGCGCCTCGGTCGAAGTCACCCTGGACCGGAGCCGAAGCTGAGCGCGGACGGCCCCGGGACCGGGCGTCAGGCCTGGCTCGGTCTCGGTTCCAACATCGGCGATCCCGTCGCCAACCTCCGGGAGGCGATCCGCCGGCTGTCCGGGAAAGGTCTCGCGGTCGAAGCCAGGTCTTCGATATGGCGGACTCAGCCGGTCGGGGAGATCCTCGACCAGCCGGATTTCTTCAACGCCGCGATCCGGGTCCGCACCGGTCTCGGGCCGGAGGATCTGCTCGACCTGCTCAAGACCGTCGAGCGTGAACAGGGCAGGGAGTCCGGTCGGCCCCGGCACTCACCGCGGTTGATCGACATCGACCTGTTACTGCTCGGTCAACTCGAGTACAGCTCGGACCGGCTGAACCTTCCCCACCGCGAGGTCAGCACGCGCCGCTTCGTCCTCGTCCCCCTGCTGGAGATCGATCCCGAGCTCGCCCTCCCGGACGGACGGCGGCTCCGCGACAGCCTTGACGCACTGGCCGACGACCCGGACCAGGCGGTCCACCCGGCCGGTCCGCTCTAGTCGCGCCGCCCGGGTTCAGGCGGCGACGCGGAGCGGCTCGAGCCACTCCCCGGGAAGGCCGGGAGGAAGGTGGCCGTCGTACTCCGGTACCAGGCGCAGGGCCAGCCGGCCCGCCGGTCTCGGCTCGATCACCGGGCGCAGGTCCTCGACGGTCATTGCCAGCCGGACCGTCGCGGCGATCTGGAAGTCCGCCGCATTCGGCCGCTCGTTCGCGATCAGGCCCCGCTCGATGTAGTCGTCGACCCGGTCGAGCTGTCCGGCCAGCGAAGCGAGCGCCTGCCGCACGTTCTCGTCGCTGGCCCGGTTGAAGTGAACCGATGCGGCGACGATCGGGGCGGAGGTGCGGACCGCCAGACCGGTCGGTACCGGCAGCTTCGCGTTCTCGGCATAGCTGTACATGGCGTCACGGTTTCGCTTGAGCAGCCACCACAGGATCTGGCGGATCGGGTGCTGGAGCTCCTCCTCGCCGAAGCGTTCGGCCTCCAGTACCCGCTCGCGTGCCACCCCGTCGGACGGCAGCAGGGGCGGCTCCGGGACGAGTTCGTCCAGGCCGCGGGCGATCTCCACCGAGCCCTGCAGCCGGCGGCCACTGAACTTGACCGCCGGAACGGTCACTCCCGGGAACCGGAGCGCCCTGAGTGCGGCTTTCGAGATCACCGGCATCAGGTCGACCCGGTCGTACTCGATGCCCTTGTAATCGAGCATCAGGGCGGTGGCGACGCCGGGGTGGGATCCGGGAAGTGTGTAAAGGGTGGCCTTGCTCATGGCGCTGAGTGTAGGGAGTGCCGGCCGGCCCGGCGACGGCGCGGGCTCCGACTGTTTCCAGTCCTGCCAAACTGCCTTGATGCTTCTAGCGATTGATGTGGGCAACACACAGACTCACGTCGGTGCGTTCGATGGTGAGACCCTCGAACACCACTGGCGTTTCCAGACCCGTGCAGGTGCGACCGGCGACGAGCTGGCCGAACGCCTCTCCGGCCTGCTCAAGCTGCGCGAGATCGGCTTCAGCGACCTGAGCGGGATCGTCGTCTCCTCGGTGGTGCCGCCGCTCGGGGTCGAGTACCAGCGGCTGGCCGAGCAGTACCTGGACGTGGGTTGCCTGATGGTCGGGCCGGGTATCAAGACCGGGATGGCGATCGAAATCGACAGCCCGGCCGAAGTCGGTGCCGACCGGCTGGTCAACGCGATCGCCGCCTACGAGGAGGTCGGCGACGTATGCGTCGGTGTCGACTTCGGCACCGGCATCAACTTCGACGCGGTGTCAGCCGAGGGGGCCTACCTCGGAGGTGCGATCGCCCCCGGAGTCGAGATCTCCCTGACCGCATTGACCGAGCGGGCCGCGAGGATCTCCAGGATCGACCTCTTCGAGCCCAGGTCGGCGATCGGTACCTCTTCAAGGGCCGCGATCCAGGCCGGCGTGCTCTACGGCTTCGCCGGGCTGGTCGACGGGATCGGCAGACGCATCAACGCCGAACTCGGCGGCCGCGCCCGGTTTATCGCCACCGGCGGACTGGCCTCGACCATCGTGCCCTTTACCGAGACGATCACCGAGATCGACGACCTGCTCACGCTCAAGGGGCTGAGGATCATCGACGAGAGAAACCGTGCCTGAGCAGCCGCCCCTGACCGACCCGTTCAGCATCGCCGGCGTCGAGATCCCGAACCGGGTTCTGCTGGCGCCCCTGGCCGGGATCGGCAACTGGTTCGTCCGGCTCCAGGCGAAGCGCTACGGCGCCGGCATGGCTGTCTCGGAGATGGTCTCGAGCTTCGGCCTCCACTACGGCAACGAGCGCACGATGACCGAGCTGATGCGGATCCACCCGGACGAGCACCCGGTGTCGGTACAGCTGTTCGGCCAGGACCCGGAGGTGATGCGTTCCGCCGCCGAGATCGCCGCCCGCTCCGGCCCCGACCTGATCGACCTGAACATGGGCTGCCCTGTACCGAAGGTCCGCAAGACCGGAGCCGGGGCCGAGCTGCTCAGCGACCCGGAGCTCGCCCTTGACGTCGCCCGGGCCGCGGCCGAAGGCAGCGGTTTGCCGGTCACGGTCAAGATCCGGTCCGGCCTGATGCCCGGTGACCGCTCCGGTTTCGACCTGGCGATCCGCCTCGTCGAGGAGGCCGGGGTCGCGGCGATCGGCTTCCACCCACGCGTCGCCAAGCAGGGCCACAAGGGTTATCCCGACTACGCGATGGCAAGGGAGCTCAGCGAGATCATCGACGCGCCGATGATCATCTCCGGCGGGCTCAGCTCGGCCGAAGCCTCACGCCGGGCCTACGAGGAGTCCGGCGCCGACGCGGTCATGATCGCCCGCGGCGCGCTCGGTTACCCGTGGGTATTCGCCGAGCTGACCGGACGCGAGGTCGAGAAGCCGGACCAGCGGCAGATCATGGAAGAGCTGCTCTGGGTGATGGACCGGGCCGAGGAGCACATCGGCACCGATCGGGCCGGCCGCTACATGCGCAAGTTCTACCCCTGGTACCTCGACCGGATCGACCTTCCGAAGCTGGCCCGCAACGAGCTCTGCCAGACCGCCGGACTCGATCGTGCGCGCGAGATCGTCGTGGGGATCCGCGACGGCCAAGCGGTGCCGGTGTGAGCGCGGGCGCGCTCGGCGAGCGCATCGAGACCTGGCGGCTGAAGGGACGTCAGGAAGAATTCCGCGGCCACAGCATCCACACCCGCTTCCAGGATGGCGAGGGGCCCCTGCTGATCCTGCTCCACGGATTCCCGACCAGCTCCTACGACTGGCGAGAAACGATCCGGCTGATGCCCGAGCAGAAGCTGCTGGCCTTCGACTTCCTCGGTTTCGGGCTCTCCGACAAGCCACGAGACCACAACTACACGCTCTCCTGGCAGGCCGACCTGACCGAGGAACTGGCCGACCGCTACGGGGACGGTGGACCGGTCTACGTCTGTGCACACGACCTCGGCACCTCGGTCGCCACCGAGCTGCTGGCCCGCGACCTGGTCGGAGAGCTCGGATTCGAGCTCGGCGGCATGACCATCTTCAACGGCGCGATCCTGGTCGAGAAGTCCAATCCGACCCTGGCCCAGAAGCTGCTCCGTGGCCCGTTCGGCCCGCTGGCCGCCAGATTCGCAAACGAGGCCTTCTTCCGGCGGCAGTTCGCATCGATCTTCTCCGAAGCCCATCCGGCCGGCGACAACGACGTGGCCGACAACTGGTCGCTGATGTGCTTCAACGACGGGAACCGGCTCGGGCACAAGCTCGTCTCCTACATGGAGGAGCGCGCGATCTACGCGGATCGCTGGCACGGGGCGATCCAGCGCTGGCAGGGCGACCTGAGGCTGGCCTGGGGCATGGAGGACCCGGTCGTGGTGCCCGAGGTCCTCGACGGCCTGCTCGAGCTCAGGCCCGATCTGCCGACGGTCAGGTTCGACGAACTCGGCCACTATCCGCAGGTCGAGGACCCGGAGCGGTTCGTCGGTGTACTCAGGCAGTTCATGTCCGGCAGCCCGACCTCGTTATAATCGCCCGTCCCATTGCCCTGCCGGCGTTCACAGAATCGTCGCCCAGGGCTTTATTCATGAGGCCGGGAGCCAACTGAACCCGGTCTGCCGGAAGCAATCCCTTGATGTCAAGAGAGGTCCATACAAGTGAGTCGCCCGTCTGAAATCACGCCTGAAGGTCTGAAGCAGCTCGAAGAAGAAATCGAGCACCTCTCAACCGTGCGCCGCCGCGAGGTGTCCGAGCGCATCCGCGAGGCCCGGGACTTCGGTGACATCTCCGAGAACGCCGAGTACGACGACGCCAAGAACGAGCAGGCCCAGCTCGAGCAGCAGATCGCCCTGCTCGAGGAGCGCCTTCGCCGCTCGACCGTGGTCGAAGAAGTGGCGACCGATACCGGACAGGTCGCCTTCGGTTCGATCGTCCACATCAAGGACCAGGATTCGGGGACTTCGAGGAAGTTCCAGATCGTCGGATCGACCGAGGCAGACCTGGCCGGGGGCAAGCTCTCCAGCGAGTCCCCGATCGGCTCTGCGCTGATCGGCGGCAAGGTCAACCAGATCGTCAAGGTCCCGTCCCCGCGCGGGCCCGAGAAGCAGTTCAAGATCACGAAGATCGACGCGGCCTGACCGGAGGGCGGCCGGTCGCGATGAGCCAGTCCGACGACGCCGCAGAGAATGACCCGGCCGAGGCCGGGGTGGAGGCGGCCGGGCTGCTTGCCGAGCGACGGCTCAAACTGGACCGCCTGCGGGCGGCCGGGATCGACCCTTTCCCCCACGGCTTCGAAGGCCGTGAGGAGATCGCCGCCGTGCTGGAAGTCCACGCCGGGCTCGAGGCCGGCGAGGAGACCGACTCGGTCCATCGGGTAGCCGGACGCATCGTCGGCCGACGCGGCCACGGCAAGGCCGCCTTCGTCGACCTGCGCGACGCCTCCGGTCAGATCCAGCTCCACGCCAAGGCCGACGTACTCGGCGAACAGGCTTTCGCCCTTCTGGACGACCTCGATCTCGGCGACTTCATCGGCGTATCCGGTCGCGCGATCGTCACCCGGCGCGGACAGCTCTCGCTCGAAGTCAGTGAGTGGCAGGTCCTGGCCAAGTCGCTGCGACCGCCGCCGGACAAGTTCCACGGACTCGAGGACACCGAGACCCGCTACCGCCGCCGCGAACTCGACCTGATCGCCAACGAGGACAGCCGGGAGATCTTCCGGATCCGCGCCCGGACCGTCTCCGAAGTCCGCCGATGGCTGGACGACAACTCGTTCTTCGAGGTCGAGACGCCCGTTCTGCAGCCGCTCTACGGAGGCGCCCTCGCCCGTCCGTTCACGACACACCACAACGCTCTCGACCGTCGGCTCTACCTGAGGATCGCCACCGAGCTCTACCTGAAGCGCTGTGTCGTCGGCGGCATCGACCGCGTCTACGAACTCGGCAAGGACTTCCGCAACGAAGGCATCTCGATGAAGCACAACCCCGAGTTCACGATGCTCGAGTGGTACGAGGCCTACGCCGACTACGAAAAGACGGCCGCCGACCTGGAGAACCTCGTATCCGAGGTTGCCGCCCGCGTCCTGGGCAGCCCTTCGATCGAGCGCGACGGCCGTACGATCGACCTGAGTCCGCCCTGGCACCGCATCACCCTGCGCCAGGCCATTCTCGACAACTCCGGGATCGACATCGCCAAAGAAACGACCCGCGAGTCCCTGGCCGCGGCCATGGGAGTCGAGCTCGACGACACGGTCGGCTGGGGAAAGCTGGTCGACACCCTCTTCTCGAAGCGGGTCGAGCCCGAACTGGTCGAGCCGACCTTCATCCTCGACTACCCGGAGGAGCTCTCACCGTTCGCCAAGGCCCACCGCTCGGAGCCCGGAGTGGTCGAGCGCTGGGAGGCCTTCATCGGCGGGGTCGAGATCGCCAACTCCTTCACCGAACTCAACGACCCCGATGAGCAGCGCCGCCGCTTCGAGCAGCAGGCCGCCGAAACCGCCCGGGGTGACGAAGAGGCCCAGCCCTATGACGAGAGCTTCATCGAAGCGCTCGAGCAGGGAATGCCACCGACCGGCGGGGTCGGCCTCGGCATCGACCGCCTGGTGATGATGCTCACCGGCACCGCCTCCCTGCGCGAAGTGGTCCTTTTCCCCGCAATGCGCGACTGACCCGACCGCGCTGACGAAGAACCCGGCCGCGGCAGAGCGAACGTGGTGGGGCGGGGGTGGTGAAGGTGGGATCACGCCTACCCCGCCAAACCCGTATTCACCCACCTTCACCACCCCCGCCACGAGCGCCGCAGGAGGGCCTCGCCGCAAGACGAACGGTCGTCGCACTCACACGAGCGGGGCGCGGGGGCCAACGATAGGGACGGAAACTGCGGATTTGGGCGTGGACCATCGACCGGGGTGGCGGGCGGGGTGGGGTGAGTTGGGCTGGAGGGGTAGGCGCGAATCCCCACTGCGCCCGCCGCCCCGACGCCCGTCCATAGCTCGTATCCACCTGTTCACGCGGGCGCCGAAGCGGACAGATAGTCTCGCGGCAGAGCTTCAGAGGCCCAGCAAACATTTCCCCGGGAGACGAGATGAACGACAGAAACCGCGCCCTTCACGACCTCGGGCAGAGCCTCTGGGTCGACAACATCACCCGCTCGATGCTCGACGACGGCACCCTCGGCCGCTACATCAGCGACTTCTCGGTAACCGGCCTGACCTCGAACCCGACGATCTTCGACAAGGCGATCTCCGGCGGCACCGACTACGACGAACAGATCGGCGAGCTTGCGGGCACCGGAGCAGAGCCGGAGCAGATCTTCTTCGAGCTTGCGATGTCCGATTTGCGCCGCGCGGCCGACCTCTTCGCCGAAACTCACATGCGCACCGACCGGGTCGACGGTTTCGTCTCGCTCGAGGTCTCGCCGCTGCTGGCCGACGACGCCGCCGCCACGATCGAGCAGGCCATCGACCTCCATGCCCGCGCCGAACGGGAAAACCTCTTCATCAAGATCCCGGGCACCGAGGCCGGACTCACCGCAATCGAAGAAGTGATCTTCCGCGGAGTGCCGGTCAACGTGACGCTGCTCTTCGACCGCGACCAGTACCTCGCCGCCGCCGACGCCTACATGAAGGGAATCGAGCGCCGGCTCGAGGCCGGGCTGAGCCCCGCCGTCGCTTCCGTGGCCTCGCTCTTCGTCAGCCGCTGGGACGCAGCCGTGATCGACGAAGTCCCGGCCGACCTCAGGGCCCGGCTCGGAGTGGCGGTAGGAAAGCAGGCATACGCCGCCTACCGGGAGCTGGCCGCTTCGGACCGCTGCCAGCGCCTCGCCAACCAGGGTGCGCGCGTACAGCGCCTTCTCATGGCCAGCACCGGAACCAAGGACGCGGAGGCCTCCGACGTGCTCTACGTCGAGAACCTCGCCGCGCCGAATACCGTCAATACGATGCCGGAGAACACGCTCCACGCCTTCGCCGACCACGGTGAGGCGGGCGAGCCGATCCCGGTCGACGGGGGAGACTGCGAAGCGACGCTCGCTGCCTATGGCGAGGCCGGCTTCGATGTCGACGCCCTTGCGGCGAGACTCCAGTCCGAAGGCAAGGACTCGTTCGCCGATTCCTGGCACGGTCTGATCGGCTCGATCACCAGACAGACTGACGCGGCCTGAGGGCCGATCGGGTCCGATGCTCGACCGGCGGCTCTCGATCCGGCCCACTCCTCCGGCCCCGGGGACCGGGTCATCGGGCCCCGTCCGGCCCACCATGCGCCCCCGTTATACTGGCTCATTCGCCTGTGTCCGACAGACCGGAGGTCAGATCCCCCGAAGTCCGAGCGACTGAAACAGGGATAGGGCCGCCGGCGATCGTCCAACCCGATTTCCACACTTCACCGTCAACCAGATAGACCGGAACCCACGTATTACCTGCAACCGCCGATCCATAGCCGATACTCACCCACAGCCCGAGCTTTGAGGTAACGAGGAAATTGTTCGAGAGATTTACAGAACGCGCACGTCAGGTAGTCGTCCTCGCCCAGGAAGAAGCGCGGACGCTCAAGCACAACTACATCGGCACCGAGCACATCCTGCTCGGCCTTCTCCGCGAGGAGGAGGGCCTCGCCGCGAGGGTGCTCGAGTCGCTCGACATCACGGTCGAGCGCGTTCGTGCGCAGGTGGTCCGCATCGTCGGCTCCGGCGAAGAGGTCACTTCCGGCCAGATCCCGTTCACCCCGCGAGCCAAGAAGGTTCTGGAACTGGCTCTGCGTGAGGCTCTCAGCCTCGGCCACAACTACATCGGCACCGAGCACATCCTGCTCGGGCTGGTCCGCGAGAACGAAGGCGTCGCCGCCCGTATCCTGCTCGATTTCGACGCCGATTCGGACAAGATCCGCAACGAGGTGATCCGCATGCTTTCCGGACCGGGCGGCCGCCGTCCCGGCCAGACCCCCGGCTCCTCGGGAAGCGGAGCGCCGGCCGAGGCCGGAAAGAAGTCTTCGAAGCTGCTCGACCAGTTCGGCCGCAACCTGACCAAGCTGGCCGAGGACGGCAAGCTGGATCCGGTCGTCGGGCGTGAGACCGAGATCGAACGCATCATGCAGATCCTCTCCCGCCGGACCAAGAACAACCCCGTGCTTCTTGGCGAGCCCGGAGTCGGAAAGACCGCGGTGGTCGAAGGTCTGGCCTCCCGGATCATCAAGGGCGAAGTTCCCGAGATGCTTCGCAACAAGCAGATCTACACCCTCGACCTGGCCGCCCTGGTCGCCGGTTCCAAGTACCGCGGAGAGTTCGAAGAGCGGCTGAAGAAGGTCATGAAGGAGATCGCCCAGCGCGGCGACATCGTCCTTTTCATCGACGAGATCCACAACCTGGTCGGAGCCGGCGCGGCCGAGGGTGCGATCGACGCCGCCTCGATCCTCAAGCCCGCTCTGGCCCGCGGCGAGATCCAGACCATCGGTGCCACGACCCTCGACGAGTACCGCAAGTACCTCGAACGCGACTCCGCCCTGGAGCGGCGTTTCCAGCAGATCCGGGTCGACCAGCCGACTCCGGAACAGACGGTGAAGATCCTCGAAGGCCTGCGTGAGCGCTACGAGCAGCACCACAAGGTGCAGATCTCGGACGAAGCTCTCGAAGCTGCCGCCGAACTCGCCGACCGCTACATCTCCGACCGCTTCCTGCCCGACAAGGCGATCGACCTGATCGACGAAGCCGCATCACGGATGCGGATCAAGTCGATGACGGCGCCGCCGGTCTACCGCGACCTCGAAGAGGAAATCGAGACGGCCCGCCGCGAGAAGGAAGCCGCGATCGAGGCTCAGGAATTCGAGAAGGCTGCCAACCTGCGCGACCAGGAGCGCCAGCTCACAGCCAAGAAGCGCGGCCTGGAAGAGGAATGGGCCGAAGGCGAAGAGGGCGAGCGCCCGGTACTCGGCGAAGAAGAGATCGCCGACATCGTCTCGATGTGGACCGGAATCCCGGTCTTCAAGCTGACCGAAGCAGAGACCAAGAAGCTGATCGAGATGGAAGGCGAGCTGCACAAGCGTGTGGTCGGCCAGGAAGCGGCGATCGAAGCGGTCTCCAAAGCGATCCGCCGCTCACGCGCCGGTATCAAGGACCCCAAGCGCCCGGCAGGTTCGTTCATCTTCCTCGGCCCCTCAGGCGTCGGCAAGACCGAACTCGCCCGGACCCTGGCCGAGTTCCTCTTCGGCGACGAAGAGTCGATGGTCCGGATCGACATGTCCGAGTACATGGAGAAGCATGCGGTCAGCCGCCTGGTCGGCTCACCGCCCGGCTATGTCGGCTACGACGAAGGTGGCCAGCTGACCGAGGCCGTGCGCCGCAAGCCGTACTCGGTGCTGCTTCTCGACGAGATCGAAAAGGCCCACCCGGACGTCTTCAACATCCTGCTTCAGATCCTCGAAGACGGCCGACTGACCGACTCCCAGGGCCGCGTGGTTGATTTCCGCAACACGATCATCATCATGACCTCGAACATCGGGGCCAACGAGATCGCCCGCAACCAGGGCATCGGCTTCACCGTCTCCGACGAGACAGGGATCACCTACGAAGACATGAAGGGCCGGATCATGTCCGAGCTTCGAAAGGTCTTCCGCCCCGAATTCCTGAACCGGATCGACGAAGTCATCGTCTTCCACAAGCTGGCCCGCGAAGAGGTCCGCGAGATCGTCGAGCTGATGATCGGACGGGTGCGCAACCAGGTCGCCGAGCACGAGCTGATGCTCGAACTCGACAACGACGCCAAGGACTACCTGGTCGACAAGGGCTGGGACCCGTCCATGGGCGCAAGGCCCCTGCGCCGCGCGATCCAGCGCTACATCGAAGACCCGCTCGCCGACGAGGTACTGCGCGCCGGCGGAGGCGACTCTGTCGCCGGATCACTGGTCACGGCCAAGCGCGACGAGTCGGGCGACGAGGAAGACAAGCCGCTCAAGCTCAAGATCACCAAGCCCCGCAAGAAGCCGGAAGACAAGGAACCGGAGAAGGTCGGCGTCGCCGCCCCCTCGGGCTCCGACTCGCCCGAACCGGCCCCGGACAAGCCTTCCGAGCCGCCGGCAGACGCCGGAGGCGGCGGAGCAGCCGAGTCCTCGGCCGAGTAGCGGCGCCGCCAGTTCAAGCCGTCGGTCGGACCCGCACCGACCCGGCAGATTGCAGCAAGACGAACCCGGACGGCTGGTGGCATCGCTGCGTCAGTTGCTGCTACACCAGCGAGAGGGCTGAAGGCCGGTCGGCTCTGACGGCTACTGGCCGACGAAGTAAGGCTGGAGCCAGGTCTTCTCGGCCTGACGGGCCTTGACCAGGTTGAGGTAGGGCTCGATCGGCCGGCTCGGCGGGCCCCACCAGCGACCCGAGTACCAGGCACCGAGGCTCCCCTTGAGGTCGCCTGCCCGGTAGGGCTTGCCGTTGTCGGTCTCGCGCCTGAGCCAGGTCTGAGTGCCGTCGAAATAGGAGCGGATGATTCCGCCGTAGTAGTCGGCGTTGAAAGCGGTGAAGTTGCGCATGATCTTGCACTTGCCCCAGCAGTGATAGGGACGCCGCACCTGATAGAGGCCGAATGAGTCGCCACTGTCGCCGCGGAAGGAATGGACCCACCAGGTTTCGACGGTCGCCACGGCCCTCATCAGGTTCGTATTGATGCCCCACTTGTGGGCGGCCCACTGGATGATCTCGTCGGTGGTGCCCTTGAACCGTCCGTCCACGTAGTTGGCGTAAGGCATTTCGCTGCGCTTGCGCCACGCCCTGACCTTTTTCCAGGCCGGAACGCGGCGGTTGGAGGCGCGGTTCTCCGGCCTCGGCTCCCACTTCGAGCGGTCGACCAGCTTCGCCGCCGCTTTGCTCGTGCGAGGGCCCCAGCCGACCTTCCGGTTCTTCTCGAGGCCCGCCTCGGCACCCGGGGGGAGGGTGAGCAGGCCCACCGCGGCAAGGCAGGCCGCCAGGAAGAAGGCTGTGAGCGCAGCGAAAAAGCGCCGCGAGCTGTTCGGGAAGCGAAGAACCACGGGCACGATTGTCGCATACCGAACCCTTTGGTTACCTAAACCGGAGCTCGCGCGGGAGCCGTTTCAGGTCCCGTCAAGCTGGTGCGAGCGGTGCGTTTGTGTGTCTCGGCACCGGGCGCGGCCTCCGGCCGGCTACGGCGTCTGGCAGTCGCTCAGTCGGCTTCTTCTGCGATAACCGCTTCAGCGGCTTCCTGGGCAGCTTCGATCTGGCCTGCGACCAGGTCGAGGCCGTTGTCCCAGAACGACGGGTCGGCCAGATCGACTCCGACCATGCGGCCCAGCTCTTCCGGCGAGCGCGATCCACCGGCCGCCAGCATGTCCAGGTAGCCCGGCACGATCTCGTCGCCGCGCTCCTCGTAGAGCCGGTAGACCGAGAGGGCCAGCAGCTGGCCGTAGGAGTAGGCGTAGACGTATCCGGGGGAGCCGATGAAGTGGGGCACGTAGGACCACCAGGAACGGTAGCCGTCGGTGATCTCGACCGAGTCACCGAGCAGTTCGTACTGGGTCTCGTGCCAGAGCTCTCCGAAACGCTCGACCGAAAGCTCGCCCTCGGAACGCCGGGCCGTGTGGACCCGGTCCTCGAACTGGTTCATCGCGATCTGCCTGAAGACGGTCGCGATCTGGCCCTCGACCGCCTCGGCCAGCAGGCCCAGCCGGGAGGCTGGATCCTTTTCGGCCTCGAGCAGCCTGCCGAAGACCAGCTCCTCGGCGAAGACCGAGGCGGTCTCCGCGACGGTCAGGGGTGTGTCCTGGTGGAAGATGCCGCGCTCTGCGGCCAGGGTCTGGTGCAGGCCGTGGCCGAGCTCGTGGGCCAGGGTCAGCACGTCCCGCCGCCGGTCGGTGTAGTTGAGCATCACGTAGGGGTGGACGGATGGCACAGTCGAGGCGCTGAATGCCCCGCCGCGCTTGTCCGGGCCGGGAGGGGCGTCGATCCAGCGCTCGTCGAAGAAACGACCGACCACGTCACCGGCTCGCGGACCGAGCGAGTCGAAGGCGGTCTGGACGATCTCGCGGCCTTCCTCCCACTGGATCTTGCGGTCGTCCGTGGCGATCGCCGCCATGCGGTCGTAGTCGGCCAGTCGCTCGATCCCGAGCAGCTTCGCTTTGGTCCGGTACCAGGAGCGGGCCAGCTCGTAGCGGCCCTTGACCGCTTCGACCAGCGCCTGGACCGACTCGTCCGAGGCTTCGTTGGAGAGGTTGCGGGTGGCCAGCCAGTGCGGGTAGCCGCGCAGGCGGTCCTTGATCGACTTCTCCTGGAGCAGGGTGTTGAAGACGTAGGCGCGGGTTCGGATCCCGGGCTGGAGTGACTCGGTGACCGCCTCGGCCGTGGCCCGTCGGACCTCGCGGTCGGGGTCGGCCAGGGTGGAGAGGGCGATATCGAGGGAAACCGGCTCGTCCGCACCCGGCATCTCGACCCGGATCGCCGATGTCAGCTCGTCGAAGAGCCGGCTCCAGGCGCCGGCACCGGTGACCGAGAGCTCGGTGGCGATGCGCTCCTCGGGCTCGCTCAGGAGGTGGTCCCGATAGCGCCGCTCGTTTCGAAGATAGTGCTCGCAGAAGTCGAGCCCGTCGCCGGCGAGCATCTTTTCGGCCTGCTCGTCCTCGAGCGCGGCCCATTCGAGTTCGAAGAAGATCAGCCGGGTCTGGATCGCCGTCGCCCGCTCGCTGCCCATCTGGAGCAGCGCCCCGTTGGCCGGGTCGGCCGTATCGGCGGCGAAGCGCAGGTGGGCGTAGTTGAGCGCCCGGCCTGCGAGGTCGGAGATACCGGCCAGCTCCTCCATCGCGATCCGGAGGCCTTCGGAATCGAGTTCGGCGACTCTGCCTTCGTACTCGGCGGCAAAGGCGGTTGCCGCCTCATCCGATTTGTCGAGCAGGGAGGTGACGGCGGCCTGCGGGTCTTCGGGTGACTCGCCGGCAAGCAGGTCGTCGAGCTGCCAGATGACTTCTTCGAGTTTGCTCAACGGGCGTCTCCGTTCGATTCTTTGTTTGGGCCCGGCTCAGCCGGCCGGGGCGGGTTTGTCGGCCTCGGCTCTGATCTGCCGGCGGATGATCCAGTCGCCGATCAGCGAGCCGAGCGGGCCGAGGGTGACCACCACGAGGATCGGGAACCACCAGCCCCACCACTTCTGCATCGAGCCGTATGCGCAGAGGCCGATCAGCACGATGAAAAGGAAGCCGTGGACCGGACCGAGCACGGCGACGATGTCATGCCGCTCGGCCACCCAGCGCGAGGCCCAGACCAGGGGGATCAGCAGGATCACGTCGATCACCGCCACCCAGGCGATGATGTTCAGGAATCGCATCCGGCGGGCCGGTTCGGTGGGCTGGACGGGCTTGCCGGCTGGGGTGGAGGGCTCCATGATCAGACCGGAAGCTCGAGGCCGAACCAGACGACGCCGAGGGTGAGGACGAAGGTCAGGCCCATCAGGGCGTGGACCTTCGGGTACTTCATGTGGGCGAACAGCGAGACGAAGGTCAGGGCCAGCAGGGTCAGCTTGATGTGGAGCGTGCCTTCCCCCCAGAGTTCGTAATGGGAGGCCAGAAGCATGCCGGTGAAGATCGAGGTCCCGAGTGCGATCAGCGAGCCCCAGCCGAAGTTCTGCGCGATCGCCTTCATCCGGGCCGGGTCGGGGTTGGAACGCTCGACCGGCACGATCGCCGCCGCGAGCATGATCTGGCCCCCGACGAAGAAGGTCATGGCGATGACGTGTACGAAGAGGACCAGTTCCATGAGCCGGATCCTATTGACCGGCAACGGGGGAGGGATCTGTCCTGCCCGGTCCTTAGCCTGAGGTGGTGGCGAAGATCAGATCCACCCATGTGTGCCAGACCTGCGGCCATGTCGCGATGGCCTGGACCGGCAAGTGTCCCGGCTGCGGGGAGTGGAACACGCTGGTCGAGACCGCCGAGAGGCCGGCCGGCAAGGGCGGCGGCCGCGGTGGAGGCGGGCGCCCGGGGGCGTCGGCAGCGGCGGCGCGGCCGGTTGCGCTGCGCGAGGTGACTTCGGTCCAGGTCTCACGCCTGGCTACCGGTATCGGCGAGCTCGACCGTGTGCTCGGCGGTGGCATCGTGCCCGGTTCACTGATCCTGCTCGGTGGATCTCCCGGCATCGGCAAGAGCACGATCACCGGCATGGCGATGGCCAACCTGCAGGCATCGGGTGCCGAGACGCTCTACGTATCGGGTGAAGAGTCGGCTTCACAGGTGCGCCTGCGGGCCGAGAGGCTGGGTCCGGAGGCCCTCGACGTCCGGGTGCTGGCCGAGAACTCGCTGGAAACGATCCTCGCTACGGTGGAGGCCGAGAAGCCCGCTGTCGTCGTGATCGACTCGATCCAGACCCTCCACAACGCCGACCTCAGCGGCGCGCCGGGCTCGGTCGGCCAGGTACGCGAGGCCGCCAACCGGCTGGCCGAGGCGGCAAAGCGGCTCGACGTGGCGATGATCCTGGTCGGCCACGTGACCAAGGAAGGAAGCCTCGCCGGCCCCCGGGTGCTCGAGCACCTGGTCGACTGCGTGCTCCAGTTCGACGGCGAGAAGGAGCGCACCTACCGCACCCTGCGGGCGGTCAAGAACCGTTTCGGCGCGACCAGCGAGGTCGGGGTCTTCGAGATGCGCTCCGGGGGCCTGACCGAGGTCACCGATCCCTCCGCACGGTTCGTGGAGGAGGCGAGCGGGGCGACCGGCTCGGTGGTGCTGGCCTCGATGGAAGGAACCCGTCCCGTGCTGGTCGAGGTCCAGGCGCTGGTCAACCCCTCAGAGCTGGAAATACCGCGCCGGGTCGTCAACGGAATCGACCGCAACCGGCTCAGCATGGTCCTTGCGGTACTGGCCCGCCACGGCGGGGTCGGTCTCGGTACTTCGGACGTCTTCGTCAGCGTGGTCGGCGGGGTGCGGATCGACGAGCCCGGGGGAGACCTCGCGGTTGCCCTCGCCGTGGTCTCGGCCCAGCGGGGCATGCCCGCCGCCGGCCCGAGCGGAAAGCCGCTGGCCTGCTTCGGCGAACTCGGCCTGACCGGCGACGTGCGTTTCGTCGGCCATGCAGACCGCCGGGTCGCAGAAGCGGCAAAGTTCGGCCTCGACCCGGTCGTCGGGCCGCCGTCCGGCGAACGGCTGGCCGGGCTGGCGCCCTGTCCGACGGTGAAGCAGGCGCTGAAGGCCGCTTTTTCGACCGATCAGAGGCGCGCAGCGGCCTGAAAGGCCTGGTCGGTTGCGAGTGACCCGGCGGGCCACGGAAGGCGGCGAGCGGAGCTGAAGTGCCGAATCCCGCCCGCGATTGAGGGGATTCACCGCCGAGGCTGCCGCTGCCCGGCATCGCGGGGTTGTGGGAGTTTCGCAAGCAACCATGCCGATCAGCAGCAGACCGCATTGGAATGCGGAATATGGCATAATTGCAGGGATGTTGTCGGCAGTGGAAAGCGATTTGGCTCACCTCAGTGAGCGTCAGGATCCGAGGCTTCTACGTGCCATAGACGCGGTTGCACCGGGAACCGAACTGCGTGAAGGAATCGACAACATCGTCCACGCGAACACCGGTGGGCTGATCGTGGTCGGCGAGACCGAGGACTTCGCCTTCATGCTTTCCGGCGGGATCAAGCTCGATATCGACTACTCCCCGGCGATGCTCTACCAGGTGGCGAAGATGGACGGGGCGATCCTGATCAACGCGGACGCCTCGAAGATCAGCTGGGCAAACGTCCAGATGATGCCGGATCCGACCATTCACTCTTCCGAGACCGGAACCCGGCACCGCACCGCCGAACGAATCTCGAAGCAGGTGGACGCCCTGGTGATCGCGATCTCCCAGCGGCGCGACGTCGTATCGCTCTATCTCGACGGCATGAAGTACATCCTTCAGGACATCCCGTCGGTGCTGGCCAAGTCGAATCAGGCCCTGGCGACGCTGAACAAGTACCGGCTGCGGCTCGACGAACTCAGCCAGCGGCTGACCAGGGCAGAATTCAACAGCGAGGCCGTGCTCTACGACGCGCTGGCAGTCCTGCAGCGCTCCGAACTCGTCTCGCGGATGGCAGTGGAAGTCGAGCGCTACATAATCGAGCTCGGGACCGAGGGCCGTCTGATCGAGATGCAGCTCGAGGAGACGATGATCGGCGTATCGCATGACCGGACCGCCCTGATCCGCGACTACGCCACCGTGGATGACGAAGGCACTCTGGACCGGATCACCTCCGAGCTGTCCGCCCTCCCTCATCAGGACGTGCTCGACTTCGGCCGGCTGGCCGAGATCCTCGGCTACGACCGCAAGGTGAATACGCTCGACTTCCGCATCCAGCCCCGCGGTCACCGCCTGCTCGGCCAGGTGCCCAGACTCCCGAGGCTGGTCGTCCAGAAGATCGTCAACCAGTTCGGAGATCTCGGTGAAGTGCTCTCGGCCAGCGACGAGGAGCTCTCCTCGGTCGACGGCGTGGGTCCGTCCCGGGCCAAGGAGATCCGCGAAGGGGTGAGGCGGCTCCAGGAGTCCGTGCACTCCGACCAATACTTGAATACATGACGGCATAAGCCGTCGCGACGAAGCAAAGGAGCATCTGATTTCTGATTCAGACGCAGTGAAAGAGGACCTCGAAGACATCGAAGTGATCGCCCCGGTTTTCGACTTCGAAGAAGGCGAAAAGGTCGTATACCCGCACCACGGCGCAGGCGTCGTACTCAAGAAGGAAAGCACCGAGCTGCTCGGTGAGACCCGCGAGTACCTGACCATCAAGATCCTGCACAACGACATGACGGTCAAGGTTCCGACCGAGAACGCCCAGATCACCGGCCTTCGCCCGGTGATCGACGAGGACGAGATCAAGAGGGTCATCTCGGTGCTGTCGGACGAGGTCTCCGACATGCCCAAGAACTGGAACCGCAGGTTCAAGTACAACAAGGAAAAGATCAAGACCGGCGACGTCTTCGAACTCGCCGAAGTCGTCCGCAACCTGGCGCTGCGGGAGATGGAGAAGGGTCTTTCGACCGGTGAGAAGCAGATGTACACCCGGGCGAAGAAGATTCTGGCCTCCGAATTCATGTACGCGCTCCACAAGGACGAAGAGGGTGCCGAGGAGTACCTCGACAACCTCCTGGAAGAGCGCTTCGAAGCTTCGGTCGCGGCCGCAGCTTCAGCCTGATCGAGGGTGGCGGCCAGTCCCGAAAGCCGGGGTCTGGCCGCCGCACTCATCCTCGCCGCCGGCTCGGGTGAACGCCTCGGTGCCGGTGGGCCCAAAGCACTGGTCAACCTGTCCGGCCGGCCCATGTACGAGTACTCGCTCAATGTCTTCCGGGCCGCGTCGAGGGTCGGCCCGATCGCGATCGTCGTCCCGCCCGGCCGGGCGGGTGACTTCGTCGCGGCGGAGGGGGAGATCCTGGTCGACGGGGGGTCCGCCCGCTCGCTTTCCGTCGCCAACGGCCTGGCGGCGCTCGACGCCGCCGGCTTCGACTGCGGGCTGGTCGCCGTACACGACGCCGCCCGGCCGCTGATCGAACCGGGGCTGGTCGACCGGGCGATCGAGCTGCTCGAGAGCTCCCAGGGGGTCGACGCCGTCATAGCGGCGGCACCGGTGACCGACACCGTCAAACGGGTCGGTGTGGACGGGATCGTCGAGCGCACCCTCGACCGCGCCGAGCTGCGCGCCGTCCAGACTCCCCAGGTCTTCCGGCGGGCTGCCCTGGCCGGGGCGATCGCGGCCGGAGACCCCGAGAATGCCACCGACGATGCTTCGCTGATCGAGGCCGCGGGCGGATCAGTCGTCGTCATCGACTCACCTTCCTTCAATATCAAGGTCACAGTTCCCGAAGACCTGGCCATCGCCGAGGTTCTGATCGCGAACCGAGACTGAAAACACGACCCGGATACCGATGCTCACCGACTACCACGTTCACCTCCGTCAGGACGACATCTCCGCCTCGGCCGAGGACCACTTCACACCTGAGAACATCGCCCTCTACTCAGATGCCGCACAGCGCGCCGGGATCGAGGAGCTCGGATTCGCCGAGCACATGTACCGCTTCACCGAGGCGCTCACGATCTGGGACCACCCCTTCTGGCAGGAATGGGCCCTGGACGACCTCGACCGCTACTGCGAAGTCGTGGCCGCCAGTCCGGCAAGACTGGGGATCGAGGCCGACTACGTCCCCGGCCGGGAGGACCGGACCGCGAACATGCTGGAAGGCAGACCGTTCGACTTCGTGATCGGTTCGATCCACTTCATCGGTGACCGCTCGCTCGACACCGAGGAATTCACGATCTGGGACGAGCGCAGCGATCCGGACGAGATCTGGCGGCGATACTTCGAAACCCTCGCTTCGGCGGCGCGCAGCGGGCTTTTCGATGTGCTCGCCCATCCCGACCTGATCAAGGTATGGGGCCGGGCCGGCCGCCTTCCCTCGCGTGATCCGCGGCACTTCTACGAGCCGGCCGTCGAGGCGATCGCAGAGTCGGGAGTCTCGGTCGAGGTCTCGACCGCAGGTATCCGGAAGGCGGTGGGCGAAATCTATCCGTCGGATGCGTTCATGGAAATGTGTGTCGACGCCGGCGCCACCTTCGCCCTTTCGTCCGACGCCCATGAGCCCGCACAGCTCGGCTTCGAGTATCCAGCGGCGATCGAGTTTCTATCGAGGCACGGGGTGTCGGAAATCGTCGTCTTCGACGGGCGCGCACGCAGCCTCGAACCGGTGGCCCAAGTGGCCCGCGGAGCGGTTGGTTCCTGATGCCCGTGAGCGTCGGCATCGGCTACGACAGCCATCGCTTCGGTGAAGACCGGGCACTGATCCTCGGCGGCGTCGAGATCCCGTTCGACCGCGGCCTGGTCGGTCATTCCGACGCCGACGTGCTCACCCACGCGGTGATCGACGCGGTCATGGGCGCCGGCGGCCTTGGCGACATCGGCACGCTCTTTCCGGATTCTGACCCCGAGTGGCAGGGCGCGGACTCGATCGGCATGCTGAGCACCGTCGTCGGAATGCTGCGGGGGCCGATCGTCAACATCGATGTCACCGTGATCTGCGAGGAGCCGAAACTGGCCGCTCACCGGACCGCGATCGTAGGTCTGCTCGAGGGAGTCACTTCGGCCCGGGTCAGCGTCAAGGCGACCACCAACGAAGGCATGGGCTGGATCGGGCGCGGCGAAGGAATCGCCGCAATCGCCGTGGCCTCGGCGGACATCGGTTAGATGATCGGCGACGGACTCAGGAATCGCCTCGCCGAAGGCGCCTTTCAGCTGAAAGTGCTGTCCGAGACCGGGATCCTCGGGCCGACCCGGCCGGACCGGACGGCCAGGGTCATCGGAACGCTGGTCAAGGGCGGTACGACCCCGGCGACCGCGACCCGGATCGCCGCGATCAAGCACGGCGACCGCCGCTTCATCGTCGATGAGGCCGGCAGCCTCACCTTCCGCGAGGTGGACCTGCGAACCAATGCGCTGGCCCGGGCGATGGCCCGGATGGGGATCGGGGCCGGCGACGGCATCGCGATCATGTGCCGCAACCACCGCGGTTTCATCGAGACCAACCTTGCCGCCTCCAAGCTCGGCGCGACCGCACTCTTCCTCAACACGATGTTCTCCGGGCCGCAACTGGCCGAGGTGGTCGAGCGCGAAGGCCCGAAGGTGCTGGTCCACGACGCCGAATTCACCGACCTGCTGGATGGCGTGCCGGCCGAGGTGAGCAGAGTCGTGGCCTGGGGCGAAGCCGGACCGGAGAAGCTGAGCCTCGACCTGCTGATGGCTTCGGCCGATGACGGCCCGCTCGACTTTCCCGACCACGCGGCCCGGTTCATCATCCTCACCTCCGGCACCACCGGCGCGCCGAAAGGTGCTCAGCGCAGCAGTCCCGAAGGGCTGGGAGGGCTGGCCGGACTGCTCGACGCGATTCCTCACCGCTCGGGCGAGACCATGGTGATCCCGGCTCCGCTCTTCCACTCCTGGGGCTTCATCAACTCGGTCATCGCCCTCACCCTGGGCGCGACGGTCGTGCTCGACAGGCGCTTCGATCCGGCCCGTACGATGAAACTCGTGGACGACCACGACGCCGACGTGCTCGTGGCCGTTCCGGTCATGCTCCAGCGCATCCTCGACCTGCCCCCGGAGGAGAGCCTGCGTTTCCGGGCCGACAACCTGAAGATCACGACCCTGTCGGGGTCGGCCCTTCCGGGCGGACTGGCCACCCGCTGGATGGATCGCTACGGGGAGAATCTCTACAGCCTCTACGGATCGACCGAAGTCGCGTTCGCGGCGATCGCCGGCCCGGACGAGCTACGGTCGGACCCGACCACCGCCGGCTATCCCCCGAGGGGAACAGCACTGCGGCTGATCGACGAGGACGGCGAGCGCGTGCGCACCGGGGATACCGGTCGCATATTCGTCAGCAACAGCATGGCTTTCGACGGCTATACCGGCGGTGGCGACAAGGAGCGGATCGGGAATTTCACCTCGACCGGGGATGTCGGGCACCTGGGGCCGGACGGCATGCTCTTCATCGACGGCCGCGACGACGAGATGATCGTTTCCGGAGGAGAGAACGTGTTCCCGGGAGAGGTCGAGGACCTGATCGCCGGACATGAAGACGTGATCGAGGTCGCCGTGCGTGGAGTCGAAGACGAGAAGTTCGGGCAGGCGCTCAAGGCCTGGGTCGTGCCGGCCGACCCGGGAGCGGTCGACGAAGCGAAGATCAAGGCCTACGTGAGGCAGAACCTGGCCTCGTACAAGACACCGAAAGAAGTCGTTTTCCTGACCGAACTTCCGAGAAACGCGACCGGCAAGATCCTCAAGCGGGCGCTCGAGTAGTAGGTTTGCGTTGACGATGAGCAGCGATCCGACTCCAGCTCCGTCCGAAGGAGAGGCGGCCGGCAAGGACGGCCTCCCCGCGGACCTGCGCGCCGTAGGCGAGGCGTCCGCCCGGATGAACGCCAGGGTAGAGGCCTACGCCAAGGAACTCGACGAGCGCGAGACGAAAGCCCGCGAGGCCGAGATGGCCGCCCGCGAGGCCGAACTCAAGGCCCTGGGCGAGGCTCGCGAAGCGATAAGCCGGGCCCGCGACTGGGAGAAGAAGGCCGCCGAGGCCGACGCCCGCGCAGCGGCGGTAGATCAGCGGATCGAACAGGTCCGCACCCAGGCCGCCCGCGAGACCGCAGAGGCGCGCGAGGAGATCAAGGCCAAGGCCCGCGACACTCTGCGCAAGCTGAGCGGTGAGGCGCGCGAGAAGATCGAGATCGCCCAGGAGGCCCGCAAGAAGGCCGAGGACCTGGCCAAGGAACTGAAGGAGAAGGAGACCGACCAGCGTGCCGCTCAGGCGACGCTGGAAGCCGAACTCAAACGCGCCCAGGGGACTCTGGCCGAGGAGAGGGCGAGCCGGGAAGAGGCACTCGGCAAGGTCGCCGCCGAAGGTGAAGAGCGGCTCGCCGCCCGGACCCGCCACCTCGAAGAGACCGCCGAGCGGCTCGCCCGCGAGTCCCGTCAGGCGGCCGAGCGCGAGGCCGCGGGCAGGATCGCCGCCTACGAGGAGCGGGCGCGCAAAGCCCAGGATCGTGCCGCCCAGGCTGAATCGCACGCCAACGAATTCGAACAGCTCGCCCGCCAGCGAATCGCCGAGATCGAGTCCGAGATCGACAAGCGTGTGATGGAAGGCACCGAGAAGGTCCGCCGGGAGGCCGCAGAGCGGGTCGACGAGCTGATCGAGCGCTTCGGCCGCGAAGCCGAAGAGACCGCCCGGCGACGGGCCGAGGAGCGGCTGCGCGACGAAGACGAACGGATCCGCCGCGAAGCCGACCGCCGGGCCGAACTCGCCCAGCAGTCGGCCGACGAAGAGGTCCGCGCGGCCGCCGACCGGGCCCGCCAGGAAGCACTGGCCGCCGCATCGAGTACCGCACCCGACTGGGAGCGGACCGAGACCTCACGGGCTCCCGGAGAGGCTTCTTCCCCTCGTCGCCGCGGAGGTCCCGGCGGCGGCGGATACCGCACCTTCTAGATTGGCTGAGCGGCCCGGGGTGGCGGCATGCGTGAAGTAAGCATCAAAGACACGATGAGCGGCGAGCGCCGGACCATCGATCCGGCCCGGGAGGTCGGCATCTACGCCTGTGGCCCCACGGTGTACAGCCGGATCCACATCGGGAACGCCCGCCCCTTCGTGGTCTTCTCGCTGCTGGCAAGGTTCCTGAGGAGCGAGGGCTACCGGGTGCGGCTGGCGATAAACGTCACCGACATCAACGACAAGATCTACACCGCCGCTCAGGAATCCGGGGTCGATTCGGCGACGCTGGCCGAGCGCATGACCGCCGCCTACTTCGAGGACACCGGCAGCCTGGGGATCGGACGGCCAGATGCCGAACCGCTTGCCACCGCCACGATCGGGCCGATCGTCGATCTGATCTCGGACCTGATCGATTCCGGCCACGCCTACGAATCGGGAGGGGACGTCTACTTCGCGGTCCGCAGTTTCGATGGCTACGGCAAGCTCTCGCACCGCCCGACCGAAGACATGGAACAGGGGGAAGACGACGCGGGCTCGCTGAAGCGGGATCCGCTCGACTTCGCCCTCTGGAAGAGCCACAAGCAGGGCGAGGATACGAGCTGGGACTCGCCCTGGGGTGCCGGCCGTCCCGGCTGGCACATCGAGTGCTCGGCGATGGCCGAAGCCGAGCTGGGCGAGCTTCCTTTCACCATCCACGGCGGTGGATCCGACCTGGTCTTCCCGCACCACGAGAACGAGATCGCCCAGTCGGAGGCCGCTCGCGGTCGTGCGCTGGCCCGGATCTGGATGCACAACGGCATGATCGAGACCGACGCCGAAAAGATGTCGAAGTCCGAGGGCAACATCTTCCAGCTCTCCGAGGCGATCGAGCGATTCGGGTCCGAGGCCGTCGTCGCATACCTCGTCTCGGGCCACTATCGCCAGCCACTGGCCTTCGGCGAGGAACAGCTCGAAGAGGCCGTCGCGAGGGTGGACCGCCTGCGCAACTTCCTCCGCTCGAACCCGCCGGAAGGGGGGTCTGCCGACAGTCGGGCCACCGGACCCGGTGCCGCTGCCGTAGCCGGCTTTCGCGACGCCCTGGCCGATGACTTCAACACACCCCGGGCGATGAGTGGACTGTTCGAGTTCGTGCGCGCCGCGAATCAGGATCCGGTCTCCGGGGCCGGCAACGCGGTGCTCGAGATGCTGGAGCTGGTCGGTCTCGAATCGCTGGCCGAGGCGGGTGGAGAAGGCCCGGGGCAGGAGGCACTCGACCTCCTGGCCGAGCGCGAAAGGGCCCGCGCCGAACGGGACTTCGAATCGGCCGACCGGCTGCGCGACCAGCTGGCGGAACTCGGCTGGCAGGTGAGGGACGGCGCCGACGGCGCCAGCCTCGTGCCGCTCAACGGTGGCTGAGGTGTCGCGCCGGACTCCCACGGGTCGGGAGGGCGGGGTCGAACTGATCTACGGCCGCCGCCCGGTGGCCGAGGCCGAACGTGGCCCGCGGCGGGTGCACCGGATCTGGAGGTCACCCGAAACCCCGGCCGAACAGCTCGCAGAGATGGTCGGCAGCGGTGATCATCAGGGGGTAGTCGCCGAGGTCGACAGCTTCACTTACACCGATGGGTCAGCGATGCTCTCCCGTCCCGGCAGCCTGATCATGGTGCTCGACCAGGTCCAGGATCCTCGCAACCTCGGGGCGGTCTGCCGGTCTGCCGAGGTCGCGGGTGCAGCAGGGGTGGTCATCCCGGACCGGCGCTCGGCATCGGTGACCGCGGTCGTCTGCAAGTCCTCGGCCGGCGCGGTCGAACACCTCGAAGTCGCCCGGGTCCGCAACATCGCCGACTGGCTCGCCGCCGCGAAGGAATCCGGTTTCTGGATCTGGGGAGCGGCGGGCGAGGCCCGGCAGGCTCCGTGGCAGGTCGACCTCACCGGCTCGACGATTCTCGTCATGGGCACTGAAGAGAAGGGCCTCAGGCCGAGGGTCGCGGCCGCCTGTGACGGCCTGGTCGCTATCCCGCAGCCCGGCCGGATCGACTCGCTGAACGTCTCCGCCGCGGCTTCGGTACTGCTCTTCGAGTCGCTTCGACAGCGCACCACCGGCGCGTAGAACCCCCGTCCCGCCTCCGCGGTTTCCCGCTCGCCGGGCACGAATCCGCTCGTTTCGAGGTCTTGCTGCTGCAAGCCGGATTTCATCAATTCGGGGGAAGGGGTTGACAGAACTCTGCGAATGCGTAAACTAACGGTCGTATAAAGGGTGAACCTCTACTTGAGTGTGAGGATCATCCGTAATTGACCGGCGTCCAGGGGAGGTAAGTGGCGCCACAGACCTTCTTCAAAAGGAGAATGTTCAGTGGCTACCCCAACCTCAAATGCGGTATTTGCAGCGGTTTCTGATCCTGAGAACGACGGCCCGGAATCAAAGCCTAACCCTCGACTGGAACCTGATGACCTGTATCTGGTCGCCATGTCGAAGCGCGGAAGCAAGGACGCGACCGATCGGCTGATCCGGCGCTACCACGGTTTCGTCCGGCTGAAGGCGTCCTCGTACTTTCTGGTCGGCGGAGACTCCGACGACCTGATCCAGGAGGGCCTGCTCGGCCTCTACAAGGCGATCCGCGACTACCGGACCGACCGCGAGTCGAGCTTCCGCAACTTCGCCGAGCTGTGCATCACCAGGCAGATCATCACCGCGGTCAAGGCCGCCACGAGGAACAAGCACAGCCCGCTGAACCAGTACGTCTCCTTCGGACAGTCGCCGGCGGCCAACGGCGAGTCGGAGACGACGATGGAGGAGATCCTGCCGGGCCCGGCCGCCTTCGATCCGGTCAACCAGGCGATCTCGGCCGAAGAGCTCGGCAGCCTGGTCAGCCACCTGCGTGGTGCGCTGTCCGACATCGAGAGCAGCGTGCTCGGCTTCTACCTCGAGGATCGCTCCTACGAAGAGGTGGCCGAACTGCTCGGCACCGATACGAAAGCGGTCGACAACGCCCTCCAGCGGGTCAAGCGCAAGGTCGGCCGCCACCTCGACAGCCGCGAGTACGCCGTCTGAACGTCTTCCGGTCGCGCCCGGGCCGTCTCGAACCGGCAGGTCCGCCACCGGCGTGCAAACATTGAGCTGACGGCCCGCAAGGTGCCGCCCGCCCGCCTAGCTCAGTTGGCAGAGCACCTGTCTTGTAAACAGGAGGTCTCCGGTTCGATCCCGGAGGCGGGCTTTCAGTCCTGAAGCCATCGGCAACCCCAGGCGGGCGTCTTGTCGCCGGTTGGCCGGCACCGCTTTGGTTTCATGGCGTCGTCCGGGCTGTTGTCGAGCCGGGTGGAGCCGCAGAGGCGGCTGTTGTCCGGTGGGAGCCGGGTACAGTCACGGACAGTGAACGCGCGATTGACCACCCTTGTTCGACAGCTTCGCTTCGCACTGCCACAGCGATTCCTGGCGCAACTGAAATCCTCGAGGGTCTTCCTGGATACGTGGAGGCGGGGCGGGCTGAGGTTCCTGATGCCCGCTTACTTGACAGGCCTTCGCTGGCAGAGTCGGCGACCAGCCGTTTTCAACGACAAGGTCAAGTACAAGATCGCGCGTGATCGTCGCCCGATACTGACCTCTTTCAGCGACAAGCTTGAGGCCAGGAGCTACGTTTCCCGGGTTCTCGGGTCGGAGCATGTGCCCGAGGTACTGGCTGAGGCCCGGCGTGCCGCCGACCTGCCCTGGGCCGACCTCCCTGAGGAGATGGCGGTCAAGACCAACCACGGCAGCGGCGCCTGCGTGCTCGTCTGGAAGGGTGCCGAGCCTTCGTCACAGGTGCCCGGGCCGACACTCGAGAATGCCTGGGCCACTTCGATCGTCCGACCGTCGGCAGCCGACCCACGAGCTGTGTCTGCCTTTCTGGACATGAACCTGAAGCTCAACTACTACTGGCTGTACGGAGAGTGGGGCTATCGAAACATCAAGCCACGTGCCTTCGCGGAAGAGTTCCTGGAGGGGCCCGGCGACGGTCGGCCCCTTGACTACCGCTTCTACGTATTCCACGGAACCTGCCGGGTGGTTCTTGTCCTGTCGGAGAACGAGACGGACTCGATGACCGCCGACTTCTTCCTCCCGGATTGGATTCACCTGGAAGCAAAGCGAGGAAGCTACCCGAACAATGCGATCCTTCCCCGGCAGCCGGCAGCTCTGTCCGAGATGCTGGAGATGGCGGGGCGACTCGGCCGCGATACGGATTTCGTCAGGGTGGACATCACGCTTTCCGGTGGGCGAGTACTCGTCGGGGAACTGACCAATTACCCAAACGCCGGACGGACGCCGGCTTCGCCCCCGGGATTCGACAATTGGCTGGGGAGCCACTGGCATCAGCCCATGAGCTACCGGGACCTTCCGCAAGGCAGCTACCCACGCCAGGTCGGCCAGCCATCGAAGGTCCCGTCGATCTACCCCGGTCTTCAATCCCGATAGGCCAATCCCCCGGGGACCTCGGCTAATCGTTTCCAGCAATGCAGTCGGCACATGCAATCCCCGAATCCGAATCTCCCGCGCCCGCCTGGCTCAGTTGGCAGAGCACCTGTCCGGTAGACAGGAGGTCTCCGGTTCGATCCCGGAGGCGGGCTCTGGGATCTCTTGGCGCTTGGCTCAGGTGCCAGCGATTACCGGATCGCCGAGTTTGACCCTGCCCGGCCTGCGGACGCTGGCGTAGACGCCGAAAGGAATTCCCTCTTCGCACTCGACCTCATCGCGGTAGGAGCGGATGTGGTGGAGGGTCTTGAGGTCGACCTCGCCGGCGTCGGGATCCCGGGTGGTGGCGGCGCAGCGGCCGACCCGGTCGTGGATGCGCAGCAGTGCCTCGCCGACTTCGACCTCACGGCCGATCCATTCGTCCTCTTCATGGGCCGCGATGCCGTCGATTCCGAAGGTCATCCGGAAGCGGCGGTGATCGATCTCACCGGGCTGGCCGGCCTCGGCTGCCGCTTCTTCAAGCCTTCGCAGGGAACCGACACCGAGCAGGGTGGCCCCGGCGATCGAGCCACGGTCGACGCCCGGCCGGTTCTCGGGCCGCTCGACCAGGCGCAGGTCGACACCACAATGTGCCGAGATGGCCTCGGAGAAGGGTCCGGCAACCGACCGCACCGAAAGTCCGAGGCCGTAGAAGCTGACCTCGACCGGATCACCGAGTTCGATCGGGCCCTCCACGGTGCTTCCGTCCGGAAAGCTCAGCGAAAGCTCCCGTCCGCCGGACTCGCGCCGGTACTCGGGGACGATCCCCATCAGTGGACCGATGCGGGTGGCGCTGACCATGTTTCCGTCGTCGCCGATCAGGAAGAACTGCCGGTCGTCGACCGCACCCTGACGGGTCAGCTCGACCTCTGGCACCTGATGCATCCGGAGGCCCTTGACGGGGGTGGTCGAAATCCATGCCACGGTCGCGCTCACGAGAACCCGAGCCTACCGCTGCGCGGCTTCTTCCACCTCGAAGCGCTTGCTGCTCTAATTGGAGAGGTGAGCGACGAGACGAGCCTGCTGGAGCTGATCGATTCCTCGGAGAGGGTGGTGGCACTGACCGGTGCCGGGATCTCGACCGCTTCGGGCATCCCCGACTTCCGCTCGCCCGGCGGACTCTGGGACGACGAGGACCCGATGGAGGTGGCCACGCTCACGGTCTTCGGCAGCGATCCGGAGCGCTTCTGGCGCTTCTACCGGGCCAGGCTGGACCTGGCCGATACCTACAGACCCAATGCCGGCCACCTGCTGCTCGCGCACCTGGCTGAACTGGACAAGCTGAGCGCAGTCGTCACCCAGAACATCGACGGCCTGCATCAGGCTGCCGGGGTGGACGAGAGCATCGTCTACGAGGTCCACGGGTCGGTCCGGGAGCTGACCTGTCTTGCCTGCGCTGCCCGTTATCCACGAGCCCGGCTCGATGACCTGGTGGAAGACGGCCTGCCGCGATGCTCCTGTGGCGAGATCCTCAAGCCCGCCGTCGTGCTGTTCGAGGAGATGCTTCCCGAGGATGCGGTGGAGAACAGCCTGCGCTCGATCAGTGAATGCGACCTGCTGCTCGTGATCGGGTCTTCGATGGTCGTTCATCCCGTTGCGGGCTTTCCGGGCTATCGGCCCGAAAGCTCGAGCATGGCGATCATCAATAACGAGATGACCTCCTGGGGCCCGGATGCGGATATCTGGCTGGACGGCGACATTGCCGAGCGCTCGCAGAAGCTCAGCCTCGCCCTCGGCTTCGACTGAAGCTCCGGCCCGGTCGCCGGCCCGACCCCGGTCGCCTCTGCGCTGACGCCTTCGGCAATAAGGTTCGCCCATGTCGATAGACGAACCGGTGAAGCTGTACGTGGTCCCGCTGTCCCATCCCTGCATGACTGTCAGGGCGGGGCTCGAGGTCAAAGGCATCGAGTACGAAGAGGAGACGGTCCCTTCCGGCGGGCATCGAGGTCACGGCGATTCGGTCGAAAAGCTGTTCGGTGAAGGAAAGCGCAAGGTTCCGGTTCTGACCATCGGGGATGAGGCGGTTCACGGATCGATTGCGATCCTCGAACGGCTCGACGAGCTGGTCTCTGCGGCCCCGCTCCACCCCGAGCCGACAGCCGCCGAAGTCAGCGAGGCCGAGCGCTGGGGCGATGAGGTCTTCCAGGAGCTGGCCAGGCGACTTCCTTTCGCGGTCCTCCACTTCCGGCCGGGCTCGATGGGAACCTTCGCCGGCGGTGGCGAGCTTGATCCCTCGGGGACCGACTTCGCGATCAAGTACGTGCGCGCCGCCTGGAAGGTGCTCGACCTGACCGCGGTCCAGATCACCGATGACCTTGCCGCTCTGCCGGCGGCGATCGAGCGGATCGAAGGCTACGCCGAAGCGGGGCTGGTCGACCGAGACTCTCCGACCGCTGCCGACCTGCAGATCGCGTCTTCAGCCAGCCTTCTTCTGACGATCGGCGACCTGCGCCCGCTGTTTGAAGGAACTGCGGCCGAGCGCCTGGCCCGGCGGTACTTCCCGGACGACTACACCGGCGACGTTCCGGCCGGGGCCTTCCCGGAGAGCTGGCTGGCGCCGCTCAGCTGAGGGAGCCGGAGCCGCCTGCTTCTGTCAGGGCTGCGGCAGCGGCTTCGATCTGCTCGAGGGTCGAAGCCGTCTGGATGGTCTCGAAAGCAAACGAAACCTCGTCATCGAGGTCGGCGCCACCGACGATCGCATGACAGCCGACCCCGGCTTCCTGTGCCCGGCTGAGGATCTCGCCGACCACCTTTCCTTCAAGCGATTGCCGGTCCAGCCGGCCTTCGCCGACGATCACGAGGTCGCTCTGGGCGAGCCTGCGGTCGAAGTCGATCGAGTCGAGTACGTAGGCCGCACCGGAGACCAGCTTCGCGTCGTACCGGGCCCAGAGCCCCCCGGCGATACCGCCTCCGGCTCCGCTCCGCGGCACACCCAGCGGCGAGCGCGGCAGTCGCGGGGCGAGTTCGAGCAGGCGCCTCGTCAGCAGGGCGACCTCTTCCGGGCCGGCCCCCTTCTGAGGGCCGAAGTCGACCGCAGCGCGTTCGAAAGGGGTTTCGACGTCGGCCAGTACGAGCAGGCCGGCACCCTCCATGCCCCCGGCATTTTCGATCGCCTCTATCGCTCCCGCTCCGCCGTCGCTCGTCGCAGTTCCGCCGACCGCAACGATCACCTTCCGCGCTCCGGCCTGAACAGCGGCGGCGATCAGCTCACCGGTTCCGAAGGTGCTCGCAGCGACCGCATCGCGCTCGTCGTCCGGGATCAGTCCGAGGCCGCTTGCGCTGGCGGTTTCGACCACCGCTGTCTCGCCGTCTCCGAGCATCGTGAGCCCGGCCCGCAGCTCGAGTCGGCGGCCGAGGGGGTCGCTTGCGGTGGCCGGCAGCGTTCGGCCCCCCAGAGCCTGTCTCAGAACTCCGGCCGTGCCTTCGCCACCGTCGGCCACCGGGCAACTGTCGACGGCAGCAGGTCCGCCGGCGCAGATCCCCTGCTTGATGGCGCCGGCTACTTCGGGCGCGCTGAAAGTCCCCTTGAAGGAATCGGGGGCGACGAGGAAACTCGGGTGGCGGGGAAGTTGGACTTTCTGCCCCTCCGTCAGGGAGCCGGTGCGAGAGGCTGCGGTCGCCTCTCGATCCGGATCACGATCGACTTCGAAGCCGGCGTATTGCTCTTCTCGGCGACCGAATCCAGCGGGACCAGGCTGTTGGTCTCCGGGTAGTAGGCGGCCGCGCAGCCCCGGGCGGTCGGGTAATCGACCAGCCGGAAGCGCTCGGCGATCCTCTCGTCCCCGTCGGTCCATTCGCTGACCAGGTCGACGTCTTCGCCCGCTTCGAAACCGAGCGCCGAGAGGTCGTCCGGATTGACCAGCACCACCCGCCGGCCCCCCTTGATCCCCCTGTAGCGGTCGTTCAGACCGTAGATCGTCGTGTTGTACTGGTCGTGTGAGCGCATCGTCTGAAGCAGCAGGCGACCCTCCGGCACTCGCAGGACATCGAGGTGGTTGACGCTGAAGTGGGCCTTGCCGTTGTCGGTGTCGAACTCGCGGTTGTCGCGCGGTGTGTGGGGCAGGACAAAACCGCCGGGCTCGCGTGAGCGCCGGTTGAAGTCATTGAAGCCGGGAATGACCCGCTCGATCCGGTCGCGGATCCGGTCGTAGTCGGCGGCGCATTCAGCCCACTCGATGTCCGCTTTCCGGTCGCTGCCGGCCAGGGTCTTCTGCGCCAGCTCGCAGACGATCGTCACCTCGCTTCGGAGCTCCTTCGAGGCCGGTGCGAGCCTGCCCCGGGAACCATGGACGCAGCTCATCGAGTCCTCCACCGTGACCATCTGCTCGCGGCCGCCGGAGAGGTCGCGTTCGCTGCGACCGAGAGTGGGCAGGATCAGCGCCTGCCCTCCGGTGACCAGGTGCGAACGGTTCAGCTTGGTCGAGACCTGGACCGTCAGGCCGGTCTTTCGAAGGGCCCGCTCGGTCACCTCCGTATCCGGGGTGGCCGCGGCGAAGTTGCCGCCCATCGCGAAGAAGACACCGACTCGACCCTCGTCCATCGCACTGATCGAATCGACCACATCCAGCCCGGGTTCACGCGGCGGGTCGAATCCGAACTCGGATGCGAGGGAGTCCAGCAGCGCCTCACCCGGCTTCTCGTGGATCCCCATGGTGCGGTCGCCCTGGACGTTGCTGTGCCCGCGGACCGGGCAGGCGCCGGCACCCGGTCGGCCGATGTGCCCGCCGAGCATCAGACAGTTGACGATCTCGCGGATCGTGGCGACCGAGTTGCGGTGCTGGGTCAGGCCCATCGCCCAGCAGGCGATCACGGAATCGGAATCCATGACCATCTCGGCCGCTACTTCGATCTCCGCGCGGGGCAGGCCGGTCGCCTCGAGCACGTCGTCCCAGTCGAGTTCGCGAAGGTGGCCCCGGAGCGACTCGAAGCCGTCGGTCTTCGAGGCGATGAAGTCCGAGTCGATGAACGGCGCTGCTTCCGGGCCTCCCGGCAACTCGTCGGCGGCATCCAGGATCAGTCGGTTGATCGCCTGGAACAGGGCGAGGTCGCCGTTGATCCGGACCTGCAGGAACAGGTCGGTCAGCTCGGTTCCGCCGCCCAGTACCCCCGAGAGCCGCTGCGGGTTCTTGAACCTCTTCATGCCGGCCTCGGGCAGCGGGTTGACCGTGATGATGCGCGCGCCGCTCTGCTTGGCCCGCTCCAGCGAGCTGAGCATGCGGGGGTGGTTCGTACCGGGGTTCTGGCCGACGATCATCAGCAGGTCGGCGTTCTCGATGTCAGCCAGGGACACGCTGCCTTTGCCGGTACCGATGGTCTCCGTCAGGGCACAGCCGCTCGATTCGTGGCACATGTTGGAGCAGTCGGGCAGGTTGTTGGTGCCGAAGGCCCGGGCGAACAACTGGTAGAGGAAGGCCGCTTCGTTGCTGGTTCTTCCCGAGGTGTAGAAGACGGCTTTGTCGGGGCTCTCGAGGCCGTTCAGCTGCCGGGCGATCAGGTCGTAGGCGTTACCCCAGCTGATCGGCCTGTAGTGGCTCTCGCCCTCGGCCAGATGCATCGGTTCGCTCAGGCGGCCCTGGCGGCCGAGCCAGTGCTCCGAACGGCCGGACAGCTCGGCCACCGAATGGCGGGCGAAGAAATCCCGGGTCACCAGATCCCTGGTCGCTTCTTCGGCCACCGCCTTGGCCCCGTTCTCGCAGAACTCGGCCCGGTGCGGACGGTCGGATTCGGGCCAGGCGCAGCCCGGGCAGTCGAACCCGTCGGGCTGGTTGACCCGGAACAGTCCCGGCAGGGTCCGGGAGAGCCCGGCGCGCGCGGAGAAGCGGAGCGACGAGATCACGCCGGGGATCCCCGCGGAGCTCCCCTTCGGAGCACCTGTCTCCGGGTTGTCGTCGGATCCGTCGGCGTCTGCGCCGGCCGGAGTCTTGCCAGAAGCTCTCACCGGTCGAGGATACCCGGCCGGTCCGGGGGTAGAGTCCGGCTTCCGATGTCGAAAAACTCAGCCAACCCGGGCTCCGGCCAGGCCGCCGGGCCGGTGGATAGCCGCATGGTCAGCCGGATCAGACGCGACGGTGGGGTGGAGGACGTGGTCGCGGTCGAGGATCCGCTCGAGATCCGCGTCGACTCGAGCCCTGTGGCGGTGACCATGCGGACCCCGGGCCACGACGAAGAGCTCGCGCTCGGCTTCCTCCATGGTGAGGGGCTGATCGACCGGGCCCACGCGTCCGGGCCGAGCCCCGATTTCGCCGCCAACGTGATCGAGGTCGCCGGGCCCCTGAAACGGGAGATGCCGGCCCGGCGCTTCTATACGACCTCTTCCTGCGGGGTCTGTGGGCGCGGAGCCCTCGAGGAGGTCGAGGTGCTGTCGGACCCACCCGGTCCTGGCCCCCTCGTCAGCCGATCGTTGCTCGCCACCCTGCCCGACCTGATCGAGCAGCCGGCCTTCGACCTGACCGGCGGACTGCACGCGACAGCCCTCTTCTCGGCCGACGGAGAGCTGCTGCTGGTCCGTGAGGACGTCGGCCGCCACAACGCGATGGACAAGGTGATCGGGCGCTGCCTGGTCGAGGGGGAGCTTCCTTTGGGGAATCGCATCCTCTGCGTCACCGGCAGGCTGTCTTTCGAGCTGGTCCAGAAGGCGGCCGTCGCCGGGTCGCCGATCCTGGTCGGCGTCGGCGCACCGAGTTCACTCGCGGTCGAGCTGGCCGATGACCGGGGGATGACGCTCTGCGGCTTCGCATCCCGGGGTCGGGTGAACGTCTACACCGACCGGGGTCGCGTCACCGACTGAAGCCGGTCCGGGGTCGGGTGAAGCCCGCCTTCACCAGCGGCGTGAGTCGAGCAGGGCCCGGGTCGAGACGAGGGTGGCCTCGAGCCCGGTTTCCGATCCGCTGCCGAAGCCGTCGCCACAGGCGCAGATCGAGCCGCCCGGGGTCTCGACCGCCAGGAAGGGCGCGCTGACCGGCTCGGACGGTTTCGAGTAGCGCCAGCGCTTGATCTGACGCTCCTCCGGCTCGCCCGCCAGAAAGGCAAGGTCCGAGAGACGCCGCGCCATCCAGCGCCAGGCCTCGTCGTCGGCGAGATCGAAGAGCAGTTCGCTCGCTTCGGGGTCGCAGCGGATCGAGACCGACGGTGGCCGGTCGGGGTACTTGGCGCTCTCGACGATCACGCTGCCGATCCCGGACGCCGGGTTCTCGAACAGGGCCTGATCGGGGACATCACCGCTGTGGGCGAGCCGGGCCAGACCGAGGACCGCTTTCTCGTAGACCTTCTCCGGATCGATTCCGTCCAGCTCCTCCGCGATCACCGGAGCCATCTCGATTGCCTGGGGGACAGGCGCGGTTATCACGACGTGCTTCGCCCGGAGTTCATGGCTCAAACCGTCGGCATCGGTCACGGTCAGCCGGTTCGGGTCCCCTGCTTCGACCGATTCGACCCGGTGGCTGTAGCGCACGTTCAGGTTCGCGGCGAGGTGTTTGCTCGTCGACGTGATCCCGGCGGGCGCGACCCAGGCATCGCCGACCGAACCGCCGACGAACAGCCTCTCGACCAGCCCCGCCTGGCGCAGGCTGTCGATCAGCAGGTCGCTCTCGCCTCCGGTCCTGGTCAGCCAGGGGATGCCGTGGTCGACCCGCGCGCTGTCCATCCGCCTCGTAGCGGCGCGTCCTCCCGGCGAGCGTCCTTTGTCGAGAATCAGGTAGTCGGCGCCTTCGGCTTCGAGCGCAGCGCCCAGGGTCAGCCCGGCGAAGCCCGCCCCGATCACGCAGACGTCGAAACTACCGGCGCCGTCACCGGTGCCCGCGTTGTCGTCTGTCGCCGATTCGTTGACGTTCACCGCGCACACGATAGGCGGGTCACGGGTTGCGGGCTGCCCGCCCGCGGACCGGTCGGGGCCGCCTCAGCCCCGGCTTCGGCCGGGCCCGACGAAGCGGATCGGCTCAGTATCGCCCCAGGGCCCGCTGCGCTTCATGTCGAAGGTCAGGTCCGGGTTCGAGATCACCTCTTCGCCCACCCTCGGGGTCTCGCCAGGGCCGTAATGCCGATCGTCGAGCGGCCAGTCGTAACCCTCCAGCTCGTCACTGCCGAGGCCGAGAATCTCGCCCGTCGCCTCGCGGTGCGCGAGGATCGCATCGAGTCCGTAGCGCTGCACGGGGCAGACCTTCATGCAGATCCCGCAGCCACTCGCCTGGGCCACCACCGGCAGGCAGCGCGCGGTATTCAGTTTCGACTTGACCACTCCCCGGAAGGGCTTGCGGGCCTTCGGGATCGCGCCGACCGGGCAGTTCCGTACACAGGCCTGACACTCGTCGCAGACCTTGTGCAGCCCATAGTCGACCGGCTCGTCGGCGGTGATTTCGGCATCCGTGGTCAACATCAGGATCCGGCACCTCGATCCCGCCTCGGGGGTCAGCAGCTGTCCGTTGATCCCGAGCTGGCCCAGTCCTGCTTCGACCCCGTAGTGGATCGCAACCCCGTCCCCGGTCAGACCCTGTGGCGCGGCCTGGTAGCCGAGGCCCTTGAGGAACTCGGCCAGGCGGGCGGTCCGCTCCATGCCTTCGGCGTAGCCGAAGAAGGCCGCCTGCTCGGCTTCGTCGCTGGGGATCTTCTGGGTCAGCTCCCAGTCCTGTTCGAGCAGGCAGACGATCACGGTCGGGAACTGCTCGGCGTCGGTGGTCTCGAAGGTGTAGCGCGGGTCGGCCACCGCGATGCCTATCCGGCTCAGTCCGATCCGCCTCCCTTCGGCCAGGACCAGCTGCTTCAGTTCGTCCGGACCGTAGCGGCGCCTGCGCGGTGACGGCTTCATCCGGGTGACCCGCCGGATCCGGTGCACGGCGTTGGCCACTCGGGGAAAGGTGGGGAGGAGGAAGCCCTTGCCGTGGCTGACGATGAACTCGCTGGCCTCCGGGTGGACCGAGAAGAAGTCGTTCAGCGGCTCGGCTCCGGAGGCCTCGTCTTCTTCCTCCGCATTCCGGACCTCGCCCGGGTAGGTGAGCAGGTCGTCCGGGATCTCACGATCGGAATCGGGCCAGGGCGGAGGTACTTCGGGCGCGCCGCTCCGGTCCGGCAGAAAACGGGTGAGCAGCAGCAGGCTGATGATCTGGCGTCTGCGCAGGCGCCTGACGAGCTGCTCGAGCCTGGACGGTCCCACCTTCGGCTGTTGCGACATTCTCTCCACTCCGCGCTCGGAATCCGGAGGACCAACCCTACCCGGCTGTGGTGCCGAGGGCTATGTATGTTTCGCCGGACCGCATCATCGTTTGCCGGGAGGGGTTCGAACCAGAGTGAACGCATACAGGCTCACAAATCGGGGAGGTACCAGAGCCGTGACCGGCCTGGTCGCGGCAGTCGCCGCCGCCCTGCTGTCCGTGTCGTTGCTCAACCCTCCGGCCCAGGCCCAGGCGGCCGTCGCATCTGCGAAGTCCTCGGCGGTTGAAACCAGGTTCGCTCGAGGCTGGGTAAGGGTCGAGCGTTCCCCGTTCAGGATCAAGCTGAGGACGAAGTCCCGGCGAACCCTGCTGTCTTCGCTGGCCGGCGATTCGCGGTCCGGCAGCATCGATTACGCGGGCCTCGGCTTCACCGTCGGCGCCGTTCCCGAACTCGAGCCACCGAGTTTCGACCCCCCGCCACCCGGCGAGCCGGTCGCAGGGGAGTCGTTCGCCGCGAAGAGGGTCGTCAGCGTCCGTCGCGATGGACGTGCTTTGAACTTCGTTCTAAGGACCGATGACCCCGAAGGCCGGAGGATCATCCTCGACGTCCGTCGTGGCAGGGCCGGCACTGCCCGGATCAGGGCGGAGGTCCGGCCGGCGGCCGGGGTGAGCTCGGTCTTCGCCGGTTTCAGGGCACCGAAGGGGGAGTCCTACCACGGCTTCGGAGGCCGTCGTGAGGGCACCGATCTGCGGGGCTCGGACATCCGGAGCTGGGTCTTCGACTACCGGTACCCCGATGTCTCCGTCAGCTACTACGCACCCGCACCGGGCTTCGTCTCGTCGCGCGGCTACGGCGTCCTGCTGAGGAGCGACCGGATCAGCCGCTGGCGGATGGCCTCGGACCGCGATTCCGCCTGGCGGGTGAGCCGGCCGGGCAGCAGTCTTTCGATGCGGCTCGCGGGCGGCGGCGCGAAGCGGGCGATGGGCTCGATCAGCAGCATCGCCGGTCGTCACCGGCTGCCGCCCAACTGGAGCACGGGGCCGATGCTGTCGCGCGCGATCGGTGTGATCGCCGACCGGGACGGCGGTTACCGGCCGAGGGTCGAGGCCGACATCGACCGCCTCGAGCAGGGAGGCCTGACGGTCTCTTCTTATGCATTCGAGGGTTGGGCACCGCTGCCCCGGCAGTTCGTGCTGGACTCGATCGAGAGGCTGCGCGCGCTCGGCATCAGGTCGGTGCTCTACCTGCGCTCATTCGTCTCCGACGACACCGCCAACACCGAGACCCCAAGTGCCTACGACGAAGCGATCGCCCGGGGACTGGTGGCGACCGACCGGGAAGGCGATCCTTATCTGTTCCCGTCCCCCTTCCCGGGGCCGCCGGCCGCGTTGATCGACTTCACCGACCCCGAGGCCCGCAAGTGGTGGCGCGCCCGGGTCTTCGATCTGCTCGACACCGGTGCCGACGGCTTCATGAACGACTTCGGTGAGCAGGTCGAGCCCGACATGCGTTTCCACGACGGATCGGGTGGCCTGTCGATGCACAACCGCTATCCGGTGCTCCAGGCCAGGGTGACGCGCCGGGCCGTAAACGACTGGGAGAAGCGAAACCCTGGTCGCAAGGTCTTCTTCTTCCAGCGCGCGGCCTACGCAAGCTCGGACGGCTCGCAGGCCTACGAGAGCGCCCAGTTCCCGGGCGACGAGACGGTCGACTGGCGCCGGGATACCGGCCTGCCCTCGATCGTGCCGGACATGCTGAACCGGGCGGTCATGGGTGCGCCCGGGTTCTCGACCAACATTGGCGGCTACGCCCAGTTCACGGCCGAGATGCCGCTGATGCCGCCGACCGACGCAGAACTGTTCACGCGCTGGGCTCAGGCCGCGGTCTTCACCCCGTTCTTCAGGGTCCACAACTCCGGACTCGACGGAGCCCGCATGCCGTGGGACTTCGACCAGGCGACCCTTTCCGGCTTCAACGAGATGGCCCGGCTCCACAACCGGGCCCGCCCGCTGACCAAGCGGCTCTGGCGCTCCTTCCTGGAGACGGGGGTGCCGATGACCAGGCCGATGTGGCTCGCCGACCCGGCATCGAAAGCAACCGCCAGGGCGGACGACCAGTGGCTCCTGGGCCCGAATCTGCTGGTCGCGCCGGTGATGGAGCAGGGTGCCACCGCTCGCCCGGTACGCCTGCCCGCAGGCTGCTGGAAGCAGGCCGGGAAGGGCCGGAAGCTGAAGGGCGGGCGCACCATTCGGGTCGAGGCTCCGCTCGACACCCTGCCCTGGTTCACGCGCTGCGGCACCTCCCCGCTCAGGGGTTGAGGCCCGCGGGCCGGAGGTACCCGGCGGTCGACGGCGAAGATTCGATTCAGAAGGTTGCCGCCGGCAGCCTGTAACGCCGCGACCCCGGACGTGTAACGAACCCTGTGACCGACGAGCGTCTCGCCAGCTACCACGAGTTCACCCGCCGCCACGGGGTAAACCGCGGCCTCTACCTGCTGGCCAGGGTCTTCCTGCAGCCGTTCTTCCTGATCTACTTCGGGCTTTCGCGCCAGGGACGCAAGAACTCGAGGATCAAGGGCGGCATCATCGTCGCCGCCAACCACCGCAGCTTCCTCGATCCGTTCGTGATCGGAGCCTGTCTGCCGTGGGGCCGGCCGATGAACTACGTCGCCAAGGTCGAGCTCTTCGAAAAGCCCTGGCAGGCCTACTTCCTCAACCGGCTCGGCGCCTTCCCGATCCGCCGCGGCGAGGCAGACGATGACTCGATCGAAACCGCCGAACTCGTGCTCGAGCGCGGCGGCGCGATCTGCATATTCCCGGAGGGCACCCGCATCCGGACCGGCTCCCTGGGCACCCCCAAGCGCGGAGTGGGCCGGCTCGCAATGCGCAGCGGTGCCGCGGTCCTGCCGGTCGCCGTAAGCGGCACCGAGAACGTGCGTCGCGGCTGGAAGATCCGCCCCCGCAAGGTGAAGCTGCGAGTCGGCCGCCCGATGAACTTCCCTTATTCCGAGAACCCTTCTCCGGCCCTGGCGGCCTCGGTCACCTCCCGGATCTGGCCGAATATCGAGCTCCAGTGGGAGGACATCGGCGGGCTGCCCCCGATGCGCCGTGCGGCCGTGATCGGCGCCGGTAGCTGGGGTACGGCCGTCGCCGTCCTGCTCGCCCGCGGAGGGCTCGAGGTCCAGCTCGGAACGCGGACCGCGGCCAAGGCCGAGGCGATCGCCGCCGACAGGGAGAACACGCAGTACCTGCCCGGGGTGAGGTTGCCCGACGCGATCGAGGTGAGGGCCTCCAGCGAGATCGAACTGGCCGGTGTGGACCTGCTCTGCATCGCGGTGCCGTCCGCCTCCTATCCGCAGGCAGTCGGAGCGGTCGCCGACCGGATCGGCCGGCGGGCCGGCGTGCTGCTGCTGGCGAAAGGGCTCGTCGCACCGAAAGGACAGCTGCCTTCGGAATACGTGGGTGAGCGGATCAAAGCGAGAGGGATCTCCTGCCTCGGAGGCCCCGCTCACGCCCGCGAGGCGGTCTCGGGGTCGGCGGCCCTGGTGCTCGGCACTGGTGACGACGACCTTCGGGCCCAGCTCGGGGACGTATTCGACCGGGCCGGTCTGATCTGCGAGCGCTCGCGCGACACCGTCGGTGTCGAGATGGCCGGCGCCGCGAAGAACGCCGCCGTGCTGGCCGCGGCCGCCGCCGAGCCCCACGGCCTCAACGCCGCCGGGATCGCCGCCACGGCGGTCTGGAAGGAGTGCGTCGACTTCGCCGTGGTGAAGGGCGCGGACCTCGACACCTTCAACGGTCTGGCCGGGGTCGGTGACCTTCTCGCCACCGTGATGGCACCCGACAGCCGCAACCGCAGGGCCGGCGAGCTGCTGGGGACGGGCAGCGACGCCGAGGAGATCAAGCACACGCTCGGCCAGGCTTCCGAAGCCCTGGATTCGGTCCCCCAGATCGCCGCGACGCTGGCCGCTTCGGGCTGCCGCAGCGAGGCGACCCAGGGGCTGGCCGACCTCGCGACAGGCAGGATCAGCTCCGACGAGTGGGTCGCTGCGCTCAGGCGGGTAGGCCACTCGAGGCGGGCCGCATGAACTCCCTTTCGGCAACGGGGGCAGGGGGGACTCCGGTGCCCGGCATCGGGGTAGGGTGGTCCGATGGAGGATGGCCCGACACCGAAACCGGAAGGCAGTCCGGCCGGAGGCGGGGACGCTCCACCGGAGAGCAAGGCCGAGACCGACCGCGGCTTCGAACAGCTCTACCGCGACCACCTGCGCGACGTCTATTCCTACGCCTTCTACCGGGTCGGGGATCACCACGACGCCGAGGATCTCACCGAGCAGACCTTTCTCCAGGCCTATCGTCACTACCCCCGGGCCCGTCGGGAATCGGACGGCCGTCCGCTGCGGCCCTGGCTGATCCGGATCGCCCACAACCTGGCTTCGAACTACTACCGCGACCGCTCACGTCGCCCGCAGACCCCGCTCGACAGCATCGAACCGCCGCCCGCGCGCCACACCACGGAAGCGGTGGTCGAGGGCCGGGCGGAGCTCCGTGCGGTGATGGCCGGGATCGACGAGCTGCCGGAGGAGCGCCGGGAGGCGCTGATCATGCGTTTCGCCCTCGGCATGGACAACCGCGAGATCGCGCGGGCGATGGGCAAGTCGGACGGCGCGACGAAGGTCCTGCTTCACAGGGCGATCAAGCAGCTGCGCGAGAGGCTGGATGACGATGTCGATGGATGAGCTCCAGATCGAGAGCCTGCTCGCCGACGTCTTCCAGCCGGTCGAGCCGCCGGAGCGCTTCTCCGACCGGCTGCGGGAGACCTTCTCGGCGATCCGCGATGCGGCCGCGGACGACCTGACCGGCTGGGCCGACGAGCTGACCGAGAGCGAACTCGACTCCCTTCGTGACCCGCGCAACTGGGTGCGGCCGGTCGCCGCCGCGGCGGCGGGTGGTGTCGCTACCGGCGTGCTGGTCGTGGTCGAGCTGCGTCGACGCGGGCGGCGCCGCCGCTCGAGGATCGAGAATCTGATCGAGAGCACCCGCTCACGAACCGGGCTCTGAGTCCTTTTTTCTTCGGTCCACCGGCTTTCGTCCGGCCGCCTCTGAACCGAGCCGCTTTCGCCTCAGCTCCCTCTCGCGCCTGCGCTTGCGCTCGACCCTCCGCTTCCGGATCCGCTCTTCCCTCTCCGAGGCGATCGCGGCGATCCGGTCCCATCGGCCGGCAATCAGTGCGACCAGGGCCAGGGCGCCGAGCAGCAGGTTGAGGCCGTTGACCGGCCTGGTCGCCGGCAGCACCCCGAAGAGCAGGGTCGCGTTAGCGGCGAGCACTCCCCAGATTCCCATCCCGAGGAAGACGAAGGTGGCGATCACTGCCCAGAGTCGGGAAAGGCTCTGGGCAAGCAGAAGTGCGGCCATTCCGAGGCCGATGTGGACCAGGGAAGCCCAGCCGTTCACCGCATAGAAGCCGAACAGCTCCGACCACAACTCAGGCTCGTCGAACTGCGAGTTCTCGATCAGGCCGGCCAGTCCCAGCAGGACCAGCAGCGCACCGCTCAGGGTTGCGTAAAGCCTCGTATAGCCCACTCTCGCCACGCGGGCATTGTCGCGGCTGGACCGGTTGCACGCTGTGCCCTTCATCTAGGGTTCTTCGTCGTGGCTCACTGCTACCGACATCCCGACGTAGAGACCCGAGTTTCCTGCTCGAGCTGCGACCGCCCGATCTGCACGGACTGCATGACGCCGACCCCGGTCGGCATGCGCTGCCCGGAATGCTCGCGCGAAAAGACCCGCGTGACCAGCGGTCCGGCGGCGGTCTCCGCGAGCAATTCCTACCCGGCGACTTTCGCCCTGATCGTGATCTGTGTCGGCGTCTACATGGTCGAGATCGCCTCGGGCTCAGGGGGCCTGAACAGCACCGCCAACAGTCTGATCACCAACTTCGGCCTGCTCGGCGCCGGAGTGGCCGACGGCGAGCTCTACCGCCTGATCACCGGTGGCTTCCTCCACGCCGGCCTGATGCACCTCGGCTTCAACATGTTCGCGCTCTACTTCCTCGGCCGCGTGCTCGAGCCGTCGATCGGCACCCCGCGTTTCCTCGCCGTCTACTTCGCCTCGCTGCTGGCCGGTTCTTTCGGAGCGATCCTGCTTTCTGGCAGCTTCGTGCTGACGGTCGGTGCCTCGGGTGCCGTCTTCGGCATCTTCGGCGCGACATTCATGATCGCGCGGGGCCGGGGCATGAATACGATCGCCCGCGAGATCGGGGTCATTCTCGGCATCAACCTGCTGATCACCTTCGCCATCCCCGGAATCAGCATCGGCGGTCACCTCGGCGGCCTGATCGGCGGAGTCCTCTGCGGCATGCTGATCGTCGCCGGCGAGCGCGGAAAGCTCGGCTCGAACGCCAAGCTGATCGAGTTCGGCGCCTTCGGAGGCCTCGCCCTGGTTTCGGCCCTCGCGGCCATCGCAATCTCCGAACCGGCCCTCATCTTCAGCGAGCAACTGGCTTCATCCGGCGCAGCGTCGCTGCTGCCCTTCTGACCTTCATCCCGGCCGGACAGAGCATCGGTCTACGAAACCGAAGCACGCAGGTTCGAATCCTGTCGGGCGCGTTGAACTTCTGGCTCAACGATTGCGCTCGGTGTCGGCCCGTACGATCCGCGTACCCCAAGGAGATCAGTCAGATCGATAGTCATTCCGGAAGGCCCCGAGGTCACGAGTCCAGGCAAGCGGGGTTGCGGAACCGTGGCCCAGGGTCCAGGTTCTTTCGGGCAGGGTCACAAGCGGGGCGGCTTGGGCCTGATGTTGGGGCTACCTGGCTCTCGGGTAGGCTTGGCGCCGCCAGGACGAATGCGCTTCAAACCATCGGTTCAACCAGGGGGTCGGCAAACCGTGAATGTCAACCGAAGCCGGATCAGGTTCACGCTGATCCTGACCACCATGTTCCTTGTCGTGGCACCGGCGGCTGCTTCTGCGGCGCCGCTGTTCGACGCCAGGACCGACTTCATTACCCGCGAGAACCCGGTCTCGGTGACCAGCGATGACTTCAACCTCGACGGCAAGCCCGACCTGGCCGTCGGCAACGACGTCACCAGCACCGTCTCGGTCCTGCTCGGAGACGGCACGGGCAGCTTCGGCCCGAAGACTGACTTCGCCACCGGTATGCAACCCAGGTCGGTGATCAGCGACGACTTCAACCGCGATGGTCATCCCGACATGGTCGCGGCCAACGACGGTTCCGACACCGTCTCGGTCCTGCTCGGCGACGGCACCGGCAGGTTCGCGGCCAAGACCGACTTCGCCACGGGCGATCAACCCCGGTGGGTGACCAGCGACGACTTCAACGGCGACCGCGACCCTGACCTCGCCGTTGCCAACTACAGCTCGGACACTGTCTCGGTCCTGCTCGGAGACGGCACTGGCAGTTTCGGCCCGAAGACCGACTTCGCCACCGGTTCGATCCCCGCTTCGGTAACCAGCGAGGACTTCAACGGCGACGGCCACTCCGACCTGGCCGTCACCAACTGGGCCAACACGGTCTCGATCCTGCTCGGTGACGGCACTGGCAGCTTCGGCCCGAAGACCGACTTCGCCACCGGTTCGATCCCAACTTCCGTGACCAGCGAGGACTTCGACGGCGACGGCAAGCCAGATCTGGCCGTTGCGAACTTGTTCTCCGACACCATCTCAATCCTGCTCGGTGACGGCGCCGGAAGCTTCACCCTCAAGGGCGATTTCGCCACCGACACCGGTCCCTACACGGTTACCAGCGACGACTTCAATGGCGACAGCAGGCCAGACCTGGCCGTGGCGAACATCGGCCCCCTGGCCAGCATCGGCCCCAACTCCATCTCGGTCCTGCTCGGCGATGGCACCGGCAGCTTCGCGGCCAGTATCGACTTCGCCACCGGATCGACTTCCCGATCGCTGACCAGCAATGACTTCAACCGTGACAGCAAGCCCGACCTGGCCGTGGTCAACTTCGATTCAGATACCTTCTCGATCCTGCTCGGAGACGGCAGCCCCGAACCGTCCGCCGCCCCTGACAGCGTCAGCTTCCCCTCCCAGACCGTCGGCACCCTGAGCTCCGCTCGGACCGTGACGGTCACCAACTCGACTCCCGGTTACCCCCTGCTGGTGGACCGGGTCCTCACGACCGGGGCCGATCGAGCCGATTTCCTGGTCGCCGTCGACGACTGCACGGCAGAGAGCGTGCCGTCTGCGGGCAGTTGCGAGGTCGGGGTGCGCTTCGCACCTTCGGCCACCGGCGCCAGGAGCGCAACGCTCGAGATCCGCCACAACGGACTCACATCGCCGCTGACTGTTCCGCTTTCAGGAATCGCAGACGACAGGGGCAGGCCAAGGATCGAGCGCCCCGGCAGAACGCCGCGCCGGGTGAAGAGCAACCGGGTGATCAAGGCGGCCAAGGTCAAGTGCGTGGACGGCACGTGCAGGATCCGCAAGGTCCAGGTCCGCTTCGACATCGGCAGCCGGATCTTCAACGGGGTCGGCAGGTTCAGCAAGAAGAAGATCGCCACCGGCAAGACCCGGGTGATCAGGACCACCATGAAACGACGCCTCTACAGGAAGCTGAAGCGCGGAAAGCTGTCCGGCACGGTCACCGCTGTGGTCACAGCTACCTCAAGCAACGGTGCGCGAAACAGAGAAGAAATCCGCACAGGTCTCAAGCGCTGAGGGCACGAGGCTCAGAAACCGGCACGGGCTTACCGATTGGAGCCGCAACCGATCGCCAGCACGTTCACCCGAAGGATTGATGGTGACCTCCAGAAATGCCGGCGCCAAGACCGGCGAGCAGATCGGGGCGATGAGGTAGCTCCAGCTCAGTGCCGGAGCCTGGTCCGCTTTCGGGTCCCCACTGGTAACGGCGCCGGGAATGAACTGCTGGTGAGCATCCGCGACCTCGGATCGGGTTCTCAGCAGGTCAGCTGACTTGACCTGAACGAAACCGAAGCCCACAGGTTCAGATCCTGTCCACTCTGCTGCGAATCAGACACGGCCTGCTGATCCCGGCCATCGAATCCGGCAGCAGGGCGTAGCATCTGTCCTATGGCCCTCCTCAACGATCAGCAGATAACCGAAAGCCTCGCCTCTCTGGACGGCTGGCATCGAAAGGGCGACGAGATCGTCCGCGACTTCAAGCTCGACGACTTCGTCGGCTCGGTGAAGTTCGTCGATGCCATTGTTGCTCCGGCCGAGAAGATGGGTCACCACCCGGACATCGCGATCTCGTGGAACACGGTCACGGTTTCGATCTCGACTCACTCCGAGGGTGGCCTCACAGCGGCCGACTTCGAGCTTGCGGCGCAGATCAACGCCCTGGCCTGAGCGGCCCAACCGGCTCAGCCGTAGTCGTGGAAGCCCCGGCCCGACTTCTGACCGAGTTCACCGGCGGCTACCTTCGTCCTGACTGAGTCCGGGGCCAGATGCTCCGGATTGCCCGACTCGGCATGGAGCGCGTCGCTGATCGCCACAGCTACATCGAGGCCGACCAGGTCGAGCAGCGCCAGGGGGCCCATCGGATGGGCCAGCCCCAGCGACATGCAGGTATCGACGTCCTCGGAGGGCATTCCGGTGCGCTCCTGAAGCCGAACCGCGTCGAAGAGGTAGGGGAAGAGCAGGCGGTTGACCACGAATCCGGAGCTGTCGGGCACCGTCACCGGGGTCTTGCCCGCACTGCGGCACCAGGCCTCCGCGCGCTCGCCGATCCCCGGGTTGAGCTGCTCCGGCAGGCAGAGTTCGACCAGCCGCATCACCGGAACCGGGTTGAAGACATGCAGCCCGAAGAGGCGGTCGGCGTGTCCGCAGGCCGCGGCCAGCTCCGAGACGGAGAGGGAGGAGGTCGTGGTCGCCAGGTCGGCGTCCGGCGCTGCCTCGCCGAGCCGGCTGAGGAGGGTCGCCTTGGCCTCGGGATCCTCGACGATCGCCTCCACAGCGAGGGTCGCGCCCGAGAGATCGGCTGCGTCTGTTGTCACCCGGACCCGGCCGGCATCGCCGCCGTCCACCCGCGGGCAGGCGGAGTTCAACTCGCCGCGCGCCCGTTCGGCCGAACTCTCACTCCTGGCGAGCAGCCACACCTGGTCGCAGCCCGCCGATGCGAGCGCCGCGAGTCCGGTTGCGATCGCGCCGCTTCCGGCGACGGCCAGCTCCCTGTGAGGGTTGGGTTCCATGGCTTCACCTTACGGATTTTCAGGCTGTCGAAAGGTCCCGGACCGATCTTGACTGACTAGTCAATCGGGTAACCTGCAGGCAAGCTTCCCGCGTCCCGCGGGTATTCGATCTGGATTCTTACGAAAGGTTTTTGATGAGCAAGTTCGGCGGACGCGAAGTAGTAATCGTGGAGGCGGTCCGTACACCGGTCGGCCGTGGTCATAAGGAGAAGGGCTACTACAAGGACCTGCATCCTTCGAACCTGCTGGCCCACGCCTACAAGTCAGTAGTCGAGCGGGCCGGTATCGAGCCGGGAATCGTCGAAGACGTGGTCGCCGGCTGCGTCCAGCAGTTCGGTGAGCAGAGCCTCAACATCGGCCGCAACGCGTGGCTGGAGGCCGGCTTCCCGATCGAGACCCCCGCGACGACGATCGACCGCCAGTGCGGCTCCGCCCAGCAGGCGGTCAACTACGCCGCCGCGATGATCGCCTCTGGCGTTCATGACGTGATGATCGGCGGCGGCGTCGAGCACATGGGCCACATCTCCTTCGCCGACAGTTTCAAGGTCATGGAGGAGTACGGCTTCGGCTACTCGCCCGAGTTGATGAAGCAGTACAACCTGGTCAACCAGGGCCTCTCGGCCGAGATGATCGCCGACAAGTGGGACATCTCCCGCGAGGAACTCGACGCTCTCGGTGTCCAGTCCCACGCCCGTGCCCAGCAGGCCACTGAAGAAGGCCGCTTCGAGCGCGAGATCGCCCCGGTCTCGGTCAACGGCGATACCTACACCACCGACCAGGGCATCCGCCCGGGCACGACCATGGAGGCCCTGGCCGGCCTGAAGACCGTCTTCAAGGAGGACGGCAAGGTGACCGCCGGCAACGCCTCTCAGGTCTCCGACGGCGCCGCGGCGATCCTGCTGATGAGCCGCGAAAAGGCCGATGAGCTCGGGCTGAAGCCACGGGCGAAGATTCTCGACCAGACCGCGGTCGGAGTCGACCCGGTGATGATGCTGACCGGACCGATCCCGGCGACCCGGAAGCTGCTCGAGCGTAATTCGATGACCATGGACGACATCGACCTGGTCGAGATCAACGAAGCCTTCGCTTCGGTGGTCGTCGCCTGGCAGCGCGAACTGAACCCGGACATGGACAAGGTCAACGTCAACGGTGGAGCGATCGCGATCGGCCACCCGCTCGGCTCGACCGGTGCCCGGCTGCTGACCACGCTGCTCCACGAGATGGAGCGCGACGACAAGCAGATCGGCCTGGTCACGATGTGCTGTGGCGGCGGAATCGGCACCGGCACCCTGATCGAACGCGTCTGATCCGGACCGGGGCCGGCCGGCACGCGCCGCGCCCCTTACCCGTTCTGGCCACGGTTTCCCTCGATATGGGGTGTAAACCGTGGCCAGAGTGGGGGTCCTGCATCGTGCCGGACCTCCGGGCCGCCCTATAGCCTCAAGACATGAGTGCAATGGATCGCGTGGCGATCGGGGCGATGGGAGATACGCCCGGGGACATGGCCGAGATGGCCCGGCAGGCCGAGCAGGCAGGCTTCGATTCTGTCTGGGCGATCGAGCTATTCCGCAACGCCTTCACCCAGACCACCTGGCTGGCCAGCCAGACCGAGAAGGCCGACATCGGCACCTCGATCGCCTGGGGCTTCGTGAGGAGCCCGATGACCATGGCGATGAGCGCGATGGACATCGACGAGATTTCCGGTGGGCGTTTCCGTCTCGGCCTCGGACCGGGGGTCAAGCGGCTGATCGAGACCTGGCACAACGCCGACTACGGCAGGCCCGCACCTCATCTGCGGGAGACCATCCAGGCGGTGCGCGAGATCATCCGGGCTGCCGCGGCGGGTGAGCCGGCCGCCTTCAAGGGTGAGTACTACGACATCGACATCAAGGGCTGGTATCGCTCGACCCCTCCGGTCCGGGCCGAGATCCCGATCTACACGGCGGCCGTGCAGAAGGGCATGTGCAGGATGGCCGGCGATGTCGCCGACGGCCTGATCGGGCACCTGATCTGCTCGGCCAGCTGGATCGAGGAGGTCATCGTGCCCAACTTCGAACTCGGCCTCTCACGGTCCGGGCGCGACCGCAAGGACTTCACCTTCCTGCCCAGCATCTGTGTGGCGATCGACGACGACTACGAGCGCGGCCTCGACGCCGCCCGCCGCACGCTGGCCTTCTACTCGACCGTCAAGACCTACCTGCCGCTCTTCGACCACCACGACTTCGGGCAGAACGCCGCCGATGCGGCTGCCGCCTTCCGCAAGGGCGATATCGAGGGTGTGGCCGGGGCGATCACGGACGAGATGGTCGAGCACTACTGCGCGGTCGGGACGCCGGACAAGGTGCGGGCCAAGGTCGAAGAGATCGCCCCCTTCGCGGACGCTGTCTTCCCCGGCGCTCCGACCTACTTCATCCCTAACGAACAGGTCTCGGAATACAACGAGCGCATAATCGAGACCTTCGGCACCCAGCCCTGAGGTTCCGATGAGCAGGATCGTCGAAGAAGAGGTCACGGTGGGCAAGGCGAGCCTGGCCTATCGGCGGACCACCGGGCGCGGCCATCCGGTGGTCATGCTTCACGGCTTCATGGACTGTGCGGAGAGCTGGGACCCGTTTGCGCGGTCGATATCGAGACCGACCCTGGCCTTCGACCTGCCCGGCTTCGGCCACAGCTCGCTCGCCGGCGACGACATCTGGAAGTGGCAGGGGCTTTTCGATCGGGCTCTCAAGAGGCTCGACCTCGACAGCTACTTCCTGCTCGGCCACTCGCTCGGCGGTGCCCTGGCTTCGGCGCTGGCCGCGAGGCAGCCTGATCGGGTCCGGGCCCTGACGGTGATCGCACCGGCCGGATACAGCCGCATCCCGCTGGCCCAGATTCTCGCTCGGCCCGAGATGGAGTTCATCCTCGGCCAGACAGCACCGCGGGCGATGCGCTTCCGCCCCCTGGTCAACCTCACCTACCGAAACCTGTTCTCCCACCACCACGATCCATCTGACGGCTTGATCGAGAGACTGGTCGAATCCCGGAACGACATGGTGCCCGGGATCAAGAACGGAATGCACCTGCTGCGGGAGCTGTCCAGGGACCGGTTCCGGGAGAGCCCCTACGAAGGGCCGGTGGCGGGCCTGTGGGGGGAGTACGACCGCATGGTGCCTCCGAAGTACTCGATGAAGGGACTGCTGCGGGTCTTTCCCGGGGCGGACACCCGGGTTCTCGAGGGAATTGCCCACCACCCCCAGGAGGAGGCGCCCGGCGAGACTCTCGACTGGATCGCCGACTGGACCGAGTCCAACGTGAGCGAGCCGATGCTCATCTCTGCCGGCCAGCCCTTCGGTTGAGCACAAAAAAACGGCCCTCCGCCCGGGTGGGCGAAGGGCCGCCGGGTTACCTGAACCCGAGGCTGCGGTCGCAGCGATGCGAACTCAGCCGTTGACCACGTTCTGGAACGCGTTCTCGACTTCCCGTACCGCTTCGTCGTCCCCGGGAGGGGAGTCCTGGGTGAAGCAGTTGGCCAGGAACTCGTCCGAGGGGAAGATCAGCTCGTTGTCGGCCAGCGACGGGTCCTTGTCGAGCAGGATCTCCTTGACGCCCTTGACCGGGCTGATGTAGTTGACCCATTCGACGATCTGGGCCATGTTCTCGGGCTCGTAGACGTAGTTCATGAACTCGTACGCGGCCGCCGTATCAGGGGCCCCGGCCGGGATCATCATGTTGTCCGACCAGAGCGCGCAGCCTTCGGTCGGCTGGACGTACTGGATGTTCTTGTTGTCGAACTGGGCCTGGACCGCGTCTCCGGACCAGCCGATCGCCGCGACGACCGTGCCCTTTGCCAGGTCCTGGATGTAGTTGTTGCCGGTGAACTGACGGATCTGGCCGCTGTCGACCTGCTTCTGGAGCTCGTCGATCTGTTCGAGCCAGTCTTCGGTGGTCGCGTCGGCCGGGTCGATTCCGTTCGCCTTCAGCATCATCGGGATCGTGTCGCGCATCTCCCGCAGCACGGTCACCTTGCCCTTGTACTGGGGATCCCACAGGTCGTTGATCGACTTGACGTCGGGCGCGAGGTCCTCGCGTACCACCAGTCCGGTCATGCCCGACTGCCACGGCACCGTGAAGTCACGGTTCGGGTCGAAGGTCGGGTTGCGCAGGTCGTCGATCATGTTCTCTTCGACAACCGGAAGCTCAGCCTTGTCGAGGTTCTGGACGTAGCCGAGCTTGTGCATCTTGGAGGACATCCAGTCGCTGGTCACCGCGATGCTGCGGCCTCCCGCGTCGCCCTGGCTGAACAGCGGCTGAACCTTGCCGAAGAACTCGTCGTTGTCGTTTACGTCCTCGACGTACTCGACCTGGATCCCGGTCTCCTTCTCGAAGTCCTTGATCGTCTGCTTGTCGATGTAGAGCGGCCAGTTGGAGATCTTCAGCTTGCCGGTCTGCTCGCCAGCCGTGGCGGTGGTCGACTCTTCGCTGCCTTCCGAAAGTCCGCCGCCACTGCTGCAGGCTGCGATCGTCAGCGATGCGAGTCCGACGCCGATCGCAAGCAACGCGATCTTGAGCGGGTTCCTGCTGGTACTGCCTTCCATTCGATGTCCTCCGTCGTTGCCCGTCGACCTTTACGTGAAAGACGGGTCAGTCTGAAATGTGAACGACCAGCTTACCCATGTTCTCTCCCGCGAAGAGCATGTTGAGTGCGTTCGGCAGCTCTTCGAAGCCTTCGACCACCGTCTCCTCGGAGCGGATCTTGCCCTCTGCGAGCCACTTGGAGAGGTCCCTGATCGCTTCGCCGAAGCGCGGGTAGTAGTCGAGGATGATGAAGCCCTGGAGCTTCACCCGCTTGATCAGCAGGTTGCCGAAGGTGCGGGGACCGGGCGGCGGCTCGTTGTCGTTGTAGCCGGAGATCAGCCCGCAGAGGACCATGCGGGCGCCGACGTTCAGCCGGGCCATCACCGCCTCCATGATCTCGCCGCCGACGTTCTCGAAGTTGACGTCGATCCCGTCGGGGGTCGCCTGCTTGAGCTGCGCGCGCCAGTCGTCGGCCTTGTAGTCGACCGCGGCGTCGAAACCGAGGGTGTCGGTCAGGAAGGCGCACTTCTCCGGTCCACCGGCGATCCCGACAACACGCGCACCTTTCATCTTCGCCAGCTGGCCGGCGACCGAGCCGACCGCTCCGGCGGCGGCCGAGACGACGACGGTGTCGCCTTCCTTCGGTTCACCGATCTCGAGCATGCCGAAGTAGGCGGTGCAGCCGGTCATGCCCATCGTGCCCAGGAGCTGAGCCGGTGTGGCTTCGACCCCGTCCGGAACCACCATCAGCGGCATCTCGTCGCTGGTCACGACATAGTCCTGCCAGCCGGTCAGCCCGTTGACCAGGGCACCTACGGGGTAGTTCGGGTTCTTCGATTCGACCACCTCGCCCAGGCCGAGCGCGCGCATCACCTCGCCGATCGCCACGGGAGGCAGGTAGGTCGGTTCCTCGCCGATCCAGGTCCGGTTGGTCGGGTCGATAGAGATGCTCCTGATCCGGACCAGCGCTTCGCCCTCGCCGATCTCGGGGACCGGTTCGCGGACCAGGTCATAGGTGTTCTCGTCCACAGGCCCGGTCGGGCGCTCGGCCAGCAGGAAACGGCGGTTTTCTTCGCTCATGGAACCGAGGCTACACGGGTGCCGCGGAGCGTGGGTGCGACCGGGTCAGGTCGGGTCGCCCGGGGTCCTTGGCTGGCCGCTGTTCTGCGACAGGGCCTCGAGCCGGGCGATCTCGCGTTCGCCGACGATCCTTGCCGGGTCGTCGGCTGCGAGCGGTTCGATCATGCGCCGTACGCGGTTGCGGATCTGAAGGGAGAAGTGGGGGGTGACGGCACCGGTCAGCTCGCGGATGTCCTCCGGGGTGACCGGGTTGCCGGAGTCGAGTACTCCCAGATGTTCGGTTTCGCTCATGCTTGGCTTTCGTTCATGGTTCAGGGGCCGGCGCTTCGGCTCAGGGAGCGCTGCCCACGGTTTCTACAGGAGTCAGTTCGGCTGCATCGTCGATCACGGCCTGCTGGTCGACGTCGACTAGTGATTCGTCTCCGATTATCCAGACGTGGTTGTAGAGGGCCCGGGTCGGGTCGGTGTCGTAGCCGGGCTTGACGTCGAGCAGGTAGTTGAGCACGGTTTCGGGGAGTTCGTCGCTGCTGTCGGTCAGCAGCAGGGCGGGCCAGGTGCCGTTGGTCGAGAGTGAGGTCGCGGCGATCGCGTCCATCGGCCGATCGGCGCGCGCGACCGTATAGCCGTGTCCCGGATCGTTCAGGTTCCAGCCGAACAGCCCGCTCGAGAAGCGGACCAGCTCGACCGAGTTCGCGGCGGGATCGCTTCCGGAGACGCGCTCCACCCCCTCGGCCACCTCGGTGAGCTGCTCGAGGGCCGCCGCCGATACGGCCTCGGGCGGGCCGACCACGAAGACCGGCACGTCGGCGTTCTCCTTGCGCTTGAGGAAGTCGATCGTCGCCTTCGGCACCTCCTCGGTGCCGCTGAAGAGGACGATGTCGCCGGAGCGGGCCGCCCAGGTCGCGGCGGGGGTCGAGAACTCGGCGTTCTCGGAGGAGACGACGACGAAGGCGTCGGGCGGGCCGCCATCCAGTCGCGCCCTGAGCTCTGCCGCTCGCACCGCCAGCGTTGCCGGATCCGATCCCTTGACCTGCCTCACCTTGAAATCGGCGGGCGGAGCGACGGCGCCGAAGGTGAATACCTCGTTGCCACCGGTCGTCGGTGAGCCGTTCGGTTCGAGCTGGTTGATCACGCTCAGTCCGTCCCCCGAAAGCGTTCCGGACGGGGCCAGCAGGACTGGCGCTCCGATCGGAGGGTTGCTGAAGCTGGAGGCGACGATGCCGGCCTGCCAGTCGTCGTCGGCGACCACGGCGACAGCCGAGGGAGGGGTGCCCGGACCGGTGGTCGGGAAGGAAGCGAGCGCGGCGGCAAGTGAGATGTCGACCGGATCGGAGCCGCTGATCCGGGTCGTATTGCGGGTCGCGACCACCGGATAGCCGAGCGAGTTGACCGTGGCGCCCTCGACCTGGCCGGCGGCGGGTGGTTCGGGAGCCGTCTCGGAGCCGCCGTCGACGACCGTGGTGGAGCTTTCGGATTCCGCCCCGACGTCGAAGAAGAAGTAGGCGACGAAAGCGGCCAGGATCAGTGTCAGGACCAGCAGGATGCCGAGACCGACCCACGGCACGCCGGAGGAGTTGGGCGCTCCCGGAGGGGCGTTGATCGGCTGTCTTCCCGAGGCAGGCACGAAGCAAACCGTACCGCTCGGCGGAAGTCGTAAGAATGGCGGCGATGCCTTACCCGGTCGGGACAAAGACGAATGATCGCGGTCACCTCGAGATCGCCGGCTGCGACGTGGTCGATCTCGCCGACGAATTCGGTACCCCGACCTATGTCTTTTCGGTGTCCGAGATGCGCAACCGGGCCCGGGCCTACATCGACGCCTTCACCACCCGGACCGACGAGTTCGAGGTGCTCTACGCGAGCAAGGCGCTGCCGGTCACTGCCGCCTATCGCCTGTTCGCCGAGGAGGGGCTGTCGGTGGATGTCGCCTCCGGCGGCGAGCTCACCATGGCCCTCGCCGCCGGATACGACCCGGCGCTGATCTACATGCATGGCAATAACAAGACCGACGCCGAACTCAAGCTGGCCGAAGAGGCGGGGGTCGGTCACCTGATCCTCGATTCCTTCGACGAGATCGAGCGCTGCGAGCGCGTGCTGGAGGACACAAAGGACGTGATGATCCGGGTCACGCCGGGCATCAAGCCTTCGACCCACACCTACATCCAGACAGGCCAGCTCGACTCCAAGTTCGGTTTCGGCCTGGAGGACGGAACCGCTGAGAGGGCGATCAGGCGGACCCTTGGATCGCCGAAGCTCAACCTGGTCGGACTCCACTTCCACATCGGATCGCAGATCTTCGAGATCGAGCCCTTCCGGCTGGCGGTCCAGTCACTGGCCGGGCTCAAGGGCGACTGGTGCCGCATGCTCGACCTCGGTGGCGGGCTCGGCATCTCCTACGAGACCGAAGACGAGCCGCCGAAGATCGAGAGCTACGTCGACCTGAAGATCGAGGCCGTGCGGGAGTTCTTCGGGCGGGAGGTCAAGATCCTGATCGAACCCGGCCGCTCGCTGGTCGGTAACGCCGGAGTGACGCTCTACACCGTCGGAACGATCAAGGAGATCCCGGGCATCCGGACCTACCTTTCGGTCGACGGCGGCATGTCGGACAACCTCCGGCCGATGCTCTACAACGCCAAGTACGAGGCCTCGATCGCCAACCGGGCCGGCCGGCCCGCCGAGACCGTCGCGACGATCGCCGGCTCGCACTGCGAGTCCGGGGATATTCTGGTCCGTGACGTGGCACTTGCCGATCCCCATGTGGGCGACATCCTGATCACCCCGGCGACCGGCGCCTATGGCCACGCCATGGCCAACAACTACAACGGCATGCCGAGGCCGCCCGTGGTCTTCTGCGAAGACGGCGAGGCCGAGGTCGTGGTCCGCCGTGAGACCTGGGACGACCTGCTGGCGAGGGACGCATGAGCGCCGGCGGAGGGCCGGTCCGGATCGGGCTGCTCGGCCGCGGCACGGTCGGGGGAGCCTTCGTGAAGCTGCTCGAGGACCGGGCGCCGGCGGTCGGTTCGGCCACCGGAAAACAGGTCGGGATCAGCGGTGTGCTGACCACCAGCGAGGGAGAGTTCGAGCAGATCCTGGCCGAAGCGGACGTGATCGTCGAGCTGATGGGCGGCACGACGACCGCACGGGACCACGTGCTCGCCGCGCTCCGGGCCGGAAAGCCGGTGATCACCGCCAACAAACAACTGCTGGCCCAGCACGGGGCGGAGCTTTTCGCCGCGGCCGAGGAGTCAGGCGTCCAGCTCCGCTTCGAAGCGGCCGTGGCGGGCGTCGTACCGGTGATCCGGGTCGTTCAGGAGAGCTTCGGCGCGGTCGAGTTCAACAAGGTCTTCGGGATCGTCAACGGCACCACCAACTTCATCCTCTCCGAGATGGCTTCGACCGGTGCTTCCTACGAAGACGTGCTGGCCCGGGCGCAGGAGCTCGGCTACGCCGAAGCCGATCCGACCGACGACGTCAACGGTGCCGACGCCGCGGCCAAGATGGCGATCCTTGCCCGGCTCGCCTTCCATACCCCGGTCGAGTTCGAGCAGGTCCCATTCGAAGGGATCGAGTCGGTCCAGCCGGACGACCTCGCCTACGCCAAAGAGCTCGGGCTGTCGCTCAAGCTGCTCGGAGTCGCCGAGCGCTTCGACGAAGGCATCACGGTCAGGGTCTTCCCCTGCTTCCTGTATCCGGGTCATCCGCTCGCTCCGATCAACGGACCTTTCAACGCGGTGATGGTCGAGGCGCCCGAGATCACCGAGGTCACGATGTCGGGCCCCGGGGCAGGCGGGCTCGAGACGGCCGCTGCCGTGCTCGGCGACCTGGTCTCGGTCATCTCCGGTGACGCGCCGGTCCACCAGGCGAAGAACGACCTGCCGGTGCTCACCGACGTCGAGTCGTCCTTTTACCTGCACCTCGAGGTCGCCGACGAACCCGGCGTCCTGGCCGAAGTGGCGAAGATGCTCTCCGACGGCGCCATCTCGGTCAAGAGCGTGGTCCAGAAGGGCATCGGCAACGACGCCCGCCTCGTCATGGTGGTCCACCGCTGCCCTGAGTCCCGGTTCATGGATGCCGTCGAAGAGATCGGCAGGCTCGGCTCGCTGCGGTCCAAACCGCGCTTCATCCGCGTGATCGAAGAAGTGTTCGTATAGGAACCCGATGCCTCAGCCACTGATCGAGAGATATCGCGACTACATCCCGCTCGAGCCGGGAGATCCCGTCGTTTCGATAAACGAGGGCTCGACTCCGCTGGTCCCGGCGCCCCGCCTGTCCGAGCGGGTCGGAGCCAATGTATTCCTGAAGATCGAAGGGGCCAACCCGACCGGCTCTTTCAAGGACCGTGGGATGACCGTCGCCGTATCGAGGGCCAAGGGCCGGGGTGCCGAAGCCGTGATCTGCGCCTCCACCGGCAATACCGCCGCCAGTGCCGCCGCCTATGCGGTGCGCGCCGGGCTGACCGGGGCGGTGATCGTGCCAGAGGGCAAGATCGCGATCGGCAAGCTGGCCCAGGCACTGATCCACGGCGCCCGGGTGATCGCTCTCGAAGGCAACTTCGACGACGCCCTGGTGATCGTGCGCGAGTTGGCCGAACGCCACCCGATCGAACTTGTCAACTCGGTCAATCCGTACCGGATCGAAGGCCAGAAGACAGCTGCTTTCGAGTTGATCGAAGAGCTCGGCGGCCCGCCCGACGCGCTCTCGATCCCGGTCGGGAACGCCGGCAACGTGACCGCCTACTGGAAGGGTTTCCAGGAGTGGGACACGGCGCCGATCATGTACGGATTCCAGGCCGCCGGTGCCGCCCCGCTGGTCGAAGGCGCGCCCGTGGCGAAGCCCGAGACCGTCGCCTCGGCGATCCGGATCGGCAGCCCGGCCCGCTGGGAGGAGGCGATGAACGCCTTCAACACCTCACGCGGCCGGGTCGCCGCGGTCACCGACGAGCAGATCCTCGACGCCTACAGCTGGCTCGCCGCCAACGAGGCCGTCTTCTGCGAGCCCTCATCGGCCGCCTCGGTCGCCGGGCTGCTGACCCACGGCCTCCAGACGGTCGACGGAGCGGACAAGCCCGAGACCGTCGTTTGCGTTCTCACCGGCCACGGCCTCAAGGACCCCGACACAGCACTTTCAACCGCCCCCTCGGTGATCAACTGCGCCAACGACATCACCGCGGTCGAGCACGCCGTCTTCGACTGAGCAGCGCCAGGGGGCGGGCCCGAGGGAGGGTTCGCGCCTACCCCGCCAACCCATACTCACCCTCCCTCGACCCGCCCCGCAGTGCGCCCGGCCGCGGGGCAGTCAGGCCCGCAGGCGGTAGCCGCGTTTGAACAGTTGGTGGTTGAGAGCGAAGAGCGCGGCGGTGGCTGCGACCAGGGCCAGCAGGGATACGGCGACGTCTACGTCGGAGGTCCCGAGAAACCCGTAGCGGACCAGGTTGATCATGTAGAAGACCGGGTTGAAGTGGGTGATCGTCTGCCAGGGCTCCGGCAGCAGGGCGGAGGAGTAGAAAACCCCGCCGAGGAAGATCAGCGGCGTGAGGATGAAGGTCTGGGCGAAGGAGACGTCGTCGAACTGTTCGGCCCGGATGCCGACCAGCACCCCGAGCTGGGAGAAGAAGAAGCCGACCAGCAGCAGCGAGCTGACCAGGACCAGGGCGTGGTCAACCGGCAGGTCGATCAGCAGGCTGGCGACGAAGAAGGTCACCACGGCGATGATCATGCCGCGGAGGAATCCGCCGAGCGAAAAAGCGAGCAGCAGCTGGAAGGGGGAGGAGGGGGACGAGAGCTGGTCGTCGATCGCCCGCTGGAACTTCTGCTGGAGGATCGAGGACGAGTTGTTCGAGAAGGCGTTCAGCGCCCAGGCCATCATGATCAGGCCGGGGGTCACGAAGACGACGTAGTCGACCCCGTCGAGCTGGCCGACGCGGGTTCCCAGGGCGGCACCGAAGACCGTGATGTAGAGGAAGGTCTCCAGCAGCGGGGCGCCGATCGTCTGGCCCTTGATCTTCATGAAGCGGCTCACCTCACGCCGGGTCAGCGCGCTGAGGCGGATCATGGTCGGGTTCATCCGAGCTCCCTGCCTTCCGCCTCGGCCAGGGCGATCGCCTTGGCGCGGGAGAGCTCCTTGCGTCCGACCAGCTCGAGGTAGGCGTCCTCGAGGCTCTCCACCTGGAACTCGGCGGCGAGCTCCCGGCTCGAACCTTCGGCGACGATCTTCCCCCCGTTGATGAAGGCGATCCGGCTGCAGAGCTGCTCGGCTTCTTCGAGGTAGTGGGTGGTCAGCAGGATCGTCGTACCCTCGGTATTGACCCGCTGGACGTACTGCCAGAGCTCGAGGCGCAACTCGACGTCGACCCCGGCGGTCGGCTCGTCGAGGATCAGCAGCCTCGGGCGATGCATCAGCGCCCGGGCCAGGACCAGCCGGCGCTTCATTCCGCCGGAAAGCGTGCGGGTGCGCTCGTCCTTCTTCTCGGTCAGCGTGAAGGCGTCGAGCAGTTCCTTGACCCGTTCCCTGCGGTCGTTCTTCTTCATTCCGAAGTAGCCACCGTGGAAGTCCAGCGTCTCCTCGACGGTCAGGAACCAGTCGAGGTTGAGGTCCTGCGGGGCCAGGCCGACCGCCTCACGGGCTGCCTGATAGCCGTCAACGGCGTCATTGCCGAATATCCGGATCGAGCCGGAGGTGGGCGAGGCGAGGCCGGTCGAACAGTGGATCAAGGTCGACTTTCCGGCACCGTTGGGGCCGAGCAGGCCGAAGAACTCACCCGAGCCGACCTCGAGCGAAACGCCTCGCAGGGCCTCGGTACCGGTCGGGTAACGCTTGGTCAGGTCGGTGATCTTCAGGGCCGGCGCGTCGTCGCCGCGAGAGAGGCCGCCGTCGCCGTCGGAGGGGGATTCGAGCATCAGGCCATCATGAACCCTCGGGCCCGCCGGCGTTCTGCGGTGAGGGCAGGACCCCTCACAAGACCGCGACGGCCCAGAGGCAATACCTTTCGACCCGTGACCGACCGCCACCGACTCGTCCGGGTACCGGCCTCCTCGGCCAATCTGGGCCCGGGCTACGACGTCATGGCGGTCGCACTCGACGTCCACCTCGAGCTGGAAGTGAGCGAGACCGGCTCGTTCTCGGTCGAGTGCGAGCTCGATGTCTCCACCGGGCGCGACAACCTCGTGGTCCGCGCCTTCGAGACTCTTCACCCAGCCGACGGCCTGAGTTTCCGGATCGGTGGAGAGATACCGCTGGCCCGCGGCATGGGTTCGAGCGCCGCCGCGATCGTCGCCGGCCTGGTCGCCGCCGACCACATGTACGAACTGGGGCTGGAGCGGCAGGAGCTTCTCGAGCGGGCAACCGAACTCGAAGGCCACCCCGACAACGTCGCCGCGGCGATCTGCGGAGGCTTCGTGGTCTGCTCCGGCTCCGGCAGCGACCTGGTCGCGACCCGGATCGACTCCCCGGAGGGACTGGAGGGAGTGCTGGTCATCCCCAGGGAAACGGTCTCGACCTCGCTCGCCCGGCAGGCTATTCCGGCGGAGGTGCCGCTCGGCGACGCGGTCGCCAACGCGTCGGCTGCGGCTCACCTGGCACTCGGCCTCAGTTCCGGCGACTACGACCTCATCGGTCTGGGGATCCGCGACCGGATCCACCAGGACCGGCGCCGTCACCTGTTCCCCCGCTCGATGGAGGTTGTCGAGACGGCCTCCTCGCTCGGCGCGATCGGTGCGACGATCTCCGGGGCCGGCCCGACCGTGCTGGTCTGGACCGGCTGGCAGGAGACAGGCATGGTCAGCGCCACGCTGAAGGAGCGCTGCGCCGACTGGGCCGAGGTCCGCCGGGTGGGTTTCAGTCCGCTGGGCGCCGACGTTCCGGAGCTCTGAGGAATTGGATCTCCTGCTGCAGGTGGGTCTGATCGAGCTGGCGATCGGTGCGCTGCTCGGCTGGGCGATGGTGGTCCGGTCGGAGAAACCGGAATGGCTGAAACGAATCGGGGTGGCCCAGCCTCGCCGCATCCTCCAGGTCCATCTCGACTTCCTGATGATGGGCCTGATCCTGATCGCGGTCGGCCTGGTGGTCTCCGATCCGCCGGCGCTGCTTCAGGCGATGCTGATCTTCGGCACGGTCACCAACCCCGCCCTGTTCATCCCGCTCGCCTTCAACCCCGCGGCCGAGAAGATGCTCTTGTACCGCGGTCTCGCGATCCTCTCTTTCATCGCGGTATCGGGCGGCCTGGTCTGGGCGGCGATCCTCGGCCCCTGAGTCCGTTCAGGCCTTCGGTTCGAGCTCGGCCACGGTCGCACGCGCCTTCTTCAGCGGATCCGGGAGCTCGAGTCGTTCGAGCACCTCGACCGTCAGGCGGGCGTAGTCGAGTGCCTTGCGGCGCTTGAACGCGTAGATCGGTTTGCCCGCCCGGGCCGATTCCGGGTAGACGATCGAACGACGGATCACGGTGTCGAAGACCAGGTCGCCGAACTCCTCGCGCAGCAGATCGAGGGTCTGCCGGGCGTGCCTGGTCCGCATGTCGGCGATGTTCAGCATGATGCCCAGCAGTTCGAGGTCCGGGTTGAGGTTCTCCCGGGCGAGGTTGATCACCTCCATCGCCTGCTCGGCTCCCTGCTCGGAGAAGTGCTCGGCTTCGGTCGAGAGGATCGCCCGGTCGGCGGCGACCAGGGCGTTCACGGTCAGCAGGCCGAGAGTGGGAGGACAGTCGATCAGGATGACGTCGTACTGACGCTTGGGCTCTCGCAGGGCACTGCGCAGGGTCAGCTCGCGGCCCATCTTGCCGGCCAGCATCAGCTCGGCCTCGGCCAGCCCGAGGTTGGCCGGGATCACGCCGTTGTGGATCGCGTCCAAGGCCTTCTCCCGTCCGGCCAGGACCTCGCCGAGGGTCGGGAAGGCTTCAGCCGGAACTCCGAAGTACTCGGACAGGTTGCCCTGCGGGTCGCTGTCGATCGCGAGGGTCTTCAGCCCGGCACGGGTCAGCCCGTCGGCGAGGGAGCGGGTCAGCGTCGTCTTGCCGGTGCCGCCCTTCTGGGAGAGGATCGCGATGGTGATGGCCACGCGCACACCCTACCCACGGCCCCGGAGCCGGGCCGGAGCGCCGCAGCCCGTACAATCCGCCAGCGATGGGTCCCGTCTACGCCGAAACCGAAATCGACGCGCCGCGCGAGATGATCTTCGAGTACCTGCTCGACATCAATACGCGCCCCGTGCTTTTCGAGGGCGCGATCGAGGACTTCCGTCTTCTCCGGCTCGATACGAAGGGCCTCGGTGCCGGGGCAAGGTTCCGCTTCAAGCGGCACTCCGCCTGGAACGACACGACTGTCACCGCGGCGGAAGCACCCCGCCGGATCTCCGAACGGGGCGCGACCGGAAGGCTCAACCGCAACAAGACCGGTTTTGAATGGGAGATCGGCGAGGATCCGCGTGGAGTCAGCGTTGTCCGGCTTTCGTACTGGATCGAGCCCTACGGCGTCTATCGCTACGTCCAGCGGCTGACCGGCGGCACCCGCTGGTACACCCGGCAGATGCGGCGGGCGGTGCGCAGGTTGCGCGAGCTGATCGAGGCCGAGCGCATCGCGACCGAGAAGACCGGGGTCGCAGGTGGCAACCGCTACAAGACGGGCATCCTTTAGTCCTTCCAGACGAATAAACTTCTCAGTCCATGCTCACATTCCTCAACACCAGATCGATCCGCGCCCTTCTGGCAGCCCTTCTCTTCGCCTTCGCGGGCTTCGCCCTGACCGCCTGTGGCTCGGACGACAGCGCCGAGGGCGCCACGGCGGGGAGGAAGAGATCGAAGTGGTCATCGAGGGTGAGCCGATCGAGCTCGAGCCCTTCGAGTACAACGTGCTGTTCACCCGGCCGCTCAACCGGTTCGACGTCGAGGACCGCGAGTACCTCAAGGACCAGCCTGCTCCCAAGCCCGGCGAGACCTACATCGGCGTCTTCATCAAGGTCAAGAACAAGGACGACGTCGCCCACGAGGTTCCCGAGTCCTTCGAGATCGTCGATACCGAAGGCGGCCGCTACGAGAGCATTCCGAGCGACTCGATCTACGCGCTGCCCCTTGGTGCCGAGCTCGAACCGGGCGACCAGTTCCCGGAGATCGACTCTACTCCGCAGGTCGGCCCCATCCAGGCCTCGCTGCTCCTCTACCTGGTTCCCGACGAGGTCCTCGAGCTGAGGCCGGTCGAACTCGAACTCGAGGGCGAAGAGGAACGGGCCGCGGTTGAGCTCGACCTCTAGGGGTCTTTCGGCCGGGGCTTTCGGCCAACTCACAGTCGGCGCCGGCGCGGTGCTGGCCCTGCTTTCCCCGATCTGGTTCCCGCTTGCCGGAGTGGGCCTCGCCCTGATGATCCTCGGTGTGATCCTTTCCGCCCCGAGTGCCCGGAGCCGTGGCCCTTACCTCGAGGAGTGGTGGACCGCCCTCGCGATCTGCTCGCTGGTATGCCTGGCCGGCTTCGGACTCGAGCTTGTCGTGCCGGTCGTCGGAGGGGTGCTGCTCACCCTCGGCGGGGTCGCCGCGGTGATCGCCGTCGGCCTGGGGACGCCGCCCGCAAGCGATGGCGTCCGTGCTTCGGGGCGGGAAGCCTAGAGGCCTGCCGAGAGGATCTGGCTGGCGATAGGGGCTGCGACCGTACCGCCGCCACCGTCGGCATCGACCACCATCACGCCAATGGCGAGCTTCGGCTTGGCGGCCGGCGCGAAGGCGGAGAACCAGGCGTCCTCGACCAGGTCGGGATTGCCGTCCTCGTCAACCTCACCGCCGCCGCGCGGGCCGACCTCGGCGGTTCCGGTCTTTCCGGCCACCTGCGCTTCCGGGATCGCCCCTGCGATGCCGGTTCCGGAGGTGACGACCGCGACCATCGCAGCGGTGACCTGCCTCGCCGTCTGGCGGTCGGTCACACGGACGGGCTCGGCCTCGGGTCGCAGATCAGGCTCGATCGCGATCGGGGTCGGCATCGTGACCCCGCCGCGGGCGATCGCCTGGGCGACGCTGGCCATGAGCAGGGGGGTCGCCTGGACCTTGCCCTGGCCGATCGCGCTGACCCCGAGTTCGTTGTTGTACTCGCCGGGCTGCGGGATCGTCGGCACGGGTGGGTCGATCGCTTCGGTGCCCTCTTCGTTGTAGATGGCGGGCACCTTGTTGAAGCCGAATTCCTCGGCGGTCCCGGTCAGCTGCTCTTCGCCGATCTCCATACCGAGCGGCGCGAAGACCGAGTTGCAGGAATCGGCGAAGCTCTGGACGAAGCTGCCGCCGCAGACCTCGCCGTAGGCGTTGTTGATCTCCCGCCCGTCGGCGACGCCCGAGGTCGCGAACTCGTACTGGCTGTCGAGGGTGGCCTTTCCGCTCTCGAGCGCGGCCGTGGCGGTGACGATCTTCATGGTCGAGCCGGGCGGCTGGAGGACGGAGAAGGCCGCCCCGGCGAGCGCCCGAATGCTTCCCTTCTGTGCATCCAGAACCGCCACGCCGCCGAACTGACCGGCCAGAGCCGAGACTGAAGCCGACTGGAGGGTGGCGTCGATAGTGGTCTTCAGGGGCTTTGCCCGTTCGGGATCGCCTTCGCCCAGCACCCTGGCTTCACCGCCGCCTTCGATCGCGACGGCGCTCAGCGTGCCGCCGGGCTTGCCGGCCAGACGGGAGTTGTAGGCCAGCTCGACGCCGCTCTGCCCGACCGGCTCGCCCGGGCTGAAGCCCGCGGCGATCTGGGCCGTGCTGGGCGCATCGTCGGTGGTGCCGACCGTCCCGGTGACGTCGATCATCGAGTCTCCCAGCGGGTAGGTCCGCGCCAGGGAGGGACCTTCGACCATCACCTGGCCGTCGTTCGCCAGAATCGAGGCACGCTGCGGCAGCCTGGTCTGCCGGTCGAGCTTCTCGCCTTCCCTGAGTCCGGGGAAGAGCAGGCCGCTCTGCCAGGCGATTCCGTCCCCCCCGAAGGTGAAGTCCATCTGCCGGTTCATGTTGCCGAAGGCCAGGGTCGAGGAGGTCACCGGGATCTCGACCAGGCTCTCGTCGCCTCCCGCTTCGCCGGCTTCGATTCCTTCGAGCGTCGCCACGGCTTCGGCCTCTTCGTAGCGCTCCGTGAAACGGTCCAGCGGCACTGCCTCCTGTGAGACCGTGCTCAGTTCGGAATGCATGGCTTCGTAGTCGCCCTGCTGCCAGGCCTCGAGGTACCGCTCCGCGGCATCGCGATTGGGATTTCCGGGGCAGCCGTTGATCGCGCCGGCGACGAAGGAGGCCAAGGCGATGGCCACGAGTGGCAATGCCCTGGTCTTCAGGCGCTGACGGCGCTCCAGCCGTGTGGGGGCGGTCCTCATAACACCTGAAAACTACCGGTTGCGGGCGGTGGCTAGATTGGTCTGGTGACCGCAGTCGACTGGGTAATCGCCGCCTTCACCTTCCTGCTCGCCCTCTGGGGCTTCAGGCAGGGCCTGATCGTGGGATTGCTGGGCCTTGCGGGGCTTGTAGTCGGGGCGGCCCTCGGCTCGAGAGTGGCCCCCGTGATCCTCGAGGGTGGGTCCAGTTCGCCTTATGCCCCGATGTTCGCGCTGCTCGGGGCGATCCTGTTCGGTTCGCTCGCCCTGGCCATCTCCGCCTCGGCCGGGGCCAACCTGCGCGGGGTCGCGGTGCGGGGGCCTTTCGGCGAGGTCGTGGACGGGATCGGCGGGGCCCTGCTGATGTCGGCTCTGGCGCTCGGGATCGTCTGGGTCTTCGGCGCCGTCGTCCTCTACATGCCTGGCACCGAGAGCCTCCGCCGCGACGTCCAGCGGTCGGTCCTCCTCGGCGGCATCAACGAGGTGATGCCACCCTCGGGACCGTTGATCCAGGCGCTCTACCGGATCGGCCCACTGCCCAGTTTCGCAACCTCTCCCGGGGCGATCGAGAGTCCCGATGCGGGTGCCGGTGCCTCACCGGCCGTGCGCAGGGCAAGCTCTTCCGTGGTCAAGATAAGCGGGACTGCCTGTGGCGTCGGGATCATGGGTTCGGGCTGGGTGGTCGCCCCGAATACGATCGTGACCAACGCCCATGTGGTGGCCGGGCAGGACGACACCCAGGTCGAGTCGAACGACGGCCAGCTGGTCGACGCCACGCCGATCGCCTACAACCCCCGCAACGACATCACCGTTCTCGCGGCACCGATCGACCTGCCGGCCCTGCCGATGCTATCCGCGGCGACCGAGGGTACTTCCGCCGCGGTGATCGGATATCCGAACGACGGTCCGCTGACGATCACGCCGGCCAGGGCGGGCATCACCCGCGACGTCTTCGGTGAGGACGCCTACGGATCCGGGCCTTTCCAGCGCAAGATGCTGACCCTGCGCGGTCAGGTCCGGCGCGGCAACTCCGGAGGTCCGATGCTGGACCGGCAGGGCAGAGTGCTGGGGACGGTCTTCGCCTCGACCTCCGAAGGCCCACCCGGGGGTCTGGCGATCCCGAACGACGTCGTCCGGCGCATCATTGCCGGCGCCCGGGCCGAGGTTGATACCGGACCCTGCGCCAGGTAGCGGCAGGTATTTCCCGGGGCCGGGCCGGCCCGTTTTGTAAGCTCAGGACATCTTGTCCGGGAGCATTCTTGATACCGGCACCGCCCCCGAGGGAGCCGAACGCTCGGCCCTGACCGAGGTCTGCCCCCACTTTCACGCGGCCATCGAGATGATCGGCAAGCGGTGGAGTGGCGCGATCATCTGGGCTCTTTCTGACGGCCCCATGCGCTTCGCCGAGCTGAAGCGCGCCGTTCCCGGACTGTCCGACCGGCTGCTCTCCCGGCGGCTGCGAGAGCTTGAGACGGACGGGATGATCACCCGCACGGTCGAAGACGGACTGCCGGTCAAGGTCACCTACGAGCTGACCGAGAAGGGCCGCTCGCTGAGGCCGGCGATTCAGATGCTGCGCGAATGGGCCTGCGACTGGCACCAGGAGCCCGTTCCCTGACCCCGGGCGAGCAGGCCGCATCCGGGTTCGGTGAGGATGCGACCTCCGCCGGGGGCCGGCCGGCCCTGCCGGTGGGCGAGTACGCAAACCGCCTCAAGCGGGACTTCCAGGGGCTCGAGCGGGTCGAGGTGACCGGCGAACTGGCCGACGTCCGGCGGACCCGGGTCCAGACCTACTTCCAGATGCGTGACGAACGTGGGGGAGTGCCCTGCGCGATCTGGAACAACGAACTCGACGCTCTTGACCTGCCCCCGGAATGCATGCGCGACGGTGCGGCTGTGGTCGCTCGGGGCGGGCCCGACTACTACCCGGGTGGCCGCAATGCGTCGCCCGGCTTCAGCTTCCGGGTGACCGAGCTGAGGCCTGCCGGAGAGGGTGACCTGCTCGCCCGCCTGGCCGCCCTGAGGAAGCAGTTCGAGCGGGAGGGCCTGCTCGAAACTCAGAAGAAGCTGAGGCGGCCGGTGCTGCCCAAGCGGATCGGCGTGATCACCGCCGAAGGTGGCGCCGCCCGGGACGACCTGCTGGCCGGGCTCGAGCGGCGCGGCTGGTTCGGTGAGATCGTCTGGGCCTTCGCTCCGGTCCAGGACCGGAAAGCCGCCCCGGCGATCACCCGGGCGGTCAGCGATCTGGCCGCGCTGGCCGACGTCGAGGCGATTGTCGTCAGTCGCGGCGGAGGCAGCCTGACCGACCTCTGGGCGTTCTGCGACGAGGACCTCTGCCGCACCGTCGCCATGCTCGCGGTGCCGGTCTACTCGGCGGTCGGGCACGAGCGCGATACGACCCTGATCGACGACGTCTCGGCGGTAAGGTGCTCGACCCCCACCCACGCGGCAGAGGCGGTCGTCGGCTTCGATCTGGCGCGCGCCCGCAGCGACATCGACCTCCTCGCACGCCGACTCGAGTCCGCAGGCGCTTCGGCGATCGCCACCCGAGCGGCTCCTCTGGCCGCTCGTGCTGCCGCCCCGGCCAGAGCGGTCCGGGCGCAGCGCTCGGTGCTCGACCAGAAGACGCGCGAGGTGCGCGCGGCAAGCGAGCGCGGTCTGCTCACCCGTCGCGACCGCATCGCCGTCCTGCTCTCGAAGAGCCTTTCCCCTGCAGTGAACCGGGCGATCCGTGGTGGGCAGACGGCAGTCTCCGGACTGGCGGACCGCGCCACCGCCACCGGGGCGGCGGCGCGGAGCTCGCTGGACCGCGGCAGGGCGCTCGGCCGCAGCAACGAGGTCACCTTGCGCGCCCACGATCCGCAGCGCACCCTCGAGCGCGGTTTCGCCCGGGTCGAGGACGAAACCGGCGAGCCGGTGCTCAGCACCCGTCAGGCCCGCGTGGCCGGACGCCTCGGGGTGGTCTTTGCCGACGGTCGGGTCGAGGCCGAGGTGGCGGCGGCCCGCCGGCGCCGGCGCCGCACCCGTCCGCGCGACCCGGCAGAGTTCGGACAGACCAGACTGAAAGGACTCGACCCCGATGAGTGAAGAGCATCAAACCGAGGGTGCACCCGGCGCTCCGGCCGGCAAAGACGCGGCCATCGACTACGAGAGCGCGACCGCCCGCCTGGACGAGATCATCGCTCGCCTCGACTCCGGCGACGCCCAGCTCCGGGAGACCCTCGACCTCTGTGCCGAGGCCAAGGACCTGATCGAGTACTGCGCAACCGAACTGGCCGCCGTCGACGAGGGCCTCAAGGAGCTCCGGCTGGAAGACCTCGCCGCCTCACTCAGGCCTTCGGGCAGCCAGACCGTTGCCGCCGAACCCGCACCGTCCGCAGCCGCGCCGAAGGAACCGGCACCGGGCGAACCGGCAACCGGCGATCCGCTTCCCCCCGACACCTCGCCGGCCGGCGACGAGCATCCCCCGCCGCCGGAGGAGCCTCCCTTCTAGCCAGTAGGCGTTTCCGCCCGTTCGATCTGGGCGTGAAGGGCAGTACAGGCCCAGCAGTCCCTACAGGGGCCGGGCCCCGAAGGACCTCCGTCGAAGAACCGCCCCGCGGTGATTTCGTCGAGCATGGCCCGAAGCGAGGCCTGTGTCCCTGAGAAGTCGCCGGCATCGAATGACTTCATGACAGGCTCATCGGCCCGGTTGAGGAATACGTAGGCGGTACTCACCGACTCCAGGTCGCGAGCCCGGATCAGCGCCATGGCGTAGAGGCTGCGCTGAAGCTCGTAGGCACCCATCTTTCCTTCCGTCCCATCTTCACCGAGCCGGTTTGTCTTGTAGTCCAGTATCAGCGGCACGTCGCCTTCGACGATCAGGTCCGCCGAACCTCTGATCGTGGCGCCCTCGACGCTCAGAAGGAGCGGCACCTCGGGTCTGGAGACGGAAGACCTGGCCCGCTGGCCGAGTTCGCTCGCCAGGAAGTCCTCGATCATCCGGCGACCGACGGCGACTTCGCTTTCGTCGGATCCGTCCTCGGGACTGTCTTTCAGCCCCTGTTCCCCGAGCATGCCTGCGAGCTGACCGGTCCCCGGCGAAGACCAGCCGTCTCTCGCCAGCCGTTCGAGCACGTTGTGAACCGCGGTACCGAACTTCGTTGCCCGGTTTCTGCCGCTGAGCGAGTCTTCGTCGGGGTTTCCTGGACGGCCCGGGGATCCCGGTTCGCTCAGCCGGAGAATCCGGCGGGCGTAGAACCGCGTCCGGCACTCGGTGAATTCAGCGAAGGCGGAGAACGAGAGGGGTACGTCGGGGTAGATCCGAAAGTCGGCAGGGACGATCGGAGGCCTGATTTCCCCCGCTCCGGACCCGGTCGGTGCGGCAACAGGCTCGTGCCTTTCGCGCAGTTCGGCGGCCCGTTCTTCGGATGCGAGGTTCCGGACCACGTCGACCGTCCCTGCCTCGACCTCTATCGATCGATGCCAGCCCTCGGGATCCTCCGGGTCGAGTTCGAACGCCTTCGAGATCCTCGTGATCATGGGGGACGAGGTCGAGATCCCTTTCTGGGGCCACTTCTCCGGCAGGACTCCGCTCAGGATCAGGTGGCTCTCGGCCCGGGTCATGGCGACATGGAGCAGCCTCAACTCTTCGTCCTGATTCGAGATGCGGCCGGCTTCCTTCAGTTCATTCGAGTCGTAAAGGGGAAGCTTGCCCGAGCCATAGTGGGGCAGGTTCAGACCCAGTTTGAATTCTCCCGGAGAATTCCGGTCGTCCGAGCGCCCGAGTCTCAGCGCATGGTCGTGCCTGTTCTGGATCTCCCTGCCCAGATCAGGTACGCAGACGACCGGGAACTCAAGACCCTTCGAGGCGTGAATGGTCATGATCCGGACCACGTCGCTGGCTTCGTCCGCGGTCGCCGCAGCACCTTCCTTGTCCAGTTCGGCGCTCAGATCGACCCAGTCGAGGAACCCCCTGAGACGCCTTCCTTCGGAGGCCTCGAAATCCCGGGCGAGCGATGCTGCACGACGGATCGTGGCCATTCCATTACCGGAGGGATCGCGGACCAGGTTGGCCAGGTCGTAGCCGGTCTCGGTCACGGTCACGTCGATCAGTTCGTCCAGGGGCGAGGTCGTCGCAAGCTCCCTTAGTCTGCCGACCGTTTCGACGAATGACCTCGCCTTTGCCAGGTCCTCATCAGGGATCAACTCGATCCAGTCCAGCGCGTTCTCCGCATCGGGAGGGTTCGACGCGGGCTGCTGTCCGTTTCGGGCGACTGCCGAGAGGGTCGGCCAGAGCGGCTTGTAGCGGGGAGTCGCCCGCTTCAGCAGCCAGAGGGCGTCCGAGCTCAGTCCGCATGCGGGCGAAGTGAGGGCCCCCAGCAGGCTGTTGTCATCGAGCGGATTGGCGATGACGGCGAGCAGGCAGCGCAGGTCCATCGCTTCCCGTGTGTCCCAGAAGCCTTTCCCGGCGGCGACATAGGGGGTCAGCCCGAACTGCTTCAACGCCTCGACGTAGAGGTGGGTCCGCGTCTTGGCGCGGAGGAGGATGGCGATTTCTCCGGGCGCCACGCCCCGCTGGTCGACCAGAAGCCGCAGGTGCCTGGCGACAGCCAGCGCTTCGGCCTCGTAGTAGTGATCCTGCTCCTGGCCGACTCCGGGGTCACCCTCCGGGGCCAGGTCGCCCAGGTCCAGCGACTTCCAGCCCGTGCGGCCGGTCAACAGCAGTGAGACCGTCGCCGGAGCATCGAAGTCGGCATCTTCGCAGACCGAGAGTTCCTTGAATTCATGACGGGCCACCGAATCAGCACTGCCCGGTGCGCCCTGATCAAGCCTGTCGCCGATCTCGTTGACCGCCCCGATGATCAGCGGAAGCGACCTGAAGTTGGCCGACAGCAGGTGGCGGTCGATCCCGTCCTGGTCGCGACGTTCCCGGAACAGCTGCACGTCGGCGTGCCTGAACCCGTAGATCGACTGCATTTCGTCGCCTACGGTCATCAGGGTGGCCTCGCCGGCCAGCGCCTGCACCAGGGACAGCTGCAGCAGGTTCGTATCCTGGAATTCGTCGACCATCACCTCGCTGAATCGCTGTTGGTAGAAGTCGAGGATCCGCTGGTTGTCCTTCAGCAGGCGCAACGCGCGGAGCTGCAGGTCTTCGTAGTCGAGCGAGGACCGGGCCAGTTTCGACTTTGCGTATTCCTCGCCGTAAAGCTCGAGCAGCGCGGCCATCTGCCGGCGGATCGGGTCGGCCTGCTGGAGCGCGATTCCGTCGCACAGCACCCGATAGCTCTCTTCGATCCTGCTCAGATCGACATTGTTGCCGGCACGCAGGGCAAGCGTCCTGTCAAGTCGAAGCTCGCCCCATGCTTCCCGGTCCAATTTGTCGCAAAGCGCCTCGAGCGACTCGGTCCGTGTCTTGCTCAAGTCGCCGGCAAGGGCTTCGCGGGCCATCTCCCTCAGGCTGGCCGCGGTCTCCGACGGGAACGGGGTGTCTTCGAACTCGGGAAGCCCCGGGTGTTCGATACCACGTGAGCGGAGCTCCTCATAGGCGTACTGGATGCAGCGCCGCAGCGGCGCTTCCCTGAACCTGCCCACCGTTTCGTAGACGGCTTCATCCGTGGCGCAGAGCCTCCGCAACGCACGGTCGAAGGACTCCTTGCGAAGCGTCTCGCCATTGGTGTCGTCAAGGATGTTGAATCCCGGGTCGACTCCCGCCTCGATCGGCCAAGCCTTGAGGATCCGGTTGCAGATCGCATGGAAAGTGCCGACCCAGGCGTCGCTCATCGATACCGCCTCTGCGCCCTCGCGGGCCTCCCTGCGCTCCCGGTCCTTCAGGGCGCTGCGAACCTTCTCGCGCAGTTCCCCCGCGGCCTTGTCGGTGAACGTGAAGGCGAGGATCTCCCGCGGCTCCAGCGGAGGGTCACCGTCGAGCAGAGCGATATAGCGCTCGACCGTGGTGCTGGTCTTTCCGGACCCGGCCCCTGCTTCGACCAGAATCTGGTTCTCCCTGCTCTTTACGACCCCCAGCTGCTGATCGGTCGGCTCGTAGGCCCGCTCTCTCCCGTCGGTAGCCATCAGTCTTCGTCGCCTTCCGCGCCGGAGTCGGGCACTGCCGCATGAGCGAAGTGGTTGGGACAGGTTGCCGGATCGTGCTCGAGGGCTCCGGCGAACATTCCTTCGACCGCCTCGTCCGCGATCCCGACCCCTCTGTCGATGAACTCTTCGATCTCGTCGAGGCAGTCGGCCTTCGAGGCACCGCGCCTCATCATCTCACCCTTCCAGACCGCCGAATACGCTCCCCGGGAGGTCCCTCCGTCCTGCCTCAGGGGCACGTAGAGGCAGGCGACCGGCGAGTAGCCCATGGACCTGAGTGCGTGGAGGTAGAGCGCGAGCTGGATCCGCCTGGTCTTCTCTGCAGCCTCCTGCCCGAGTCCGTCGACGGAGCCGGTCTTGTAGTCGATCGCAACGGCTTCCCTGCCGCGCGTGCCGGTTCCCGCTGAGAGGTCCACCCGGTCGATCAGGCCGACGAGCTTCCACTCGCCCATGTCGATGGCCTCTCCTTTTGCCTCGGCGGTGCCGAAGCCGAGTTCGAGTTCGGCGACCGAATGATGGGGGTGGGGGCCCTGGTTGAACCGGATCGATTCCCGCGAGAGGTAGTCGCTGACCAGGGCCGACGCTCTGATCCGGCTGCCACGCGATGCCGGATCTGATCCTCCGAGCCCCACTTCCGGGGCGCGCCTTTCAACGTATTCGGGGACGGACTCGAGCCATGCATCCGGACTGCCGCCGCCGTAGAGGTCGCTCAGTGGCTCGACGTCTTTTGGTTCCCGCTCCCCTTCGGCGGCTCGGATTCCGTCGAGGTACCGCCCGAACAGGTCTTCGAGAACGGCGTGGACGAGTTCGCCCATCGCGAGGTAGTCCGGCCTGGGTCCGAAGTCGGTCGGCCTCAGCTGCCGCTCGATGAACCAGCGGTAGGGGCAGCCGGCATAGGCCTCTACTGCGGTGGCCCCGAAGACCGGTTCGCGGCGGATCTCAGCGAGGATTTCCGGTAGGCCGATGTCTCTCAGCTTCTTCGTCTCGGACTCGATCGACCTCGCGGTATCGAGGCGGGCGTCCAGCATCATGGCCGGGTATCGGTCGTCCTCGAGAATCGGGGTCACCGAGTCTCCGCGTGGGGCGAGGCTCCGGGCAAGCTCGTTGAAGCTGGGGGCGTCGCCGGGCGCGAAGACGATGTCGCTGCCCGACCTTCCACCACGGTTGACGCGGGACTCCTCTGCTTCGCTTTCGCGGAAGAGATCCTCCACCGATCGCACGAGGGGGGAGGGCTGTTCGGCTTTCCCGGTTTCGTCGGACGTCTGGCAGGAGATCCAGAGGCCGTCGGTCGGCACCGTGAGGCAGGAGTAGAAGAGGTATCGCTCCTGAACCTCGGGATCCCGGCGCTCCGACATCACGAGACCGGAACGGTCTGACCTGGAGAGGAACGGCCCGGAGCGATCGAGGTCGCGGATACCACCCTCCTGCTGCGCAGCCATGAACAGGTGCTTGAAGCGCTTTGCGCGAAGGCTGTAGGGGCTGGCGATCCGAACCGTTCCGACCGCCGGCACAGTCCAGACCGTGATCGCATCGGTCTCGATCGCCGCCCGTATCTCGGCGAGTCCGCTGCTGCTGCTGTCCTGGATGTCGGCCAGATCCTCGGCAGCGGCGGCGATTGCCTCGGCCACCTGAACTTCGACCACCGTTCTCTGCGTCGGGGGCAGGTTCCTGTCCCGTGCGAGTAGACGGGCCCCGGTCTCACGGGCGAGGCGAGCGATGGCTTCATTGACCGGTTGCTTTCGGGCAACGGTTTCGGTCAGCTTCTCCCATTCGGTGCAGAGCGGCCCGCCGAGGCTCCTGAAAACCTGCTCAGCCGATGAGTAGTCGTCAGTCCGCGCCCGGAATTCGATCGGATCGACTTCATCGGGATCCGGCCCCAGCGGGCTTCGAAGCCAGGACAGCGCGGGTCCGACCCCCGCTCCGGGTGCGATGGAGGCGAGGATCGAGAGGATGGTCTGACCGGCGGTCGTATGCCTCGCCGGGGTTTCCGCCTCGAGGGAGACCGGGATCCCGTAGCGGGCAAGTACATCCCTGATCAGGACGCCCTTTTCGGCCGGCGAGCTGACCGCGATCGCGATGTCGCCGGGCTCTACCGGGATCGTGTCGCCGTCGTCAGGGGTGAAGTCGTCGGCCAGCAGCCGGGCCACTCCCGCACCGATCGCTTCCGCCTCGTTGCGCGAACCGGAAGACCGCATGACAGTGACCGATTTCGACGGCTTCAGCGACTCTGCTGTCGCGTGGGATCGCATGAACTCCCGTTCGAGCGCCCGGAGCGCAGGCTGGTGTCCGGCAGTGCGATCGGAGCGCGAAGTCTGCTCCGAGGTCGGTTCGACCGTCCGGTTGCTCTCACGAAGGTTGCTGACCAGCTTGTTGGTCCATTCGAGGGCCGGGTTACCCTCCTCGTGGGTGACTGCGACCGTCACCGTCGCGCCGGCATCGACCGAGATCTTCGTGACCATCTCGATCTGCTGGGGCGTCATGTCATCGAATCCTGCGAGGAAGAGGGGACGGTTTCCCCAGCAGCGCGATACCGCCTTCAGCGCGCGCTCGGCGTCCCGCGGGCCGTCGGACATCCCGGCTTCAGCGGTCAGCAGGTCGAGGTAGGCGGCGTAAACACCAACCAGCGGGCTGAGGGTGAGCAGGCCCGAAGCACTTACGCGTTCTTCGAGGGTCACCGGATCAATCATCTCGGCCCTGAATTCGTCGATCAGCTCAAGCACGGACGCCGGGAGGCCCGGCTGGCTTTCGATTCGATCGGCGAGGCTTCCCCATTCTCGGTGGAGGGCTTTTCGAACGAAGTGCTGCCGCCTCAACTCGCTCGCTCCATCGGAGGGCCGCTCACCTCCCTGCGACAGGATTTCGCGGCACAGGTCACGGAAATGCATGATCCGACCACCGGCCAGCGCCTGTGCGTTTCCCTGCTCGTCGGAGCCTGTGAGTCGCCGCTCCCAGTCGAAGATGTCGTCGACTCCCGGGACGACGAGGAAGGGCCCGTTCCCACGGTCGACCTGGTCGCGGAAGGAGCGTTCGAGCACGTCGGTTCGACCGGTGTTGGGGGGTCCCTGGATCAGGTGGAGGGGCATCGGTGCAGCCTAGTGTCGGAAGCGGCGGCCGGGATCTGACAGAAGCCAGTGCCAGTCCGCAATTTCCGGCTTCCGGGTGGTCGCTTTGCCGTCCTGCGGCGTCTTTATCTTGATGAGTGACCAGACCCCCACAGCAAGGACGGTCCGCCCGATGTCACTCTGCTTTGTCGACCCAGCCGATGCGATTCACGTTATCTCCGATTCGATCGGTCGGGAGGCCCGTCGCCAGCTGCTCGGCGAGGCTCTTCGTGCATGGGTGGACGAGATCCCCGAGGAAGACCTGGAGGCCCAGTACGCCCGCGCCCTCGCCGACCTCGACCAGGACGACCTTTCGCTGCTGGCGGCCTGGCATGGCTCGATGGACTTCGGCCAGCCGGTTCCCAACCGGGACTTCCTGATGGGTGCATTCGGGACTCTGGGTGAGCACCGCCGCGAAGCCCTCAAGCTGGCGGCGGGATTCCGCGGCGAGGAGGTCCTCGAAGAGGGCCTGACCGAAGAATTGGCCCTCGAGACCGTGGTCGGCTGGCTCTCCCCCGAGCGGCTGATGGAGCTCGCCTCGGAAGCGATCGATCTCTACGTCTGGGACCGCATCGGCTCCGACAACTAGTAGCCGGAGCGACCCGGCACCCGGGCCCGGGGCTTCAGCCCAGTCCGAGCAGTTCGTGAAGCTCGGCTTTCACCTGGGCGGTTTCACGGAAGTGGATAGCTCTCATGCCGAGCTTCTCGGCCGCCTCGCAGTTGATCTCCATGTCGTCGATGAAGACGCATGACTCTGGCGGCAGGTCGACCCGGGTCAGGGTGATCTCGTAGATACGCGGATCAGGCTTGCGGCAGCCGACGAAGCCTGAGTCGACCACCGTTTCGAACAACTCGTCGACCGGCAGCATCGATCGCCAGAGCGGCTCCCACTCCTTGACGTTGTTGGTCAGCAGCGCCGCCCGGTAGCCGCTCCGCCTGACCTCCCGGATCAGGTCGATCATCGCCACGTTCGGGTGGAGGGCCTCGAAGAAGGTCAGGCCGAACTCCCGGAACTCGGGCCGATGTCCGAGGATCGGCTCCAGCGCGTCTGACATCTGCCGGGTGAATTCGTCGTCGGTGATCCGCCCGCACTCGAGTTCAAACAGCGGGTTCCTGCCGGTCTCCTCCGCAGAGTTGCTGAGAGCCTGGGCGAAGTGGCCGGGGGAGATCCCGACCGAGTCCTGGATCGCCATGAACGACTCAGCCAACGGCGTCGTCAGTACGCCACCGAAGTCAGATACGACCATCTCGATCCGGCTCATTCGCCGACCTCCGAGGCTCCTGTCGGAACAGCAGAGGGGGCCGCTTCGGCGCGGATCTCGTAGCGCCCGAGTCCGACGTGTCCATCGAGCGCCCAGCGGAAGAGGGCCGTGTTGATGTGGGCCGTGCCTACTTTCGCGGTGCAGCCGGCGACAACCGAGCCGGCACCGTGCAGGGCGGCGACCTCATCCGACGCCGGCCAGAGTTCGAGCGTTGCCCGGCGTTGGCGTCCGGCCGGGTCGTATTCGGTCGACAGCAGCACCTGGTCGAAGTCGAGGTAGCCGCCGGGATGGGAGATCGCAGCGATCGCCTCTTCGGCGCCGTGGCGGTCGCCGCCCTCCGCGCGCGCCGATGCTGCACAGATCAGGCCACCATCGGCCAGGACGATCGTCAATTCGCGTGCCAGCCCGGCCGGCCGGGCTTCGCCGTCGCGAAAGTGGAGCACGCCCGGACAGTCCAGCTCAATCGTACGATCGCCTTCGACCAGCTCGCCGCTGAGTCGGGCCAGACGGGCTTCGCGTCGCCCGTTGAGCTCACCTTCGAGCAGGATCGGCTCTCCGCGCGACTCGATCTCGACCGAGAGCGACCCGCGTTCGGTTTCAAGCTCAAGCGGGCCGTCGGAGAGCCGGTCGAGGCCGTTTTCGGGAATCGGGGCCGCCGCCAGCACGTGCTCCCCGAGCATGATCGCCCCCGATCCGCCGGCGGTCAGGCTGACGAAAAGACCGCTGTCGGCGTCGATGATCTCGATCGAGGATGGCTTCATCCCCGGTCGCCCTCCGTCTGCCCGCTGCCTCCCCCGGCAGGTCCTTCGCGGTCCGGGCGCTCGACCGGTGGAAGCTGTGGGGCTGTTCCGTCCGGACGGTCGGTCACGTCGACGGCTTCACCGTCCACGTCGTACGAGGGCCTGGGCGAGCCATAGCCGCCATAACGCGAGGCGGTCCAGGTCGCGGTCGAGGTCGCCACCTTGAACCGGCCGGCGAAAAGGAAGAAGACCACGATCCGGACCAGGTAGCGGGTCGGAGGGAAGAGCAGCAGCAGGCCGAGCCCCGACGTGATGAACCCGGGCAGGATCAGCAGGGCGGCTCCGGTCGTGATCATCACGCCGTCGAAGGCCTCCCGGGCGGGCGGCCGGCGCTCGCTCACCGCGCCGCGAAGCCTCTGCCAGTGCACCCGGCCGCGATGCCTCAGCACCAGAATTCCGGCGACCGCCGAGAGAAAGACCAGGGTCAGCATCCAGAAGAACCCGATTGCCTGGGAGACGACGACCATCACGTAGATCTCGGCGATCGGCCAGACGATCAGCAGGGCGAGGATGAATACGAACATGGGCCAAGGTTACGACTTTGCCGGGTGAGGCCGCCCCGCCTGCCCGCGACCGCCGCCGGTTAGGATGGGGTCATGTCTGAAGAGCAGAAGACCATCGACGGGAAAACGGCGACGCCCTCTGAAGAGGAGGTGTACGAGGCCCTCGAAGAGGTGATCGACCCCGAGCTCGGCCTCGATTTCGTCTCGCTCGGCCTCGTCTACGACGTCGAGATCGAGTCCCCCGACGTCTACGTGACCTTCACCCTGACCACCCCCGCCTGTCCGATCGGACCGCAGGTCTCCGAGCAGATGAAGGAGTTCGTCGGCAACCTCGACGGCGTCCGCGATGTTCACCCGAAGATGATCTTCGACCCGCCGTGGTCGCCGGAGATGATGACCGACGACGCCAAGTTCGCGCTCGGTTTCTGACCACCAGGCCTCCCGGCCCGGCCTGGCCACAGCCAGTTGTGCTCGGCGTCCCGCATCGCATAGTCTGGCTCCTGTAACGCTCCGGGCCGGCAGGGTTGCGGGGGGAACCGAGGAGACCCATGATTTCGAAGTTCGCAGGCAGGATCAGCAGCGCCCACGTGATCGCGGTGCTGGCACTCTTCGTCGCACTGGGCGGCGGTGCCTACGCCGGCAGCAAGATCGGCAGCAAGCAGATCAAGAAGAACGCGGTGACCACGTCGAAGATCAAGAAGAACGCCGTCACCTCGGCCAAGCTCAAGAAGAATGCAGTCACCCCGTCGAAGATGTCGGACTACTTCGACTCCGGCGTGGTCAAACTCCAGAACGGCAAGAGCAGGGTGCTGCTCAACCGCGGTCCGTTCAGGTTCACGGCGAAGTGCGTCGACGAAGGCGCCGGCTCGAGTGAAGCCAGCCTCACGGTCAAGAACACCGGCAGCGCGACCGCCCTGTTCGAGAGTGAGGACGAAGGCAACTACAGTGATCCGGAGCTCGCCCCGGGGGCCACACTGAACGCGTTCGAGGCGGCCAGCGGTGACGGCTCTGAATGGTGGGGCAACTACTACAACAACTTCTCCGCCACCTCGGGCAACGGCAAGACTTCGTTGTTCGGCAGGGGCAACATAGGTGTCAAGGTCCTGGATTCGGACTGCGTCTTCCAGATGTTCGTCCAGGGGTCCTGACCCGATCGTCAGTCTGAACGCGCAGGGTCTCTGAGCTGAACGGCACAGAGTCCCAATCCACACAGAGTCCTGAACGACACAGGGTCGCTGCCTGGCGGGGCGGACCCGGGCGCAGCCCGGCACGTTTCGCCTAGGCTGCGCCACCGGTGCTCCAGGTACTCCTGCTGATAATCCCCTTCGGCCTGGCCGGCGCGGTCAGCCCGATGCTGCTGACCGAGCAGACCCTGCTGCTCGCCGGACCGGGCGGTCGCCGCGCAGCCAGGCGCTTTGCCGCGGGGGTCCTGCTGGTCACGCTCTTCTACATCGGCCTGCTGGTTTTCTTCGGAAGGGCGATCTCCCTGCCGAAGGAACCGAGCCTGAGCGCGACCCTGGACATCATCCTCGGCCTTTCGCTGGTCACTATCGCCCTGTTCATCCGGCGGGCGGGCGCCAAACCGGCGCCGCAGAAAAAGCCCCCTCGCAACCTCGGTCCCAAAGCGGCCTTCGGTTTCGGGGCTTTCTCGATGGCGACCAACTTCACGACCCTGGCCCTGACCGTCCCGGGCGCCAAGGCGATCGCCGCCGGTGGCCTGGTGTTTCCGGAAAGGGCTCTGCTCGTTTTCGTACTCGCCCTGCTCGTGGCGACTCCGGCCTGGCTGCCGCTCGCCTTGACCGCAGTCGCCCCCGGACCGGCACAGCGCGGACTGAACACTGTCGGCTACTTCATCGAGGCCCGGGGCCGGCAGGCCACCGTTCTGCTTCTCGGCGGACTCGGCCTGATCCTCGTCCTCAGCGGAATCCTGCGCGCTTTGAGCCTCTGACTCTTCCGGCCTCCGTCAGCCGCTTTCGGCGGCCGACTACAGCTAGCCGGCGGCTTCGAGCAGTTCCTGGAGTGAGGCGTTGAGGCCCTTGGCGATCAGGCCGATGTCGGGCATCGCGTCGTAGTCACCGATCAGCCCGATGTTCACCTGGCCCTTGTAGCTCATGACGCCGATCGCCAGCGCGTGGTTCTTGGCGAGGAAGGCCATCGGGAAGGCTTCTTCGAGCTTTCTGCCCAGCACGTAGAGCGGAATCTGCGGTCCGGGAACATTGGTGACAAGCAGGTTGAAGAGCCGGGTCGAGAAAGTCAGCCGTGCCGCCTGGGCGAGCAGCGTCGGCGGTGCGAAGTCGTTGAGACGGGCGATCGTTTCGGCCCCGAGGGCCTGCTTCGACTGCTTCAGCCCGTCCATCGCCGCGGTGACGATCTCGAGCCTCGCCACCGGATCCTCTTCGTAGACCGGCAGAGGCGCACGCATCGTCGCCAGCTTGTTGCCGAGCTGTCCGCGTTCGTCATCGGAGCGGATCGAAACGGGGACCATCGCCCGCAGCTCGAGTTCGTCGGTCGGCACCCCGCGGCCGATCAGCCATTCGCGGATCGAACCCGGCGACGATGGCCAGCACCACGTCGTTGACCGTGGTCGAGAAGCTGTCCTTGACCTTCTTGAAGTCTTCGAGGTCGGCGCGCGCCCAGGCGATACGCCGGTGTGGGCCGATTTCGGTATTCAGGGGCACTTCCGGTGCCGGGTCGGCGAAAGCCCTGGCGACTTCGGCGAGGCCTTCCGCCTGGTCTCCGAGCCGGTCGACCACGGACTCGGGTCGCCTCACCGCACCCAGCAGCCTTTCCCCGAGGTGGACCGGCGCCGTGGCGAGTTCCGTCGCGCTCCGGCGCAGCAGGTCGACAGAGGAGGGTTGGGCGTGGGGCTTCCACTCCTCCTCCGGAGTCATCGGCTCGGCGTCGGGGGTCACGTCGAAGATCACGGTCCCGATATCGACCCCGGAGATGCCGTCGATCATCGCGTGATGGCTCTTGATCAGCACCGCGAACCGGTCGTCTGCCAACTCCTGCACCAGCCACATCTCCCAGAGCGGTCGGGTCCGGTCGAGGCCCTGCGAAAAGACGCGGTTGGCGAGGGCGATCAGTTCCTTGTCGTCGCCCGGCGACGGAAGGGCGGTGTGACGCATGTGAAAGGAGAGGTTGAATGCGGCGTCGTCGGCCCACAGCGGCCGGCCGGCGTCGAGCGGCGGATAGATCAGCTTCTGCCGGTAGCGAGGCACGTAGGCGAGCCGCGATTCGACGTGGTCGACGAAGTCGTCGTACTTCGGCGGTGGTCCCTCGAAGATCAGCACGGCGCCGATATGCATGTGCGTGCTGTCCGACTCGTTGCTCAAGAACGACGCGTCGACTGCGGTGAGTCTGTCCAGGTGGTTGGTCGGTGGTTTCATCGATTCCCCTCTGCGGATTCCGCCCGCACCTTACTGTGGGTACCCTTCATTCATGGCTCCGATCGCGACTACAACTATCGAAAAGGTGATCCTCGCTGCGCCGCGCGGTTATTGCGCCGGTGTTGATCGTGCAGTACAGACCGTAGAGCAGGCGCTCGATGAGCACGGTGCGCCCATCTATGTTCGCAAGGAGATCGTCCACAACAAGCACGTGGTCGAGCAGCTGACCGAACGCGGTGCGATCTTCGTAGAGGAAGAGACCGAGGTCCCGGAGGGCGAGATCGTCGTTTTCAGCGCCCACGGCGTGGCCCCTTCGGTCCACGAGAACTCGAAGGCCCGCAGCCTGCGCACGATCGATGCCACCTGTCCGCTGGTGACCAAGGTCCACGTCGAGGCCCGCAAGTTCGCCGCTGACGGCTACACGATCATCATGGTCGGCCACGAGGGTCACGAAGAGGTTGAGGGCACGATGGGCGAGGCGCCCGAGAGCATCGTGCTGGTCCAGACCGTCGAAGACGCCGAAGAGCTCCGGCTCGAAGACCCTGATCACGTCGCCCTGATCACCCAGACGACGCTCTCTGTCGACGAGACGGCCGAGATCATCGCCAAGCTGCGCGAGCGTTTCCCCGGAATCGTCACCGCCAAAGGCGAAGACATCTGTTACGCCACAACGAACCGCCAGATCGCGGTCAAGCAGCTCGCGCGGGAGTGCGACCTCGTACTGGTGATCGGTTCGACCAACTCCTCGAACTCGAACCGCCTGGTCGAGGTCGCCCGTGAACACGGCTCCGAGTCCTGGCTGATCGACAACCACACCCAGGTCGAGCCCAAATGGCTCGAGGGCATCCGCACCGTTGGCATCACCTCCGGCGCCAGCGCCCCGGAGGTCCTGGTCGAAGACCTGGTCAGCTATTTCCGAAAGCTCGGCGTCGAAGACGTCTCCGAGCTGCGCACGGTTGACGAATCGGTTCGTTTCATGCTGCCGAAGGAGATCCGCAAGGGCCTCCCGATGGTCCCCTCTTCCTGAGCGTCGGCAGCCCGTGAGCCGTCAGGCGGGAGCGGGCGAAAAGCTGAGCGACCAGATCGCCGGTGACCCCTTCAGGGTGATCTCAACCCGGTGGGTGCCGTGTACGTCGTGCTCCGCCAGCGTGTAGAGACCGGGGCCGTCGACCTCGACCGACCCGGCAACGCTCCCGTCGAGCACCAGGCTCAACTCACCCTCGCCTTCGGCGGTCGCATGGATGCCGCCGCCGTCGTACTGGACCTCGATGAAGTCGCCGTCTTCGGCGACCGTCCAGGGTCGGTCGCCGGCCGGCATCAGCTCTGCGCCCGGCGGTACGACCAGGGCACCCTCCGCATCGCTCGGCCGGATCGGGGCCATCGGCTCCGGCATCGCCGCAGGCGGCTCCGCTTCCGCCTTGCGTCGATCATCGGCGGCTCCTTCCTCGTCGCTGCTGCAGCGGTCCGGGGGTCCTGCCAGGGAGGCCTGGACGGCCTCTTCGGTCGAGCGATATTCGCCTTCCCCGAATTGGAACCACTTCAGCCGGCCGCCCCGGCCCCAGAGGAACAGGCTGGGCCAGCCTTCGCAGCCGTACGAAGTCCAGATGGTGCGATCGGCGTCGATCACCACCGGGAAGGAGATTTCGAGCTTCTCGAGCCCGCGCCGGACCTCGACCGGGTCGGCCCCGAACGGGAATCTCGGTGCCTGGACGCCGAGGACACGCAGCCCCAGCGGTTCGTAGCGCCGGTACCACTCCTCGACGTAGGGCAGTGAGCGCACGCTGTTCAGCTGGGCGAAATCGAAAAAATGGACCAGCACCGGCCCTTTGGCTGCCAACGGCGCCATCTTTCCCGGATCCTCACCGATCCAGGTGCCGTCGGCAGGGAGTTCCGGCACGGCTATGTCGTCTCTGAGCGGGAGGATGGCCGGATCTTAGGCTGCCGGCCTGCTCCGGTGCCGGCGAGTGCAGGGCCGGTATGATCGTCGTGCCCTTCAACACGGACCAGGAGCCAACCTTGAACAAGAGCATGTGGGATCGAATCGAGCAGGCGCGAGCCGAGTGGAACGTACTCGAGCACCCCTTCTACCAGCGCTGGTCGGCCGGGGAGCTCAGCCGCGAGGAGCTCGCCGACTACTCCGGTCAGTACCGCTACGCGACCGAAGCGATCGCCCGCATGAGCGCCGACGTCGCTTCGGCAGCCCCCGCCTCCGAGCAGGCCGGCCTCGAGGCCCATTCCCGCGAGGAGCATGAACACGTCGCCATGTGGGACGGCTTCGTCGAGGCGGTCGGCGGCACGGTTGGCGCCGAGCCCAATACCGAGACCCTCGAATGCGTCGAGACCTGGACCAAGGAAGACGGATTCGGTACCCAGCTTGCCCGGCTCTACGCCGTCGAGAGCGGCCAGCCCGAGATCTCGAAGACCAAGACCGAAGGCCTCGCGGCGCATTACGACATCCACGACGCCCCCGGCAACCGCTACTTCACCGTCCACGAGAAGATGGACGTCCACCACGCCGGCGAGGGTCGCAAGCTGATCGAGAAGTACATGAACGAATTCAGCGAAGACGAGATGGTGGCTGCCGCCGAAGAGGCCTTCAAGGCCAACTGGCGACTGCTTGACGGAGTCAGCATCTCCTGATCGAGTTACCGCTCGCACACGCCCTCGCCGCCGGCGAGGACATCCCGATACCGGCCTGGCTCTTCGCGTGGGGAGCTTCGATCGTACTCATAGTCTCGTTCTTCGCCCTTTCGGCCGGCTGGCGGAAGGCCAAGTACGAAGGTGACACCTGGCGCCCCGCCGCTCCGCGGCTGGGCGCCCTGGTCACCTCCCTGCCGTTCCGGATCTTCTGTGGTGGCCTTGGACTGTTCCTGCTCGGCCTGGCGATCTACGCTGGCTTCGAGGGCACCAGTGCCCCCGACCGCAACATCGCGCTGACCCTGCTGTTCGTCACCTCATGGCTCGGATTCCCGCTGCTCGGAGTCCTGCTGGGCAACGTTTTTCCCGCCTTCAACCCCTGGAACGCGATCGCCGCCCCGGTCGGCCTGGCCTACCGCAAGCTGGCCGGGCGTTCCCCGTCACACCTCGAGTATCCGGAGAAGCTCGGCCGCTGGCCGGCCGCCGTGGGCCTGGTCGCCTTCGTCTGGCTGGAGTTGATCCACGGGACCGGGGGAGGGGTTTCGGTCGGGGTCGAGCCGGATTCGGTGGCCCGCGCGGCCAGCTACTACACCGTCTATACCCTGGTCATGGTCGCTGCCTTCGGTCGCGAGAAGTGGTTCGAGAACGGCGAAGTCTTCTCGGTCTACTTCGGCATGTTCGGCTCGCTCGGCAAACTCGAGATCCGCGACGGCGTCCTCGGTATCCGTCGCTTTCTGGCCGGCTCGACCCGCTGGGTCGCCGGTGCCGGTTCGGTAGCGGTGGTGATCGCATCGATCGGCACCACCACATTCGACGGCGCCCAGGAGGGGGTCTTCAAGGGGGGCGTCGACCAGACGATCGAATGGCTGGGCGAGATCGGCTTCGGGGCCACTGCGTCAGTGCGGATCGGGGGCACGGTGTTCATGGCCATCAGCATCGGCCTCGTCGCCCTGGTCTACCTGATCGGCATCCGCGGGATGAGCACCGTGCCCGGCGCACCGGACCGGGCGAAGCTCTGGCGTGGCTTCGGCCACGCCCTGATCCCGATCGCCTTCGCCTATCTGGCGGCCCACTACTTCAGCCTTTTCGTCTACCAGATCCAGGCACAGTTCACTTTCCTGCTCTCCGACCCCCTCGGCACCGGCACCACAGACCTATTCGGAACCGCGAGCTACGGCATCAACTACGGCGCGCTCAACAGCGAGGTCGTCTGGTACGTCCAGGTCGGAACCCTGCTCGCCGGCCACGTCGCCGGGCTGGTTCTCGCCCACGACCGCGCGATCACCTACTGGGGCGACTACCGCAAGGCTGCCCGCTCCCAGTACTGGATGCTCGCGGTCATGGTCGCCTTCACCTGCTTCGGCCTCTTCCTGCTCTCGGTCTCCAACGCCTGAGGCTCCGGAAAGACTCGTCTGGCAGATGCCGAAGCGACCTGTTGCGCAGGCGTGCCGAGAGCCTCGGTTACAATGAAGCCAGTCAAGGATGCCCGACGCCTCGGTCCCCGGCTGGATTTCCCATCGTTTGGGGAACCGGCACCTCGTGATCAAGAGGTCCCGGAGCCCGTCACGACAAAACGAAACGGGGGCAAGAGCCAATGAGTTCAGCAAGAGGGATGAATCCAGCGGGTCATCGGCTGCCACTGGTGCTGGCTGGCAATGGTCGGCCTTCTTATGGGGCTGGCGCTTTCCCCGTCTTTCGCTCATGCGTTTCCTCAGGGCCCTTGGCAGCTGCCTGCGGTCAACCTCTCTGCGCCCGATCGGGATGCCTACGTTCCCCAGATCGCGATCGCCCCCGATGGCAGCGCCACCGTGGTCTGGGAGGCATACGACGGACTTGATTACGTCATCCAGGCCTCGACCCGTCCACCGGGAGGTCCCTTCGGCGCACCGGTGAACCTATCCACACCAGGACAGGACGCCGACGACTCGAGGATCGCGACGGCCCCCGATGGAACCGCCACAGCAGTGTGGAGCCGAAGCAACGGTGCCAACGCCATCATTCAGGCTTCAACCCGTCCGCCGGGAGGCAGTTTCGGCGCGCCTGTCAACCTTTCTGCAGCAGGGCAGAACGCGGTCAATGCCAAGATCGCGGTCGCCCCTGACGGAACCGCAACCGTGGTCTGGCAGCGCGAAAGCGGGCTCAACCTGGTTGTCCAGGCCGCGACCCGCCCGCCCGGTGGCTCCTTCGGTGCTCCGGTGACCATTTCGGCGCTGGCTCCGAATGCATCGCACCCGCAGATTGCCGTCGCTTCGGACGGTGCGGCCACGGTCGTGTGGGAGCGATACGACGGTGCGAACTACGTCGTCCAGGCCGTATTGCGGCCATCCGGCGGTGCATTCGGCCCAGCCGTGAACGTCTCGGGTTCAGGGCAGAGTGCCCACGATCCACAAGTCGCAGTCAGCCCTGACGGTACCGCCACGGCGATCTGGAATCGCTGGAACAGCTCCAACGACATCGTCCAGGCCGCAAGCCGGCCGCCCGGAGGATCCTTCGACATGCCGGTGAACCTCTCGGCACCCGGGCAGAATGCCGACTATCCGCAGATCGCAATCGCCGCGGATGGAACCGCCACTGCGGTCTGGAAGCGCTATACCGGTGCCGGGGACGCCGTTCAGTCGGCGACCCGTCCAGCCGGTGGCTCGTTCGGTACCCCCGTGAACCTCTCGGCGTCGGGGCAGAGCGCAGACCATCCGCAGATTGCCGTTTCCCCCGACGGCACTGCCACTGCGGTCTGGTATGCCTACAACGGCGTCGACACAATCATCCAGGCCGCCACAAGGTCACCGGGGGGTTCCTTTGGCGAACCCGTGAACCTTTCGGCGTCGGGACAGAGCGCCTACTTCCCGCAGATCGCAACCGGTTCAGGGGGGCGGGCCACAGCGGTCTGGTACCGCTACAGCGGTTCTCACGACGTCGTGCAGTCGGCTTCCACCAAGCCGATGAAGTGCGCGAACGCCACTCTGAAGCTGACCGGGATCAAGCTGAACAGGAAGAAAGGCACAGCCACCATCACCGCCAAGGTGGGGACGGCAGGCAGGCTGACCCTCAAGGGCTCGAAGAACAATAAGCAGGCCAAAAAGAAGGCCAAAAAGGCCGGCAGCTACAAGCTCAAGATCAAGCCCAAAGGCAAGGCTGCGAAGAAGCTGAAGAAGAAGGGCAAGTACAAGCTGAAGGCCAAGGTGGTCTTCAACCCTTCAAGCACCTGCTCGATCAGGTCGAAGTCGAAGAAAGTGAAACTGGTGCGCAAGTAGGGTCTGCCGGCTCGACCCGGGGCTCGACCGCGACCGCCGGTCTGAAAGCGAGCGGCCGCAGTCGATGGCCGCCCGCCCGTGGGCAGGCGACCTTGGAGCAACAGGACCTAGCTGGCGACCGGCTCTGGCACGATCCGGATGTAGGGCTTGGGTTCCTTCCAGCCGTCCGGGTACTTCTCTTTCGCCTGGTCATTGGAGACCGAGCCGGCGATGATCACGTCCTCGCCGGGCTTCCAGTTGACCGGAGTTGCCACCTGGTGCTCGGCGGTCAGTTTGAGCGAGTCGATCACCCTGAGGACCTCGTCGAAGTTGCGGCCGGTGGTCATCGGGTAGATCAGAATCAGCTTGACTTTCCTGTCGGGGCCGATCACGAAGACGTTGCGGACGGTCTGGTTGTCGGCGGGGGTACGGTCGCCCGGGTCTCCGGAGACGTCCGCGGGCAGCATTCCGTAGGCCTTTGAGACCTCGAAGTCCGCGTCGCTGATGATCGGGTAGTTGGGAGCGGTTCCCTGGGTGTCGGCGATGTCCTGTGCCCACTCCTCATGCTTTCCCAGCGGGTCAACCGAGAGGCCGATGATCTTCACGCCACGGGCATCGAATTCCGGCTTGGCATTGGCCATGTAGCCGAGTTCGGTGGTGCAGATCGGGGTGAAGTCCTTCGGGTGGGAGAAGAGCACACCCCACGAGTCGCCGAGCCAGTCGTGAAAACTGATCCGGCCTTCGGTGGTCTCCGCTTCAAAGTCCGGTGCTTCGTCTCCAAGGTTCAGGGCCATGGTTTCCTTTCAATCTAGTAGTTCCAGATCAGGATTAGGGTATTTACTCAGGATAGGGCATCAGGCCCCCGGGGCGCCCGGAAGCCCCGCCCACACCGGCAAGTTCAACGGCGGGTCCGGGCGGCGGTGGGGGCAAGCGGTCGGGAAAAGGCCCGAATGGGAACCGATATCCCGACCGCTTGCGGTCGTGGCTCTTCGTTTTGGGTTTCGTCGGGGATTGCTTGCGTGATTCGCACACCCCAGAGCGGGGATCGGGCATCTTCCGGGCATGAGCGATGCGGATTACCTGTGCGTGGCGGCGGAACTCGCCCGGCGCCAGTACGGAGTGGTGGCCAGGCGTCAGCTCGTGGCCCGAGGGGTCAGCCACAGCACGATCGCGAACCGCGTGCGATCGGGCCACCTGTCCAGGGTGTTCAGCGGCACCTATGCGGTCGGCCGCGCCGAAGTCAGCCGGCACGGCCTCTGGGTGGCCGGGGTGCTGGCCTCCGGACACGGGGCTGCGCTCGGGTATCGAAGTGCCGCTGCGGCCTGGGGCATACTCGACACCAGACCCGCGGTGGAGACGATCCGCCGCTCAGAGGGCCTGAGCCAGCGCGCCGAAGTTCTGCTCGACGGGAACCTCCAGTCAATCCCGCTGATCGTCAGACGGACCCGAGGACTGCCGGATCAGGACGTAGCTCTGGTGCAGGGAATTCCGGTTACCTCGGTGGCCAGGACCCTGCTCGACCTGTCGTCCTCGACCTCCGCTGCCGAGTTCAGACGTTTGTTCCTCGCGGCCGACCGACTGGACCTGTTGGACGATGCGGAGATCCGGGACTGCGCCGGCCGGGACATCCGGCGCCGGGGGGTACGGGAGTTCAGGCGGCTCGTGAACCGTCGTATTGCCGAGGCCGGTCAGACCCGGTCGATTCTGGAAGCCGTCTTTCTGGATCTGTGCGCCAGCTCGGGGATCGAGGCGCCGCAGGTCAACGCCCAGGTCTGCGGATTCGAGGTCGACTGCGTGTGGCGCCGCTCTCGGCTGGCAGTCGAACTGGACGGGTACCGCTACCACCGGGGCCGTGAGAGCTTCGAGCGCGATGCTCATCGGGCCAACGTGCTCAAGGCCGCCGGGTGGACCCTGATGAGGTTCACCTGGCGCATGGTCACCGAGGATGGCGACCGGGTGGCGACTCAGATCAGCTCGATGATCCGGCAGGGCGGTGATCGCGGGCAAGCGGTCGGGAAAGCGCCCGAATAGGAACCTGAATCCCGACCGCTTGGCTCCGGGAGGGGTGGCCGGGGAGTCGAAGCAAAGGCTTCCGGCTACAGGATCTCTTCGAGCCGTTCTTCGATCTTGGTGGCGATCTCGTCGCGGACGGGTCCTTCGCCGAGGCGCTCGACCAGGGACTCGAGGAAGCCCCCGACCACCAGTGAGCGGCTGTCCTCTTCCGAGAGGCCGCGGGATTCGAGGTAGAAGAGCTGGTCCTTGTCGACCTGGGCGATCGCCGCCGCGTGGGTGCAGGCGACGTCGTCGGCGAGGATCTCGAGACCGGGGATCGCGTCCGCGTGGGCGTCAGGGGAGAGCAGCATGTTGCGGCACTCCTGGAAGGCATCGGTGCGCTGGGCGCCTTCGTCCACCTTGATCATGCCGCGCCAGACCGCTGTCGAATGATCGCCCAGGACTCCGCGGAAAGCGAGGTCCGAAGTCGTATCTTCGGCCGCGTGCTCCTGGAGGGTGTCGTAGTCCAGGTGCTGGCTGTTGCCGCCGGCGTAGCCGCCGGTGACCCGGGCCTCGGAGCCCTGGCCGGCGAGGTTGGTGGTCATGCGGACCTTGCCGTTGCCTCCGCCGAAGCCGAGGGCGGCCCAGTCGAGCTTTCCGTCCCGTTCGACCTGGGAGCGCTGGGACGAGAAAAGCCATGCCTTTTCGGAGAGGTCCTGGGTCGAGATGTAGTGGAGGTTGGCGTTCTGCCCGACTGACAGCTCGACCACCGTGTTCAGCAGCGCCTCGGTCTCGTCAGACTCGGAGCCGTAGTGCTCCCAGACCTCGGCCTGGGCGCCTTCTTCGAGCACGATCAACGTGCGCCAGTGGACCGCCGTGCCTGATTCGTCAAGGTCGAGCTTGACCTTGATGGGCTCTTCGCAGATGACGTTTCGAGGTACGTAGACCAGCATTCCGTCGGACCAGTTGGCCTCGTTGCGGGCGACGAAAGGATCCTCCGCCGGGACCAGCGAACCGAGCCGGTCGCCGAGCAGATCGGAATGCTCGGCCAGGGCCTCGGTCAGGCTCAGAACGACGACCTCGTCGCTGCCACCGGAGACTTCGACTTCGGCCGGGGCGTTTTCGTATGAGTCGAGGTCGAGGCCGCGGAGGTCGGTGAACTCCCAGCCCTTGACCTTCTTGGTCGGCAGGTCGAGGCTCTCGACCAGCGAAGCACCTTTCTTGCGACGCTCGGCGAGCCAGCCGGGTTCGTTGCCGATCCCGGGTGCGGTGACAGTGGCCTCAGCCAATTGAACCCTCCATCTGAAGCTCGATCAGCCGGTTGAGCTCGACCGCGTACTCCATCGGCAGCTCCTTGGTGACCGGCTCGATGAAGCCGTTGACGATCATCTTCGAGGCCTCTTCTTCGTTGAGTCCGCGGCTCTGGAGGTAGAACAGCATGTCGTCACCGACCTTGGAGACGGTTGCCTCGTGGCCGATGTCGGCGTCGTTCTCGTCGATCCGGATCGTCGGGTAGGTGTCCGAGCGGGAGTCCTCGTCGAGCAGAAGCGCGTCGCAGACCACCTTCGAGCGGGTCTCGGTGGCGCCGTCGGCCACCTCGAGCAGGCCTCGGTAGGTCGAGCGGCCTCCATCTTTGGAGATCGACTTCGAGAAGATCGAGGAGGTCGTCTTGGGGGCGCCATGGATGATCTTGCCGCCCGCGTCCTGATGCTGGCCGTCGCCGGCGAAGGCGATCGAGAGGATCTCGCCGTGGGCCCGCTCGCCGAGCAGATAGATCGAGGGGTACTTCATGGTCAGCTTCGAGCCGAGGTTGCAGTCGACCCATTCCATGGTCGCGTCCTCGTGGGCGATCGCCCGCTTGGTGACCAGGTTGAAGACGTTCTGCGACCAGTTCTGGACCGTGGTGTAGCGGACCCGGGCGCCCTTCTTGGCGACGATCTCGACCACCGCGGAGTGCAGCGAGTCGGAGGAGTAGACCGGGGCGGTGCAGCCCTCGATGTAGTGGACGTCGGAGCCTTCTTCGGCGATGATCAGCGTCCGCTCGAACTGGCCCATGTTCTCGGTATTGATCCGGAAGTAGGCCTGGAGCGGCATCTCGACCTTGACCCCGGCGGGAACGTAGACGAACGAGCCGCCCGACCAGACGGCCGAGTTCAGCGCGGCCAGCTTGTTGTCATTGGGCGGGATGATCGTCGCCCAGTACTCCTTGACCAGGTCTTCGTGCTCACGCAGAGCGGTATCCATGTCGGTGAAGATCACACCCTGCGCCTCGAGCTTCTCGTTCACCTGGTGGTAGACGACCTCGGACTCGTACTGAGCACCGACACCGGCCAGGAACTTACGCTCGGCCTCGGGGATGCCGAGCCGGTCGAAGGTGTTCTTGATGTCTTCGGGAACCTCGGACCAGTCACGGCTGTTCTTCTCCGAGGCCCGGACGAAGTAGTGGATGTCGTTGAAGTCGATCTGGTCGAGGTCGCCGCCCCACTGCGGGGTGGGCCGGGACTCGAACTGCTCGTAGGCCTTGAGGCGGAACTCCCTCATCCAGGCCGGCTCGTCCTTGTAGTCGGAGATCGATTCGACCACCTCGCGGCTCAGACCCTTCGGGGCCTTGTATGCGTACCCCGACTCTGAATCGTGGAAGCCGAACTTCTCTTCGTAGTCGGAGTTGATTCCTTCTACTTTTTTCTTTTCGGCAATTGCTTCGGCGGTAGCCATTCTCAAACCTCCAGGGTGATGGTCTCGTCGATGATCTCGACCGGAAAGGTGCGGACCGGCTGGAAGGCCGGCAAAGTCTTGGGTTTGCCCGTTCGAAGGTCGAACAGGGAGCCGTGGCGCGGGCACTCCACGGTGCAGTCGGCCGGGCTCCAGTCGCCCTCGGCCAGCGGGCCGTCGTCGTGGGAACACCTGTCTTCGATGGCGAGGTACTCCCCGTCGCAGTTGAAGACTGCGATCGGCTCGCCTTCGTGCTCGACGATCCTGCGCTCTCCGGGACCGAGCTCGGAGACCGGGCAAACTGGGATTTTCGTGCTTTCGTCAGTGCTCATGGTTGTGTCAGGCGATACCTAAGCCGATTAGTGCGGTCGGAATTGAATAATAGCCGGTACGTTCACCGGCCCCTGTACCGGGCGCTACCAGGAGTGCCCGACGAAAACGGGCTCGGGGGCGAGGCTCACCCCGAAGGCTTCGGTGACGCCTGCGGCGATCCCGCGGGCGAACGTGACGAGTTCCCTGGTGCTGGCCCCGCCCCGGTTGACGATCGCGAGGGTGTGGTTGCCGGAAAGCCCCACGGCTCCCTGGCTGAAGCCTCTCGGGAAGCCCGATCGCTCGATCAGCCAGGCCGCAGAAGTCTTGACCCTGCCGTCATCGGTCGGCCAGGCCGGGGGAGGGTCTTCGGGTCCGACGATCCCGGCGGCCCGCTCTTCCAGCGCGGCCATCTCGCCGGCGCTCAGGATCGGGTTGGTGAAGAAGGAGCCGGCGCTGACCGAGTTCGGGTCCTCCGGGTCGATCACCATGCTCTTGGAGCGCCGGAGCTCGAGCACGGTTTCCCGGACGGCCGCCAACGGTGCGCGCGATCCCGGGTCGACTCCGAGGGCATCGGCCAGTTGCTGGTAGGCGACCGGTTCGGATTCGATCGAAGGATCAAGGAGGAAGGTCGCCGAGAGCACGAGGAATTCCGACCGACCCTTGAAGCGGCTCGTCCGGTATTCGAAACCGCATTCGGAAGCCGGCAGCCAGAGGACTTCCCCGCGGGACCGATCGAGGACCTCGACCGCCGAAATGGTCGACGAGACTTCCTGACCGTAGGCGCCGACGTTCTGGATCGGCGTGGCTCCGCTCGAGCCGGGAATTCCGGACAGGCACTCGATTCCCGCCAGTTCCTCGGCGACCGTCCAGGCGACCAGCTCGTCCCAGGGCTCGCCGGCCTGCACGTTCACCTCGACCCGTCCCTCTTCGTTGAAGCCGGTCTCGATGCCACGGGTCGCGATCTGCACGACCGTACCCCGCACTCCCTCGTCGGCGATCACGACGTTGCTTCCACCAGCCAGCAGGAACACCGGCTCACCCGCCGCATCGAGATCCCTGACCAGGTTGACCAGGTGCTCGCGCGTTTCGGCCCGGACCAGACGGTCGGCGGGCCCGCCGAGACGCAGGGTGGTCAGCGGGGCAAGGGGTGCGTCTGTGATCGCTTCGGCCATCAGGGCGATGCTGCCAGATCCGGACGGGCCCGGTCGGATCAGATCTGGTCGGCGAGGCCCGGGTCGCCGCTCTCGCCGGCGTCTTCCCAGTCGACCACTTTGCCGAGGCTGGCCCCCTTGACCACCTTGAGCCCCAGCAGGGCGCACTTCATCCGGGTGGCGGAGATGTCGATACCGAGCAGCTCGAGGACGAATTCCTTCGGCAGCATGATCAGCTCGTCACGGCTCTTGCCGACCAGTTCATCGGTCAGCATCGAGGTTGCGGCGGTGGATATCGCGCAGCCTTTGCCGTCGAACATCACTTCCGCAACCCGATCGTCATCGTCGAGGCGGATCGTCACGTGCTGCTCGTCACCGCAGAACGGATTGGTGTCCTCGAACTCGAGGTCGGGGTCTTCCACCGCGCCGAAGTTGTGCGGTCGCTTGTAGTGCTCGAGGATCTGTTCGCGGTATAGCTCTTCCACGCTTTCGAGCGTATCTGAACACCATCGGCGGCAACTTGACATGCTGGCGGACGTGATTCCATTCGAAACGTTCGACCGCGACTCGATCTCCAACTACGAAGACAAGCTCGGCGTGGCCCGGAGCCTCGCCGCCGGAGTCGAATCGGGGGCAGTCATCGGAGCCGGTTCCGGCAGCACAGCCTTCCTGGCGATTCACGCGATCGCCGAGCGTGTCTCCTCCGGGGAGATCAGCGATGTGACGCTGATCCCGACTTCGGTCGAGGTGCAGTTGACGATCGCCGGGCTCGGCCTGCGGGTCGGGGACCTCGCGGCGGACACTCCCGAGTGGCTGTTCGACGGGGCCGACGAGGTTGACCCCGGTGGAAACCTGATCAAAGGCCGGGGAGGGGCGCTCTTCCGGGAGAAGATCCTCTTCCGGGCGACGAGCGATCGCCGGGTGCTGGTCGACCGGTCCAAGCATGTCGAGCACCTCGGTTCCCGTTTCGCGGTGCCGGTCGAGGTAGAGCCGGTCGCCCTGCCCGTGGTCGCCCCTGAACTGGAGAAGCTGTTTCCGGCCGAGATCGAGATCCGCAAGGCCTCGGGAAAGGACGGCCCGGTGATCACCGAACTCGGCAACCTGATCGTCGACTGCCGTTTCGAAGGGATTGCGCCCGACCTCGAAAAGCAGATCAAGTCGATCACCGGAGTGGTCGAGTCCGGCCTCTTCCAGGGCTACAACCCCAACCTGGTCGCACACTGAGCGGACCAGTGACGGCCAAGCTCCGCCTCTTTCCGGCCGGCGCCTTCGTCCTGCTCCTGGTAGCGATTGCCGGGTGTGGGCCCGGACCCCAGGCCAGGAACGCGACCGAGTTCAGGGACCGGGTGGCCCGGTCGGAAATCCCGGTCGCTTTCGCCCCCGCAGACGAGGGGCGGCCGGGCACTGTCTCGGGCGTTGCACGCTCCCCTGACGGGATCCGGAGCCTTTTCGTCTTCTCCTTCGGGCCGGGCCCGGACAAGCTCTCCGCATCGTCCGGGACCAGGGGAGGGACGGTCTGGTTCGATGCCGGAGACCGCCTCGAGTACTGGACCGAGCCTTACCCCGGGGGCCTCAGCGGCAGCAAGCTCGACCGCACGGTGCGCACGGTGAGCGCGATCCGCAACATGGCCTGCCGCACGGTGGCCGACCGTGGCTGCTACGACTAGCTCGCGGGCGAACCCGTGGCCCTGAGCCGTTTCCGGATACGCGAAGCCCTCGGTGAGTCAGGGGGACAGCGGGCCTACAGTCCGAAGATCCGGCGGGCGTCGTGAAGGCCTTCGATCAGGCGGTCCACTTCTTCGGTCGTGTTGTAGACGGCAAAGCTGGCCCGGGTCGTGGCGGCGACGCCGAGACGATTCATCAGGGGCTGGGCGCAGTGGTGGCCGGCCCGGACCGCGACGCCGTGGCGGTCGAGGATCTCGGATACGTCGTGGGGGTGAACCCCGTCAAGTTCGAAGGAGATCAGACCTTCCCGGTCGACGGCGTCCCGGGGGCCGAAGATCGTCATGCCCGGCACCTCTGCGAGGCGCGGCAGCGCATATGCGGTGAGCCGGCGTTCGTGTGCGCCGATCGCCTCGAGACCGATCCCGTCGACCCAGTCAACTGCCCTCCCAAGCCCCGCGGCCTGAGCTATCGGCGGGGTGCCCGCCTCGAACTTCGCCGGCACGGACGCCCAGGTGATGCGCTCTTTGCTCACTTTGTTGATCATCGAGCCGCCGCCTTCGAAGGGCTCCATCGCATCGAGGATCTCACGCCGGCCGTAGAGCACGCCGATCCCGGTCGGCCCGTAGAGCTTGTGGCCCGTGAAGCAGTAGAAGTCGGCCCCGATCTGCCGGACGTCGACCGGCATCCTGGGCACGGCCTGGGCTCCGTCGACCAGGGTCAGCGCTCCGGCCGCCCTGGCCTCGGCGACGATTTCGGCGACCGGCAGGACGGTGCCGAGCACGTTGGAGACGTGGGTCACGGTGACCACCTTCGGCCCGCGGGCGATCGCCGCGCTGAGCGCCTCGCGATCGAGCCGACCTTCGTCGTCGATTCCGACCCAGTCGAGCACCGCCCCGGTGCGCTCGGCAATCAGGTGCCAGGGGACGATGTTGGCGTGGTGCTCCATCTCGGTCAGCACGATGCGGTCGCCGGGACCGAGATTGTCGGCGCCCCAGCCCTGGGCGGCCAGGTTGATCGCAGAGGTGACGTTCCGGGTGAAGATGATCTCCCGGTGATCGGCCCCGAGCAGGCCGGCGACCTTCATCCGAGCGCCTTCGTAGAGGTCAGTCGCCTCCTCGGAAAGCATGTGGACTCCGCGATGGACGTTGGCGTTGTGGCGTCGGTAGTACTCGTCGACCGCTTCAATCACCGCGGCCGGCTTCTGGACGGTGGCACCGTTGTCGAGGTAGGACAACGGCTCGCCCTTGACCTCGCGGGAGAGAATCGGGAACTCCGCCCGGATCGACTCCAGCGACCTGTTGCCGACCTCGAAGGCCGACGCTGCCGGGGTCGGGGCGGCGGGGCTCATGCGGCCCCTGCCTCGACCTCCTCCTTGATCCACCCGTAACCCTCGGCCTCGAGCTGGTCGACCAGCTCGGCGCCGCCTTCCTTGACGATCCTGCCGTCGAACATGACGTGGACCCGGTCGGGCTTGACCATGTGGAGGAGTCGCTGGTAGTGGGTGATGACCAAGGCGCCCATGTCAGGGCCGGTGAACTTGTTGATTCCGTCAGCCACGGTGCGCAGCGCATCGATGTCGAGGCCGGAGTCGGTCTCGTCGAGCACGGCCATCTGCGGCTTGAGAAGCGCCAGCTGGAGCAGCTCCATGCGCTTCTTCTCGCCGCCGGAAAAGCCGTCGTTCAGGTACCGGCTGGAGAAGTCCTGGGGGATGTTCGCCAGGTCCATGGCTTCGCGGGCCTGGGCGGCGAACTCCTTGATCTTCAGCGGGGTCTCGCCGCGCGCCTCGCGCTGGGCGTTGAGGATCATCCGCAGGAACTTGCTGACCGCGACCCCGGGGATCGCCACCGGATACTGGAAGGCCATGAAGATGCCGGCCTGCGAGCGCTCGTCCGGGTCGGCCTCGGTGATGTCCTCACCCTGGAAGTGGATCGAGCCTTCGGTCACCTCGAGCGCGGGGTGGCCCATGATCGCGTTGGCGAGGGTGGACTTGCCGGAGCCGTTCGGGCCCATCAGGGCGTGCACCTGTCCCTTTTCCACCGAGAGATCGAGACCGCGCAGGATCTCCTTGTCCTCGACGCTTACATGAAGGTTCTTGATTTCAAGCTCTGCCATGGGGTTGGCTCCGTTTCTTCGTGGGGTTGGGGCCGGGGAGCTTCAGGCCGGCGTGGCGACGGTCTTCGACCGTTCATCCGCGGGCTTGGAGAACTCCACCAGCTCGGCAAGGGTGGTGCCCTGAAGGGCGCGGTTGACGCCGCCCTGAACCCGGGTCCAGAGAAGCTTCGTGGCACAGGCCCGATCGGTGTCCCCCTCGTGCGAGCAGAGGACTTTGCCCTCCGGTGACTCATGGAAGCATTCCATCGGTGCGATCTGGCCTTCCAGCGCCTCGACCACTTCGAGCATCGTGATCTCCTCCGCGGGGAGCGCCAGGCTGTATCCGCCATGCGCGCCACGGGTCGATGTGACCAGTCCGGCCCGTCGCAGCTTGGCGACGAGATGCTCCAGGTAGGAGAGCGGAAGACGCTCGGCTTCGGCTACTGAATTCAGTGAAACCGGACCCGAGCCGGGCTGGCGACCAAGTTCCACCATGAGGCGGACTCCGTACTCGGCTTTGGTTGAGAAAAGCATCGATCTAAATCCTAGAGCATTAGTCGGGTTGGACTTCGGGCTGGCTCCTGTTCTGGGCAAGGCGGTGTTGCAGGCGTCGCCACGGAGAGACCTTCAGAGCGCCGCGGGCCGAGCTGCCCAGGGCGCGCGCAAGAACCGATTCGCTGAACGAACCGGGAGCGGGCAGCTCGATCCTGATCTCGACCGTTCCCGGCTCGCCGCCCTTCGCTTCCGTACCCTCGGCCACGAGATTCCGGAAGAGCTCGTTCGCTCCCTGGTTGTCTTCGAGCACCAGGGCGAGGAAGTAGTCGATGCCTTCCTCACTCGCCCTCCGGGCCAGTCGCTGCAGCAGGGCGGAGGCCAGGCCCTTCCCTTGCCACTCGTCGCCGACGATCACCGCCACCTCGGCTTCGCGCAGCGGGACCGCCCTCAAGCCGGCCGGCTTCAGTGTGCCGCGGGCCTGCCCTGACGGTTTCCCGCCTTCCTTCGGTTTCTCGCCGACGTAGCGGGCGACGGCGACAAGGCCCCCGTCTTCAGGGTCGATCGCGACCAGCGCCTCGTGCATGTGGTGGTCGATCTCGGTCAGGTAGGTGAGGTCGGATTCACTGAGCCGCTCGACCGGGGCGAAGAAGCGCTGGTACCTGGATTCAGGACTGAGCCGGGCGAAGGCGGCGGTCATCAGGTTGCGGTCCTCCGGGCGAATCGGCCGGATGATCACCTCGAGGCCCGGCGCCAGGGTGACCCGCTCCGAATTCGGTGCGTCCGGACTCACGGCTCGATCAGTCCCTGCCGGATCGCGTACCTGACCAGTTCGACCCGGTCTCGCATGCCCAGCTTCCTCATCGCGTTGGCTCGGTGGTTCTCGACGGTCTTCTCGGAGAGGTGCAGCATCTGCGCTATCTCCCGGCTCGTATTGGCTTCGGCCACCATTTTGACGATCTCCTCCTCGCGGGGCGTCAGTTCGGACTCCGCCTCGTCCCCGCGCTCGAGCACGTCCCGGATCAGCGCCTGCTGGGCCGAGGGGGAGAGGAACGGCTCGCCGCGCTCGACCGACCGGATCGCCGAGAGCAGGTCGGTATCCGCCTGGGACTTGAGCACGTAACCCGAGGCGCCGGCTTTCAGGGCCTCGAACAGGTAGCGCTCGTCGTCGTGCATCGAGAGGATCAGGATCGATACTTCGGGCGCCTGGGACTTGATCTCACGGGTCGCCTGGAGGCCGGTGAGTCCGGGCATCTTGACGTCGAGGATGGCCAGGTCGGGGCGTTCGCGCACGACGACGTCCCTCGCCTCGATTCCGTCGGCCGCTTCGGCGATCACCTCCAGGTCGGGCTGGCGCTCGAGCAGCAGCCGGATCCCGGAGCGCACGATGCCGTGGTCGTCGGCGATCACGATCTTCATGGCGGGGCACCCCCGTCCACGGCCTGCATGCCGCCGCCGGCACCTTCATCGCGGCCGGTGTCAGGCACGGTCAGGCGAACGACCGTGCCACTGCCCGGCCTCGATTCCACTTCGAGCTCTCCCCCTACCAGCAGCGCGCGTTCACGCATGCCGCCGAGGCCCAGGCCGGTATTGGCTTCGGCGAAGGAGAAGCCCCGGCCGTCGTCGGCCACGGCCAGCTCGACCCTGCCCGGCAGGCGTTTCAGTTTCACGTCGACTCTCTCGCCGCTGCTGTGGCGGATCGCGTTGCCGATCGCTTCCTGGGATACCCGGTAGATCACCAGCTGAGTATCGGGGTCGAGGCCGCCGAGGTCCCCTTCGCTTTCGAATCCGACTTCGAGTCCGGTGCGGCCCAGCTGCTCGACCTGGCCCGCGATCGCGGCCTTCAGGCCGAGGTCGTCGAGGGCTGTCGGGCGAAGCTGGCGGGCCACCGTGAGCAGCTCGTCCATAGCCCGGTGGGCCAGCAGGCTGGTCTCCGTGATCTCGGCTTCCAGCTCCGGCGGCGCGGCCGCCCTGGCCGCCTCGAGCCTGAGAAGGACCCCGGTCAGCGACTGGTTGACCTGGTCGTGGAGGTCCCGGGCGACGCGGGCCCGTTCCTCCTCCTGTGCTGTGAGCGCGGCGCTGGAGCTGCGCCTGCGTTCGGCTTCGAGCCGACGCATCATCCTCAGGAAGGCCAGTTCAAGCCGCTCGACCTCCTCCGACTCGGCCTTGCCGTCGATGCCGGGCGGCAGGTTTGCCCCCGGCTGGCTCAGGTCGACCTTCTCCATTTCGTCGATCAGGTTCTCGAGCGGGTTGAACCGGCGGCGCAGGACCGAGGTGTTGACCAGGAAAGCGATCGCCGCCATCGCCGCGGCCAGCAGGAGGATGCGGCCGGGACGCTCCCATCCGGCCAGCAGGGCGGTCGCGGCCGCAGCCAGTCCGACCAGCGCAGCGTTGAGGATCAGCACCTCGGTGAATATCGGTCGTCTTTTCATCGTGCCTCGGCCGCCAATCGTCGCAGGCCGGGCGGCGATCCCGGGTCCGCTGGGGACTGGCCTGCTGGTGAACGGGGGCTGGCACCTATGGCGCCGGAGCCGGTGCGTTGTCACACTTCTTCCTGTATTCGGCGCAACTGCGCCCGTCAACCGGACAAGGAGCATTGATGAAGACCACGAGAGAATCGACCTTTTCAGCAACGTTGAGGACCACCCTCCTGCTGGCGACCATGTCCGGCTTGCTGGTCGCGATCGGCTACCTGGTCAGCGGCGGCAACCCGAGCACCACGCTGATGTTCCTCGGCCTTGCCGTGGCGATGAACTTCTTCTCCTACTTTTTCAGCGACAAGCTCGCGCTCAAGATGAGCCGGGCGGTGCCGATGGAGGAGTCCGAGAACCCGCAGTACTTCCAGATGGTGCGTGAGCTCTGCCAGCGGGCCGAGATCCCGATGCCCCGGCTCTACATGATCCCCCAGGACCAGCCCAACGCATTCGCGACCGGACGCAACTACAACCACTCGGCCGTCGCCGTGACCCAGGGGATCACCCGCCTGCTGTCGACCGACGAGCTGCGTGGCGTGGTCGCCCACGAGCTGGCCCACATCAAGCACCGCGACATCCTGATCCAGTCGGTCGCGGCGACGATCGGTGCGGCCATCACCTACATCGGCTACATGCTGCTCTGGTTCGGCGGTGACAACAACTCGCCGCTCGGCCTGGTCGGCGCGCTGGCCATGGTCCTGCTCGCCCCGCTGGCGGCCGGAATCATCCAGATGTCGATTTCGCGCCAGCGTGAGTACGCGGCCGACGCCGGTGGAGCCGCGATCTGCGGAAATCCGGAGTCGCTGGCGAGCGCACTGCTCCGCCTGGAGCAGGGTGCCGAGGCGATCCCGATGAAGGGTCATGTCAACGAGGCCAGCGAGCCGCTCTACATCGTCAAGCCGTTCAAGGCGAAAGGAATGGCCGGACTGTTCTCGACCCACCCTCCGATCGAGGAGCGGGTCGAGCGGCTGCGCCAGATGCGCCCCTCGCTGTAGGGCTGCTGCCTCTCTGCGAATCAGCTGCGTTCTGCGAAAGCGCCCCGGGGTTTCCCGGGGCGCTTCTTTTCGTTCGCGGGGACCTCTGTCGGCCTTGCTCTCAATGGCTGGCAGCGCTCACCTTCTGCCGTCGCGAACGGGAATCGCACGAAAGCGACAGGCCGGGCTAGTCTGGTCTGGTGGCCCGACGCCAGAACCGCATTGAGGGGATGTTCGGAATCGATCACCCTCTGATCCAGGCTCCGATGGCCGGCGTCGCGACCCCGGGGCTCGCCGCCGCCGTGAGCAATGCCGGTGGGCTGGGATCTCTCGGTTCCGCCGCCTTGGCGCCGGAGGCGCTTCTGCGCCAGGTCGACGAGCTGCGCTCATTGACCGACCGGCCCTTCAACCTGAACTTCTTCTGCCACGAAGCGCCCGAGTTGTCTGGGCTGAGCGCGACCGGAGCGCAGGAAGGGCTCCGGCCGGTCTACGACGAGCTGGATATCGGACCCCCACCCGAACCGGCTGTCGCGCCCATCACCTTTGACCAACGGCGGCTGGCGGCCCTGCTCGAGGTGGCCCCTTCGGTGGCGAGCTTCCATTTCGGACTGCCTGGCGATTCGGACCTGGCCGCAATCGGAGAGGCGGGCATCCGGGTCATCGCGAGCGCGACAACGGTCTCGGAGGCGGTCCACCTGAGTGATCGCGGTGTCGATGCGATCATCGCCCAGGGTGCCGAAGCCGGCGGCCACCGCGGCAGCTTTCTGATCCCGGGCGACGACGGGCCGGTCGGGACCTTCGCGCTCGTTCCGCAGATCGTCGATGCGGTCGAAATGCCGGTTATAGCGGCCGGCGGCATAGCTGACGGCCGGGGCATGGCAGCGGCGATCGTTCTCGGTGCCTCCGGAGTCCAGGTGGGCACCGCTTTTCTCGCTTGTCCGGAAGCCGCCACCCATCCCCTTCATCGCGAGGCCCTGCGCTCGGCGAAGGCTGATGCGACCGTGATCACCCGCTCCTTCTCGGGTCGTCCGGCAAGGGTGTTGAGCAACCGTCTTGCCGAACTCGAGGGGCTCGACGTGCTCCCCTTCCCGGCTCAGTTCTCGCTTTCCGGGCCCCTGGGCGAAGCCGCGGCCGAGAGAGGGTCGGGCGACTTTCTGGCGATGTGGAGTGGCCAGGCTGCGCCAATGTCTCGAGAGGTCCCTGCGGCTGATCTGGTCAAGGCGATCGTCGCCGAAGCTGATGCCGCGCTCAGCCGCTGAAACCCGCGGACAAGACCCTGAAAACAGAATCCCCGGATCTCTCCGGTGATCCGGCTTACGGGTCGAGGGATGTCGCGGGGTCCGGCGTCTCGCCGGAAGCCAGTTCGTAGAGGCCCCAGGGCGGGTTGGCGTTGACCAGGCGGCCGGGTTCGCAGGTGGCGGTGAAGCCGGCGTGGGTCGTTTTCGGGTTGCGGCCGGTGACCCGGTATACGCCGGACTCGATTTCGGTCCAGAGAACGCCGCCGTCGCGAGACGAAGCCCGTAGCCCGTGCTCCGGGATCACGTCGGCGTTGAAGTAGATCGGGTCCCTGACCGGCGGCTCCATTTCGGCGGTCGAATCGCTGACACCGTGGGGACGGAAGTCGTGGAAGGCGTCGAAGTCGGGCAGGTGCCTGCCCCCGACTTCGAAGAAGGTTGAGACGATGGCCGAGCGGACGAGCCGACCCGTATCCGGATCGATCTCGGCGCCGGCTACCGCTGCGAGTGCGTTGTAGATGTCCAGACGCGGCATCTGGAAGTTCACCTGGGCCAGGTCTTCGCCACGGGTCAGGAAGGTCTGGACGTGCGTCGGGTAGTAGCCCTCGGCTTCGGCGTACGGGGTGACCGGGACGTCGTCGGGCACTTCCAGCGAGTAGGCGCCGTTCGGTCCGGCGACGGTGGTCAGATCCGGGATCTCGGCGATCCCGACCGTCGCCCCGTCGAGGCGGTCGGTGTTTCCGTCGAAGACGAAGGCGTAGGCGTTTCCGGTGATAGTGCTCATTGACCGAGACCATAGGCCCGGCCATCCGCCGAATCAAGCGACTTTCTTCCGGCGCCGGACGGGGTGGCGTCCGAGTCGGGCGCCGTGGGTGGCGCCGAAGCAGACAGGGCGCTATAGTTTGTGAAGTAACCGAAACCGGATAGAGATTTAGGGGATTCAGACGATGGCACCCGAAACGAAAGACCCGCTGGTGGTCCAGGAGATCAGCGTCCAGGAGGCGTTCGAAGAGATTCAGGGCAGCGAAGTGGTGCTGCTGGATACCCGCGAGCCGCACGAGGCTGCCGAGGCCCGGATCGAGGGCGGAAAGCTGATTCCTCCGGCGACGCTGCTCGCGACGATCGAAGACGCTGCCCCCGACAAGTCGGCCCGTGTGGTGGTGTACTGCCGCTCGGGTGCCCGGTCGGCCAATGCCGTCGAGCAGATGATGGCTCTGGGCTACGAGGACGTCGTCAACGTCAGCGGGGGAATCCTCGACTGGCAGGCGAGCGGCCTGCCCGTGGTCTCCGAGGCCAGGTTGACCGACGAGCAGCGCAACCGCTACTCCCGCCACACCCTGCTTCCGGAAGTCGGGGCGGCCGGGCAGGTCAAGCTGCTCGAGGCGAAGGTCCTGCTGCTCGGAGCCGGCGGACTCGGTGCTCCGACCGCTCTGTACCTGGCTGCGGCCGGCATCGGCAAGATCGGTCTGGTCGATGACGACGTGGTCGATGCTTCGAACCTGCAGCGTCAGGTGATCCACAACACCGAACGGATCGGCGAAGCGAAGACCGCTTCGGCCCGGCAGACCATCGAGGCGCTGAACCCGGACGTCGAGGTCGTCGAGTACAACTACCGCCTGAACTCGGGCAACATCCTCGAGACCATCGCCGACTACGACATCGTCGTCGACGGTGCCGACAACTTCCCGACGCGCTACCTGCTCAACGACGCCAGCGTGCGTCTCAACAAGCCGGTCGTTTCGGCCTCGATCCTCTCTTTCGACGGGCAGATATCGACCTTCGTCCCGCATGAGGGTCCCTGCTACCGCTGCCTCTACCCGAGCCCGCCGCCGCCCGAACTGGCACCGAGCTGCTCGGCCAACGGCGTGCTGGGAGTGATGGCCGGCGTGATGGGCCTGCTCCAGGCAAACGAAGTGATCAAGCTGGTCCTCGGCATCGGTGAGCCCCTGGTCGGCCGCCTGCTGCTCTACGAAGCACTCGGCACACGCTTCACCGAGCTCAAGGTAAGGCGCGACCCGGCCTGCCCGATCTGCGGACCGGAAGCGGAGCAGGTGCCGGAGTCCGAGCTCGGCGCCTTCCCCGACTACGAAGCGTTCTGCGGCGGCCACGTCGGGTCCTGAGCCCGGCTGCCGTCCGCTCGCTAGGATCCCGCCCATGCCGTCCGTAAGAGTCCCCCCAGTCCTGCGCCCGCATACCGGCGGTGCCACCGTCCTCTCGGTCGAAGGCGCCAAGGTTGGTGCCGTTCTCGAGTCGCTGGTCAGCCAGCATCCCGACACCAGGGAGCAGATCTTCTCCGAAGAGGGCGAACTCAACCGCTTCGTCAACATCTACCTCAACGACGAAGACGTGCGGGTGCTCGATGGGCTGGACACCCCCGTGTCCGAGAACGACACGATCATGATCCTGCCGGCGATGGCCGGCGGCGCTCCCTAGCCGTTCGCCGGCCCGCGATCGGCCCGGCCGGGCACCCCCGGGCCTGGGTTCAACCCGGGAAGTCGGGCGCGTCGAAGCGCGGGTCGTCGTGCCTGCCGCGGTCCTGTGACTCAGCCGCCAGGGACTCGCCTTCCAGTTCGAGGTCGGCGAGCAGGGCACGGGCCTTCTCTTCGGCCGCGGCCGGGACCAGGACGTAGCGAGGTCCCGCGGCGAGGAAGTCGGGTACGTCGAAGCCACGCTGGCGCTGGAGCAGGCAGGGGATTCCTTCCGAGTTCAGCATGTTCTCGATCATTTCGGCCTCGGCCTGGTTGGGAGCCCAGGCGACCCGGACCGGTTCCGGAGTCTTCGGCCTACGAGATCTGAAGATCGACATCTTCGACCGTGCTTCCGGTTATCCGGAAGCCGTTGACCACCGGCTCCTCGGGGTGCTCCAGGGAGACGATGAAGTAGACCGCGTCGGGCCAGCCGGCGGCGAGGTTGATGTCGGTCTGGGAGGGGTAGGCGGGGGTGCGGGTATGCGAGTGGTAGATGCCGACGACCTGCTGGCCGTCGTCTTCGATCCGGTTCATGATCTCGAGTTGCTCGCGCGGGGCGATGCTGTAGCGCAGCGGGCTGGCCTCCGCGTTGGTGGCCCTGTGGAGCGACTGCGCTTCGTCCGGAGTTCCGCCGATCAGGCCACAGCATTCGTTCGGGGCGTCGGCCCGGGCGTGCTCGACCATCTGGTCGATGTAGGAGCGGGGGACTTTCAAGGTCCGGCCTCTACCACCAGTTGGTGGCGTCGACGTCCCCGAGTTCCTCGAGCGACTTCGTATAGACGCCGGAGGAGAGGTACTTCCAGCCGCCGTCCGGGATCAGGAAGACGATGTTGCCGGAGTCGATCTCGCCGGCGATCCGGTGGACGATCGCCGCGACCGCACCGGCTGAGACTCCGGCGAAGATGCCTTCGTCATCCAGCAGGCGTTTGGTCCAGACGATCGCGTCGCGATTGGAAACCATGATCTTGCGGTCGAGCACCGAGAGGTCGATGATCGGCGGGATGAAGCCGTCATCGAGTGAGCGCAGGCCCTGGACCAGCTCGCCCTGCATCGGCTCGGCGGCGACGATCTTGGTTTCGGGATCGTGCTCCTTGAGGCGACGGCCGTTGCCCATCAGGGTCCCGCCGGTCCCGAGACCGGCCACGAACGCCGCGACCGAATCGAGCTCTTCGAGAATCTCGACCGCGGTGCCGTTGTAGTGGGCCAGCGGGTTCGCCTCGTTGCCGTACTGGTAGGGCATGTAGTAACTGGAGTCGGCCGCCGCCATCTCCAGCGCGAGCTCCACCGCGCCGTTGGACCCCTTGGCACCCTCGGAGTAGACGATCTCGGCCCCGTACATGCGCAGCAGTTCGGTTCGCTCGGCAGTGACGTTGTCCGGCATCACGACCTTGAGCGGGTAACGCTTGCGGCGGCAGATCATGGCAAGTGAGATACCGGTATTGCCCGAGGTCGGCTCGAGGATCGTCTGCCCGGGTCCGATCGCACCGCTCGCCTCCGCGGCCTCCATCATCGAGCGGGCGACGCGATCCTTGACCGAGCCGGTCGGGTTGGCCGATTCCAGCTTGGCGAAGACCTTGACGTTTTCGTTCGGCGAGATAGTCGACAGCTCGACCAGTGGCGTGTGGCCGATCGAGTCGACGATGTCGGTGAAGGTGCCGCCGCAGGGCTTGTTGAGGAGGTCGTAGTAAGGGCTCATGATCAGGGTGGTTTTGGACCGGCGTACTTTAGAAAGTGTAGTGGCTCGGACACTTCGTCGTGTGAGCTGCCGGTATCCGTGCGATACTCACACGGTTGCCCGTCCGATTCAACTACCCATGCCGGGAGGAATTTACGTATGAAGAAGTCTCGCCTGATTTTTCTGATGTCGGCTTTGGCCGTTATGGCCGCGATGGTGCTTGTCGCCTGCGGCGGTGACGACAACGACTCCGATTCCAGCGCCAGCGGGGATGTCTCGTCTGAGCTGATCACCGCCGGAACCCTGACTGTCGGCTCCGACATCCCGTTCCCGCCGTTCGAGTTCGGCAAGGCGCCGGATTACGATGGCTTCGACATTGACCTCGTCAACGAGATCGCCAGCGACCTCGAGCTCGAAGTCTCGATCCAGGACACCGCCTTCGACACGATCTTCACCGACGTGGCCCAGGGCAAGTTCGACATGGTCGCTTCGGCCTCGACGATCACGCCTGAGCGTGAGCAGGAAGTCGACTTCTCCGATCCGTACTACGAAGCCGAGCAGGCACTGCTCGTGCCGGAAGGATCCGACGTCACATCGGTCGAGGACCTGTCCGGTCTGACCGTCGGTGCGCAGGACGGCACCACCGGTGAGGCATACGCCAACGACGAGACGGATGCCGGCAGCGTACGCGGCTTCCCGAACGGCCCGGCCGCCATCGCCGCACTGCAGAACGGTCAGGTCGAAGCGACGATCATCGACCAGCCGGTTGCGCAGGACGCGATCGACAAGGGCGAGACCGGTTTCGAACTCGCCACCACGATCCCGACCGGTGAGCTGTACGGCCTGGCATTCTCCCAGGACACACCGGCTCTGCTGGACGCTGTCAACGAATCGCTGGCCAGCATGAAGGAAGACGGTCGCCTCAACGACCTCTACCAGAAGTGGTTCAAGATCGACGCCCCTGAAGGCGTGATCGACGGCACCAATACGCCGCAGTAGTTCGAAGCATCAGGTCAGAAGGGGCGCCGAGGGCGCCCCTTCTGACAGGGTGCGGGCCGGGAAGCCCGCACCGGAGCAAGCAGTCGCAGCAAGCGCGGTACCAGGAATGAGAGAGAAGTAGTTGGAAGTCTTTTTCGACACGTATTTCGACTTCAGCTTCATGGCGGAGCACTTCGACGAGGTGCTCGCGGGATTCTGGGTCACGATCAAGCTCTCGCTGGTCGGCGGATTCTTCTCGCTGATCTGGGGTCTGATCCTTTCTGTGATGCGGCAGATCCCCGGCAAGCTGTTCGCGCCGGTCCGGTGGCTGACCATCGCCTACATCGACGCGCTGCGCGGGATCCCGCTGCTGCTGGTGATCCTGGGCCTTTCGGCCGGTTTGGCCACGCTCGCCTCCGAAGGGACGATTCCGCGCGAGATCGGCATCCCCCAGTGGTTCGGTGAGTCCGATCCGTTCTGGTACGGAGTCATCGCGCTGACCCTGACCTACGGCGCCTACATGGCCGAGGTCTACCGGGCCGGTATCGAAGCCGTGCCACGCGGCCAGATGGAGGCGGCCCGCTCGCTCGGCATGAGCCACGGCCAGGCGATGAGGTTCGTGATCGTGCCGCAGGCCGTGCGCAAGGTGATCCCGCCGCTGCTCAACGACTTCATCGCGCTGATGAAGGACACCGCCCTTATTTCGGTCCTCGGACTGGTCGAGACGGTCCAGACCGGCAGCGACCTCTACTCCGAATTCTTCAACCCCTCGGGGTACACCCTCGGGGCATTCATGTTCCTGATCGTCACGATCCCGCTGGCCAGACTGGTTGACTGGCAGATCAAGAAGCAGGACGAAAAGTTCCAGAGGGGGATCCCGTGAGCGAAGCAATCCTCAAGGTCGAAGGGCTGAAGAAGAGCTACGGCAAACTGGATGTGCTCAAGGACATCAACTGCGAGATTGGCGAAGGCGAGGTCGTCTGCGTGATCGGTCCGAGCGGCTCGGGCAAGAGCACGATGCTGCGTTGCCTGAACATGCTCGAACTGCCCGACGGGGGCCGCATCGAGCTGCATGGCAACGAGATCTTCGGCCAAGGCAAGACCCGCGACCTCGACGTGCTCAGGCGCGAGGTCGGCATGGTCTTCCAGTCCTTCAACCTCTTCCCCCACATGTCGGCCAAGGAGAACGTCTCGATCGCCCAGGTCCGGGTTCGCGGCCGGAAGAAAAAGGAGTCCGACGAGCGCTCGGTCGAGCTGCTTGGCAAGGTCGGACTCGGCGACAAGGTCGACGAGTACCCCGACCGGCTCTCAGGCGGCCAGCAGCAGAGGGTTGCGATCGCGAGGGCGCTGGCGATGGACCCCGAGGTGATGCTGTTCGACGAGGTCACCAGCGCGCTCGACCCTGAACTCGTGAAGGGAGTCCTCGACGTGATGCGTGAACTGGCCGACAGCGGCATGACCATGGTTGTGGTGACCCACGAGATGAACTTTGCCCGTGAGGTCGCCGATCGCGTGATCTTCATGGACCAGGGATTCATCGTCGAGGAGGGCAAGCCGGACGACGTGCTGGGTAGTCCCTCTGCCGAGCGGACCAAGCAGTTCCTCGGCCTGGTCCTGGCCCGCTGAGCGGATCAGCGCGCCCGGCCGGATTCCCGCGCCGGGCCTCTGTGCGGCGCTTCAGTCGTCCCCGAGTTCGCGCAGGAAGTCGATTCCGCCCTCTTCGCCGGTCGGCTTGACCTCGGCGTCGGGACGGACGAGTTCGCGCAGGTACCGGCGCCACATCACTTCGATCTCGCCGGCTTCGAGGTCGAAGGCGGCTTCGAGGTTGGCCATCGGTCCGTCGCGACGCAGTCGGGCGACCAGCAGCTCGCAGGCGCCTCCGCCACGGTAGTCCTCGAGCAGGTCAAAGACGGTGCCGCCGAGCAGGATCGCGTCCCGTCTCCCGGGCGGGAAGGAAGGGCGCGAACCCTCGCGAAGCCGGCGGATCACCGCGGCCCGGTAGAGGTCGACCTGGCGGGAGAAGTGCTGGGCACTACCTTCGACCAGCCAGGCCCAGCCGAGGTATCGGAAGAACCGCCGGGGTGTCCAGGGGGGCGGAATGGCCCCGTTGTTGGCGGCGACCACGAGCTGGGTATAGAGCCGTTCGGCGGTACCTCTCAGCGCTTCCATCGAAGCCTCGCCGGCGGCACGTTTCGCCATCGCCGCCTCCCCCAGCACATGGATCTCGGTCGCCATCGGCCAGCCGGCCAGGTATCTGCGGCCGGCGGGGGCTGCGGCCCACCGGACGGCCGGCAGGAAGGGGTGGGCGAAATTGAGCCAGATCGGCGAGGGGTGCACGATGATGGTGACGTCGACGGGCGCGATCTCGAAGCGGTCCTCGAGCCTGAGGCTGAGGTCCTCGAGTCGGTCGAGCAGCTCTTCGGCGTACCCGGTATCGCCATCTTCGTGGCGGGCGCTGAAGGTCAGCGAAGTGGTTTCGATCCAGGTCATCCGGCTCAGAGTAGTGAAACGACGAAGACCCGCCGGGTCGGCGGGCCTTCGTGAATGATTCATCGGCGGCCGGTCAGCCGGCGGCCGTCTGTAGTCCCGGGTCGGGCCCCTGGAGAGTGTTCAGGCCAGGGCCGGGACGCGCTCCTCGACGCCACAGACGGCGCGGATCTCGGCGCTGGCACGCTCGAACTCCTCGTCGGCCATGACCGGCGTTCCTTCGAACGGCAGGTCGCGGTCGATCTCGACCCATGAACGGCTGCCGTGGTACTCCTCGCGGACCCTCACGGTCACCGGGCGCGGGATCCGGTGGACCCGCAGCAGGACCAGATGCAGCGGGTTGCGCGGCTTCCAGTTGAGGCGCTTGCTCGCGTAGTCCGTGGTCCAGATGTAGAACGGGGAGAGACCGTCGACGACCTTGGGGTTGTCGATCGTGATGTGCTCGGCCACCTCTGCCCAGGCGCGGATCCTGACCCGGTCGGGCTGGGGGATGCCACCGTCCTGGAGCAGGGCGCGGGCCGGCGGTTCTTCGTCGGGCCAGACACCTTCCTCCAGAGCGCGGTCGAGCTCGGGGTGGTGAGACGGTCGCACCAGATCGTTGTGCTGGTGGTCGAATGTGGGGTAGAGGAAGAAGCGGTCATGCTCCAGTTCGAAGGGCTTGTTCTCCTCGCGGGTTCCGCCTTTGCGGAGAGTCAGGAGCTGTTCGCCTTCGGACAGGGCTCGCACGGTAACGGCCCATTCCTTGAACGCAATTGGCATAGGGTTCTCAGTCGGGTAGAAGTTGCTACGGACATGTGCGGGCCCGAGTCGAAGCGCCGGCCGGACGGTGAAGATTTCGGCCGGGTTCCAGACCCGCAAGAGACCGCAGGTTACTAAATGTTTCCGAAATAATCAAGTTATGTGAGGACCGTCACACAGCTTGCTGCCTTGCCAACCGGAGCAGACCGGCGCTTTCGCTCCAGGCCGTCCAGCCTTCGGGAATCCAGACCGTCGCCTGACCCAGGTCGATCGAAGCCGGACCTTCCCGCGGAGTGAAATCCCACTCTCCGAGGGCTATCTTCGGGCCCGGTTCGAGGAAGCGTCGCCTCACTGTGACCAGCTCGATCGGCTCGCCCGGCTCGCGGTAGCCGTAGCGCGATTCATGGGTCGACTCGAACAGAGTGCGCAGCTTCGCGGGGTCGCCGGAGCGGTCTTCTACGGTCAGCTCGAACGACTGGCCCCGGTATCGCAGGTCCCAGGAGACCTCGTCAGCGTCTCCGATCAGGTCGACCAGCGCCTCCCTCGAAATCCGTTCTTCGGCCAGCATCACGGTCCTCGTCTCGTCCCTGCGCCGCTCCGCTCCGGCGAGCCCGAATGCGCTGAATACCCCTCCGTCGACCGGGACCAGAACCGTCTCGATCCCGAGTTCGTCGGCGATCGAGGTTGCGTGGAGGGGTCCGGCACCGCCGAAGGCCAGCAGCGCGAAATCCTCCGGGTCGAGTCCGCGCTCGACCGTCATCACCCTCAGGGCCCGGACCATCTCGGTATCGGCGATTCGAAGGATTCCGGCAGCACACTCGTCCACTCCGATTCCCAGATCCCCGGCCAGCCCCGCGACCGCCGAGCGGGCGGCGTCCCGGTCGAGCTGGATTCCGTCGGCCAGGGCGGGTCGCTGACCCAGCCTGCCGAGCACCAGGTGGGCGTCGGTCACCGTCGGCCGCTCGCCGCCCTTGCCGTAGCAGGCGGGTCCGGGCTCGGCTCCCGCTGACTGTGGTCCGACCCTCAGGGCTCCGCCGGCGTCGCGCCAGGCGATCGACCCGCCACCGGCACCGACCGTCTCGATGTCGACCATCGGCAGGGCCAGACTGCGACCGGCGATCGCCCGGCCGCCGGTCTCGCGGGCCGAGCCCGATTCGATCACGCATACGTCGCAGGAGGTGCCGCCCATGTCGAAGCAGAGCAGGTCGCGGTGATCTCCGGTCCTGGCGACCATTGCGGCCGCGGCCGCGCCGCCGGCCGGTCCCGACAGGACTGCGAGCGCGGCGTGTCGCGACGCCGTGTCGAGGTCGGTCAGGCCGCCGCTGGACTGCATGATCATCGGCTCCGGGAGGCCGGCCACCTCGCAGCGCCCGGAGAGCCTTCGAAGGTACCCGGCCAGCAGCGGCGAGAGTGCCGCGTCGACCTCGGTCGTGGCGGCCCGTTCGTATTCGCGGAAGGTCCCCACGACTTCGTGTGAGAGCGAGACATGGGCTGAGTCCCCGAGCAGCTCGCGGAGCCGCCGGCCGATCGCGAGTTCGTGGTCCGGGTGACGGTCAGCATGGAGCAGGCAGACTGCGACCGAATCGACGCCGGCGGCAGCGACCGCCTCGGCGACCCGGCTCAGCTCGGCTTCGTCTGGCACCTCGATGGCTCCTTCGGGACCCATCCTCTCGTCCAGCTCGAAGCGCCGTTCGGGTGGAATCAGGGGCGGGGGAGGGGCCAGCTCGAGGCGATAGAGCGAGGGTCTGTTCTGCCGGCCGATCTCGATCAGGTCGGCGAAGCCGCGGGTGGCGACCAGTGCCGCGTCGGCCACCTTGCCTTCGAGCAGGGCATTGGTCGCGACGGTCATTCCGTGCGCGAACAGCGAGACCGACGAGCCGTCGACTCCCGCCGCTTCGAGGACCTGGGCCGCCGCGGCCAGGGCCCCTTCGGACTGGTCGGCGGGCGTGCTCGCGGCCTTGCCGGCGAAGACCCGGCCGTCGATTACCAGCACGGCGTCGGTGAAGGTGCCGCCGACGTCCACACCGAGGATCGCCACCGGGTCGGAGGACTCGCCGGCGCCGGCGTCTCCGGTGGGTAGTGGCACCTCAGGCACGGCCACAGCCCCCGCCACCGGGGGTCTCGATGCGCAGCCTGTCTCCGGGTTCCAGCTCGCCCGAGACCTTCGGCTCCAGCTCCTCGAAATCCCCGCCGTCGCGCGAGATCAGGTTGCGTCCTTTCTCCGCGGCGAGTCCGCCGTCGGCGCCGGCAGGCCGGTGCCTCCTGCGCTCGGTCAGCAGGGCGAAACTCATCGCCTCCAGGGCTTCGATCTCCCGGACCAGCCCGTCGCCACCGCGGTGTTCTCCCCGGCCTCCGCTTCCCCGCCTGATCGAGTACTCGCGGGCCCTCAGCGGAAACTCGATCTCCATCGCCTCGATCGGCGTGTTGAGGGTGTTCGACATCGCCACGTGCACGCCGCTCGGACCGTCGGCCCCGGGCGTGGCGCCCTGGCCGCCGCCGATCGTCTCGTAGTAGGTGAATCGGTCGTTGCCGAGGGTCATGTTGTTCATCGTGCCCTGGCCGAGGGCGCGCCCGAAGGCCTTGAGGCAGAGGTCGGCGACCCGCGAAGATGTCTCCACGTTGCCGGCGACCACCGCAGCAGGCGGGCCGGCGTTGAGCAGGGTTCCCTCCGGAGCCGTCACCTCGACCGGGCGATAGGCGCCGGCGCTTGCCGGGATGTCCGGGTCGGTCAGCACCCTCACCGCGAAGTAGCAGGCCGACCGGGTCACCGCCAGCGGACAGTTCAGGTTGCCACGGTCCTGCCCTGACGAACCGCTGAAGTCAAAGGCGATCGAGTCGCCCTCGACGGTCACCGCCAGCCTCAGCTCGAGGTCGCCCGTTCTCGCCTCCAGCAGGTCGGTGGCGGTGTGCCGGCCATCCGGCATCCGTGCGATCAGGGCGCGGGTCCGAAGCTCGGCGTACTCGATCACCTCGGCCATCCAGTCGAGCAACCGTTCGCTGCCACGGGTCGCAGCCATGTCCGCAAGGCGTTCAGTCCCCAGCCGGTTGGCCGCCAGCTGGGCGCGCAGGTCGGCCCGGCGCTGGGCCGGCTGGCGCATCTTCCCCGTGACCTCCGCGATCGCGGCCGGATCGAGTATCCGCGGGGCGATCACCACCCCTTCGTCGGCGAGCACGGTCGAGTCGGCGGGCATCGAGCCGGGGATGCTGCCGCCGACGTCGGAGTGGTGGGCGCGGTTGGCGGCGAAACCGAGCAGTTCGCCCTGCGGGCCGAATGCGGGCGTGACCACCGTGATGTCGGGCAGGTGGGTGCCTCCGGAATACGGGTCGTTGAGGAACCAGGAGACGCCCGGCCGGTGCTCCCGGTCGACGACGGCCAGCACCGATGCCGGCATCGAGCCCAGGTGTACGGGGATGTGCTCGGCCTGCATGACCATCTCTCCCCGGGGGTCGAATACGGCCGCCGAGCAGTCGCGCCTCTCCTTGATGTTGGCCGAATGGGCCGATCTGACGAGTGCTGCTCCCATCTCCTCGCAGATCGAGGCGAAGGCTCCGGCAGCCACCCGGACGCGAATCGGGTCGGGGCCGGTCAAGCCCACCTTCGACGCTCGATCGAGCCGTCCGGCAGGTAGATCAGGTGCACTCCGTCCAGGGCCGGGTCGGTCGCGGGGAAATCCGAACGCCGATGACCGCCTCGCGATTCCCTGCGCTCAAGGGCGACGGCCCCGATCGCCCTGGCCAGCGGATAAGGATCCCCGGCCAGTTGCTCCAGCCTTGCGCGCAACCGCATCGGTCCGGCGAGTTTCCAGACCGCCTCGCGCGAAGCCGGAGTGGGCGGGTCGAAGCGCCAGGCGGGCGGCTCCGGGGGTGACTTGGAGATCGTCATCTCCGTTGCGGCAGCTGCCGCTCGCTGTCCGAATACGAAGCACTCGGTCAGTGAATTGGAGGCGAGGCGGTTGGCCCCGTGGATTCCGGTGCAGGCGCATTCGCCGGCCGCAAGCAGTCCGGTCAGCGAAGTGCGGCCGTCGAGGTCCACCGCCACGCCGCCCATGACGTAGTGGGCACCGGGTGAAACCGGTATCGGCTCCTCCGAGGGGTTGAAGCCGGCCTTGGTCAGCATCGAGAAGACGCTCGGGAAACGGTCGGGATCGATCCCGGTGAGATCCAGCCCGACAGCGGCCCCGGCCTGGGCATCGATCTGCCGAAGGATCGCCGCGGTGACGTCGTCGCGGGGAGCGAGCTCGTCGGTGAAGCGCTCCCCGCCGGAATTCAGCAGGGCGGCACCCTCACCGCGGATCGCCTCGGTGATCAGGGCACCGTCCGCCGGTTCGCCGGGAGCCGAGAGGCAGGTCGGGTGAAACTGGCAGAACTCGAGGTCGGCCAGTTCGGCACCCGCCGCCGAGGCGAGTACGGCACCGGCACCGATCGCACCCCAGGGGTTCGAGGTGCGTCGCCAGAGCGCCGCGGCCCCGCCGGTCGCCAGCAGGGTCGCTCCGGCGGCGATCCGCCCCCGGTCGGTGAGCACGCCGTGGCATCTCCTGCCGTCGCTCCAGAGCGCCAGGGCCGAGGTCTCCTCGAAGACGGTGATGCTCGGTTCCGCGGCGACGATCCTGGCGAGGGTGCTGGTGATCTCCCGTCCGGTCTGGCTGCCACCGGCGTGGATGATCCTGCGCCTGCTGTGGCCGCCCTCGAGCGCGAGTTCGAGTCTGCCGGATGTGTCACGGTCGAAGGCCATGCCTCTCGAAACGAGGTCATCGACGACTCCCGGCGCGTCCCGGGTGAGGATCTCCACGGCTTGGGTCCGGCAGAGCCCGCGACCGGCCGCGATCGTATCGTCGGCATGGGCTCGGGGGGAGTCATCGGGATCGAGCGCCGCGGCAAGGCCGCCCTGGGCCCAGAAGCTGGCGCTTTCGGCAAGGGGCTTGCGGGAGATCAGACAGACCCGGCTGCCCGACTCGGCGGCCCGTATCGCCGCCCAGAGTCCGGCTGCGCCCGCCCCGACGACGGCCAGGTCGAAGGGTTCGGACTGAATGGCTTGCGCCGGGTTGGTCAACGACTACTTGCCGGGATCGGTCGCCGGCTCGTCGTCGCTGCGGGCCATGTCCTCGAGTTCTTCGAGGGTCAGGCCCTCCTCGAGGCCTCGGGCGATCAAGTCCGCTTCACGCTCGACTCCGACGACTTCCCGTGCCTGGGCAGAGAGCCGCTCGCGGTCGAAGCTGCCGGCATCCGCCATCTCGACGGTCAGGGCGCCGAGTTCGCCGAGCTGCTTGCGGCGAAGCTCCTCCAGCTCTACCAGGTGGTCCTTCATCGCCCGGCGCTCACGCCCGCTCTGTCCTCCGCGGCTGAAAAGACCCATCAGGAGCCCTCCCCGGATTCTGGGCCCGGATCCTTGGCGATCTCCTGGCGCAGGGCACCGATCTGGCCGCGCAGCCAGTTCACGGCGGCTTCACGAGCTTCGGCCTCGGTAACGACACCTGGCGCGGCGCCGACCGCCACCGGCGCCGTTCCTGCCTCGGCGACCGCCGCTTCGGCTTCTTCGACACGCTTCTCGGCTTCGCGGGCACTCTCTTCGATCGCCTTCAGTCGCGATTCGGCGATTGTCAGTGCTTCCGCCTTGCTCGCCTTTTCGGCCTCGAGGGCGGTCTCGAGCGCCTTGATCCTCGCCTCCAGTTCGGGCTGACGGTCACCGGTGGCGGCCGCGGCCGCCCCCTGCTCAGGGTCGGCGGCGATCTCGGCGGCCAGTGCGGCGTCAGCCTCGATCTCGGCGGCCTGGGCGCGGACCCATCCGGCCGCCGCCTCGCGGTTGGATGCGCTCTCCCGGGCAAGCCTGGCTTCGGCGGCATCGGCCCGCTTTTCGGCGCTCTCGATTCTGCCCGCTGCCTCCTTGAGCGCCGCGTCGAGCTTCGACCGGTCGGATTCGATCTCCCGCGTGATCGCGCTGATCTCGGTCCTGGCATCTGCCGCGAGTGAAGCTCTGGCTGCCTCGGCGGCAGTCTTCGCCGCGCTCTCGCCGGCGGCGATTCGCTCGGCCATCTGGTCGAGTTCGCTCAGCTTCTGCTGCGGAGCGGGGGCCTCCATCGGCTTCGTACCGGCGCCCGCCTTCGAGGGCAGGGGCTTCTCCTCGGCTGCGTCTTCGGCCGGGGCCTTGCCGGCCGAGGTCTTCTCTGCCGGGGTCTCTTTCGCGACAGCCTTCCCGGCCTTCGCCTCCGGTACCGCCTCGGCCGCGGGGGACGGTTGTGCCGGCTCGGTCCGGGCTTCCTTTTTCTCGGGCGGCTTCTTCGCAGCCACGGTGGCCGCGGCGGCGGCCGGAAGGTCGGCTTCGCCGGTGTGTTCGGCGGTATCGGCTGCGTCGCCTGAGTCGGGCAGATCGTGGACGCCGGTGTGCTCCGCCGTCTCGGGCATCTCATGTTCGGCGGTGTGCTCGCCCGTGTCCGGACCGGTCGGAGTATCCGGGGCCGTGAGCTGCGTCAGCTCGTCGGCGACCTCCCGCACTTCGGCAGCACCCCGCGACATGATGTCGTCGTCCCAGGAGCCCTGCACGAACATCCCGAGAACCAGCTCGCCGAGCGCCTCGCGCCGGTCGAGGTGGAGCTCTTCGAGCTGCCGCTGCTTCTTCTTCAGGGCACCCTTCCTCATCTGATTTCCCCATCATTACCGAAGTCGGCGACAGAAACCCCCGTGGCCGTCTCCGGAGCGAGCACTTCGCGGTATGCGAGCAGCACCCTCCGGGCCATTCTCGTCGCCGAAAGGGCCTCCGCACGGGCCCGCCCCGGGGTCCTCGGATCCGGATCACCGAGCAGTCTTTTCGCGAACTCCGACCAGCTCCCGGCGTCAAAGGGGGCGCAGAGAGTGTTCGGGAGGGAGCGCAGAAGACTGGGCGCGATGCCGACCGGCGTGGTCATCACCGGCACATCGCAGGCGAGGCTCTCCAGGCAGGCCAGCCCGAAGCCTTCGTAGTCGGAGGTCACGAGTACCGCGTCGGCGGCGTTCACCCAGGTCGACATCCGGGAGGGGTCGATCCCGCCGCCGGTGAGCAGTTCGACCCCGGCCCTCTCCGCAACCTGCCGGGCGCGGTCGATCCGCTTCTCGGGCCGGTCTGGATCTGCCGGGAAGAACAGGTAGCGGCCCCGGGGGTCGAGCCCGAGCGCACTTCGCGCTGCGGCCCGGGCCTGTGGTTCGAAGCGCGAGAGGTCGGCGCCGCAGGGGAGCACCGCGTTGCGGCCGGGAATCAGCGGCAGGCCGGGCCGGCCTGCCTCCTCACCGAAAAGCGCGCTGGATGCCCCGGCGGCCAGCGCGAGCCGGCGGGCCAGCAGCCGCGATCCGGGACCGACCACGCGGTGGCGGACGTCGGTCCCGTGGAAGGTCACGACCAGCGGCCTGGCGCCGGCCAGCAGAGCACACCAGCCGGCCAGCCCGTAGTGGGCGTGGACCAGGTCGAAGCTCTCCCTCTTGAGCCGTGCACGGATCTGGCGGGTGGCGGGCAGGTACTGGTCCTTGCCGGGTTGGAACGAGAAGAGTTCCACCTCGATCCCGAAGTTCCTCAGCGCCTCGACCTGGTCGACCACCCAGCGCCCGCGCTGCGGGGTCGCCTCGTCGGGGCCGAAGTTCATCACCACCAGGACGCGCATCGCCGCAGGTTACCCCCCGGGGCCGGCACCCGTTGCTGTTTCGTGACCCATGCGACAGGGAGATGTTGCGTCCCGGTATGGACCGGTTGCCGCGGTGGACCGAGGGTCGTGGGCGACAAGCGACAAAGGAGGAGTCATGTACTACAGAAGCATGGGCCGTATCCACGCGGCCGCAACCGGCCAGACCGCCGGTGTCCGCAAGCGGCTGGCTGGTGAAGGAGGGCAGGGGACGGTCGAGTACGTCGGCCTGATCCTGCTCGTATCCCTGCTCATGGTCGGAATGCTCGCGGCGATGAAGGGGTTCTCGGGTCGTCAGGGCACGGAACTCGCGGAGCTGATCGTCGACAAGATCCAGTCGGCTGTCGACAAGGTCACCTTCCGCTGAACACCGTCCGGCCGATCTGCCGGGGTGGACTCCGGTCCGCCCCGGCGCCGGGCCCTCGCCGAGCCATCGCCGGGCCGGTGACCCCGCGAGGGTAGGGGCGCGGGTCGCGTCCCGCGCGGGGTCCGGCTCTGGGAAACTTCGAGCGATGTCAGAGAGCAACAGAAGTCACGGGCGTTCCGACGCCGATATCAGGCCGGTCAGCATCGAGCCCGGATTCGTTTCGAGCGCCGACGGTTCGGCCCTGATCTCGGCCGGCGGCACGCGGGTCATCTGCACCGCCTCGGTCTCGAGCAAGGTGCCGAAGTGGATGGAAGGCAGGGGTACGGGCTGGGTTACCGCCGAGTACTCGATGCTGCCGGCCTCCACCGGGGATCGCAAGCCGCGCGACATCAGCAAGGGCAAGCTCGATGGCCGCTCGGTCGAGATCCAGCGGCTGATCGGCCGCTCGCTTCGTGTCGCCGTCGATTTCGAGGCCCTCGGGGAGCGCAGCGTCTACGTCGACTGCGATGTTCTCGAGGCGGACGGCGGAACCCGTTGCGCCTCGATCACCGGTGGCTACGTCGCGCTGCACCTGGCGCTCTCCGGTCTGCTGGAACGCGGCGAGATCGAGACCTTTCCGCTGAACACGGCGGTTGCCGCGATAAGCGTCGGCATGGTCGGCGGTCGGGCGCTATGCGACCTTGACTACTCGGAAGACTCGACCGCAGAGGTCGACGCCAACGTGGTCATGACCGGGGAGGGGGGACTGATCGAGGTTCAGGCGACCGCCGAACAGACCCCGCTCTCACGGGCGTCGCTGGACGACCTGCTCTCCCTCGCCGAGGCCGGCATCGGTCGGCTGAGGAAGGCCCAGGACGAAGCTACCGGCGCTTGATCCTGGCCAGCCGAAACCGGCACAAGGTCCGTGAGCTGGCCGAGATCCTGCCGGGGGTCGGACTCAGGTCGCTGCCCGACGAAGTCGAGCTGCCGCCGGAGGACGGCGAGACTTTCACCGCCAACGCCCTGATCAAGGCCAGGGCCGCCCGGGCCGCGACCGGAGAACCGGTCATCGCCGACGACTCCGGCCTGGTGGTGGACGGACTGGGCGGCAGGCCGGGAGTCAGGTCAGCGCGTTACGCCGGAGAGCATGCGAGCGACGGGGAGAACCTGGAGAAGGTCCTGAGGGATCTCGCCGCCTCGGACGGCCCCGCGACCGCCCGCTACGTCTGCGTGATCGCGTCGATCGACGACGAGGGCCGCGAGTCGGTCTTCGAGGGCACCTGCGAAGGCCGTCTGATCGCCGAGCCGAGGGGCCTCGGCGGATTCGGCTACGACCCCGCTTTCGTCCCTGAGGACACCGGGCCGGAAGACGGGCGCACGATGGCCGAACTCAGCCCGGAGGAAAAGAACCGGATCAGCCACCGCGGCCGCGCCGCGCGCGCCCTGGCCGACCATCTCCGGACGCGGGAGTAGGCCCTCCGTCCGAGAGCGTGGGTCGGCGGGAGGCGGGACCGGCGGGAACGCCTGTCGCCTGGTCTATTCCCCGGGCAGGGGGAGCAGGTTGACCGCTGCCGCCGCCCCGACCGCGATGACGGTCACGCCGTAGCCGGCATAGCCGGTCGCGAATGCCAGCGCGGAGGCCAGGGCACAGACTGCGACCACGATCATCCAGGAGGCTCGGGCGAGGGACATGGCAGGTATGTTGCTACACCGTGACCCCGGAATCAAGATCCCCCGACGAGCCGACAGGTGCCGCCCAGCATGCCGGGATCTCCGGCCGGGCCCGGGCTGTGCTCGACACGCTGGCCGGCCTCGAGCCCGAACTGCGGGCGGCCGCGGTGCTTTCCGAAGAGGGCACCGTGCTCGCCTCGACCCTCGATGACGACGGCTGGAAGCGTTCTGCGGTCGGGTTCGCCGCTGCCCTCGCGGCGGTGGGTCCGGGGGAGCTGGACAGCTCACACGTCGCCACCGAAGAGGCCGAGGTCTTCCTTGTCAGCGAGTCCGGTTTCAGTCTGGTGGCGGTGACCGCCAGGTTCGTACTCGCTTCCTTGACCTCCTTCGACATCCGGATGTCGCTCAGGGATCTGGCGACCGAGGTGCGGGATGCTTAAGCCACACCGGTTGCTGGCCCGCAAAGTCAGTTCCTATGCGGATGAGGCCGCTGCGTTCATGCGCCGGCGCCGCCATCACCGACGCCCCTTCGTGCGCATTCAGTACCGCAGCGGCGACGCGGTCGAACTCCATCCGGAGGACCCCGAGGCAGGCGACGTAATGGCCGCTGTGTCGGGGCTGATCGAGCACTCCGGCTGAGTCTCCCTGCCGGCGTTTCGCTCCAGTTCTGAGATACCGCGCCAAACGGTGTCCGAATGCGGTGTTACGGTTACGACCATTCCCTAATCTCCGAGGAGGATCCAACACGTGACTAAAGCTGAGTTTCTTGAGAAGGTTGCCGGCGACGAGCGAATCGGGAGCAAGAAGGCCGCGGCCGACGCCGTCGATTCCGTACTCGATGCCATCACCGACACGCTGACAGCGGGTGGAGAAGTCAACTTCACCGGTTTCGGCAAGTTCCACGTCGCCGAGCGCAGTGAGCGCCAGGGCGTGAACCCCCGCACCGGCGAGCGCATCACCATCGCCGGTGGCAAGGTTCCGCGCTTTTCGGCCGGGTCCGCCCTGAAGAAGCAGGTCAAGGGCTGAGTCTGTTTATCGATCGGGCTGCGGCGCTCGTCAGTGAGCGCCGCAGCCAGGTCTGCCTCGGCCTGGATCCGGATCCGGCTGAACTTCCCGTTCCGTCACATACCGGCTCCGTTTCCTCTCCGGCAGAATCTGTCGGTGTAGCGGTCGAGCAGCACTGCATCGGGCTGATCGAGAAGGCCGGCCCCTACTGCGTCGCGGTCAAGCCTCAGCTGGCCTGTTTCGAGAGGCTCGGCTGGCCCGGCTGGCGTGCCCTGGAGTCTGTCTGTGTCGCCGCCCGCGAAGCCGGCCTGCTCGTGATCGCAGACGGCAAGCGCGGCGACGTGCCGGTGTCGGCCCGCGCCTACGGCCAGGCCATGGTGGGAAGTACCGCTACTCCCTGGGGTGATGTACAGGGCCTCGGTGCCGACGCCTTCACCGCCAATCCGATGATCGGTGCCGACTCGCTCGAGCCTCTGGTCGAGGCGGCCGAACGGGCCGGCGCAGGGGTATTCGCGCTGGTCCGGACGAGCAATCCCGGGGCGGCCGACATACAGGACCTCGAGACCGCCGACGGACCCGTGCACGAGAAACTGGCCGCCCTCGTCGACAGCTTCGCCGACCGGCTGGCCGGAGAGGACTCGAGCCTCAGTGGCATGGGAGCCGTGGTCGGCGCGACCCAGCCGCGGCATATCGAGAGGCTCCGCTCGCTGATGCCGAGGGCGATCCTGCTTATTCCCGGTGTCGGTGCCCAGGGCGGCCGGCCCGAAGACCTGGGAGCCGCCTTCACGCCGGGGAGGGCCGGTGCACTGGTTGCCGCATCGAGGTCGATCGCCGGAGCCGAGGATCCGGCCGAGGCCGCCGACCGGCTGCGGGAGTCCCTCTGGCAGGTCTCGGGGTAGATCTGTTGCCGGCCTCCGGCCGGGGCGACGCCGCGCCTGCACGGCTGTACGATTGCGCGGACCGTCGCCGCTTCCACACCCACCCGAATGAAGAAAAACAACTCGCTCATAGCCCGGATCCTCGCGCTGGCGGCCCTGATCGGGGCGGGCGTGGCGGTTGTTGTCGTGGTCAACTCGGAGACGGCCGATGAGCAGGCCGCCGTCGAGCGGAACGGTGGCGGCAACAACGCCGGTGGACAGGGCGGCAACCAGAACCAGAATCAGAACCAGCAACCCCAGAAGAAGGTCTACGTGGTGCAGGAAGGCGACACGTTGACCGTCATCGCCAGGCAAAACGGTGTGTCGGTGGCTCGGATTGAGCGACTCAATCCCGATCTCGACCCGCAGGCGCTGATCCCGGGCCAGCAGCTGAAACTTCGTTGACCGGCCCGATTCGCGGCTTCGCCCTGATCGCGGTGATGCTCGCCGCCTGGCTGGCGGCGCCCTCTCCTTCGGTCGCCGCTGGTGATCCACCCGAACTGGAAGCCGCGTCCTGGGCGTTGATCGACGCCCGCACCGGCGAAAGCCTGGCGCAGAGGGCCGGCAACCGCCGGCTGCCGATGGCGAGCACCACGAAGATGATGACCGCCTACCTGGCGCTCCGCAACCTGCCCATGGGCGAAACCGTCGAGGCGGCTGATTATCAGGGCGCCCCGGTCGAGTCGCTGATGGGGCTGGAGCCCGGGCAGCGGGTCTCGGTCAGGGACCTGCTCTACGGCCTGATCCTGCTCAGCGGCAATGACGCAGCCGTTACGCTGGCGACCGCCGTCTCGGGGACCGTTGCCAGGTTCGTAGGCCTGATGAACCGGACCGCCAGGAGGCTCGGACTGCCGAATACGAGCTACGAGAACCCGATCGGGCTCGACGGCGAGGACCAGTACTCGAGCGCCCGCGATCTGGTCAAGCTCGGCCGGATCCTGATGGAGATGCCGCGCTTTCGCCCGATTGCGTCGGCCCGCACCGCGGAGCTGACCAGCTTCGACCCGCCGGTCGAGATCGAGACCGGCAACGAGTTCGTTCGCGACTACCCCTGGGCGGTGGGCATCAAGACTGGCCATACGAACCTCGCCGGTTACATCCTCACCTCCGACGGGCGGCGCAGGGCGACCGAACTGATCGCTTCGGTCATGGGCACCTCCAGCGAGGCTTCGAGGGACGCGCAGACGGTGAAGCTCATGGACTACGGGTTCTCGCTCTACGAAAAGCGTGTGCCGGTCCGTACCGGGAGTCCGGCCGGGCGGATCCCGGTGAAGTTCGAAGACCGGGACCTGCCCGTCTCTTCACCGCGGCCGGTCAGGGTCGGCGTCAGGGAGGGCGAACTCCTCGAGGTTTCGTTCGACCTGCCGGAAGAGGTCGAAGGCCCGATCCGGCGCGGCCAGAGACTGGGCAGCGCGACGGTCAGCCTCGACGGCGACCGGATCGCGACCGTGCCTCTGCGTGCCGACCGCCGGGTGACCGAGCCGGGGCCCCTGGATAGGGGCCTGGAGTGGCTCGGTTCGAACCTCGTCTACCTGTTCATCGCCCTGTTCGCAATACTCTCGGCAGTGCTGTTGGTGAGACGGCGTCGGAAGAGTGAGATGAGGATGAGGTTGGCCAGGGCGAGCAGGAGGCGTAGATGATCATTTCGGTAACCCTCAACGCGGCGATGGACCGTTCGGTGGCCGTGCCCAACTTCCGTCAGGGCCACCGGCACCGGTCGGTCGAGAGCCGGACCGTTCCCGGGGGCAAGGGGATAAACGTGGCCAGGGCTCTGGGCCTGCTCGGTCGGCCGGTGATCGCCACCGGGCTGGTCGGAGGTTCGAACGGAGACTGGATCGCACGCGAACTCGCCGAGGAATCGCTGCTCACCGACTTCATCCGGATCTCCGAGGAGAGCCGGATCAACCTGGCCGTGGTCGACCCGACCACCGGCGAGCAGACCGAGATCAACGAGCGCGGCCCGAGCGTCAGGCCCGGGGAACTCGAGAGCTTCGTTGAACGACTCGACTACCTGGCGGGCGGGGCAAAGCTCTGTGTGATCGCCGGCAGCCTTCCGCCCGGTGTCGATGTCGACTTCTACGCGACCCTGATCGCGACCCTGCGGGCCCGGGACATCCCTGTACTGCTCGACTCCGAGGGGGAGGCGATGTCGGCAGGCATGCGCGCCGGGCCGACCATGGTCACCCCGAACAAACTGGAGGCCGAGGAGTTGATCGGCCACGAGTTCGACATCGACGACGACCTCCATGGCGTGCTCTCGGAACTGATCGAAATGGGCCCTTCGCAGGCGGCGATCACGCTGCCCGAGGGTTGTGTGGCGATGGTCGGGGAAGGGCCCGAACAGCGCATGCTCGAGGTCCGGATCGACCCGCTCGAGCCGATTTCGACCGTCGGATCGGGAGATGCCTTCGTGGCCGGATATATCGCCGCGCTCTACGACGGAATGTCTCCCGAGATGAGCCTCTCCTACGGGGTCGCCTGCGGTGCGGAGGCGACCCAGCACCTCGGCGCGGGACGTCTCGATCGCTCCCGCGCCGAAAGCCTGCTCGACAGCGTCGCGGTCCGCAAGGTCGAAGCACCGGCCGGCGTCTGAGCGGCCCGGCCTTCGCAAGCACCTCCGGCGGGACAGTCCGGCCGGGTTTTTCTTGTACCGGTGCACATCGGAGCCCGGCCGGGGCAGCCGTAGATTTGTCCACAGCAGTTCGGGGTTCTCCTCCCCGGTCATGTGGCTAACAGAGCGGTTGTCAGGCTCAGGCACGACAACCTGCTTCCCTCCTGTCGGACCCCGGCCCTCACAGAGGGCCGGGGTCCTTCAATTTCCATTTACCGCCCGCATGCAGCGGCTTTGCGTCGGGAACCGGTTCGACCGGTCCGCCTGAATAGAATCGTCCGACGGGGGCCGTAGCCTGCTCCTTTCAACCGCAGCCCTGGAGGACCTAATTGGAAATTGAGATCGGCCGAGGCAAGAAGGGCCGACGCGCCTACGGGTTCGACGATGTGGCGATAGTGCCCTCCCGTCGTACCCGGGATCCCGATGACATCGACATCAGCTGGACGCTGGGTCCGTACCGCTTCGACCTTCCGCTCGTCGCCTCCGCGATGGACGGCGTGGTCAGCCCTGAGACGGCCGTGCTCACCCACAAACTCGGTGGCCTCGGCGTGCTCAACCTGGAAGGGATCTGGACCCGTTTCGAAGATGCCGAGGAGCAGCTCGAGAAAGTCTCAAAGTCACCCAAGGACGAAGCCACTGCGCTGATGCAGCGGATCTACGAGACCCCGGTGAAGCCCGAACTGATCGCCCAGCGCATCAGTGAAATCAAGGCAGCCGGGGCGGTCGCCTGCGGCTCTCTGACTCCTCAGAAGGTGCGGGAGCACTACGGGGTCGCGATCGAGGCAGGTCTGGACATCCTGGTGATCCAGGGCACAGTGATCTCGGCCGAGCACGTCTCCACCACCGTCGAGCCGCTCAACCTGAAGGAGTTCATCGACGAGGTCCCGGTGCCGACCGTGGTCGGCGGTTGCGCCTCCTACTCGACCGGCCTCCACCTGATGCGTACCGGCGCGGTCGGCGTTCTGGTCGGCGTCGGTCCCGGCGCCGCCTGCACCACTCGCGGAGTCCTCGGAATCGGCGTCCCCCAGGCCACCGCGATCGCCGATGTTGCCGCGGCCCGCTCCCAGCACATGCTGGAGACCGGCGAGTACGTCAACGTGATCGGCGACGGCGGTATGCGGACGGGCGGCGACATCTCCAAGGCGATCGCCTGCGGCGCGGACGCCGTGATGATCGGCTCACCGCTCGCCCGGGCCAAAGAGGCTCCCGGTCGCGGTTATCACTGGGGAATGGCGACCTTCCACTCCTCGCTTCCGCGGGGCACCAGGGTCGCCACGGTCCAGGACGGCACGATGGAGGAGATCCTGCTCGGCCCCGCCCATGAGAACGACGGCACCTTCAACCTGATGGGAGCGCTCAGGACCTCGATGGCCACATGTGGCTACGAAGACATCCGCTCCTTCCAGAGGGCCGAAGTGATGGTCGCGCCGGCGCTGATGAGCGAAGGCAAGAAGCTCCAGAACGAGCAGTCGGTAGGCATGGGCTCGAACGGCCGTGCCGCGGTATCGGCCGGTGTCGGGGTGGCCGACGACTGATGTCGGTAGCCACAACCGAGGAAGTGCTGGTCCTCGATTTCGGGGGCCAGTACTCCCAGCTGATAGCGCGCCGCATCCGTGAATGCGGCGTTTTTGCCGAGTTGATGCCGGCCACGACCTCGCTCGACACCATCATGGATCGGGACCCGAAGGCCCTGGTGCTGTCAGGCGGTCCGGCCTCCGTCCACGATCCCGGCGCGCCTTCGTTCCCCGAGAGACTGCTCGACCTCCACATGCCGATCCTCGGCATCTGTTACGGGATGCAGGCCATGGCGAAGGATCTCGGCGGGAAGGTCGAAGTGGCCGAGAAGGGGGAGTTCGGGCGGACCGACCTGATGGTCGTCGGCGACGGCGGAACACTGCTCGGAGGGCTTCCGCGCGAGCAGACATGCTGGATGAGCCACCGCGACTCGGTATTCGAGGCACCTCCGGGCTTCGAGCCGATCGCCGCGACGCCGGGCTCTCCGGTGGCCGCCCTCGAAGACCACGAGCGCGGGCTGTACGGAATCCAGTTCCACCCCGAAGTCGTCCACACGCCGTTCGGTACCGAGGTTCTCAACCGCTTCCTCCGTGAGGTCGCCGGCTGTGTAGAGCAGTGGAGCCCGGCTTCGGTGGTCGCCGAGCAGGTCGCCGCGATCCGCGAACAGGTGGGCGACAGCAAGGTGATCTGCGGCCTGTCCGGTGGGGTCGATTCTTCGGTTGCCGCCAAGCTGGTCCACGAAGCGATCGGCGACAAGCTGACCTGTGTCTTCGTCGATCACGGCCTGATGCGCTCCAACGAAGGTGAAGAGGTGGTTGAGGCTTTCAAGCACTTCGGCGTACCGCTGGTCGCGGTCGACGCCGAGCAGCGCTTTCTCGAGAAGCTCGCCGGAGAGACCGACCCCGAGACCAAACGAAAGATCATCGGCTCGGAGTTCATCCGGGTATTCGAAGAAGAGGCCCTGAAGCTCGAGGACGTCGACTACCTGGTCCAGGGCACCCTCTATTCCGACGTGATCGAGTCCGGCGGCAGCGATCACGCGGCGACGATCAAGTCGCATCACAACGTGGGCGGTCTTCCCGACGACCTCGAGTTCGAGCTTGTCGAGCCGCTGAGATGGCTGTTCAAGGACGAAGTCCGCGCGGTCGGCACCGAGCTCGGCCTTCCCGACAGCATGGTCTGGCGCCAGCCTTTCCCCGGGCCAGGCCTGGGTATTCGCATCATCGGCGGCGAGGTGAACAAGGAGCGTCTCGACATTCTTCGTGCGGCCGACGCCATCCTCCAGGAAGAGATCCGCGCCGGCGAGCTGTACCGGGAACTCTGGCAGTCTTTCTGTGTGCTGCCGGCGATCCGCTCGGTCGGCGTCCAGGGCGACGGCCGTACCTACGCCTACCCGATCATCATCCGAGCGGTCACTTCCGAAGACGCGATGACCGCTGACTGGGCCCGCCTTCCGTACGACCTGCTCGAACGGGTCTCCAACCGCATCATCAACGAGATCACCGGGGTCAACCGGGTCGCGCTCGACATCTCTTCGAAGCCTCCGGCCACCATCGAGTGGGAGTAGCCCCTCGGCGCATGTGGTCGTGCGGCGGCGGGCAGGGGCCGCTACGCCTACCCCGCCAACCCGTATAGCGGCCCCTGTCCGCCACCGCATCGCCGAGGCACCTCGGTTCGACCGGGATCCGGAGGGACTCTCAGGTGGCGCAGTCCTGCGTACGGGTCAGAGCTTGCGGCACTCCTTCTTCGCGTTGGTCCTCTTCACGTCGCCGAGGTTGTCGGGCACGCCGAAGCTCTCGGTGCCGGACTGCCACTTGCCCTTCTTCTTCGCCAGCGAACCGGCGCGCGTGGCTATCTGGGTCAGACCGGTGCTTCCGACCTTCGACTTGCTGATGAAGGCCTCATAGGTGGCGGTGAAGTTCTTGCCCCTGACCTTCGCGTCGGTGATGCGCCAGCCCTTGCGGTAGATCTGTTCGAACTGGGATCCGTAGTCGTCGGCCAGCTTGCCGTTGGCGCAGAAGATGAGGTCGACCGGCTCGCCGTCCGATCGGGCGCCGACGAAACGCGAGTTCTTGACCTGGTTGTAGACCTTGCGGTTCTTCTTGCACTGCTTGAACTTGCGCTTCATCTTCTGCTTCTTGGCCTTGCCGTTGGCCTTCTTCATTTTCTTCTTGAACTTGGCACACCCGGTCTGTTTGAACTTCGCCTCGGCCTGGCCGGCCCCGGCGGCAAGCGTGCCGGTCAGCGCAATTGCCAGCACGAGCACGAGCATCATGATCAGTCGGGCGCCGCGTCGGCTCGTTTGCGTCGGCATATCGATGGTCACTCTCTCACGTCCCCTCGGTGGTTCACAGAACTGACTGACACCATCTCAAAACCGCTGAAGCGCGACAAGTAGCGGAACCGCCGGCTTTCCTTCCGACACTGACCGGTCGCGGACCGCACCGGTGGTGCGCGGCGGAGGTGCCCCGGCGAGCTAGCCGCAGTTGCGACAGGTTCCGCGGAGGGTGATGTCGTGGCTTTCGATCCGGAAGTCGTCCCGGGCCAGGATCGAGTGGATGGCCGATTCGAGGTCGTCGTCCTCGAAAGGAATGAGCTTTCCCGCATTCGTTGCAGACTAGATGGTGATGGTGGTGACCCTTCGGGTCGACCTTTTCGTAGGCGGCCGAGTCTCCGCCGACTTCGATCCTCTGGATCAGGCCGAGATCTTCGAGCTGCTCGATCGCTCTGTAGACGGAGGCCCGTCCGACGCTCTTCGAGCCGATCGTCCAGTTCGAGCGGGGTGATCGCGCAGTCCTGCTCTGCAAGCATCTCTACGACGCTGGTCCGTGATCCGCCACGCCGGAAGCCGGCTTCGCTCAGGCGGGCGAGCGCGTGTCCGGTCCAGTCGGTCGGGTTGCCGGTCTTCGAGCCTGCCGGACTCATCCCGGGGCCCCCGTCGCCCGGTCGCTTGAGATCAGAACGGCACCCGGGTCGCCGACGGGTGCCGGGTCCGTTTCGCTTCGATCTCTGGTCGGCCTGCGGTACCGCATCCAGCCGGCGAAAACGGCGATCAGGTAGCAGAGCGCGATCGCCACTACGACCGACGCCCCGGCCGCAGTCCTGAGGTGAAAGGAGGCATAGATTCCGGCGAAGCCACAGAGCACCGCCATCGCCACGGAGGCGGCCATCATCGGAGCGATTCGCCGGGTGACCTGCCTGGCGGCGGCGGCCGGTCCGACCAGAATTGCCGCCACCAGGAGGGTTCCGAGGCTCTGTACTGCGACCAGCACGGTGACCGCCACGAGGGCCAGCAGCAGAAAGCTGACGGCTGTCGCCGAGAGGCCGAGCGCACGATCCGACCCGCGGTCGAATCCGATCGCCAGAAGGCGGTGGTGGAAGGCCCAGATCAGGAGGAGTATGGCGCTACCGATGGCCGCCGCGACCAGGATCTCCGAAACGGTGACACCGAGCAGGTCTCCGAAGAGCAACGACTGGATGCCCGGCGGGCTGGAAGGCGAAAGCGCTAGCAGGACGCCGATGCCGAACAGGGTCGTTATCACCACAGTGATCGAGGCGTCGGTATTGCCGGCCGAGTAGCGCGTCGCCAGCACGATCAGGGCTGCGGCGACGATCACTCCGATCGCGCCCCCGAGCAGCAGCGGGACACCGGTGAGTGCGGCGATGACCAGACCAGGGAGCATTCCGTGGGCGAGGGACTCGGCGCTGTAAGCGACCTCGTACAGCACGATCCAGCAACCGATCGCTCCGCCGACCGCGCCGAGAACGGCGATTTCGGCAAGGGCCCTGAGTGTGGTCGCGTTCGAGAGCGGCTCGGTTATCAGGTCGATCATCAGTGGGCGCTTTCGGAATCTTCGTCGTGATCATGGTGATGTGGAGGCAGAACTCCGTGACCGTTCCCGCCGGGTATCTCCACGATGTGGCCTCCGTAGGTGGCTTCGAGCGTCCCCCGGTCGAGGGTGGAGGCGGGGGGACCGAAGGCGACCTGCCGCCCGTTCAGACAGAGCACGAGATCCCAGGCCCCGGCCTGCTCCACGTCGTGGGTCGCGATCAGCACCGAGCGTCCTTCGCCGGCGAGCCGGTCGATCAGCCGGTCGAGCAACTCCGCGCTTGCCGAGTCAAGGCCGGTGTACGGCTCGTCCAACAGCAACAGCTTCGCATCCGCCGTAAGGGCGCGGGCGATCAGCGCCCGTTGCCGCTGTCCGCCGGACATGTCGCCGAAGGTCTCCTGCGCTCGATCCGCCAGTCCGACCATCGAAAGCGATTCGGCGGCCCGAGCTCGTTCCTTCCGGCCGGGTCGCCGCCACCACGGCAGGGCGGCGAGGGATCCCATGGCCGCCACGTCGAGGCAGCTGACCGGGTAGTCGAGGCGCGAGCGGTCGGTCTGTGGCACCGTGGCGGTGGTGGTAGCGACGTCGAGGCTTCCCGATGCCGGCTTCAACTCCCCGAGGAGGGCACGAAAGAGCGTCGTCTTGCCGCCCCCGTTGGGACCCAGCAAACCGATTCGAGTACCCGGGGCGACTTCGAATTCGACGCCGGTCAGAACGGGCGGTCCCCCGTAGCCGAGCGATAGACCGTGGGCCGTGACCAGCGCCTCGGCGGGTCCGGTTTCACCTGATCTCACAGCCACGCTCTCCTCCGGTGAGACCGCGGACGACACTGTCGGCATTGCTCATCATCATCCCCGCCCAGGTTTCCGCTCCCGATCCGTCCGGCCCGAGCGTGTCCCCGTACAGCGAATACTCGGTGCTCGCTCCGGTATCGGCGGCAACCGCCTCGGCAAGGTTCGGCGAGTAGGCGCTCTCCGGGAATACCGCCTTGACGTCCTCCCGTTCGATGACCGCTTCGAGCTCCGCCAGGTCTCCGGCGGAAGGCTGGGCCTCGCTGGTCAGGGCAGGAATCACCGTGCCGACGATTTCGATGTCGTAGCGGTCGGCGAAGTACTCGAGCGCGTCATGGTCGGTGACGATCTTTCGCTCTTCGGCCGGGATGGAATTGATGCATTGCTCGATTCGCCGGTCTACGCGCCCGACTTCCTGTCGAAACGCCCTGGCGTTGGCGGCGAACTGCTTCGAGTCACCGGGCTCGGCCTGTGACAGTGCGGTCTGAACCTCGCCGATCGCCACCGCGACGTTGCGGGGATCGTGCCACCAGTGCGGATCTTCTCCGACGTGAGCATGCTCCCCTTCGTCCCCCTTGTCGTTGCCATCCCCTTCCTTGGAGTGGTTGTGACCCTCTTCGGAGTGACCATCTCCCGGTGTCTCATCGGGTTTCCGCGGAGTGGTCGTGCTCGTCATCGGCGTGGTCGTGCCCGCCTTCCAGGCGAATCGGCAGGGCCTCGCCGAGATCGATGATCTCCGCGTCGCTTCCGCTGTCTTCGACCAGCTGCTCTGACCAGTCGTCGAGGTCTCCGCCGCTGCGGAAGACGACATCGGCTTCGGCGAAGGCCTGCACGTCGGAAGGCCGGGGCTCGTAGTCGTGGGGGTCCGTATTCGGCTGGAGGATCCGGTCCAGCTGGATCGAATCGCCGCCGACTTCGGCCGAACGATGTCGTTTACCTGTGTGGTCGTGGCGACGACCCTCAGGCCGTCGACAGGCTGGTCAGAGGATCCACCGGCGCATCCCGATACGGCAACGGCGCCGGCGACCGCTACAGCAGCCAGTCCCGCTGAGCGACGGCGCCAGAAGATACGGGCCAGGACTACGAGTGCGAAGACCGTCCCGCTGACCACCGCGATCGTCGCACCCGGTGGCGCATTCGTCTCGACCGAAAGCCACAGCCCCAGCGTTCCTTCCACAGCCACCAGGAGTACGGAGCCGATCTGGAGAGTCTTCACGCGTCTGGTCAGCATTCGAACCGTTGCCGCGGGGACGCTCATGATCGCCGCGACGAGCAGTGCTCCGACCGCGCTCAGTGCTGCGGTGACGGTAACCGCGACGACCGTGAGCAGCGCGAGGTCGTACCAGGCGGATTTCGAGTAGAGGCTCGCTGCCGAATCCTCGTCGAATCCCTTGGCCAGCCAGTGGTGTGAGCAGAGCAGCGTCATGAGGATCGCCAGGACGGCGGCGGCACCGGCCAGGATCAGGTCGGAGGGGCCGATCGCCAGCAACGAGCCGAAGAGCAGGGTGTCGATGTTGGCGCCTGAGGCAAAGACGTCACTGGCGAGGATGACGCCGGCCGCCAGGCAGGTGACCAGGACGAGTGCGGTGGCGCTGTCGGCGGCCGTCCGCTTCGAACGGGCGAGCAGGGCGGAGAGGGCGGTGAAAATGCCGGCCATGCCGAACGCCCCGAGCGCCGGTGAGAAGCCGAGTCCGTCAGCCAGTACCAGCCCGGGAAATGAGGCGGTTCCGATGGCATGCGAATAGAAGGCCAGCCCGCGCAGCACGATCCAGGTACCGATCAGGCCGGCCGGGATCGAGAGCAGGAGGATCTCGACGAGGCCTTCCTGGACGTAGGGCAGGGTGAATGTTTCGAGCATGGGCTGGCTCCGGTCGGGGTTCGGCAGTCAGGACGGCGGACTTGTCGAAGGTATACCAGAATGAGAACTGTTCTCATTAAGAACAGGCGAATTGAGACCGGGCGGCCGCCGGGGCTGCTGCCAGACTTGAGGAGTGAAAACCGTGACCCGCGGAAAGCAGCCCTTCCTGGTCGCAGTCGCCCTGCTTTCGCTGGTGACCTTGGTCGGGATGGTCATGCTCTGGCCGGGCGATACCGAGGAGTTCAACGTCGGTGTCGGCCCTCCCGGCAAGACTGAGAAGGGCGAAATCGAGTCGATCGTGTCGACCCAGTGCCCACCTCCGGCACAGGGGACCTGCACCGACGCCGAGGTGCGGCTGCGTTCCGGTGAGGACGAAGGCGGGCTGGTGCCGGTCCAGCTCTCCTCCGGCGGCCCTGTGCCGGACTTCTCGGTGGGCGATGCGGTCCGGGTGGCCGAGGTCAGCTTCGGCAACGCGGAACCGGTCTATTCGGTGGTCGACTTCGAGCGGCGGGCGCCGATGTTGTGGCTGGCGATCGCATTCGTCCTGCTGGTCCTGGTCTTCGGTCGCCTCAGGGGCGCCCTCTCGCTGGTCGGACTCGGGGCCAGTCTGGCCATCGTGCTGCTGTTCATCGTGCCGGCGATCCTCGACGGCCAGCCTCCGCTGGCGGTGGCCCTGGTCGGGTCGATGGCGGTGATGCTGGTGACGATCTCGCTGGCTCACGGCCTCGGACCGAAGAGCCTGGCGGCGATTCTGGGCACGACCTTCAGCCTGATCCTGGTCGGGGTGCTGGCTGTCATCTTCACCAACCTGACCAACCTGACCGGCTTCTCATCGGAGGAAGCGACTCTGATCGCGGTCGGCAACAGCGACATCTCGATCAGCGGACTCCTGATCGCCGGGATCATCATCGGAGCCCTGGGTGTTCTCGACGACGTGACGATCAGCCAGTCATCGACGGTCATGGCGCTGAGGGCTGCCGACCCGGGCCAGACCTTCCGCGGCCTCTACAGCAGGGCGATCGAGGTCGGTCGTGACCATGTCAGCGCAACCGTGAATACGCTCGTTCTGGCTTATGTCGGCTCTTCACTGCCGGTCCTGATCATCTTCGGCTCGGGGCAGCTGGGCCTGGTCGACGCCGTGAACCTGGAGATCGTGGCCAAAGAGGTCGTCGCGACCCTGGTCGGCTCGATCGGCCTGATTGCCGCGGTACCGATCACCACCGCTCTGGCTGTCCTGCTGGCCGACACTCTCAGCGAAGAGGAACTCGAGGAGGCCGCCGAAGGCGGCCATCATCACTAGGGCAGGGTAGAGGCTGCCAGCACTCCGCCGATGATCAGGGCGGCAGTCATCAGCTTCATGCGTCCCGGACTGATCCAGGAGGGTCGCCGGGCGCCGATCCAGGCGCGCAAACCGGTTGCGGTGGCGGCCGCCGTGACGCTGGCTCCGGCTACGCATTGCATGCACATGAACCCGACCCTAAAAGCTCAGCTGTAGCGGTCCCAGCGCTTGATCGGACCGGTCGGGTCCAGGAAGGTCCCGCCCTGGTACCAGCCCGGGGAGGACCAGTGCTCGAAGTGGAGGTGGCAGGCCGTGCTGCGGCCGGTCGTTCCGACGAAGCCGATTCGCTGGCCCGTCTTGATCCGGCTGCCGACCTTGAACCGCGACGGCTTGGTCAGGTGCATGTAGACGTGGCTCTGGTTCTTCGTGCCGGCCAGGTTGATCACGAGGTAGTTGCCTGCGCCGCCGGCCTGGTAGTCGTTGTAGTAGACGGTGCCGCCGCGGGCCGCGATCAACGGTGTGCCGCACTTGGCCATGACGTCGATCCCCTGGTGGTTGCGCCCGGCGCCGATTCCGTCGCCGTAGTAATGGCTGGCCCTGACCGGGAAGACGTAGCCGTAGAGGCGGAAGCCGAGCGGGTCGGTAGCGTTCGACCGGGTCGACCTGTTCCGGGCCCGGTTCAGTCGCTTGGAAAGGGTCGCCGCGGTACCGTCGATCGATCGCACGACAAAACGGTACTTGCCGTTGCCCGCAGCCTTGCGGCCGGACTTGCCGTTCCAGGTGACTCTCTGGCTGGAGCCGCTCTCGACTGCGCGCCTGGTACGGCTGGCGACCACCGAGCCAGAAGCGTCGACGATGTCGATGCGCAGGTCGTTCTGCGGGCGGCCGCCGGTCACCACGAAGTCCAGACGTGGCTTCTTGAGTCCGTACTGGTAGGCGATGGAGGGCGTGGTCGAGGCGTCGCTGATTCTCAGAGGGGATTTCTGGGTCGATGGCGGATCGCCGATCTCGAGAACCACCTTCGAGGCGGAGGAGGCGGAGCCACTCGAGCTGACCACCCGCAGGCGGCCGGTCGCCGCGCCCGCCGGGACTTCCACGAGCAGGCTGGTCGAAGTGCTGCTGGTCGGTTCGGTCTTGATCCGCTTCGACTTGCCGGCGAAGTTCACCACCGTGACCCGGTTCATCCCGGATCCGGTTATCTGCACCGTGCCACCGGGGCTGGAGGCGCGGATCTTCGAACAGCCGGAGACGCAGACGACGTCCTTGATCTTCGGAACGCCGGGAACGGTCAATCCGCCGCCGGCCGTCGTCGCCGCCGAAGCCGGTCCGGCCACGACGAAAAGGGCCACGAGGCTCGCGGCTGCGATTGCGGATGTGACTGTCTTGACCAATGCTCTTTCTGGTGCCTGCGGAGTTAGCTGGCGGGCTCGCGCTGAAAGAGTCGCGCTACGGAGCAATGCTTGCCTCCGATTCGCCCCTTGGGGAAAAATTTCCCCTTTTGGGTCCTCCACCCCGGTCATCTGGCGACCGGGTTAGGCATTCGGTTCTGCTCAGTATAGGGACCGGAAAGGCGTGTCGTGACCGGGTTCCCTATCATGCGCAAGCCGCGTCCGCAGCAAATGCCGGGTCGCGCCCAAATACCCATGAAGACTTTCGTAGCCACCCCATCCACACGCCAGAGAGACTGGTACGTCGTCGACGCGGAGGGCCAGACCCTCGGTCGGCTCGCCACCCAGATCGCCGACACGCTGCGCGGCAAGCGCAAACCCGACTTCACGCCGCACATCGATACCGGCGACTTCGTCGTGGTGATAAACGCCGAGAAGATCCGCGTGACCGGCGACAAGCTCAACCAGAAGACGTACTGGCGCCACAGCGGTTACCCGGGTGGCATCAAGTCGCGCACCCTGGCGGAGATGCTCGACAAGCAGCCGGAGGAAGTGATCCGCAAGGCGGTCCGCGGGATGCTTCCCCGCAACAAGCTCGGCCGCCAGCAGCTGATCAAGCTCAAGGTCTTCGCGGGGCCCGACCACACACACCAGGCCCAGCAGCCAAAGCCGATGGAGATCAAGAAGTGAGCGAAGAAGAGCGCCAGGACGAGCCCGAAGTAGAGGTCGAGGTCGAACTCGACGTCAGCGAAGAGGTCACCCCCGAGGGTGAAACCGTGATCGAGGCCGTCGAGACCGAGACCGTCACCGAGGACGGCGAGGTCGTCGAAGAAAAGGTCGAAGTCGAAGAGGTGGTCGTAGAGGCCGCGGCCGACGACAAGCCGAAGTCAGACCTTCCCCCCGGAGCCGACCTCGAGCCGATCTCGGTCGAGCCCGAGGCTGAACTCAGTACCGAGGAGCGCGCCCGCCTCGAAGCCGAGGAAGAGGAACGTGCCGAGCGTGAGGCCGCCGAGTCGGAAGACGGTGAGCAGGATGAAGCACCGGCCCGTCCCGCCCCGGCCAAGATCGCCAAGGATGCCCGTTTCATCGCGACCGGCAAGCGCAAGCGCTCGGTCGCACGGGTCACCGTCCTCGCAGGCAAAGGCAAGGTCACGATCAACGAGCGTGACATCGAGGAGTACTTCCCCAGGGCCCGTCACAGGACAGTGGTCAACTCGCCGCTCGTGGTCACCGGCTACGAGACCAACGTGGACATCCGGATTCGCGTCCACGGCGGCGGAATCAGCGGCCAGGCCGGCGCTGCCCGTCACGGAATCGCCCGGGCCCTGACCGAGGTCGACCCGGAACTGCGTGCCGAACTCAAGCGCCGCGGTTTCCTGACCCGGGACGCCCGGGCCAAGGAACGTCGCAAGGCCGGCCTCAAGAAGGCCCGCAAGCGGCCGCAGTTCTCGAAGCGCTGATCCGCGGGTGGCGGTGCCGCCTGGAAAGCTCTTCGGCACGGACGGAGTTCGCGGCCCCGTAGGGGATCTGCTGAACGCCGAACTGGCAATGGCCGTCGGCCGTGCCGGCACGGCTGCGCTGGAAACTGAACGACCCCGCGTCCTGGTGATCCGGGACACCCGCGAATCGGGGCCGATGCTCGAATCGGCGCTGGCCGCCGGGGTAGCCGAGGCCGGGGGAGAGGTCTACCTCGGCGGAGTCCTGCCGACTCCCGCGGCGCTGCTGCTTTCCCGCAGCTACGACTTCGACCTGGCCGCAGTTGTATCGGCCTCGCACAACCCCTATGGGGACAACGGGATAAAGCTCTTCGCCGGTAGCGCCGGCAAACTCGACGACAAGACCGAGGCGAGCATCGAAAGAGCTGATCCACGAGCCTCCCGCGGCGCATTCCCGGCCCGGCAGGATCGAGCCTCTGAGGGGTGCCGAGAGGGACTACCTGCGTGCCCTGGAGTCCTACTTCCGGCTCGACCTGAGTGGCCTCAAGGTGTTGCTCGACTGCGCCAACGGCTCGACCTTCCGGGTGGCGGGCGAGATCTTCACACGGCTCGGGGCCGAGGTCGAACTGTTCGCGGCCGAGCCCGACGGGCGCAACATCAACCTCGACTGCGGGTCGACCCACGTCGGGAACCTTGCCGCGAAGATGCCGGGCTCGGGCGCGCAGATCGGCTTCTCTTTCGACGGCGACGGCGACCGGGTCCTGGCGGTGGACCGGGAGGGCAAGGTGCACGACGGCGACGAGATCATCGCCTTCGTAGCGACCGACCGGGCGGCCCGGGGGTCGCTCGGGGGTGGTGTGGTCGTGACCGTGATGAGCAACTACGGCTTCCACCAGGCGATGGACCGGGCCGGGATCGAGGTCGAGGTCACCAGCGTGGGTGACCGCTACGTGCTCGAGGGCCTGAGGGACAGAGGATGGGCCCTGGGCGGCGAGCAGTCCGGGCACATCATCTCGACCGACTACGCGCCGACCGGCGACGGAATCGCCGCTGCCCTGATGCTGATCGGCGCGCTGGACGGACGGGACCTGGCCGACGCCTCGGTGATGGAGAAGCTTCCTCAGACGCTGGTGAACGTCCGTGTGGCCGACCGTGACGCGGTGTCCGGGGCGGATGCCGTCTGGGAGGCGGTAGAGCAACGGAACCGGGACCTGCAGGGCAAGGGGCGGGTGCTGATCCGGCCGTCTGGAACCGAGCCCCTGGTCCGGGTGATGGTCGAGGCCCCGACCCTGACCGAAGCGGATGAGATCTGCGCCGAACTGGTGAGCCTGGTCGAGAACGAGTTGGGCTGACCCCCAGCGGGTAGCCTAGGTCCTTAATCATGTGCGGAATCATCGGATACGTCGGCCACCGTCCCTGCGAGGAGATCCTCGTCGCGGGCCTCGAGCACCTCGAGTACCGAGGCTACGACTCGGCCGGTGTGGCCATGCTGATCCCGGACGGGGTCGAGAAGGTGCGCGCGGTCGGCAACCTGGCCAAGCTGCGCGAGGCCCTCGACACCGAGCGCGGACTGCTCGGATTCGAAGAGCAGCCAGATGTCGACGGTGACTACACCGGCATCGCCCATACCCGGTGGGCGACCCACGGCCGGGTGACCGAGGCCAACGCCCACCCGCATTCGGACGAGAGCGGCGAGGTGCAGATCGCGATGAACGGAATCGTCGAGAACCACGCCGACCTGCGTCAGGAGCTGGAGGCCGAAGGCCGCCGGTTCAGCTCCGAGACAGACGCCGAGGTGATCGCCCACCTGATCAGCCGCCACTTCGAAGGCGACCTGACCGCGGCTGTGAGGGCGGCCTACGCCGACCTGCGTGGTCACTACTCCTTCGTCGCTATGCATTCGAAGGCTCCCGGAGAGCTTGCCGGGGCCCGCAAGGAGACGCCGCTGATCGTCGGCATCGGCGAAGACGAGAACTACATCGCCTCGGCGATCCCCGCCTTCATGGCCCACACCCGCGAGGTGCTGACCATCGACAACGGCGAGATCGTCACGCTCGACGCCGACGGCGTGACCATCACCGATGAGCACGGCTCACCGATCGAGCGCCGGCCGGAGACCGTGACCTGGGACGAAGAGGCCGCCGAGAAGGGCGGCTACGACACGTTCATGATGAAGGAGATCCACGAGCAGCCGGAAGCGATCGCCGAGACGATCCTCGACCGGCTCCCCCATGACGACGGGGTCGACCTCTCCGACATGGGGCTCAGCGACGACTACCTGCTGAAGATCAAGCGCATCGTGATCGTCGCCTGCGGCACCTCGTACCACGCCGGACTGATCGGTCGTTACGCGATCGAACGCTGGGCGCGGATCCCGGTCGAGATGGACATCGCCTCCGAGTACCGCTACCGCAACCCGGTGGTCGGCCCTGACGACCTGGTGATCGGCCTGACCCAGTCCGGGGAGACCGCCGACACGCTGGCCGCGATGCGGCTGGCCCGCGACGGCGGAGCCACCGTCCTGGCGGTGACCAACATCATGGGCAGCCAGGCGACCCGGGACGCCGATGCCGTTCTCTATACGCGGGCCGGGCTCGAGATCGGGGTTGCCGCGACCAAGACCTACGTCGCCCAGGTGGCGGCGATGTACCTGCTGGCACTGAGGCTGGCGGAGCTGCGAAAGAAGCTGTCGATCGAGCGCATCCGCGTCCTTGTCGCCGGCCTGCGTGACATCCCCGAGATGATGGACAAGACCATCGATGCCGTCTCGGCAGAGGTCAAGGTGATCGCCGAAAGGCATGCCGGAGATTCGTTCTTCCTCTTCCTCGGTCGACACATCGGCCTTCCTGTCTGCCTGGAGGGTGCGCTCAAGCTGAAAGAGGTCTCCTACATCCCCACCGACGCCTACGCGGCCGGGGAGATGAAGCACGGCCCGATCGCCCTGCTGGACGAATCGACGCCGGTGATCTGCGTGGCGACCGACAGCCCGATCCTCGACAAGATGCTCTCCAACATCGAAGAGGTCAAGGCCCGCGGAGCGATGACCATCGCGGTCGGGACCGAGGGGTCGGACCGGGTCACCCGGGTGGCCGACGAGACGATCCTGATCCCGAAGACCGACTGGCTGCTTCAGCCGATCCTGGCGATCCTGCCGCTCCAGCTGCTGGCGTACCACGTGGCCCGGTTCAACGGGCTCAACGTGGATCAGCCGCGCAACCTGGCCAAGACGGTCACCGTCGAATAGACGGACCGGCGGCACGGCAGCCGCCGAATGGCCGGACCGGCCGGGCCCAGGCGCTAGCATGGGAAGCCATGCCAGGGATCCTCAAACGCCGCTCCACACCGCCGATTCTGGCGCTGTCGGCAGTAGCGGTGCTCGTAGTCGCCTTTGTCCTCCTGAACGGCTCCGGCAGCCAGGGTGCCGACAACGCGGGCCTCGCCGAGTACATGCCGACCGACTCGCTCGTCTACGCCGAGACCGATCTCAGGCCGGAGGGCCGGGTCGATGCCGAGGTCGACCGGGCGGTCCGGACGCTCACCGGCAGCAGCTTCAGCGCCGCCCTGGACGAAGCCTTCGGCCGCTCGGGCCGATCCGGGATCGACTACCGCGAGGACGTCGAACCCTGGCTGGCCGGACCGGTGGCGGTCGCTACCGGCGACAGCCGTCGGGAAGCGGGGCTGGTCGCCCAGGCAGACGACCTCGAAACGGCCGGCGCTTTCGTCAAACAGCTTGAGCGGCGGGAGGACCTCCCCGCGGGCACCCGGGCCGGGATTGTCGGTGACGCCATGGTCGTCGCCGGTTCGCAGGTCTGGCTCGATCGGATCACGGCCGCCTACCAGGGCGAATCGCTGGCCGAAACACCACTTTTCGGTGAAGCGATGGACGACCTGCCGGAGGGCGGGGTGGCCAGCCTCTTCATCTCGAACGAAGAGCTGATCGGAGCGATCGAGTCCGACGAGTTTGCGGCATCGTCGATCCTGAAGACGCTCGGGATCGATCCTGAAGGCACTGCAACGGCGATGACCCTGGTCGTCGAAGGCGATTCGATCTCCCTGAGTGGCAGCAGCGGACTGGCGGCAGGAGACGGGGTGACGGGTGCCGGTGATCTGATCGGGAGTTTCCCGGCCGACAGCCTGCTCGCCGCCGGGTCTGGCGACGTCGGCGAGTCGCTGAGCGCCCTGATCGAAGCGGTCGACGAGACCGGGGCGGTGCCGGAAGGATCCGGTGCCGAGGATCCCGGCCCGGACGAGGGTGGGGCGGACCAGACCCCCGGAGCCGCCGGCATCGACGGGCTGCTCGGCCAGGCCTCCGCCTTCGGAATCGACCTTCCCGGGCTGGTCACCTCGCTCGAATCTGCCGGAGTCTTCGTCACCGGTGGTCCCGGGGAAAGCCTCGGTGGCGCGCTCGTGGCAACGACTTCCGACCCTGACCTGGTCGGCGACTCGATCAGGTCGATAGCGACCTTCGGAGCCTTCGCCGGCGGTGACTTCTTCAAGCCCCTCCCCGACGGGATCGAGGGCTTCAGCATCGCCCTGCCCGGGATGGGTTCGGACCGGGTGGCGGTCGCCCTGGAGGGAGACCGGCTGGTGATCGCCTCGGGGGTCGGGCCGGTCAGGCAGGCGCTCAGCCCCGGAAACCGAACCCTCGGCGATACCGACCTCTACAGGCAGGCCTCCTCGGCCTTTGCCGAGGGGGAACTCAGCCTGTTCGCCACTCCGTCCGCCTTCGCTCCGCTGGTCCGTGACAAGGCCGGCAAGTATGCCGCGGGCCCGGCTTCGAAAGACCGGAAGAATCGCATGGTCCGCCTGGTGGAAGCGATCGAGACGGTCGCCGCCGGCTCTGGCGGAGACGGAAGCTTCGAGGTCGAACTCGGCCTCAGGGATTGATCGTTTGAACCGGCCCCGGGGGAGGCAGTCCTGAACCAGACAGCTGGAATCGGTATCGACCTGGTCGACATTTCAAGGATCGAGCGGGCCCTGTCCCGCAGACCCGGGCTGGCCAGTCGGCTGTTCACCGAACAGGAACTCGAGTACGCGGAGTCACGGCGGCGTCCGGCCCGGCACCTCGCAGCCCGTTTCGCCGCCAAGGAGGCGGTGGTCAAGGCGCTCGGGCTGGGGCCGGGTACGGCGATCCGCCAGATCGAGGTCGTCGCCGGCAGCCCGCCGGCCATCCGCCTCCACGACGACGCGGCCCGCTATGCCGCAGAGCATGGACTGGCGGTCAAGGTCAGTCTCAGCCACGAGCGTGAGATGGCAACCGCCGTCGCGATTGCCGGGGAGGTCTGATGGAGCCCTGGCTGGATCCGCTCTACGACGCCTCCGGGATGGGTGCGGCAGACCGCTGGGCGATCGAGCAGGAGGGGGTGCCGTCACTGGAGTTGATGGAGGCGGCCGGCCGGGCACTGGCGGAGGTGACGGCCGAAGCCGCCGGGCCGGGGCCGATCAGGGTCGTCTGCGGAAAGGGCAACAACGGCGGCGACGGGCTGGTCGCCGCCCGGCATCTGGTCGAGAGCGGTTATCAGGTCGAGGCGCTGATGCTCTGGGACCCGGAGACCCTGAGCCCGGACGCTCAGGTCAACTTCCGCCTGCTGGAGGGAGCCGAGGTGCTGGAAGGCGAAGGCGCGTTGTCCAGGCTCCCGGGTTCGGGGGCGATCATCGACGCCGTTCTCGGCACCGGATTCGAAGGCGAGCCACGCGAGCCGGTCTCCGGCGCGATCGAGGCGATCAACGCATCGGGTTGCGAGGTCGTCGCCTGCGACATCCCTTCCGGGACCAACGCCTCCACCGGTGAGGCCCGGCTGGCCGTTCGTGCCGGGCGCACGGTCACCTTTCACGGGCTCAAGGTCGGCCACGTGGTCGCACCTGCCAAACACCTTTGCGGTGAGGTGACGGTGGCCGACATCGGCATACCGCCCGGCGCTCCGCCGGGTGATGCGGCCGGCCTGATCGGGGCCGCCGTGCTTGACCTGCTGCCGCCGAGGGGGCAGGACTCGACCAAGTTCAGCTCGGGACGGGTCTCGGTCGTCGGTGGCTCCCGCGGCCTGACCGGTGCGGTCTGCCTTGCGGCAGAGGCGGCGATCCGCTCCGGAGCCGGCTACGCAACCGCGGCGGTTCCGGCGGACCTCGAGCCGGTCTTCGAGACCAAACTGACCGAGACCATGACCCTCGGCTGCGGCACTGATGCCGGCTACCTCGGCAGCTCGGCCCTGGAGCAGGTCCTCTCCCACCTCGAAAACGCAGCTGCGGTCGTGCTCGGATCCGGGCTCGGGCGCGAGCCCGGCGCCGGCGAGTTCCTCAGGTCGCTGGTCGGCAGGCTGGCTGCCCCGACCGTGCTCGACGCCGACGGACTCGGTTCGCTGGACGGACGGCTCGAACTGGTCGCCGACCGCGAGGCGGCGACCGTGCTCACTCCCCACGAAGGCGAGATGGGCAGGCTGCTCGGGCGGAGTTCCGGCGAGGTTTCCGCGAGCCGGCTCGAATCGGCCCTGACCCTGGCCCGCGAGACCGGCGCCGTGGCGGTGCTCAAGGGCGACGATACGATCGTCACCGACGGCGATCGTGTCGCGGTCAACCGGCTGGCGGCTCCCGGACTGGCGACCGCAGGCACCGGAGACGTCCTGGCCGGAGTCTGCGGCGCGCTGCTCGCCCGAGGTCTCGCGCCGTTCGAAGCAGCCTGCGCGGCGGTCCACGCACACGCCCGCGCCGGCCGGATCGCGGCCTCCAGGGTCGGTTCCGCAGAAGGCGTGATCGCCGGCGATGTGGTCGCGGCGATGCCCGCCGCCCTGCCCCCCGGGCCGGTCGGTGGCCGGGGCTTGGAATAAACTCGCGACCATGCCGACCGTTGCAGACATCATGGACCGTGAGCCCGCCACCGTTTCGCCCGATGACGACGTCAAGTCGGTGATCGCGGCGCTCCAGACCCACGACCTCCCGGGCATCCCGGTGGTCGACGAGACCCGCAAGGTGGTCGGCATCATCACCGACTCCGACCTGGTCATCTCGGATGAAGAATCGGACTTCCACCTGCCGCACTACGTCAACATCATGGGCGGCATCGTCTTCCTCGAATCGACCAAGCACTTCGAGGAAAGGGCGCAGAAAGCCTTTGCTTCAACCGCGGCCGAGATGATGACCGCCGACCCGCTGACGGTCGGACCCGAGGAGCCCGCCGAGCACGCCGCCCGCCTGATCTCCGAGAAGCACCACAACCGTCTGCCGGTAGTCGACGATGAGGGCCGACTGGTCGGCGTGGTCACCCGGGTCGACGTACTGGCCGCCCTCACCGGAACCTGATGTACGAGCGGGCCGAGGCCCGGATCGACCTCGGTGCGCTGCGACACAACTGCGGCGCCCTCCGCCGCCGGATCGATTCCGGGGTCGAACTGTGCCCGGTGCTGAAGGCGGACGGCTACGGCCACGGTGCGGCGCACTGCGCGGGGGCCGCCATCGCAGCCGGAGTTGACCGGATCGCCGTGGCGACCGCGAGGGAGGCCCTCCAGATCCGCGCGGTCGACGCCGAGGTGCCGGTTCTCGTCCTGGGCGCACTGGCTCCGGGGGAGGTCGAACTCGCGGTGGCCGCCGGCGCTGACATCTCGGTGTGGGACCCCGGCTTCGTGGCGGCGGTCGAGACCGCTGCCCGCGCCACCGGGAAAGAGGTTGGCGTGCATGTCAAGTACGACACCGGGATGGGCCGGCTGGGGAGTCAGGACCCGGGAGCCGTGGTCGCGATCTGTCGCTCGGTGGCGGCCTCGCCGCAGCTGAGTCTGGAAGCGGTCTGGACCCACTTCGCCACCGCAGACGAACCTGATTCCGGCTTCATGGAAGTCCAGCGGGGGCGGCTCGCCGGGCTGGCGGAAGGGCTGCGTTCCGAGTTCCCCGGGCTCAGGGTGCACGCTGCCAACAGCGCCGCGATGATCTCCGATCCGGCGACCCACTTCGACCTGGTCCGTCCCGGGGTCGCGGTCTACGGCATGGACCCCTTCGGACAGGATCCGGCCCGTCACGATCTGCGTCCGGTCTTCTCCTTTCATTCCTACGTCGCAACGGTCAAGCGCTTCGAGCCCGGGATGAGCGCGGGATACGGACGCACCTGGACGGCCACCGAACCGACCAGGCTGGTCACCGTGCCGGTGGGCTACGGCGACGGGGTGCGGCGCGCGCTGTCGAACCGAGGGGAGGTCCTGATCGGAGGCCGACGCCACCCGATCGCCGGCACCGTCTCGATGGACAACATCACGGTCGAGGTGGGAGATGCGCCGGTGGCGATCGGCGACGAAGTGACGCTGGTCGGCCGGCAGGGGGACGAAGCGATCACCGCGGAGCAGGTCGCGGCGACTCTGGGGACGATCAACTACGAAATCACCTGCGGAATCTCTCCGAGGGTGCCGCGTATCGCTTCCGGGGAGCCGGATTGAGCCTCGAGGAGGCCGCCCGCGCGATCATGGCCACCGGCCTCGCCGCAAGACTGCGCGAGGTCGTCGCCGGGAGCCTTCCCGGCCACGGGGCCTGGATCGTCGGCGGGGCGGTGCGCGACGCAGCGCTGGGGCGAACGGTGGGCGACATCGACCTCGCGGTGGAAGGGGACCCCGAGCCGGTGGCCCGGGCGATCGCCCTGGGACTCGGCGGCTACGCCTTCGAGCTCTCCTCCGATTTCCCCACCTGGCGTGCCGGTGACCGCGAGGGCAGCTGGCAGGTCGACGTCGCGACGCTGCGTGGTCGATCGATCGAGGAGGACCTCGGCCTGCGCGATTTCACCGTCGGAGCGATGGCGGTGAGCCTGGCCGACGGTGCCGGTCTTGATCCGACCGGCGGCATGGCCGACCTGGCGTCCGGGGTGATCCGCGTCGCCGGACCGGATTCCTTCTCCGATGATCCGCTGCGCTTGATGAGGGCAGCCCGCCTGGCCGCTCAGTTCGGCTGGAACATCGATCCCGGCACGATCGAGCTCGGCCTCGGGGTGGCATCACGGGCCGGCGAACCCGCGGGCGAGCGTTTGCTGAGCGAGCTCTCTCTGCTGATGGCCTCCCGCGACCCGGTCGCCGGCCTGGCCGCGATGGAGGGCCTCGGCCTTTTCGACACGCTCTTCCCCGAGGTCGGCGGGATGCGCGGGGTGGTCCAGGGGCCGAATCACCACCTCGACGTATACGGACATACGATCGAGGTCCTCGAAGGGGTGCTCAGGATCGAGTCCGAGCTCGACCGTTTCGTGGGGGAGAGCGCCGGGGCCGTCGCCGAACTGCTCGAGCGGCCGCTGGCCGACGGGGTCAGCCGCTCGACCGGCCTGCGACTGGCCGCCCTGTTCCACGACTGCGCCAAGCCGGCCACGCGCAAGGAAGCGGACGGCTTCATCAGCTTCCGCGGTCACGACCGCGAGGGGGCCGAGGCGGTGCTTTCGCTTTTCTCGAGGCTCAAGTCCAGCCGGAAGCTGGCCGGCTACGTGGCCGACCTGACCCGCAACCATCTGGTCCTCGGCTTCATGGTGCCGGACCGGCCGCTTTCAAGAAGGCAGATCTACGACTACCTGAAGCTATGCGACCCCTACTCCGTCGACGTGACTCTGCTGACCGTCGCCGATCGTCTCGCCGCGCGCGGGACCAGCTCGATCGCCGGCCGCGAGATGGTCGCCGGCCACCTCGAGCTGGCGGGCGAGATGGTCGACGAAGCCCTGGTCTGGGAGAGCGAGGGGCCGCCACAGCAGTTCCTGGCGGGTGATGAGCTCGCCGCGCAGCTCGGGATCAAACCCGGTCCCGAACTCGGCCGGCTGCTCGAAGAACTGGCCGCCGCCCGTTTTTCGGGTGAGGTCGGTTCTGCAAGCGAAGCTGTCGAATGGGCCCGTCGCTTCCTTGAAGCCGCTTGAGTAGTACGCTCACTCGCCGCATGGGTAAAGAAGAAAAGATCGAGATGGAGGGCGAAATCACCGAAGCCCTCCCGAATACGATGTTCCGGGTCAAGCTGGACAACGACCACGAGGTGCTCGGGCACATCTCCGGCAAGATGCGCCGCCACTACATCCGCATCCTCCCCGGGGACCGGGTGAAGATCGAGCTTTCGCCCTACGACCTGACCCGCGGCCGGATCACTTACCGGTACAAGTAACGACCGGGGCGCAACCAATGGCCGGTCGCCGTGTTGTTGATTGTGATGCCTAACCCCTCACTAACATTTTCCAAGCATCTGTCCCCGGCCCTGACCCGTGCCGCCCTGCTCCTCTCGGCCTTCGCCGTGATCGGAGCTTTCTGGCTTGTCGCTGCCGTTCCTGACGCCGGCGCGGCCAACAAGCGCATCGTGCTCGGCAAGGCCACGAACAAGCTCGAGCCGAACTGCGGCAAGGACTTCTCCCGTGACTGCATCGTTGAAGGCAAGGTCACCGGCTACCAGGTCTTCCGCAAGGGATCGGCCCGCAAGAACAGCTTCCGGGTGCCGTTCAACGGCAAGCTCGTCTCCTGGTCCATTTCGCTCAGCCGGCCGACCAAAGGCGTGATCAACCAGGGTGGTACCGACCAACCCGCCCAGTTGCCTTTCTTCAACGACCTCTTCGGTTCCCCGGCCTCGGCCCGCATCGCCGTGCTGCGCCAGGTGGACAAGAAGTCGTCCGGACCGCCCAAGTGGAGGATGGTCCGCCAGAGCCCGGTACAGATCCTCAACCCGTACTTCGGCCGAACCGTGCACTTCGCCCTCGCCAGGCCGCTCAACGTGATTCGAAAGCAGGTTGTCGCGCTGACGATCCCGACCTGGGCCCCTGCGGTCTGGAAGCCGCGCTCCTGCAGCTTCAACCCGATCAGCGGGGTTCAGGATCCGGACGCCTGCAGCCAGGCGGAGGAGGACTACACCTGGCGTGGCGGCAGGGCCAAGGACAAGTGCAGGCTCGGCATCGACCCCGACACCGGTGAGCCCAACGAGGCGCTGCAGAAGACCGGTCCCCAGCAGAAAGTGAACTCCGAGCGGCGCTACGGCTGCTACTACGGCAGCAACGTGCTGCTCTACACGGCGACCCTGATCGGCAAGAACTGAGCTTTTCCGCCGTCAGGCGGGCAGACCGCAGAACTCGCAGGTGGCGAGGCCGCGGTCGGTGAGCTGCTCGCAGCGCCGGCAGACGCGCAGGTTCTCCGGGGTGCGCGGCAGGCGCTCGCCCGAGGAGGCCAGCGGCAGCACCCGGGCCACCGGCTCAAGCTCCTCGCCGGTCTCGGCATCGCGGTAGACGACCCCTTCCTGGACCGGTGCGATCGACTCGCGACCGGAAACGGTCGCACGGAGGCGGTAGACCTGCTGGCTGCTTTCAGAACTCATTGCGGGGAGAATAACCCGAAATGAAGATCCTCATCTTTCACGGCTACCTGTTGCGCGGCACCGGCAGCAACATCTACAACAACAACCTCGCCCGGGCGCTGGCCGGACTCGGCCACGAAGTCCACCTGTTCTGCCAGGACCTCGAGGCCGAGCGGCTCGTCTGGGTCGACGCGGTCGGCACCTGGGGGGAAACGGGTCTCGAGGTGGAGAGGCTGCGCGAATCGGGCGCCCCCGGCTCGGTCACGGTCTACCGGCCGCCGATCGGCCGGGTTCTGCCGGTCTATGTCGAGGACCCGTACGAGGGCTTCGAGGCAAGGGCGTACCCGCGCCTCAGCGAGGCTGAGGTCGAGGACTACATCCGGATCAACGTCGATGCGGTCCGCGAGGTCGAGCAGCTGATCGGCGGCAGCGACGCCGCGCTGGCGAACCACCTGCTGATGGCTCCGGTCGTGCTGGCCAGGGCCGGGGTGAGGCCGTATGCGGTCAAGCACCACGGCTCCGACCTCGAATACACGGTCAAGCCGAACCCGCGCTTCGTGCCTTATGCCGAGGAGGGCCTCGGTCCGGCGGCGGCCGTACTGGTCGGCTCCTGGTTCACCGCCGCCAGCCTCTGGGAGGCGGTTCCGGGGCTCGATCTGGAGCGGAAGACCGGCCTCGGACCGCCCGGGGTCGACACCGGGGAGTTCAGCCCTCTGCCGGCAGACCAGGCCGTCGCCCGGATCGGACAGCTGGCCGAAGCGATCGGCTCCGGGTCGTCGTCGACGAGTTTCGGTCGCGACGAAGAGGGGGCCGTCGCAGCGCTGGAGGAGTTCGCCCTGGCCGAAGGGCCCCGGGTGATCTTCGTCGGCAAGCTGATCGTCTCGAAGGGGGTCGACCTGCTGGTTGCCGCCTGGCCGCTGATCCACAGGGCCAACCCGGGTGCCCGGCTGCTGCTGGTCGGCTTCGGCGCCTACGAGATGGGACTGCGTGCCCTGGTCACCGCGCTCGGCGAAGGCGATCTCGACTCTGCCAGGCATATCGCCGGAGTAGGCCGGCAGCTGGAGGGGGGAGAGGCCGGACGGCTCGACTTCCTGGCCGACTTCCTCGCGATCCCGCCGATCGGCTACGCCGAGGCAGCGATCGCCTCGGCCGGTTCGATCTCCTTTTCCGGCCGCCTCGAGCACGAGGAGGTGGCGCGGGTCCTGCCCGCCTGCGAAGCCATGGTCGTGCCGAGCACCTTCCCCGAAGCATTCGGAATGGTCGCCGCCGAAGGCGCCGCCTCGGGGGTCCTGCCGGTCTGCGCCGATCACTCCGGACTGTCCGAGGTGACCGCGGTCCTGGGTACCGAGGTACCGGCGGTCGCCGGGTTGATTTCCTTCGCTCTCGGCCCCGAATCGGTCAGCGAACTCGGTTCGCGGGTCACCGAATGGCTGAGCATGGAGGAGGCCGACCGAGACCGAATTGGCCGCGACATTGCCGACTCGGCTAATAGGAATTGGAGTTGGGAGGGAGTGGCCGAGGACGTAATTTCGGCTTCACAAGGCGATATCCAGCCCGTCCGGAGTCCGTGAGAAAAAGCTCAAAGAGGTTCCGTGCCCCGCTTCATTAGAATCCCTTGAGAATTATGGAACGCCTGCCCTACCTGAAGCTCGTCCTTGCCTCCCTCGCGCTCGGAACCGTCATCTCGGTCTTGATGATGCAGTACGACTGGATGGGGAGCGCCGCCTCGACCGCCGCCGGCCCGATCGACACCTTGATGGACGTGTCGATCATCATCTCGTCCTTCATCTTCGCGATCGTGTGCGTCGCGCTCGGCTATGCCCTGATCAAGTGGAGGGTCAAGCCGGGGGACGAGAGCGACGGCCTGCCGATCCACGGAAATACCAAGCTCGAGATCTGGTGGACCCTGATCCCGACCGTGATCGTGCTCTTCCTGGCCGGTTACAGCTGGGTGGTCATGAACGAGGTCGAGGACAAGGGCGACGACGTCATGACCGTCAACGTCTACTCCCAGCAGTTCGCCTGGACCTTCGGCTACCCGGAGGAAGGCAACAAGTGGTCCGAGGGCGAGTTCCACGTACCGGTCGGCCAGCAGGTCAATTTCCGCATGAACGCCCAGGACGTGATTCATTCTTTCTGGGTCCCGGAGTGGAGGATCAAGAAGGACAACGTGCCGGGGATCACCACCGAGGCCTTGATCACCCCTGACAAGGTCGGCACCTACCAGCTGATCTGCACCGAGCTTTGCGGCGCCGGCCACGCGACCATGCGCGCGATCGTGGTGGTCGAACCGCGTGAGGACTATGAGAAGTGGGTCGCCGGACTGGAAAGCGAAGTCCCGGAAGACCTGCTGCTCACCGCCGACCAGGCGATCGAACTTGAAAAACAGCTCCAGGAAGCGGAGCAGGGCATCGACGGCAGCGGTGTCGATGAAACGTCGGCTGAGGGTGTGGATCAGTCGTGATGGAGGTAACTAAATGGCAGTAGCACTGAAGCAGCCGGGCTGGTATCGCGGCGCAATCGGAACCCTGATCGGAGCCGCTTTCGGCTTCGGCCTCGTGATCGCCCTCCGGGCCATCTCGGGTCTGGACATCTTCCAGACCGAGCAGACCGGCTACCCGCACGTGATCGTGCCGCTCGTCACCGCTCCCTTCGGTTTCCTTATCGGCTTCGGTGCCTTCGACTACTGGTTCCGCTGGGCCGCCGGCAGGCCGACCGTCCCCGAGGACCACTCCAATCACGGCGCCACGCGCTGGCAGGACTACTTCAAGTTCAACACCGACCACAAGGTCATCGGTATCCAGTACACGGTCACGACGATCTTCTTCTTCTTCATCGGTGGTGCCCTCGCCCTGCTGATCCGGGCCGAGCTGGCCCAGCCGGGCACCCAGGTCGTGGATCCGAACGTCTACAACGGCCTTTTCTCGACCCACGCGGTCGTGATGATCTTCCTCTTCATCATTCCGATGTTTGCCGGGCTGGCCAACTACGTGCTGCCGCTGATGATCGGCGCACCGGACATGGCCTTCCCGAGGCTGAACGCGCTCAGCTTCTGGCTGCTGCCGATCGCCGGCATCATCTTCCTCGGCAGCTTCCTCGCTCCCGGTGGTGCTTTCGACGCCGGCTGGACCGGCTACGCACCACTTTCCACCGGCGCGCCGGTCGGGCAATCCTTCTTCAACATAGGCGTGCAGTTCGCGGGTGCGTCCTCGATTGCAACCGCCCTCAACTTCCTGGTCACGATCATCACGATGCGTGCCCCAGGGATGAATCTATGGCGAATGCCGCTCCTGGTCTGGGCCAACCTCTCGACCTCGCTGCTGGTCGTCGGTGCGACCCCGTTCGTCGCCGGCGCTCAGTTCATGGTCCTCTTCGACCGTGCGCTCGGCATGAATTTCTTCCAGTTCCTCCAGGGTGGCGACGTGCTCAGCTACCAGCACATCTTCTGGTTCTACTCCCACCCGGCCGTCTACATCATGATGTTGCCCGGCTTCGGGATCGTCTCCGAGATCATCTCGACCCATTCCCGAAAACCGGTCTTCGGATACCGGCTCATGGCCCTTGCCCTTATCGGGATCGTGGTGCTCAGCTACTCGGTATGGGCCCACCACATGTTCGTCGCCGGCATGTTCGACTGGCTGCGGGTGCCGATCATGATCACCACGCTGCTGATCGCGGTGCCGACCGGCATCAAGATCTTCTCCTGGCTGGGGACCATGTTCTACGGCAAGATCCACACCTATTCGACGGCGATGCTGTTCTCGCTCGGCTTCATCGTGACCTTCACCGTCGGCGGGATCAGTGGAGTGATGCTCGGCATGGTGCCGATCGACATCCACGTCTCCGATACCTACTTCGTGGTCGCCCACATCCACTTCGTGCTGTTCGGCGGATCGGTCTTCACGATTTTCGCCGCGATCTACCACTGGTTCCCGAAGATGACCGGTCGTATGTACGACGAGAAACTCGGCCGGGTCCACTTCTGGGGCACGATGGTCGGCACCTGGGGTACCTTCATCCCCCAGCACTGGATCGGTCTCGACGGCATGCCGCGAAGGGTTTCCGACTACGCCAGCACCTACGGCGACTGGAACCTCGTGATCAGCGTTTTCGCCTTCATCCTCGGCTTCGTCCAGCTCGTATTCGTCTACAACATGATCGTCAGCTGGCGCTTCGGTCCGAAGGCGGGCAACAACCCCTGGCGCGCCAATACGATCGAATGGCAGGTCAGCTCGCCGCCTCCGGTCTTCAACTTCGACGAGATCCCGAGGGTCGTCGGCGGTCCCTACGAGTACGGAACGCCGGGTGCGCGCCACGCGATCATGGGTGACGAAGACGAGCCCGAACTGCCCGGTCCCAAGCCCTCAACCGTTGCGGAGCCGGCTTGAAGCCCCTGCTGATATTCCTCAACGAAGTCGCCGGAGGCCGGAAGCTGCTCGCCGCGACCAGGGAGCGTGCCGCCGATGCCTCTTACGTGGTCGTGGTGGCTCCGCAGAACCAGCCGATCGCCGGCCAGCTGATCCAGCCGGAGGAGGCCCGTGAGGCCGCCCGCAGCCGGGTCGAAGTGACCCTCTCCGTCCTCGAGGAGTTCGGGGTCGATGCAGTCGGGGAGGTCATGGACCCCGACTCGGATCTCGCCCTCGGTGACGCGATCCGTAGCCATCGTCCGAGCGAGGTCCTGCTCTCCTGCCTGTACGACACGCGTTTCGGCTGGACCCGCAAGGACCTGGTCGAGTGGGCCGAGTACGAGTTCGAGCCTGAGACGAAAGTGACCCACATCCCGGTACGCATCGAGGACGACTCGATCCGCCTGGACCTGACCCATACGCTGGTCGTGGCCAACCAGACACTCTCCGATCCGGACCTTCTGAAACGGCTCACCGACAGCGCTGAGGAGCGTCCTCACCGCTATACGATCATCGCCCCCGAGACCGAAGGGGTGCCGACAGGAGCGACCACCAGGAACCTGGCCGCGCTCATGGCCCGGCTGTACGAGAACGAAATCGACGCCACCGGCCAGCCGATGAGTCCTGATCCGTTCTCCTCGGTAGAGAACGCCATCGCCCATTACCGGGTCGACGACATCCTTATCTCGACGCTGCCCGGCGAGGAGTCCCGCTGGCTGGCCGACGATCTGGTCGGCAAGGTCCGTGAGATCACCGACAAGCCTGTAGCCCACCACGAGTCCGGCGCCAGCCCCGAGGCCGTTGCTTCGGTAGTGGCCGAAGGTGGAAGCTCCGGAGACGAACCCGAAGGCACGGCTGATGACTCAGCTGCTGAAACGAGCGAGGTCTGAAGATGGAGAGCGCGAGCATCCCGGTCGGCCACGCTGCTGACGAGCACGAACACCACGGTCCTCCCGACTACCACAAGAGCGCCAGGATCGACCAGACGGTTCTCGGCATCCTGCTCTTCATTCTCTCGGAGATCATGCTCTTCGCGGCGTTCTTCGCCGCCTACTTCTTCCTGCGTGTCGTCGTATCCCCCGATTCCTGGCCGCCGGCCGGGATCGAGTTGCCGGTATTGATCGCCGGCATAAATACGGTCGTGCTGGTCTCATCCAGTTTCACCATTCACTACGCGCTAGAGGCGATCAAGCACAACAACCACCTCGGTCTGAAGCTGGGTCTCGGTCTGACCTGGCTGCTCGGTGCCACCTTCCTCTTCATCCAGGTCAACGAGTACATCCACATCGGCTTCTCGGCCCGGGACGGCGCCTTCGGCTCGATCTTCTACAGCCTGACCGGCCTGCACGGCGCCCACGTATTCGTCGGCCTCCTGCTGCTGACCTTCGCCAACATCCGCGCCTGGCGCGGCCATTTCGGGCCCGAACAGAAGAACCACCTCGGTGTTGAAGTACCAGGTATCTACTGGCACTTCGTCGACATCATGTGGATCATCGTGTTCGTCTCGGTCTACATCATCTGAGCTGAGTCCTCGTGGGCAACCCCCTCAAGTCCGAGGGCGCCGCATTCCGTTGGCTCGTCGCGGTGATCGCGGCCGCCGCCGTGGTCATCCTGGTGGCGGTGCTGATGTCATCGGTCGCGGCTGCACTGCTCGGCTTCATCATGCTGGCCGTAGTTTCGGTCTTCATCATCAAGGGCATGGCCCACATGCTGAGCCCTCCTGACGACGACCCACGGGACGACTGAACGACTGACCCCGGGGAGGGGGCCGGTCTCACCTCCGTCTGCTGATCAGGACCGCTTGTCGACCGCTGCCTGCATCTTCGAGCCGGGGTCGTCTGTGACCGGGCTACCGTGGCCCACCGCCAGAACCTCCGGCTCGAGCGCCCGCAGCTTTCCGGCGCTCTCCAGCGCGGTGGGCCGGTCCCAGGTGGCGAAGCCTGGAAGCGGGAAACGCCAGTAGGGGCCGGCCGAGGTCGCCAGCCCTCCGAGGCTCGAGAAGGCGTCGCCGGCGATCAGGACGCCGTCACGCGTATCGAGCAGCGAGATATGGCCGGGGGTGTGCCCGGGGGTGTCGATGACCCTCAGGGATCCGACCAGGTCATCTCCGACCACCTCGCGGTCGATCGTGACGTCGATCGCCGGGAACCTGCCCAACAGCCTGCCGTCGGGCTCGCCCGGCTCGCCCGACTTGTCGCCGCGGACCAGCTTCGAGTCCCGTCGCGAAACGACCACCTCCGCTTCCGGCAGGCTGCGGGAAACCGCGGCCAGCGAGCCGACGTGGTCGTCGTGTGCGTGGGTGATCACGATCCGGGTGATCGGCGCACCGAGTCCCCTGGCCGCTTCGAGCAGCGAGTCGGCGGATCCCCTGATCATCGTGTCGACCAGGGTCAGGCCGTCGTCCTCGCGGACCAGAAAGGCGTTGACCATGCCGAAGCGGGTCAGCTGGCTCGAATTCTCCGATACTGCCGTCGTCTTCATCTGCCAAGTATCTCGGCTGGAGCGACCAGCCGCAGAAAGAGGCCGCCGCCGAACGGGTCCAGGCGGCGAGAAGGAAACCCGATCACACCGGAAACGGCGAAGACCACCGTGCCGGTCAATCCGGTGAGCCCGAGCAAGCGCGGCTCCCGGTGACTATTTGGAGTCCGCTGGGCGGGCCCAGTACGACTTCAGGAGCGGCGTCTTGACCGTCCAGATCGTCTTCTCGCCGGCCGTGAAGCTGTGGGTATCTCCGGGTCCGATGTTCAGGCGGGTTCCGTCAGCCAACTCGACCTCAGCCGACCCACGAATCACCAGGAACGATTCTTCGAGTTCGGTGTCTGAAAAGACTCCTGGCGTACACATCCAGAAACCCGACACCTCGGTTCCGTCCTCCGATTCGGAGAGCAGAAGGTCGAAGGTCTGCGGATCGCCTTCGATCACCTGCTCCCGGTCGAGCGGGTCCGGTTCCATCGTCTCGAATATTTCGTGCTGTTCGTCCATGCGACGATGATAAGAGGTAGCGGTGCGGATCTCAGCCGCTGCGAGCGGCGGAGAGCGTCACGTCCCTGCCCTTCAACTGTCCTGCAACCGCGACGGACCAGAGCACGGCGAGCCAGATCAGGACGGCGGTCACCACGTGGAACCAGACCAGGATCGCCGGCAGCTCCAGCAGCCACTGGGTGATTCCGAGAGCGATCTGGAAGATGATCAGGCCGAAGGTCACCTGAACCGGACGTACCGCCCGCCGGTCGCCTCCCTTGCGCACAAGGATGAACAGCACGACGAGGACCGCGACGGCGAAGATCACGGCCATCGCCGCATGCCTCTGGACGATCCACTCGAGAGTGTCTTCGCCCTTGAAGTCGAAGCGGCGGACAAGCTCTTCGTCGTGATCACCGGGGTGTGGGCCGGAAGCGGTCGTGATCGTGCCCAGCAGGACGGTGAGCTGGCCGAAGGGGATCAGCGCCCGGACAGCCCAGACACCGAGGAAGTCGGTTGAGAAGCGTCTCTCGCCGGGTTCGTAGCGAGAACACCAGAACAGGGCGAAGGCTGCGTCGAGCAGGACCATCGAAAGCAGGAAGTGGCCGATGACCAGCTCGGGCGGCAGGTGGTGCTCGACCACGAAGGCTCCGAGGACCGCCTGTCCGATAACCCCGAGCGGCAGAAGCGCGCCGAACAGGGCGAGGTGCCACCGGTAGGGGCGGCGGAAGAAAGCGAGCAGGGAGGCGGCGATGACGGCGAGTCCGACGAATCCGGTCAGCAGGCGGTTGCCGTACTCGATCCAGGCGTTGATCTGGGCCGGGGCGACATAGCCGCCGTAGCACTTGGGCCAGTCGGGGCAACCGAGGCCGGATGCGGTCAGACGCACCGCGGAACCGGTGAAGACGATCAGCACCAGCGCGATCAGGGCGATCAGGGTCACCTGTGCGTAGCGTTCGGGGGAGATCTCTATCCGCTTAAGCATGTTCCTCTGGCGGGTCTATGGAGGAGCGCCGACCGGCGCTCCGGGCGGTCAGTTGCCGTTCTGGTTGCCCGAGGTCGAGTCGACCAGGAAATCGATCAGCTGCTCGAGCTCCTGCGGCGGCAGGTTGGACCAACGATTCGGCATGACGGCGTTTTCGTAGCCCGGTGACTGGATCGGCGCTCGGATTGACGATCGACTCTTCGATCATGGCCCGGCTCTGGCCGGGGATGACCTCGTCGAGGCTGGGGCCGAGCACGCCGGCCGACTCCGCCTCGGCCAGGATGTGGCAGCTGCCGCAGCCCTGGTTGGCGTAGACCTGTGCTCCGGGGCCCTCGCCGGGGGCGACCGGTGGCTTTGCGCCGGGGACTCCCGCGTAGCGGGCCACATAGGCGGCGACGTCCTGAAGGTCGTTGCCGGTGACGATGTCAGCCGGCATGTTGACCCCGGGGTAGCCGGGAATCGAAGGACGGGGGTGCTTGATCTGGTACTCGGTTACGCCCTTGATCGTATCTTCGTCCATGCCGGCTGCGCGCGCGGCGGCGAAGGCGGTGTCCAGGTTCGGACCCTGGACGCCCTGGCTGGCGGCCTGCGCCATCACGTGACAAGTGCCGCACTTGGCGTTGAAGAGCTGGCGGCCGCGGTCCTGGAAATCACCGGAGATGTTGGCGGATGTCTCGGCACCGCATCCGGCGACGAGCGCGGAGAGCAGTCCGATCGAGACGAGGAGGGTGGAGAGTTTTGCGGCGGCGCGGGTTCGGTTCATGGTGTTCAAGAGTTGCTAAAGACATTCTATAGATCGACGACCCCGGCACGACTGCCGAGGCATAGGGTAAGCTGGCAACGAAAGTTACAAGCGACCGGAGGGGCGGAAAATGCGGGTCAGTGTCGGGATGTCTGAAGTGGTTCTTCGCGTCGGGCCTGGACATACGTTGCGTGATGCGGCCTCCCGGATGGTCGGCCACGGGGTCGGTGCCGCGATCGTCGAGGACGAAGACTGGCCCGTTCCCCGGATCATCACCGAGCGCGACATCCTCAAGGCTCTCGGTACCGGTCTGGATGTCGACTCCGAGAAGGTCGGCGACCACATGAGCGAGAGCGTGATCACCGCATCGCCGGAATGGAGCATGGAGAGGGCGGCGATGGAGATGTCGCGGCGGAACATCCGCCATCTGGCGATCTACCGCGACGGCGAGCTGGTCGGCGTGCTCTCGATGCGCGACATCATGAGGGTTTGGACCAGCGACGGAGCGACTTCAGGCGGGCCGCCCTGAGTGGATCGGGCGTGGCCGGGGGAGAGCCTTGGTGGCTCAGTCGTGGCTCGGGGCGCTGAAGGACTCGACCGGCAGCTCGGCCCGGATGTCCTCCTGCTCACGCGGCAGGCCGTAGAAGGACCGGCGGCCCTTCCTGGCGAAGCTGCGCAGGGCGGCGAAGGTGAATATCGCCCCGACCACCGCGTATGACCAGACCGGGAATATGAAGCCGGTCGCGAAGGTGCCGGCCAGCAGCCCGAGAATGCCGAAGGCCAGGAGCGCCGGGGCCCATGAAGGGGCGGGCAGCTGGATCGTCTCGGTCGGCTCGATGATTTCGTTGCTCTGTTCCATGGGGCGCTCCGTCAGGCCGCCAGGTAGAGCGTGGCGAAGAAGAAGGTGAACGCGAAGATCGCTGCCGAGCCGGCGCCGATCAGCATTCCGGACGAGAAGTTGCTCTTTGCGCGCTTGCGATCCATGACCGGAGTTTTATCAGGCGACGGCGTCGACAGCCATCGCCACGAAGAGCAGGGCCAGGTAGGCGAGTGAGTAGAGGTAGGTCCGCAGATTGAGCGCCGGCGCGGGATTGCGGTAGAGACCGGTCGAGAAGGCGATGAATATCCCTCCCAGGACGAGCGCCGAGGCAAGGTAGAAGCCGCCCAGCAGCCCGGTGGCGAAAGGACCGATCGTCACCGCGACCATCACGAAGGTGTAGATCAGGATCTGGCGGCGGGTCTCGGCCTCTCCCTTGACCACCGGCAGCATCGGCACACCGGTCCGTTCGTAGTCCTCCTTGATCATCAGCGACAGCGCCCAGAAGTGGGGCGGAGTCCAGAAGAAGATGATCAGGAACGGCCAGAGGGCCTCGAGGGTGAGGCTGCCCGTGGCGGCGGCCCAGCCGACCAGGGGCGGAACGGCGCCGGCGCTGCCGCCGATCACGATGTTCTGGGGCGTGATCGGCTTCAGCCAGACGGTGTAGAGGAATACGTAGCCGAGAAGCCCGACCATCGCCAGCGAGGCGGCGAGCAGGTTGACCGTGATCCAGAGCTGGAAGAAGGCGGCCGCTCCGAGCACTATTCCGAAGACCAGACCGTGGGTCGGTGTGATCCTGCCGTTCACGAGGGGCCTCGAGCTGGTCCGCGCCATGCGGGCGTCCCGCTTGCGGTCGACGAAGTGGTTGATCGCTCCGGCGCCACCGGCGGCCAGGTAGCCACCCAGCATGGTCCAGAGGATGGTCGAGAGGGGAGGCCCGGCCGGATCGGCGACGAACATCGTCGTGACCGTGGTCAGCAGCAGCAGGCTGATGATCCGGGGTTTGGTGAGGGTGATGTAGTCGCGGGCTACTGCAAGCACGTCACTGAGGGGGGTGGGCGTGGCGGTTTGTACGGCTCGTCGAACGTGCGCACCGCGCACTTCGAGTCCTTTGGTCATTCGCTCAGGCTACCGGCTGGGTATCGCCGGCCGGGGTTTCCTGCCCGGCCTCGCGTCGCACCAGCGACTCACGGATGTCCCGCATCGGCTGCGTGCTGCGAACGTCGGGCAGCACGTCGAAGTTGTGGGGCTCGGGCGGCGAGAGCGCCAGCCATTCGAGCGACTGGCCGCGCCACGGGTCCGGGGTCGCAACATCACCTTCGTTGCGGCTCCGGATCAGGTTGCCGACCGCGAGGATGATGCCGACGAACAGGACCAGGGTGCCGATCGTGGCGACCAGGTTGAATGCCGCGAGGTCGTCTTCGGCGAAGAAGCGGTAGGAATCGGTGACCTGACCCTCGACGCCGGCCCCGAAGAGCGGCACGAGGGCGATCAGCGTGCCGGCGAACATGACCCAGAACGAGATCTTGGCCCGTTCTTCGTTGAGCATTCTTCCGGTCATCTTCGGATACCAGTAAGAGATCGCGGCGAAACCGCCGAACAGCCCGAATCCGACCAGGGTGAAGTGTGTCGCGGCCCAGGCGTCGTAGGTCTGCTGGAGCTGGGAACCGATGGCGACGGTCGACTGGCTGACCTCGGCCGCGAGGCCGATCGAGGCGAGCGAGAGGGCACCCATCGCGAAGCGCAGCGGGGCGCGCATGTGGAAGTCACTGCTGGAGACGGCGGAGATCAGGTTGTAGAAGATCAGACCGAACGGCACGATCAGCGAGATCGACATCAGCATCGCGAAGTACTTCCAGCCGCTCGGGATCGGAGCGGTGATCATGTTCTGGGTCCAGGCGAGCGTTCCGACCACCGCGATCACGACAAGCGACCCGATCACGACACGCCGGTCGGGAAGCTGCTTGCGGGTGAAGGTCTGGACGATCTCGGAGATTCCGCCGAGCATGGTGACGGCCACGGTCATGTACGCACCGGTGAAAAAGATGTAGCTGAGGTGCTGCCAGAGCAGCGGCGCGCCGCCGACGCCTCCGGTGAAGAAGCCACCGTCGAGTTGCCGGTCGATCATCAGCATGGTCAGGGCGGCCAGGAAGATCGGGGCGATGATGACCATCAGCCAGGCCACGATCGCCGCGGTGAAGACGAAGATCGGGGCGCGGCGCCAGGCCATGCCGGGGGCCCGCAGGTTGCGGACGGTGACCAGCAGGTCGATCGACAGCAGCAGCAGGCCGAGGGTCACCATGCCGGTCGAGGCAATCCAGGCGTCGACGCCGTTGTTCGACACGAAGAATTCCTGCGAGAACGGCGGCAACGGATTGATGCCGGCCTCCGGAGGCGTGAAGAGGAAAGTCGAGTACAGCAGGAAGCCACCGACGATGAACAGCCAGAGGCCCGTCTGCCCGAGGCGCGGAAGCGCGGTTCCGCGGCTGCCGATCTGGAGCGGGGTCACGTAGTAGAGCAGTCCGATGCAGAGCGGCAGGGCGAACAGGAAGATCGCGGTTGCTCCGTATACCGAGAGGAGACGGTCGAACTGGATCGCGCTGAGGAAGGTGTTCTCCGGAACGGCGAGCTGGAGCCGGACAAGCAGGATCTGGAGCCCGGCCAGGAAGACCGAGCCGAAAGCGGCCGAGATCAGGATCAGCGAGATGACCTTGTGGTCGGGGCTGGTCGCAAGGCGGGCCCAGCCGGGCCGGTCGGGAGTGTCGCCCGTCGCTACTTCCGGACGGGTGGGAGGCATGTCCTGCGGGAAAGTATTCATGGCTCGGGGTCGACCTCTTCCTCCGGAGTGCCGATGTCAGCGGCTTCGATCTGGATTGCCTGGGCTGCCGCGGCTGCGTCGTCCGCCTCCTGGAGGTCGATCTTCAGCTGGCGGAGGAACTCCCTGTACTCGTCGGCGGAGACCACTTCGACCTCGGCCTCCATCGAGTCGTAGCCCTGGCCCGAGAGCACGGAGGCACGTCCGGAGAAGACCCCTTCCTCGTCGGCGCGGAAGTAGATGCGGTTGGTCTTGCCCGGAACGGCCTGGGCCTTGCCGGTCAGGGACGGCACGTTCCAGCCGTGGACGACATCGGCGGAGACCAGGTCGAGCGCGACCGTCGTATCGACCGGCACCACGAGGCGATGGAACGAGAAAGTGTCATTCGGGTAGTTGTAGCGCCACAGCCACTGCTGGCCGGTGACCCTGATCTCGAGCTGGTCGTCGGCGTTCAGGCCGACAGCTTCGGAGCTTCCGACCGGAACTTCGCGGGCCTGGCTGGAGAAGACGGTGGCAGTCACGAAGAGCGCCAGGGCGACGACGCCGAGGCCGAGGCCGACCCGCAGCTGGCGGCCACCGGAGGATTCGCCGGCGTCCACGTGGCGGTGGCGCGGCCGGGCGGCCCGGACGATCGCCAGGTTGACCACGACGATCGTCACGACGATGACGATGAACATGATCCAGTGAAGGGTGTTGATCTTCTCGATCGCCGGGGACGCTGCCTCGGGGTTGAGCGAGAGTGCGAAAGCGGGCGAGGCGAAAGCCGCCATCGCGAAGATCGCGGAGGCGGTCGCCGAGAGCAGGGTCAGGAATTTTCTGGAGCGAGACAGCACAGCGCGGCCATTCTAATCGGATGGGGCGGACAGGCGAAGTCGGACCTGAAAACGGGGTCCGCATAGGTCACCTAGTCTGTCGGTTGCGGATGAACTGGCCGACCCCTGACAAGCGGCGAAACCGGCGCCTGCGCTCCGCTGTCCGGATCGGCGGATTCGCCGCTCTGGCAGCTGCCGTGATCGTTCCCCACGTGCGCTTCCGGCTGCGGATCCCGATGACTGTCACCGTCGCGTCGACGGTCGCGGCTCCGGCCGCGATCGCCGTCCTCTGGCCGAGGAGCCGGGCCAGGGACCTGGCCCTGTTCGGCAGCCAGATGTGGGCTTTCGCGGTAACCCACGAGCTGCCGTACGACGATCCCGAGCGCCTGCGCGAGCGGCTGAAGATCGACTACCCGATAAAGATCGATCGCTGGATCGGTCGCGGCGAACTCCCCAATACACGCCTGCAGCGGGCGCTCCACGAAGGTCCCTGGGGCGAATCGCTGACCAGGTTCTCGGCCTGGGCCCACTGGATCTGGTTCATCCAGCCCAACTCGGCCCTGATCTGGATCCTGCTGCGGAGACGGGAGGCTTTTCCGTATTCGGCGAGGCAGATGGCGGCCGTCTTCGACATCGGCTGCGCCATCTACTTCCTGGCGCCGACCGCCCCGCCCTGGTGGGCTTCGGACAACGGCCACATCGACGACGAGCGGATCCGACGGGTCATGGTCGAGTTCGGCGAGCGCATGTGGGGGCCGGCCTGGACCCGGATCTTCGGCACGCTCGGCGGCAACCCGTGGGCCGCGATGCCTTCGCTCCACTTCGCGACCGCCCTGATGGCGGCGATCCTGCTCCGGGAGAACGGCGGCCGTGTCCAGGGCACGCTCGGCTGGGCCTACGCGATGGCCCTGGGCTTCTCGCTCGTCTACCTGGGCGAGCACTACGTCACCGACCTGCTCGCCGGGGCCGGCATCGTGCTGCTGGTCAGGCAGGGGGAGCCCCTGGCCCGGCCGGTCGTCGCCCGGGTGAACGAAGGACTGCGGCGGCTTGAAGCGATCGCGACTTCCTGAGATGGTCTGAGGGGGTGTCTCGATAAGTCCGAAACTCAAGACCTCGGAGCGAAAGCGGAGCGACGACGAGCCGCCGGCTGCCGGCCTGCCGTCGGAGCCGGAGCCTCCCCGGGTCGAAGACGATGGCGACGGCCTGCCGACCTTCACGATCAGGGGGGCGATCCAGACGACCCTGCTGATCGCGGTCCTGGTGGTCGGCATCTACTTCTTCGTACCGAAGCTGGTCGGTGCCGGCGACGCGATCGCCACGCTCGGCCAGGCCAGTCCGATCTGGGTCGCCGTGGCGATCGGCTTCGGGGTTTTCTCCTTCGCCACCTACATCGCCCTGTTCAGGGCCGTGGTCGGGGGCGACGTCTTTCCGATCAGCTGGCGCGAGGCCTACGAGATCAACATGGCGGGCTTCGCCGCGACCCGGCTTTTCTCCGCCGGCGGTGCCGGCGGGGCGGTCCTCACCTACTGGGCGCTGCGCCAGGGCGGCATGGAAAGGAGAGACGTGGGTACCCGGATGGTCGCTTTCATCGCGCTCCAGTACCTGTTCTACCCGTTGGCGGTTGTGATCTTCGGTGTCCTGCTGACGACCGGCGTCCTCAGCGGCAGCACAGCCGACTCCCTGACCATCGTGCCGGCAGCCGTCGCCGCGGTCGTGATGCTCGTGGGCCTGGCTATCGCCCTGGTGCCGAGCGACATCGAGCGTAGGCTCAAGGGTTACTCGGATCGCCGCCCCTCCGCCCGCTATCTGGCAACCCTGGCCAAGGTGCCGGCGACGGTGGCGGAAGGGGTGCGAGAGGCACTCCACCTGGTCGCCCACCCGACCCGCGCCGGGCTCGCCGTCCTCGGGGCGATCGGTTTCTGGGCGGCCAACATCGGCATCCTCTGGGCTTCCTTCAAGGCGCTCGGCATCGCGATCCCGTTCGGGGTGGTGGTGATGGGGTTCTTCATCGGCATGACTGCCAACCTGATCCCGTTCGCACCGGCCGGGGTCGGAGCCGTAGATGCCGGGATGATCGGCACCTTCGTCCTGTTCGGTTTTCCCGAGTCGGAGGTCTTCGCGGCGATCCTGATCTATCGTCTGGTTGCCTTCTGGATGCCGATCCCACCGGGGGTGATCGCCTTCTTCCAGCTGCGCCACACGGTCAAGGGCTGGAATGCGGAAGGGCTTCCGATCGACCGGCCACCTCAGCGTTCACTCATGCAGCCCGATGTCTGAGCCGGCCGGGGTGGCTGTCCCGCGAGTGCCGATTCGGCTACACTTCATAAAGTAAAGTAATGGAAGATGGCGGTCCGTCGGGACTGCCGGAGATTCAGGAAAGAGGACCATGAGCAGCAGCGAAGTTGAAAACCTGATCATTATCGGCGGCGGCCCCGCCGGCTACACAGCTGCCCTCTACGCCGCTCGTGCGGAACTCGACCCGCTGGTCTTCGAAGGCTTCCAGTGGGGCGGCCAGCTCCAGAATACGACCGACGTCGAGAACTACCCGGGCTTTCCCGAGGGCATCATGGGACCCGAGATGATGACCCGCTTCCGCGAGCAGGCCGCGCGCTTCGGAACCCGCTTCGAGAGCGACGACGTCGACCGGGTGGAGCTCGGCGACGGCGGCATCCACAAGGTCTTCCTCGGCGACGAGGAGTTTCAGGCCAAGGCGGTAATCCTCGCCATGGGTGCCGAGCCCAGGCGACTGGGCATCCCCGGCGAGATGGAACTGATGGGTCGCGGGGTTTCGACCTGCGGAGTCTGCGACGGCGCCTTCTTCAAGGAGAAGAAGACGATGGTGATCGGCGGCGGCGACTCGGCCATGGAGGACGCGGTCTTCGTCTCGAAATTCGCCACCGACCTCGAGCTGGTCCACCGCCGCGACGAGTTCCGCGCCTCCAGGATCATGCAGGAGCGGGCCGAGGCGACTCCGAACATCCACTTGATGACGCCGTATGCGCCGGAGGAGTTCATCGCCGGAGAGGACGGCTCGCTGGCCACCGTGAGGCTGAGGCGTGCTGACAACGGTGAGGTCAAGGAGGTAGCCGTCGACGGCGCCTTCGTGGCGATCGGTCACATCCCGAGGTCGGAAGTCGTGGCCGGGCAGGTCGAGACCGATGACGAGGGCTACGTGGTGACCGATCCCGCTTCTACCAGGACGAACCTCAAGGGCGTCTTCGCGGTCGGGGACCTGGTCGACCACACCTACCGCCAGGCGGTAACCGCCGCCGGATCCGGCTGCCAGGGTGCCCTCGACGCCGAGTGGTATCTGCGCGACACGGAGTTCTAGGCGAAGGCCTCAGGCCTCCGGGCGGAGCCCTCAGGCTGTTCGGCGCTTCAGGGTGAGCGCTCCCAGTCCGAGGGCGGCCAGGGTGCAGGCCACCACCACGAGGATGTCGATCACCAGGTCGGAGCCGGGGGACGCCGGTGAAATCGCCCGCGCCAGCCCGTCGTAGGCGTAAGTGAAGGGCAGCAGCCATGAAACGGCCTCCAGTGCCGGTGCCATCTGGTCACGCGGAACGAACAGCCCGCACAGCAGCAACTGGGGGAAGATGAAAGCCGGCATGAACTGCACCGCCTGGAACTCGGTCCGGGCGAAGGCGCTGAGAAGGAGGCCGAGCGCCATGCCCAGCAGGGCGTTGAGAACCGCCAGCAGGGCCACCAGCCAGACCCCGTGAGGGGCATCGAGGCCGAGCAGCCAGAACCCGGTCAGGCAGACGACCAGCGCCTGTGCGGCGGCCAGCGCCCCGAAGGCGACGCCATAGCCGACCAGCAGGTCGAGTTTTGACATCGGCAGGGTCATCAGCCGCTCAAGGGTTCCGGTGGTCCGTTCCCTGAGCATCGTGATCGAGGTGACGAGGAACATCACGATGAAAGGGAAGAGGCCGCAGAGTGGGGCCCCTATCGACTGGAAGACCTCTGGCCGTCCGTCGAAGACGAACTTCATCAGGGTCAGCAGGAGCGCCGGTACGACCAGCAGCAGCACGACGGTGCGGGGATCGTGCCTGATCTGGCGCAGCACCCTGCCGCCTGTCGCGGCTGTGATCCTGAGGCTCATTCGTGGCCCGAGCTTTCGATGACCGCCAGGAAGGCCCTGCCGAGGTCCTCTTCGCCGGTCTCGCGGCGGAGCTCGTCCGGCCCGCATTGCCGGAGCAGGGCTCCGTCCCGCATCAGCAGGAGGCTGTCGCACTCCCCGGCCTCGTCCATGACGTGGCTCGAGATCAGGAGGGTCGTGCCCGCGGCGGCCAGGTCGTGGAACTCCTGCCAAAGCCCGGCCCGCAGGACCGGGTCGAGTCCGACCGTGGGCTCGTCCAGGACGAGCAGCCGCGGCCGGTTCAGGAGCGCGGTGGCCAGCGATACACGCGCCCTCTCTCCGCCCGACAGGGATCCGACGAAGCGGTCGCCGTAGGCCTCGAGCCCGACCTTGTTCAGGGTCTCGCTGACCCGCTCCCGTCCGACCCCGACGATCTTCGCGAAGTAGGCGAGGTTCTCATCGACGGTGAGGTCCAGGTAGACGGACGGCGCCTGGGTGACGTATCCGATCTCGCTCCTCAGCTGCGGCGACCCCGCGGGAAGGCCGAGCACGGTGACTTCACCGCCGGAGACGATCTGGGCGCCGACGATCGAGCGCATCAACGTCGTCTTGCCGCAGCCGCTCGGGCCGAGCAGCCCGGTCACGGTTCCGGACCGGACCGTCAGCGAGATCGACCGGAGCACATGGTTCGCTCCGCGCACGACGTCGAGCCGGTCGGCCACGATCGCCGACCCACCGTCTTTGCCCGGCAGTTCAGTCACCGGACACGTCGGCAAGGACCGCGGCCTCGAAGACTGCTGCGGCCTCCCGTGTCCGGGGCGCCGGTTCGGTGTCCAGGGGATGTCCGTCAACGGCGTGGACCGGCTGGACCTCTCTTGTCGTCGAGGCCAGAAAGGCTTCGCTGGAACCGAGCACGTCGGCGATGTCGAACCTCCCGACCTCGACTTCACAGCCTTCGAGCACCCGACGACGGGTGATCGAGTCGAGCACGCCCGCCCCGGTATCCGTGGTCCGGAGGGGGCCGCTCGCCGACACCCAGAAGAGGGTCGAGGTCGGCGGTTCGAGCACCACTCCCTCGGAGGTGACCAGCAGCGCCTCGTCGGCACCGGATTCCTTCGCGATCCGGGTCGCCTGCATGTTGGCCGCATAGGAGAGCGATTTGACGCCGTCGAGGATGACCGTCGTTGAGTAGGTGACCACGGCCAGTGAGACCGACGGTGGGTGCTCGGGAAGCGGCTCGATCGCCAGCACCCGCCGGCCGGCCCGGGTCGCCACGATCCTCAGCAGGCACTCGGCCGCACCGGCCCGCTCGATCAGCCGGGCCGCATCCGTCTCGATCGCGCCGCGGTCGAGCCCCAGTTCGATCGCGGCGGCCGAAGCCTCGATGCGCTCGAGGTGTTCATCCATGGCAAAGGGGATGCCCCGGTAGCAGCGCAGAACCTCAAATACGCCGTCGCCCCGGAAGAAGCCGTCGTCGGGCAGCGGCAGCACGGCCTCGGCCGAAGGGGTTATGCGACCGTCGACACTCGTCAGAAGCTGGGCTTCGACCATTACCGGGAGCTTAGTGGCGGTGGAGGCGCATCAGGTGAAGGCCCGGATGCGGGTCAGGAAGTCGGTCAGGATCCGGGCCGTCGCACCCCAGATCATGTGCCGGCCCATGTCGAAGGTGGGAGTGCGGATCGGCACACCCCGGCGGACCAGCCTGCGCATCCCGTAGGAATCGACCAGTTCGTCGATCCCGTAGTGGAGGATTGAGGCGACTTCGTCGGGATTCGCGACCAACGGCTCATTGCCACTGACGATGCCGACATAGGGCTGTATCCGGTACGAAGTCACGAAGGTTCCGACCGGGGCCAGGGCCCCGACCACTTCGACCCTCTCCGGCCGCAGGTTGATCTCCTCGTGGGACTCGCGCAGCGCGGTCCGGGCCAGATTCTCGTCACCGGGCTCGTTCATGCCGCCGGGGAAGGAGATCTCGCCCGCGTGCTTGTTCAGGTCGGCCCGGCGCTCGGTGAATACGAGCTTCGGCCCGTCCGACCAGTCGGTGATCGGAACCAGCACGGCCGCCTCGCGGTTTCCGTGGGCCTTGATGTCGATCGCCTGCTCGTGGGTCAGCAGCAGGTCGGATAGTTCGAGTGCGCCGTAGTCCATCCCCCCAATCATGCCCTACGCTCTTGGCGTGAACCTCGCCGGCCTGATCCGCGACGTACCCGACTTCCCCGAGCCGGGGATCATCTTCAGGGACATCACCCCGCTGCTCCTGGTACCGGAGGCGGCGCGGCAGGTCACCGCGGAGCTGGCCGACTATGCCCGCCCGCTGGGGGTCGACCTGGTCGTTGCGGCAGAGGCCCGGGGATTCATCTTCGGCGGGGCGCTGGCCCAGGCGATCGGGGCCGGTTTCGTACCGGCGCGCAAGCCGGGGCAGCTGCCGGCCGAGACGATCTCGGTCGAGTACGAACTGGAGTACGGGCCCGACGAGCTGGAGGTCCATTCCGATGCGCTCTCGCATGGGGCCAGGGTCCTGGTCCACGACGACCTGATCGCCACCGGCGGAACGGCCGCCGCGACGATCGAGGCGGTCGAGCGACTGGGGGGAGAGGTGGTCGGCTGCGCCTTCCTGATCGAGCTCGAGCTGCTCGGCGGCCGCGCCAGGATCGCCCCGCACGACTGCCACTCGCTGGTCAGGCTCGACTGAGCGGCGCCTTCGAGGGAGCGGCGCCCGAACAGGCCGCCCGTGCCTCAGACGATGGTCGGCACGGTGCCGCCGTCGACACCCCAGGCGGCGCCCGCCACGAAAGAGGCGCGGTCGGAGCAGAGGAAGGTGATCACCGAGGCGATCTCTTCCGGGGTCGCCATACGGCCGATCGGCCGCTGGGCTCCTACTCCCGCCTCGGCCTCCCCGCGTGTGGCCGCCCCCGAGTCTTCGCGGGCCTGGTCGAGCAGACCCCCTGCCTCCATCCAGAGTTCCGATCGTGTCGGCCCCGGGCAGACCGCGTTGATCAGGACGCCGTCGCGGGCGTAGCGCTCGGCGAACAACCTCGAGAGCGAGAGCATTCCGGCTTTCCCCACCGAGTAGTCCGGCATCATCTCCGACGGGCGCTTTCCGGCACTCGAAGAGACGTTGACGATGCGCCCCCAGCCCCGCTCGCGCATCCCCGGGATGACCGAGCGCATCAGGTTGAGCGGCGCCATCACGCTCAGTTCGTGCTGTGCCCGGAAGTCTTCCCCGGGAGTGTCTTCGAGCGCCTGCCGCCTGGCGAAGCCGGCGTTGTTGACCAGGATGTCGATCCCGCCGAACTCCTGTCTTGCGGCGGCGACGATGTGCTCACCGGCGTGGTCCTCGGTCACGTCCATGACCAGCACCGCGACGGTCGCCCCTTCGGCCCGAACCACCTCGGACATCGCCGCGAGCTGTTCCGGGTCCCTGGAGATCATCAGTACCCGGGCGCCCTCGGCTGCGAGCTGGCGGGTCACCTCGAAGCCGATCCCGCCGCTGGCGCCGGTGATCGCGCAGACCCGGTTCTCGACCCCCAGCCTCAAGCGGTCCGTACCTCGATCGCGGTCGGTTCGGCGATGATCCGGTGGACCGGGCAGCGGGTGGCGATCCGTTCGAGCCGTTTCAGCTGGCCTTCATCGAAGTGGTCGGGGAAAGAGACGATCACCGAAAACAGCTTCGGATTCGGCCCTTCGTAGTCGGTTTCGACCGAGACCTCGAGGCCGGTCAGATCCCAGCCCTTGTGACTTGCGTAGACCTGAAGCGTGATCGCGGTGCAGGAGGCCAGGGCGGCGCTCACGCCGGCGGTCGAACTGGGGCCCTCCATCTCCCTGTCGACCCCCTCGGCGGGCTGGTCGAAAGTCACGACCATGCCCGAGTTCATCTCGACCCTGGAGGGCAGGTCGGGCCCGGTGGTAACGGTTGCTGTGGTCTTCACGGCTTGCGTCTCCCTTCGAACAGTTGGGGCTCATCGGTGTCGGCGAATCTCGCCATCGCGAAGCAGAGGTCGGAGGCTCGGTTCAGGAAGCGCAGGATCTCCTCCGAGGCGAGCTCGTCGGCGAGCTTGATCCGGACCACGGCGCGCTCGGCCCGGCGCACGATCGTGCGTGCCAGGTCGATCTGCGCCGAGAGGGCGGTGCCGCCGGGGATCACGAACTTGGGTGGAAGTTCGACCCGTGACATGTACTTGTCAATCTCGGCATCGAGCGCATCGGTCATCTGCGGCGTGATCCGGCTGACCCCGTCCTCGAGCCGGTCCGCGGCCTCGGGCGCGGTCGCCAGTTCGGCACCGGCTACGAACAGTTCGTTCTGGAGAGCGAGGATGTCGGCGGCGAGTTCGGCCTGGTCGGGACCGCAACCGGCGCGCGCCACCCCGAGGGCCGAGGAGGCCTCGTCGAGGGTCCCGTAGGCATCGGTCCGCAGGCCGGACTTCTCGACCCGGCCTCCGTACCAGAGCCCGGTCGTGCCGTCGTCGCCTTTCTTCGTATAGATCTTGAGCACGTATCTCCTAGCTGAGGGGGTTGAAGAGCATTCCCGAAAGCAGCTTCGGGAAGAAGTAGGTCGACTTGGGTGGCATCGTCTCGCCCGCGGCTGCGACCTCCCGGACCTGCTCGACCGGTGTGGCCCGGAGGATGAAGGCCGCCTGGTAATCGCCGCCTTCGAGCATCCCGAGGCAGTCCGGGATGCTCTTGGCGTAGCCGAGGCCGCGCTTGGCCTCGACGTCGGCTTCGCTCATCCCGAGCACCTCCTGGAAGACGACCTTCTCGAGGATCGCGGCATCGAGATGTCGATAGGCCGCCGACCGGCCTTCCATCAGCCGGTCGAGCACGCCCGGGTCGCGCAGCTTCAGACGGAACTCGCGGCCGGTCACGCCGTCGGCGTAGCCGAAGCAGCCGGGGCCTTCACGCCCCTCCGGATCGAGTCCGGCCCGGTCGGTCTCCTCGACCTCGAATGCCTCCCGGATCCCGCGCTCGAAGTGGTCGCGGAGGTCGGCGTCTTCACCCAGCCCGGACAGCAGCCGGTGGGTCGGGAAGACGGTCAATCCGGGGTCGTCGAGCCCGGTCAGGGCCATCAGCGTGTAGTTCTGGGGACCTTCGCCGGGCACCTCGTCGCGGTAGGCCCTGGCGGTTTCGTAGCGGTGGTGGCCGTCGGCGATCAACAGTTCAGCCTCGCCCAGCTCTTCGCTCACCGCCGCGTGGATCGCCGGGTCGTCGATCGGCCAGATCCGGTGGACGGTGCCGTCATCGTCGGTCACTTCCGCCCAGGGGTCAGCGGCGGTGGCGCCGGCCACGTGGGGCCAGGCGTCGCGGGTCGTCAGCGAGAAGATCGGGGAAAGGTTGTGACGGGTCGCGCGGGTCAGGTCGAGCCGGTCCTGCTTCGGCCCGGGCTGGGTGCGCTCGTGGGGGCGGATCCGCCCGGCACCGTAGTCGTCGACCCTCACCCTGGCCAGGATCCCGTTGCGGGTCCGGGTCGCCCCGTCGGGGCCTTCGTACTGCTGTGAGAGGGCCCAGAGGGTCGGCTGCCGGTCCTGGGTGAGCACTCCCGAGAGGGTCCACTCCTCGAGTGTCTCGGCGGCGTGCATGTAGGGATCGGAGCCGTCGCCCCAGGAGACGGGAAGGTCGACCTCGACCACGTTGAACGGGGAGCGCTTCAGGAGCTCGGCCCGCTCCTGGTCGTCGATCACGTCGTAAGGCGGGGCGACGACGGAAGAAAGCGAACCCACCGAAGCGAGGTTGTAGTGGAGCGCCGGCAAAGGCTGGATATCGGCCATGTCCGAACGGTACCGCCTCACCCGGCCAGCCCGGAAGTTGCGCCCGGGCCGGTAGTCTCCGGGCCGATGTCAGGAGGAGAGAACGGTTCATCGAACGGTGGGGACGGGTCTCTGCCGTATGCCCTCGTCGGAGCGGGGCCCGCCGGGCTGGCTGCCGCCCGCAACCTCGCCCGCCGCGGAATCCCTTTCACGGGCTTCGAAACGCACTCCGGGGTCGGCGGACTCTGGGACATCGACAGCCCGGTCAGCACGATGTACGAGTCGGCCCACCTGATCTCCTCGAAGACGACCACCGCCTACGACGAGTTCCCGATGCGCGACGAGGTAGCCGACTACCCGAGCCACTGGGAGATGCGCACTTACTTCAACGACTACGCAGACACCTTCGACCTGCGGCGCCATTACCGGTTCGAAACGTCCGTGGTGCGGGCCGAACCCACCGGTGACGACGATGCCACCTGGCGGGTCACCTCGGCGGACGCGTCCGGACGGCAGACCACCGAGGAATTCGCCGGGCTGATCATCGCCAACGGGATCCTCTCGGAGCCGAGCGTCCCCGAGTTCGAAGGCGAGTTCAGCGGCGAGATCATGCATACGAGCCGGTACAAGCGCCCCGACATCTTCAGGGACAAGAGGGTGCTCGTGATCGGGGCCGGCAACTCGGGTTGCGACATCGCCGTGGACGCCGTGCACTACGCGCGCTCGGTCGACATGAGCCTGCGCAGCGGTTACTGGTTCTTCCCCAAGTACATCCTCGGGAGGCCTTCGGACACCCTCAACGAGGGCAGGGCCCTTCCGGCGGCGATCAAGACCCGCCTCGACGGCCGGCTGATCCGGCTGTTCACCGGAAATCCGGCCCGGCTGGGGTTCCCTGAACCGAACGGAAGGATCTACGAGACCCACCCGGTGATGAATACGCTGGTGCTCTACCACGCCGGTCACGGCGACATCACGGTGAGGAAGAACATCGAGCGCTTCGACGGAGATTCGGTCTGCTTCGTCGACGGCACCAGCGGTGAGTACGACCTGGTCATGCTGGCCACCGGGTACAGGCTCAACTACCCCTTCATCGACCCGGAGCACCTCAACTGGAGGGGCAACCATCCGGACCTCTACCTGAACATCTTCACCCCGCGGCACAGGAACCTGTTCGTACTCGGCATGGTCGAGGCGACCGGCCTCGGCTGGCAGGGCCGCTACAACCAGGCCGACCTGGTGGCCGAGTTCATCGATGCGGGTCGTAAGGCCCCGGGCTCGGCCGAGCAGATGTGGAGCCGGATCCTCGGGCCCAAGCCGGATCTCTTCGCGGGCTACAACTATCGCCAGCTCGACCGCCTGCCCTACTACGTCAACAAGGACGCCTACCGCGAGGCGATCCGGGATCACCTGCGGCTCTTCCGGGCTGTCGATTGAGCTTTCCGCTCGCGGATATCGACAGCGCCCAGGTCGAATTCAGCGACTCCTCACTGCTGGTACTCAGCTTCGTCCTGGCGATCATCATGCTGGGGATCGCGATGGATACGAAGGTGTCCGATTTCCGCGAAGTCCGTCGCCTGCCGAAAGCGATGGCGGCCGGCATCGCCGCCCAGTTCGTCCTCCTGCCGGCGATCACCTTCCTGCTGACCCTGGCGCTCGGCGTCAGGGGCTCGATCGCCATGGGGATGATCCTGGTCGCCTGCTGCCCGCCCGGCGGCACCTCGAACATCCTCACCTACCGCTCCCACGGCAACGTCGCGCTCTCGGTCTCGATGACCGGCATCGCCAACATGATCGCGATTTTCGTGATGCCGCTCAACATCGCCTTCTGGGGCAGCATCCACCCCGAGGCGTCGAAGATCCTCGAAGAGGTCGACCTCAGTGCCCTGGCCATGCTCGCCCAGGTCACGCTCGTGATCGGAGTCCCTTTCGTGCTCGGGATGACGGTCGCCCACCGGCACCCCGAGATCACCGGCAAGGTCAAGCCCTGGGTCAAGCGCTTCAGCGTCTGGGCTTTGGTCGCATTCATCCTGGCCGCCCTCGCAGGCAACATCGAGACCTTCTGGCCCTTCATCCCGATCGTGGCTCTGGTCGTCTTTCTCCACGACACGCTGGCCTTCTCGCTCGGCTACGGAATCGCCACGGCCGTGGGGCTGGACGAGTACAACCGCCGTGCACTCACCTTCGAGGTCGGGGTTCGTTACGCGGGCCTCGGGCTCGGCATGGTCTTCACCTTCTTCGACGGCATCGGCGGCATGGCCCTGGTCGCCGGCTGGTGGGGCATCTGGGACCTGATCGCCGGGCTGGCCCTGTCGAGCTGGTGGGCCCGCCGCCCGACCGGCCGTGAGGCGGCGCCGGTTGAAGTGGTCGCCCAGGAATGACCGGCACAGGGGTCGGCGGCTTGCGCGATACTGGCCCGATGAAACGCGTTTACGTGACCGGCGGAGGTGGATTCCTGGGGCGATCGGTGGTCCGCGGCCTCGCCTCGAAAGTCGATGAGGTCGAGCTCGTGGTCAGCGCCGACCTGAAACAGCCCGACGCGGACGATCGCATCGAAGGCGTCGTCTATGCCACCGCCGACGTCACCGACTTCGCGACCGTGGCCGGGCAGATCCAGGAAAACGGCATCGACACCGTCGTCCACCTCGCCTCGATCGTCAACCCGGGCAAGTCGACGACGGTGGAGCAGGAGTACGCGGTCGACGTGACCGGCTCCCGCAACGTTTTCGAGGCCTGCGTGCGCCACGGGGTCGAGCGCGTGATCGTCTCTTCGAGCGGAGCGGCCTACGGCTACCACGCCGACAGCCCCGAATGGCTGAGCGAGGACGACCCGGTGCGCGGCACCGACACCTTCCCCTACAGCCTCCACAAGCGGCTGGTCGAGGAGATGCTGGCCGGATACCGCGAGAGCGCTCCGCAGCTCGACCAGGTGGTGCTGCGGATCGGCACGATCCTCGGTGAGACCGTGGACAACCAGATCACAGACCTCTTCCGGCGCCGGCGGCTGCTCAAGATCCGCGGCTCCGATTCACCTTTCGTCTTCATCTGGGACCAGGACGTGATGGCGATCATCCAGCAGGCGGTGCTGGGCGAGAAGACCGGCATCTTCAACGTAGCCGGCGACGGCCGCATGACGATCGACGAAATCGCGGCCGAGCTCGGCAAGCCGGTACTGACCATCCCTGTCTCGCTGCTCAAGGCCGCACTGGCGACCGCCCACCGACTCGGCCTGACCCCGCACGGAGCCGCCCAGACCGACTTCCTCCGGTACCGCCCGGTGCTGGACAACGCCCGCCTCAAGCAGGAATTCGGCTACACCCCGCAGTACACCTCCCGCGAAGCTTTCACCGCCTGGCGCGAGGCGCAGGGCCTCTGAGGCCGGGGCCCACCTCCTCACTTCTGTCACACCTCCGAGGCACTTTCGTCACAGAATCGTCACCCGAGTAACACACCCGTGAGCCGTACACAGCGAACATATGTTCGTGGCTCATCCCGACTACATCCGCCAGAAGGCCGTCGACCTGAGGGTCGGCACGAAGCTGACCATCGATGAAATCGCCGACCGCCTGGCCCTTTCCAGGTCGACTGTCTTCCACTGGGTGAAGGACGTTCCGATCCCTGAAACCAGGAGGCAGACGGCGGCAAGGCAGCGCGCCTCCGATGCCAACCGCGATCGGGCACGTCGCAAGCGCGAAGCCGCATACCGGGAAGGGGTACGGCAGTACCCCGGGCTGATCGCCGAGCCGACCTTCCGCGACTTCATCTGCATGTACATCGGCGAAGGCACCAAGAAGGGTCGCAACTACGTCTCGCTCTGTAACTCAGATCCGGCCGTCGTGAAGCTTGCACAGGCCTGGATGCTGCGGCTGGGGCGAAATCCGGTCACCTACTCGATCCAGTTTCACGCTGATCAGGATCTGAGCGAATTGCGACGGTTCTGGTCGGGCGAACTCAGCATCGGACCCTATGCGATCCGTTTTCAGCGAAAGTCCAACAGCAATCAGTTGACGGGTAGAAGCTGGAGGTCGGAGTACGGCGTTCTCGATGTCCGCTGCTGTGACACCTATTTGAAGGCCAGGATCGATGCTTGGCTCGACCTCGTCAAGGCCGAATGGCAATAGACTCCCCGACTCTCGGGGCGTAGCTCAGCCTGGTCAGAGCGCCCGCTTTGGGTGCGGGAGGTTTCGCTGGTTCGAATCCAGTCGCCCCGATCGCAGGTTCAGGAATCCCCGGGTCTCTTCCGGGGTGGCCTGGACCGATTCGATGGCTCGCCGCCGCGACGGTAGTGTCCGGTCCATGGTCCGCTCCGCGACGACTGCCGACTCGGCCCGGCTGGCACGGATGCTCCACGAGTTCAACCTCGAATTCGGCGAACCGAGTCCCGGGGAGGAGTTCCTGGCGGCCCGGGTCACGACCCTGATCCTGAGCGACGCCAAGACCTTCCTGGTGGCCGGCGAAGGAGCCGGCTTTGCCCAGGTCGACATTCGCCCCTCGGTCTGGTCCGAAGGGCCGACGGCGCAGATCGAGGAGCTCTACGTCGAGCCCGGGAGACGGGGCCGGGGGCTCGGGCGGGAACTGATGGCCGAGGTACTGAATCTGGCTCGCGACCGGGGTGCGGCGATGGTCGAGGTCGTGACCGGCGAAGACGACACAGCCGCCCGCGGCCTCTATGAGAGCACCGGCTTCCGCAACCAGATCGAGGGCGAAGCGGGGGCCAGGGCTCTCTACTACGAACTGGAGCTCTGAGCGGGGCTCAGGCCTCCAGCAGGTGGCGCCTCAGGAACCCGACCTGATCGCCGGCGACCAGGTCGAACCACGGGTCGAGATAGACGTCGAAGTGGCCACAGTCGTAGCGACGCAGTTCACCTTTCGGTGCCCGGGCCGCAGCCTTTGCGGCGGGGGCCGGCGGCGTATCCAGGTCCTTGGACGCAACCTGGACCAACAGCGGGCACTCGATCTTTCCGGCTTTCGCCCCGGGCCTCCACTTGAGGGTCTCGAGCGCGATCGCCGCGCCGACCAGGTTCTGGTGCTTCGAATCAGGGCCCTTGATCGCCTCGAATCCCGGCAGGGCGTCTTCGCTGGTCATCGCGGCGAGGGTGCCGGGCGAGCCTGCGGCCGGAATCATCACGCGCTCGCCGCCGCTTCGCCGGGCCCGGATGTCGGCCAGCGCCTTCGCGGTGAGCCGGGCGGCGTTGGCCGGCGGTACGGCACCGAGCATCGACGGCCCGTCGGCGAACGGAACCTGGGCGACGGCGCAGGCCAGCGAGTGGTCTGACGCCGCCGTCTCAAGCGTGAGACCGCCGCCGAAGGAGGAGCCCCAGAGGGCGACCCTTGAGGGGTCGACCCGCTCGAGGGTCCGGGCGAAAGCGATCGCGGCGGCGACGTCTTCGAGCTGTCGTCCGATGCTCAGGATCTGGCGTTCTTCGCCTTCGCTGTCGCCGAATCCGCGGTAGTCGAAGGCCAGGGTGGCGAGCCCCGCTTCGGCGAATCGCTCGGCGAACGGGGTCAGCGATTCCCCCCGGGTGGCGGTGAAGCCGTGCGCCATGACGACGACCGGCACCGGCCCGTCCGCCTTCCCGGGCGTAAAGAGCCAGGCGGCGCAGCGATCGCCGCCGCTGCTGAATTCGAGGTCTTCACGTTCGATACTGATCACCAGCTCCTTGGCAGGTCCGGGCTTCCGACTACTTCGAGGTGAATGCTTTGGGCAGTCCGACAAGAGCGCCCGGGATGTCGCGGCGGGAGCGGTCGATTGCTTCCTGGAGTGCAACGGTGGCTTCCGGTCCGTGGATCGATTCGCCATGACCGAACAGCAGGTGCTTCGGAAGGTAGGTTCCGAGCGAGTTCTTCGGCGGAGTCAGCCTCATGCCGATGTGCACGCCCGCGCCGGCCTCGGTCGGCTTGTACATCCGGTTGCTGCCGAGCGCCTCGGCGACGACCAGAACACGCTTCTTCGGCCACCAGAGAGCTTTCTCTTTCCAGATCCGGTTGTCGACCACCTCGATCGTCTTGAACGGAGTCGACTTGACCTCATCGGGAAGCACCACCAGGGGGACCCCGAGCCGGTCGGCGACGGACCTGCAGTCCCGGTTGTGGCGGTCCAGCAGCTGGAGTACGGCCGCCGGCTCCCCGAGCTCGGCGACTTTGGCCATCGCGTCGTGGTCGTCGACCGGATCGATGATCCAGACCCGTCCGTCATTGACCAGCGCGTGGGAGGCCCGGGCCATCGGCTCGTCCATGACCCAGGTAATCCCGAAGTCGGTCTCGTCGATGGTTCTCACGCTGCTCATCGCAGTAAGTCTAGAGAGGAGCCGGGGACCGCAGCCGGGTAGCATCGGTGCATGATCTTCGGCCGCAAAGATACGACGATGCCCGAGCCTTCGGCAGCCCTGACCGGGCGGGAGGATTACGCCTTCCCGATACCCGAATCTCACACCGTGCTCGGCACCAGGCTGAGCCCGCCGTATCCGGACGGGATCGAGACCGCCTACTTCGCACTCGGCTGCTTCTGGGGGGCCGAGCGCCTGTTCTGGAACCTCGAAGGCGTCTACACGACCGCGGTCGGCTACCAGAACGGCTTCACCCCTCACCCGACCTACGGCGAAGTCTGCTCCGGCGGGACCGGCCATGCCGAGGCGGTCCTGGTCGCCTTCGACCCCGGGAAAATCAGCTACGAGAGGCTGCTCCAGGTTTTCTTCACCGAGCACGACCCCACCCAGGGCATGCGCCAGGGCAACGACGTCGGCACCCAGTACCGGTCGGGCATCTACTACGCAGACGAAGGGCAGAAGCAGGCTGCCGAAAGGGTGATGGCCGGCTACCAGCGCGCGCTCGGGGAACGCGGTCTCGGAGCCATCACGACGACGGTCGAACCGGCCGGCGAGTTCTACTTCGCCGAGCCCGAGCACCAGCAGTACCTCGACAAGGTGCCGAACGGCTACTGCGGCCTCGCCGGCACCGGAGTCGCCTGCCAGGTGGGCACCGGGGTGGATGGCCCCGCGCTTGCCTGACGGTCGCCGCTGAACTGCACGGGCACGACTCAATTAGGATTCCGCCGGTGCCTGCTCTTCCTGAGGGCCGGGGATGACCCCGAGCCTAGCCTCCTATGTTGTCGGAACCGCCGCGATCGCCGCGGTGGTTCTTTCCGTATGGCTGGGGTCCTACTGGCTGCGGCGCTGGATAGTGCCCGAGTTCTCAGGCGCTCTGGCGAGGCTGGCCGAGCTGACGATCGGCTTCGCGCTGCTGATCATCGCCCTGCAGCTGGTCGGCTCGGTTGGCCTGCTCGACCTTTTCTGGATGACCGTCGGCTGCATCCTCGTCGGGCTGGTCGCGGCGGCGCTCGGCCACCGGTTCGCCCCGGAGGGCGTCGAGCCGATTGCTGCCCCCAAGGTCCCGACCTGGGCGATGCTGGTCGCGCTCGGGGTCGCCTCCTGGGCGGTCGCCGAATGGAGCTTCCCGGCCCAGCTCAGCCTCGACCAGGGCATGTTCGGCGGCGATACGACCTGGTACCACATGCCGGCGTCGGCCCGCTTCATTCAGGACGGTTCGATCGTTCCGCTCCACTACACCGATGCGCTGCGTCTGGCGGTCTGGTTCTACCCGCAGAGCTCCGAGCTCATGCACGGTGCCCTGATGGGCCTGATGGACAGCGACTGGCTCTCGCCCCTGTTCAACATGCTCTGCCTGGGCATCGCGCTTCTCGGCTGCTGGTGCGTCGGCCGGCCCTACGGCGTCGGCCCGGCCACCCTGGTGGGAGGCGCGATCCTGCTGAGCGGGGGGGTGATGCTCGAAACCCAGCCCGGTGAGGGCCGCAACGACATCATGGCCTTCGCATTCCTGATCGCCTTCGCGGCCTTCCTGATCAACGGCCACCAGCGCCGAGCTCCCAAGTCGGGGGCGGTCGACGAGAAACCGGACCCCGACGCGCCCCTGCTCGACAAGGGCCCGCTGATCATCGCCGGGATCGCCGCCGGGATCGCGATCTCGGTCAAGGTGTCGATGCTGGCTCCGGTCGGCATCATCTTCCTCGGCATGATCCTGGTCAGCGGCCGGGCCCGCTGGTGGGTCACCACGATCTGGCTCGGGATCCCGATGCTGCTGGTCGGCGGCTACTGGTACGTCAGGGCGATGCTCTACACGGGCGGCAATCCGGTGCCGGCGATCGGCTGGGGACCGCTCAAGCTGCCCCAGCCCGACCAGATGCCCCTGGATCCGCGCCCGCGTTTCTCGGTCGCCCACTACCTGACCGACCTCGACATCTACCGCTACTGGTTCTTCCCCCGGCTCGACGACGCCTTCGGCATCCTCTTCCCGCTGATCCTGGTCATGCTCGCGGTTACCGCGGTTTACCTGGTCGTCAAGGCCCGCAACAAGGTGATCCGGGTCCTCGCCGCCGCCGCGATCGTCACCGCGGTCGTCTACGTCTTCACGCCGCTGACCGCGGCCGGGCAGGAGGGCGAGCCGACCGGGTTCTTCACCAATACCCGTTATCTGCTGCCCGGCCTGCTGCTGGCGATGACGCTGCTGCCGATAGCGCGGCCCCTGCGGGCGCCGGAGAGCCGGGCCCGGATCGTGCTGATCTTCCTCACCGTCGTCTACGCGATCACCGTGCTCACTTCGCCCAAGTGGTACCCGAGTTTCCTGCCCGGAGCTGTCTTCCTGACCCTTGCCATCGTCTGGGCGCCGGTCGGCCTCTCCTGGCTGAAGGAGCACGGCAAGGCCCCCGGGAGCGTGATCATCGCCTCGGTCGCTGCGATCGCCCTGATCGCGGCGGTTTGGGGCAGGGGTGAGGAGGTCGGATACGCCAACAAGCACTACACACGAACCACTCTGTTCCTCCAGGAAGGAGGGCCGCAGGAATCGTTCGCCTTCACCCGCAACCTCAAGGACACGCGCATCGCGATTGCCGGCTCCGGCCAGATGCTGTTCGGCCAGTACGGCTTCTACGGCGTCGACCGCTCCAACCACGTCCAGTACATCGGCCAGGAGGGCGACAACGGCACCTACCGCCTGATCTCGAAGTGCGAGAACTTCGTGCGCAAGGTCAACGAGGGCGACTACGACTACATCATCACCAGCGAGTTCACCCAGGACTCGCCTGAATCGCCTTTCCGCTACCCGGTCCGGGCCTGGGTCAAGGACGACCCGGCGGTGACCGAAGTGGTCGCCGAACCCGACATCACCCCGCAGCCCACCTACGTCTACCGGATCGACGGCCCGCTCGACCCGGCGAACTGCGACAACCTGGACCCCGAGGCCCTGGACGATCCGCCTCCCGAAGAGTCCGGCTGAGACCGGATATCTTCGACTTCCTGCCCCCGTAGCTCAGCTGGATAGAGCGCCGGCCTTCTAAGCCGGATGTCGCAGGTTCGAATCCTGCCGGGGGTGCTTCGGTACCAGGGAGCCGGTCAGGAGGCGACGAACTCTTTGCCGGCGGCCAGGTCGGATTCCTGCTGGGCCTCGAGTTTCTCGCGCTCCTGCTTCTCGGTGATGATGCCGAAGACGATCAGGAAGCAGGCCGCGATTACGATCGCGGTCACGACTACGCCGAAGAGGAATATGCCTACGTATTCCATCAGTCGCGCCAGGACGGGGCCAGCAGCGCACCGAGTGACAGGATCGAAGGTACCCAGAGCCCGACGAAGATGCCTTCATTCTCGTTGCCACTGAAGAAGAGGCCGATCGAGGCCACCAGCGAAAGGGCGGCGGCTACCAGGAAGAGCCCGCGCGCTCTCGCCTTCGCTGTCGAAAGGTCGGTCCGCAGCAGGGACTTGGAGGTTTTCGGGTTCTCGGTTCTTTGGTCCATGGGGTTAGTCTAGGTGGTGGAGGCCGGGACCCCTTCGGGCTTTCGGGTCTGGGGCCTCACCTCGGCCGGCGGTTCCTCAGTCGAAGAGGACCACCTGGCGGATCGCTTCGCCCTTTTCGAGCCGGTCGAAGCCCTCGTTGAGCTGTCCCGGTTCCAGCCGGTGGCTGAGCAGCCGGTCGACCGGCAGGATTCCGTCCCGGTACATCGCGATGAAGCGAGGGATGTCACGGCCGGGGATGCAGGAGCCCAGGTAAGAGCCCTTCAGGGTGCGCTCTTCGGCGGTCAGGGTCTGGGCCGGGATGCTGAGCTGCCTGTCCGGATGAGGCAGGCCGACGGTGACGGTCGTGCCGCCACGGCCGGTGGCGTCGAAGGCCTCGGCAAGGACCTTTTCGTTGCCGACCGTCTCGACCGCGATATCTACGCCGCGGTCGGCTTCGGCTCTGGAATCCGCGGTGCCGCCTTCGGTCACGGCCGCCCTGATCTGCTCGAGCAGGTCAGGTGAGCCGGGGTCGAATGCGTGGGTGGCGCCCAGCTCCAGGGCGAGGTCGCGCTTGCTCTTCACAGGGTCGATCGCGATCAGGATCTCGGGGCCCTGCGATGCTGCCGCAAGCAGGGCGGCCAGTCCGACCCCGCCGAGACCGAAGACGGCGATCGAGCGGGCGGGCAGCCTGTCGGCGGCAGTGTTCAGGACGGCACCCGCCCCGGTGAGCACGGCGCAGCCGAACAGGGCCGCGATCTCGAAGGGCAGGTCGGACGGTACGCGCACGGCCGAGTGCTCCGATACGACGATGTGGTCCGAAAACGCCGAGACCCCGAGGTGGTGGTGTATCGAATCGCCGTGGTCATCCCGCATCCGGATGTCACCGCCGAGCAGGGTGCCTGCTCCGTTGGCCGCGGCTGCGGGCATACACAGAGCGGGGCGACCCTCCCGGCAGAACCGGCATTCGCCGCATGCGGGGACGAATGCGAGTACCACGTGGTCTCCGGCTGAGAAAGACGAGGTCCCGCTTCCCGTCTCGACCACCTCTCCCGCCGCCTCGTGACCGAGCGCCATCGGCATGATCCGCGGCCGGACGCCATTGATGACCGAGAGGTCCGAGTGGCAGAGACCGGCGGCCCGGACCCTGACCAGCAGCTCACGTTCGCCCGGGGCGCCGAGATCTATGCCGGTCCGGACCAGCGGCCGGCTTTTTCCGTAGGGCGATGGCCGGCCCATTTCGCTGAGGACTGACGCGGTGGCCCTCATCGGCTCAGGTGGCGATCCGGGCCAGCGACTCGCGGATCGCAGCCGGGATCTCCCGGGGCCGGCGATCCTCGCGCCCGACGAATACATGGACGAAATGCCCTTCAGCCAGGGGTTCGCCGTTCTCGCGGAAGAGACCGACTTCGTACCTCACGCTGGAGGTCCCGAGGTTGGCCACCTGCAGGCCCGCACGGATGTTCTCGGGAAAAGCGACCGAGGCGAGAAAGCGGCATTTCGACTCGGCGCAGACGCCGATCGTCTCGCCTCGATGGATGTCGAGACCGCCCTCTTCGATCAGCCAGGCGTTGATGACCGTGTCGAAGAAGGAGTAGTACTCGACGTTGTTGACGTGGCCGTAGACGTCGTTGTCCTTCCAGCGGGTCGCGATCGTCAGGGCGTGGGGATAGTCCTCGGGTGCGGGAGGGTCCGGTTCGGGCATGGTCCGATTATCCCGCTCCCGGCCGGATCCGGTGGCCGAGTGGCCCCGGTTCGATTGCGGGTGCTTGACTGTGAGGGTGATTCAGGAGCAACAGTCTCCGACCCCGGTCGCGGTCGCCATGGTCCTCGGGGCGATCTTCTCGATCCAGATCGGCGCCGCGGTGGCGACCGGACTGTTCGACGACATCGGCGCGTCGGGGGTGGTCTTCATGAGGGCGATCGTCTCGGCCGTGCTGCTGGCCGCGATCTGGCGACCGACGATGGCCACCGCCCGTGAGAACCCCCGGTTGCTGCTCGTATTCGGCGTCGCCCTCGCCGGCATGAACCTCTGCTTCTACGAAGCGATCGACCGGATCCCCCTGGGGACGGCGGTGACCCTGGAGTTCATCGGGCCGCTGACCGTCGCACTGATCACGTCCCGGCGCCGTCGCGACTGGATATGGGCTGCTCTTGCCGCTGCCGGCATCCTCCTGCTCACCGGCGGGGTCGGTGGGGAGGATGTCGATCCGGCCGGTGTCGCACTCGCCCTGGCGGCGGGGTTCTTCTGGGGTTCCTACATCCTGCTCGGCAAGCGCATGGGCCGGGCATTCGCCGGGGGCAAGGGGCTGGCGGTGGCGATGGCGGTCTCGGCCGTGCTGACGGCCCCGTTCGGGATCGTCGATGGCGGAAGCTCGCTCTTCGAACCGCATGTACTGGCGATCGGGCTGGCCGTCGGCGTGCTCAGTTCCGCCCTGCCGTTCACGCTGGAGCTGGAGGCCATGCGGCGGCTGCCCTCCAGCGTCTTCGGAGTGATGATGAGCCTCGAGCCCGCGGTCGCGGCGACCGTCGGACTGGTGATCCTCGGACAGGGCGTGGTTCCCCTGGAGATACTGGCGATCCTCCTCGTGGTCGCCGCCTCGGCCGGGGCACTGCGTTCCGCGAGGGCTCCGGCCCCGCTCGAGCCCTGAGCCACGGGCATCAGGAGGCGGCTGTCCTGGGCGTCCGGCCGCCGGAACGGTGATAATGCGGTGAATGGATGCCGCCAAAGAAGTCCCCGTAGTCGATAAGACCGACGGCCTGCTCCAGATCGGAGAGGTCGCCGAGCGGGTCGGCCTCTCCCTGCGCAGCGTCAGGTTCTACGAAGAATCCGGGCTGCTCACACCGCAGGCCAGGTCGGCCGGGGGCTTCCGGCTGTACACCGAAGAGCAGGTCGAGCGCCTGCTCCTGATCAAGCGAATGAAGCCGCTGGGATTCAAGGTCGAACAGATGCGCGAGCTCCTGGCCGCTTCCGACCGGGTCGCCGATGCTGATGCCCCGAAGGCCGATCAGGAGGACGCGCGCCGCAGGATCCGCGAGTACGCAGTGCTCGCCGCGGAGCGCTGCGAAGAGCTGCGTGGTCAGCTCGCCAAGGCGGAAGAGTTCGCCGTGCGGCTGCTGGGCGAAGCGACCAAGAGCCCGGAGTAGCAGCCTCCCTGACCGGGCGTCGCGGCAACCGGCGCGGGCGGAGCGATAGATTGCCCCCTTCGCGGTGGGCGTAGCTCAGTTGGTAGAGCTCCTGGTTGTGGTCCAGGCGGTCGCGGGTTCGAATCCCGTCGCTCACCCCTCTTGCGGCCCATCGATCACGGTTGAGAACCAGGCCGGAACCGGCTAGCTTCGTCTCTTCGAATTCGATTCTCACGAGGAGGCAGCATGAGCGAAGAAAGGGCTCGCGAGGAGGCGCGCCAGAGCATCGAGAAGGGTGATTTCGTGGCGGGTCTTGCCGAGCGGCTCGGCTCGGCGGCAAGAGCCGACGCCGTCTTCGGTGAGCCGGTGGAGCGCGACGGGGTGACCGTGATTCCGGTCGCCCGGGTCTCCTGGGGCTTCGGCGGTGGCGGTGGCGGCGAAGGCGAAGACGAAGGGCATGGTGGCGGAGGCGGCGCAAGTGCGAAGGCACAGGGCTTCATCGAACTCGAAGGCGGCCAGGCCCGGTACCGGCCGATCCGCAGCCCGCTGCGTTCCGGTGCCCCGTGGCTGGTGGCACTGGCCGCCCTTGGCGGGCTGGCGGCCCTGCTGGTGCCGGCGTGCCGGGACTGACCACGGGCAGAGCCCGGGCCGTGACCGCCACCGGGCTTTCTCTGAAGCCCCGTTTCGCCGCGACGATTACGGCTAGGCTCGAAGCAGGCAGAAAATCGGCTCAGGAGGTTGACGATGTACGTGGTGATACGCAGCTATTCCGGTGAGGCAGCCTCGGAGATATTCGACCTGATCGAGGAGAGGTTCGAGGAATTCAAGGGGCTGGTGAGCGAGGTTCCGGGCTTCGTCAGCTACACGGCCTTTCGTGGTCATGACGGTGGTACGGCGGTAACCGTCTGCCAGGACAAGCAAGGGACTGACGAATCGACCAAGGTCGCGGCGAAATGGGTGCTGGAGAACATCACGCAGACACCGCCGGTCCCGGAGATCGAGGAGGGGGGTACCGTCGCCTACATCACCGACGCCTGAGCCGGCCGGCTCGCGCTAAGCTGGTTTCGAACCACGCGGGGTGTCCGCATACGGACTGAGATGGGCATGAGCCCGGACCCGTGAACCTGATCTCGTTGATACGAGCGTAGGAACGTGGAGCGGTGTCCATCCGGCACCCGGCGCTCCTTCGCAAACGAAGGAGCCGAAATGAGCTACAGCGCCGAACTGCATGACCGCAACGCCGACGTTTTCGATGAGTTCTGGAGACATCCTTTCCTGGAAGGCCTGAAGGACGGGACCCTGGCTCCGGAGAAGGTCATCCACTACGTCGGACAGGACCACCTCTACCTCAACGCCTTCATCCGCTGCTACGGCCTCGGGCTGGCGCTCTCCCCCGACCGCGAGTGGATGGGCTTTTTCCACGAGAACGTGCGCTTTCTGCTCGAGGACGAGACCCATCCTCACCACGTGATGTGCGAGGCGGCCCGCGTCTCCTACGAAGAGGCCCAGGTCGAGCGGCTCGCGCCTTCCGCTCAGGCCTACGTCAACCACATGCTGGAGTCGGGCCGCGATACGCTCGGCGTGCTGATGGCGGCGCTGCTGCCGTGCCCATGGACCTACATCTGGGCAGGCGAGAGGCAGCTTGGCGAATCCCCGCCGGAGGCGGGCCACCCCTTCGCCGGCTGGTGGGAGTTCTACGGTTCCCCCGAGTCAGTCGGCATACTCGAGGACTTCCGTGGCCGCTTCGACGGCCTGGCAGCCGATGCCGGCACGGCCGAGCGTGAGCGGATGGCTTCGGCCTTCGAGGCGAGCTGCCACTACGAAGTCGGCTTCTGGCAGATGGCCTGGACGCTCGAAGACTGGTGAGGTTCAGTCCGGCAGGATCGGGGCCTCGACCCCGTCGTTGCCGATCAGCGAGGCCCGGGTTATCGCCTTCGACCCGAAGCGCTCGCGCAGTTCGTCGACCGCCGCATCGAGGGCCGAGTCTTCCTCGGGGTCTCCTTCGATCGGCAGCTCGAGCTGAAGCGCGTCGTCGGCGGACAGGTCCTCCAGGGTCACCCCCAGCAGGGTGATGCCGCGCTGCTCGATGATCGGCCGGCTGCTGTCGATCAGCCCGCGGACCGCCGCGAGAATCGTTTCGGTCGAAGCGGTGGCGGCGCTCAGGCGACGGGAGCGGCCGGCCTTCTTCATGTCGTCGAAGCGGATCGAGATCGAGACGCCGGAGCAGACCTGGTCGGACTTCCGCAGCCGGCGGGCGGTCCGGTCGACGAGCCCGGCGGCCAGTGCGTCGATTTCCTCGGACGAGCGTGAGCCCCGGGGGAAGGCGCTCTGGGCGCCGATCGAGCGTCGCGGCGCCCTCGGGGTGACCTGACGGGGGTCACGGTTGTTGGCGAGATCAAGAAGACGGCGCCCGGAGCTCTCTCCGAGGGCGGCCACGAGCCTGCTCTCCGGGCACCGCGCGATCTCGCCGACCGTGCTTATCCCCATCGAACGAAGTTTTTCGGAGGTGACCTTGCCGACCCCCCAGAGCCGCTCGATCGGCAGCGGGTGGAGGAAGGCCTCTTCGTCTTCCGGTTCGACAACCAGAAGACCGTCCGGCTTGGACTCGCCGCTGGCCACCTTGGCCAGGAACTTGGTCCGGGCGACTCCGACCGAGATCTTCAGGCCGACTTTTTCGAGCACCTCGCGCCGCAGCCGGACGGCGACCTGCTCGGGGGTTCCCGAGATGTGTCCGAGGCCGCTCGCATCGAGGAAGGCTTCATCGATCGAAAGCCCTTCAACCAGTGGTGAGGTGTCGGCGAATACTTCGTAGACCCGTCGGCTGGCCTCGGTATAGGCGGCCATCCGGGGCGGAACCACGATCGCTTCCGGGCAGATCCGGAGTGCCTGTGCACCGTTCATCGCGGTTCTGACCCCCCTTGCCTTCGCTTCGTAGCTGCAGGCGAGTACGACCCCCCGGCCGACGATCATCGGCCGGTCCCTCAGGGAGGGGTCGTCACGCTGTTCGACCGACGCGAAGAAGGCGTCGAGGTCGGCGTGTAGAACTGTCGCTCGCGGAGTCACCCGGCCATGTTGGCACCCCGGGGGGACGGGTCGGCCGGGCCGGTCGAATAGCCTTTCGGGATGCTCACGATCGAGATGCCATGGAACTGACCGACAGCCGTTTTCTGGTCGCCGGGGCGACGGGTGAACTCGGCGGACGCTTCGCGAGGGGGCTTGCTGGGCGTGGCGCCCGCGTCGCGCTTGCCGGCAGGGACCGGGAGGCGCTGAATTCGATTGCGACCGAACTCGGCTCGCCCGCGATTCTGCTCGACCTCAGTGAACCCGGGTCGGCGGCCGAAGCCGTATCGGCCGCCAGACGGGAACTCGGCGCGATCGACGGCGTCGTCGTCGCGACGGGTGCAGTCGCATTCGGCAGGTCGGGTGAAATCCCCGCCTCGGTCGAAGCCGATCTGATCAGGACCAACGCGACCGGACCGATCGAACTGATTTCGGCAGCACTTCCGGAACTGCCGCCAGACGGCGCCGTGGTCGCCATCACTGCCGTCGTCGCCGAGTTCCCGACCGCCGGGATGGCCGCGTATTCGGCGTCCAAAGCGGCTCTTGCCGCCTACCTGGCGGCACTCAGACGCGAGCGGCGCAAGGAACTCGCGACCGTGCTCGAGGTCAGCCCCGGCCACATGGAAACCGGCTTCGCCGAACGTGCGCTGGCCGGGGAGCCGCCGCCTCTGCCCGCCGGCGAAGACGCCGGCCTGCTGGTCGAAACGGCCCTGGAAGCGCTCGGCGAAAACCGGCGCGAGGTCCGCTACGACATGAAAGCGCGTGAGCTGGTCGTCAAGTGACGGCCCTGCTGCTGGCGAACGCCGCTGCGACGTTCTTCATGGTCGGACTCATCTGGTTCGTCCAGGTGGTGCATTACCCGCTCTTCGCCGAGATCGGTGAGCGGGAATTCGCCGGGTACCACCGGCTTCACTCGAGTCGCACGACCTGGGTGGTGCTGCCCGCGATGGCGATCGAACTGGCAACCTCCTGGCTGCTGCTGGTCGAACCGCCGGCCGGGCAGACGGCACTCACCATCGCCGGAGCGATCCTCGCGCTGCTGACCTGGGTCCTGACCGGATCCGCAGCGTCAATCCACGGCAGGATCGGCCGGCAAGGCCCGAGTCCCGCCCTGCTGCGAACTCTGCTGACCGGAAATCTGCTGCGCACCGTGGTCTGGACTCTTCACGGGGCGGTGGTCCTCGCCCTGCTCGCCCTTGCCCTCGACCGGGGCATCTGAGGACGCCGATGCCGCGCAGTGAGAGAATCACCCGGTGAGCGGAGACTTCGACTGCGATGTGGTGATCGTCGGCAGCGGCTTCGGCGGGGCGGTGAGCGCGCTTCGGCTGGCCGAGAAGGGCTACGACGTCGTCGTGCTCGAGCAGGGTCGCCGACTCGCGCCTGAAGACATCGAGAAGGCCAGGACCGACCTGCGCGAGCACGTCTGGGAGCCGGACCTCGGCCTCCACGGTTACTTCTGGCAGAAGGTCTTCAGGGATGTCGGCATCATCGGCGCCAACGGCGTCGGGGGAGGATCGATCGTCTGGGGTGCGGTCCTGCTGGAGCCGCCGGCGAGGGTGTTCGAGGATCCGGCCTGGGGTGACGGAGAAGAGGACTGGGCGGCGGCGATGGCGCCACACTACGACGAGGCGGCGAGGATGCTCGGCCGGGTCGAGAACCCGTTCACCGGCGAGATGGACGACCACCTGCGGGTCGTCGCCGAGGCGGTCGGCGGGGCCGACGGTTTCGGGCCGGTCCCACTGGCGATCCACTTCGGCGAAGAGGGGGTGAGCGAGGTGGATCCTTTCTTCGACGGGGAAGGGCCGGAGCGCACCGGCTGCCGGCTCTGCGGCGGTTGCCTGGCCGGCTGCCCCTACGGCTCGAAGAACTCACTCGACCTGAACTACCTCCATCTCGCCGAGCGCCGGGGGGTACGGATCGAACCCGAGCGCCAGGTCCGATCGCTGGCACCGCTTCCGGGCGGAGGCTATGAAGTCAAGTCATCCCACCCGTGGAAACGCGATGTCATGCTACGAACCGCTCCGTGCCGAGAGGGTCGTCGTATCCGCCGGGGTGCTCGGCACGCTCGAGCTGCTGCTCAGGTGCCGCGACGAATTCGGCACACTGCCGGGCGTCTCGCCGATGCTGGGCCGCACGGTCCGCACCAACTCCGAGGCGGTGACGGTGGTGCTCGAAGACGATCCGGAGGCAGACCTGACCCGGGGCCCGGCGATCTCGACCGACTTCCACCCGGACGAGCGAACCCACGTCACCCAGAACCGGTACGTCGGCGGTGGCAAGCTGATGCGCTGGCAGGTCGGCCCGCTGGTCGATGGTTCCTCTCCCGGCAGGAGGGCGGTGGAGACGGTTCTCGAGATCCTGCGCCACCCGCTGCGCTTCGCCAGGGCGGTCACCGCCGCGAACTTCGAGAAGCGCCTGACCGCTCTGACCGTGATGCAGGACGTCGAGAGCGAGGTCGCATTCGAACTGCGCCGCTCGCCGCTCCGTCCGTGGCGCCGGGTGCTTCGCTCGCGCCCGGTTCCCGGCAAAGAGGCGCCGAGCTTCCTGCCGGTCGCCAACCAGGCGGCCAGGGCCTTCGCCGAGTCATCCGGCGGCACTCCGCTGAACCTCCTGGTCGAGAGCGCCGGCGGCCGTTCGGTCACCGCCCACATCCTCGGCGGGGCGGTGATCGGCGCCGACCGGGAGTCAGGAGTGATCGACGAGTCCCACCAGGTCCACGGCCACCCGGGTCTCTACGTCGCCGACGCATCGGCGATCCCGGTCAACCTCGGGGTCAACCCGAGCCTGACGATCACCGCCATGGCCGAGCGCTTCGCGGCGCGGTGGCCGGACCGGGGCGACCAACCGGACGTCGGCCCCGGCGATGCAGGCGATCTATCGATCACCGGCCTGCCCGCATCACCGGCTGCCCTGCGCCGGCTCTGGGGCTCTCTGCCGGCGCCTTCGACCGAGGACCTGGTCGGCAGCCACCGGGCCGTCTTCGTCGGCCCGGCGCCGGCGCGGGCCACGGCGCCTTTCGCGCTTCGGCTTGCGGGACTTCCGGACTGGTTCGGAAAGCGGTTCGAACCGGCTGCGGGGTCCACGTCCGGGGAGTTGGACGGCGTCAACCTGCTTCGTGGTTCCGGCACCGGCGGTGGGCTGGTCGAGTACCTGGCGATGAGCGCCCGCCGCGAGCCGTCCGTACTCGACGGTGGACCTGTGGTCGTCTCGACCTACGGCTCACAGGCGCCGCTGCCCTGGCGTCACGTCCGGGACGAGTTCCGTCTGCTGGCTCCGGGCCTGCTGCTCGGCATGGCGGTGTTCGACCGGCCGCTGGTGCGTAGTATCGGCACTGCATTCGTGCTCGAAACGGTAGCCACACCCGGGGAGGTGTCCGAACGAAAATGACTTCGAATCGTTTCCGGATCGCCCGCCGGCTCAAATCGCTTGTCCGTTTCGCACTCCCGACGGTTCTCGTGGTGCTGCTTCTCGCTGCCCCCGGGTCTTCAGCCGCCCAGGTGCCCACCGGCTACAACCCCCGCGGCCTGCCCACGGTCGGCTGCTTCTGGACCGGCCCGTTCACGGCAGAGAACCCCAAGACCAACTCGGCCTACCCCGGCACCCAGATCGCCTATTGGGGAGCCAAGTTCTCTACGCCGCCCGGCGCGGTGCTGCGCCTCAAGGGTCGTTTTCCCCACGCGAGGTATTCGTCTTTCAATGCCTACGAGATGAACGGGGCGTCGACGGGTTCGCTGCCCGACCGCAACATCCGTCCTGACCGCGGCTCGACCAACCCGAGCCGGCCCGGCAAGAACCGCTCGACCCGCAAGCGCAGCTACACCATCCGGGTGAAAGGCAGATCCACGCCGGCCGATCCGTCAAGGAACACGCTCTATGCCGAGCCCCAGGAGGGTGCACGGCAGGACATCCTCTACCGCGTCTACGTGCCCGATCGTGGGCGCAACCGCGCCGGTGGTACCGGTGTCCCGAAGCCGACGCTGAAGCTCGCCGACGGTCGCGTTCTCAGGGGCCAGGCGCTCTGCGACGAACTCAACTCCACCCACGACTACGAGCCGGTCTTGCTGGCCAAACCGGTCTACGACTCCCTGGTCAATACCGCAGGCAAGGATCCGGCGACCAATCCTGCGCTGCCAGGATTCGAGTTCGTCAAATTCTTCAATCTGACGAACGTCTTCGCGCGGTACGGCAACGAACCGGCCTGGCAGCAGGCATGGCAGGACAACCCGGTCTACGAAGGCACGCAGTACAACAACGATGACGCCCGCTACATGACCGGCGCCCTCAGCTTCGACTTCGGGGATGTGCTGGCGGTCCACGGAAGGATGCCGACCGTTCCTCGGACACTGGGCGGCGCGAAGCGGGTCGGCCAGGGGCAGCTGGTCGAGTGGGACATGTGCACGATCCAGTCCCTCGTCACCACCGAGACCTATCGCTGCCTCTTCGACCAGCAGGTTCCGATGAGGAACCGCAAGCGTGGCTACGTGATCGCGGTGACCCCCCTCGACCAGAGGCCCTCGAACGCCCGTCGCGAATGCGGGGTGGCCTGGCTCGCCGCCGACCCGGAGGGCGACGGGGCGGGACGCCCCGACATGGGGCAGCTGCTGACCCGCAATATTCTGCCGAGCTCGGGCTTCAAGCGCTCGATCTGGGACGTTCCCAGCCCCTTCGACGCCCGCGCGACGATGGGCCCGTTCTACCCGAGAGGTACCTACATGGACAAGCAGGACTTCGAATCCCGAGGCTGTCCCTTCAAGTGGAAATGAGCAGCGACAACCCGGACGTGGATGCGAAGCGTCCGCCGAACCTCCTGCTGATCATCACCGACCAGCAGCGCCGGCCGATGCACTGGCCGGAAGATCCCGAGTGGCTCGAGGCGCTGACGCCTGCCGACGTCGAGATTGCGCGTACTGGGGTGAGCTTCAACCAGGCCACCGCGGCCAGCTGCATGTGCTCACCGAGCCGTGCTTCGCTGCTCACCGGCCGCTGGCCGGCCGATCACGGCGTGACTTTGACCCTGACCCAGGGCGGCGCCCGGATCCAGCCCCGGCATGCGCCGTCGGCGCTCAAGGCGGCGACCGGAGCGGTGCTGCGGGAGGAGATATCTCCCACCGAAGCCCTCAGTGCCATCTGGAAAGGCGCCACCCGCGAGGCTGACGGCGGCCGGGATGAACAGGAGCTCGACCCCGAAACGCCCAACCTGGCCCGGGTCCTCGAGCGGGCCGGATACCGGACGGTGCTGAAGGGCAAGTGGCATCTGACCCAGCCGGTCGAAGGCGGAGAATGGAGCGACCGTGACAGCGATCGGCTGGCTGCCGACTACGGCCTGATGGACTGGGAGCCGCCCGACGCGGGCGAGAACCTCGAGCCTTCCCATTTCGGCGGGGGTACGTTTGCCGGGCGCAGCCGGCTCGGCTATGACGAGGACTTCACCCGGCAGGTCGAGCGCTTCCTCGCCGACCCGCCACCCGAGCCCTGGGCGCTGATCGCCTCGCTGGTCAACCCGCATGACGTTCTGGCCTACCCCTCCACTTACGAAGAAGGCGGGTATTCGGCCGACGACTGGGCCGACATCGAAGGCATCGAACTGCCGCCTTCCGTGCATGAGAACCGTTCGAACAAGCCTTCCGCCCACGCACTGATGGGCATCGGCCAGGCCAGCTTCATCGGTCCGGTGGGTGACGACGATGCCAAGCTCGACTACTGCCGCTTCTATGCCCACCTGCACCGGCTGGTCGACGAAAAGGTCGGCCGGATCGTGGACGCCCTGGGAGACCCCGACGATGCCGACTCGCTGAGGTCGCGGACGGTCATCGTAAGAACCTCGGACCACGGCGAAATGGGGATGTCCCATGGCGGTCTTCGGCAGAAGATGTTCAACGCCTACGAGGAGACGATCAACGTACCGCTGGTCGTCTCGAACCCGCTGCTGTTCAGTGAGCCGGCAAGCGTTGAAGCGCCGGCTTCGCTCTGCGACATCCTTCCGACGATGGCCGCCCTCGCCGGGGCTGACTGCAGCGATGACGGGATCACCGGTCGTGACCTGACCCCGGTGCTGGCCGACGCTTCAAAACCCGACCAGACAGGGCTGGCCGGCTGCGGTATCGACTTCGGACCGGTGGTATCCCGCACGGAGCCGGCAGAGTCGGTGCAGGAGTTCACCCACTTCACTTTTGACGATCACCAGTCCGGCTCGGCCTACATCGACGTGACACCGCATCCCAACCGGATACGCGCCGTCCGCTCGGCCGACGCGATGTACGCGGTCTACATCGATCCGTCTGGCGGGGAAAGCCCGGAGTTCGAGCTCTACGACATGAGGCGCGACCCGGATCAGGTGGCCAATCTGGTCGACCGCTCCTCCGGCGCCGTGCTCAGCCGCCGCGACCAGGGTCTGCTGGACCGCATGCACGAGACCCTGCTGGCCGAGATGGATCGCTGCGGAACCGCCCTGCCAGTCGATCGGCCGGGAGCGGTCCGCTGAATACCGGGTACCGCCGGTTCGTGGCGATCGGCGACAGCCAGACCGAGGGGGTCGGCGACCATCCCCACCCGGACGGGACAGACCGTGGCTGGGCCGACCGCTTCGCGGAGGCCCTCAACACGGTCTCGCCCGGCCTGCTCTACGCGAACCTTGCGATCCGCGGCCGGCGCATCCGGCAGATCCACGACGAGCAGCTCGAACCCGCGCTGGCGCTGAATCCCGACCTGGCCAGCGTCATGGCCGGTGCCAACGACCTGATCCGGCCCGGTCTCGACATGGACCTGACGCTCGGCCTGATGGACGACATGCAGTCGAGGTTCCGTGCCGGAGGGGCCACCGTGTTGAGCAATACCTACCCGGTGGCTCCGGGCTCAGGCCCGTTCGGGCACCGGGTCTCGGATCGTTTCCGGGTCTACAACCAGGGGCTGAGGGAGATCGCCGAACGACACGGAACCCTGCTGATCGATCTCGAGACCTTCCCGTCCACCACTGACCCCCGGCTCTGGTCCCACGACCGCCTCCACCTGAACCCGGCCGGCCACGACCGACTCGCCAGAGGCGTCTTCACCCTGGTGGAAGGGGCCGCCGACGGCCGCAACCTGCTCACCCTCGACTCTTTCCCGGCGGGGGAGGTTCCCGATTGGGCCGGGGATCTTCCGCCGGCTCCGACCGTGCCGAGGGCCACTGAGTTCCGGCAGGACATGGGCTGGGTATTCCGTTACCTGCTGCCCTGGGTCGGCCGCCGTCTGACCGGGCGTTCGTCGGGAGACGGTCGCGCAGCCAAGCGTTCCGAGTTGCGACCGGTCGGTCACGAACCGGTCGTGGCGTCTTCGGACCCCGCGGCCTGAAACCGGAGCCGGGTACGAGTCGGGCGGTGGAGCCTGAGACAATGACCTCGACTTGATCAGCCAACTCGACATCTCAACCCTGTTGGCTGCCTCCGAAGGCTTCTCCTTCGGCCGCCCGTACGCGATCGGACTCCTTTTCGGCGGGCTCGTGATGTTCACGGCGATCTGGATCCTGTCCAGCCACCGCAGGCGCTCGTTCAGCCCGGCCGCCGTCTACCTGACGCTCGGCGCGATTGCTTCCGGCGGCCTTCACATTTTCGGGATCGACCTGATCGATCCGATTGAGCAGTCGGAGCTGATCGAGAGGCTGGCCGAGTTCGCGGTGATCGTGGCCCTCTTCGGTGCGGGCCTGAGGATCGACCGTCAACTCGGCTGGGGCCGCTGGCGCTCGACCTTTCTCCTGCTGGTAGTCGTGATGCCGCTTACCATCGCGGCGGTGACGCTTTTCGCGAGCGTGTTCCTGGGGCTGTCCCTGGGAGCCGCGATAATCCTCGGGGCCTGTCTGGCTCCCACCGACCCGGTCCTCGCCGGGGACGTCCAGGTCGGTCCGCCCGGCGAGGGCGACAAGACTGAAACCCACTTCGCCCTGACATCCGAAGCCGGATTCAACGACGGGCTGGCTTTCCCGTTCGTCTTTCTCGGGGTCTTCGTCGCGGCCGAAGGCGGAACCGGCTGGCTGGCCGAATGGTTCGCCGCCGACGTCGTCTACGGAATCGCCGGCGGGCTGGCCATCGGCGCCGGTGGCGGCTGGGTGGTCGGGCGTGGTGCAGACTGGTTTCGAAAGCACAACTGGCTCAAGCCGGCCTACGACGGCTGGCTGGCCATGGCGGCAGTTCTTGCGATTTACGGCTTCACCGAGGTCGTCGGCGCCTACGGCTTCCTCGCCGCCTTCGCCGGGGGTCTTTCTTTCCGGCGTTACGAATGGGACCACCAGGCTCACGACCGGGTCCACGGCGGCGCCGACTTCCTCGAGAACGTCACCGAGCTGGGCATGGTCCTGCTGCTCGGCTCGACCGTGACGATCGCCGGACTGGCGGCCCCGGGGCTGGCCGGCTGGCTGCTGGTACCGGTGCTGCTGGTCGTGATCAGGCCGCTCGCGACGCTGCTCGCTTTCATCGGCTCGAAGGTCCGGCTCAAGGAGCGCCTGCTGATCGGCTGGTTCGGGATCCGCGGGATCGGTTCGTTCTACTACGCCGCGGTCGCGATCAACGCCGGTGTCCTGACGACCGGTGAGATCGAGCTGATCTACTGGACGATCATCGCCTGCGTCGGAGTCTCGATCCTGATCCACGGCTTCACCGCCGGTCCGGCGATGGCCACCGTCACCGAAACGGCCGAGGACCCGAACGAGGACTACGGAGCCTGACCCGCAGGCCGGCTCTCAGCGCCGGGCGGGGAGCGCGCGGACCGAAGCCCAGGCTGCGTCGCCGAGAGCATCGGCGTAGGAGCCCGGTGGACGCTTGAGCCGGCCGGCCAGCCAGAGCTTGGCGATCTCCTGGGTGGGGGCGAAGATGACCGCGTGGAGCAGATTGAAGGAGACCTGTTCGATCCGGCCGGCTTCCGCCTGGCTGTCGATCCAGGCCTTCATCCGGGAGAAGAACTCCCTGTTGCTGGCCGCGAGTCTGTCACCGAGCCGGCCGGCCGCGACTTCGTTGCGTCTGCGGCTGACCAGGATCGCCCGCTCCCGATCCTCTTCGGTCCATTCGAGGTGGAGCCTGACCAGGGCTTTCACAACGGCCTCCGGGTCGCTCTCGTTCTGCTCCAGGATCTCCACGGTGCGGCGCTGGTGATCTTCCAGTGCGGCAACGACCTGCTCTGCGTACCCGGAATCGTCGCTCATATTCCGGGGGTGCCGGTCACGTCGAAGTTTCCGCGGTCCTGAAGCATCTGTCGCACGTGGCTTTCGTCCAGCTCGGTTGCTTTCGTCGTCGCGATGAAGTCGCGCATCAGGTCGACGAAGCGGTCGGGGTGGTCGTTGAACGGGAAGTGGCCGGCGTCGGAAAAGATCTCGAGACGGCTGTCCGGCAGCATTTCCTGCGCCTTGTGAGCGTGGCTCACGGGTATGAGCCTGTCGTTTTCGCCCCAGATGATCATCGACGGAACATCCGCGGCCAGATAGAGCCGGTCCTCTGCGCTGACCCGCTGACCGCCGGTATCGATCACCGATCGCACCGTGTGGAGAAAGGCCCGGCGGGCATCGGCCTCGGTCAGCGAGGCGAAGCCTTCGCTCACCCCTTCGATATCCGCATTCGGCTGGAGGCCGATGCGCCCCAGCAGGCTGCGCACCTTGAGAGCACCATCGTGGAGGGTCGGGCTGAACATCACCGGAAGCACGAACTCGGCACCGGGTAGCGCTGCGGCCCGGAGGATCGGACTCACCTCACGGCCGATGCCTCCGGAATCGACCAGAACCATTCTCCCGACCCGCTCCGGGAACTGGTACGCGAACTGCATCGCGATGCCGCCGCCGAGCGAGTGGCCGACGACCGTCGAACGGGGGATCTCCAGGGCCACGAGCAGATCCCTGATCCCGCTGGCGTAGGCCCCCAGCGAATAGTCCCCGGGAGGCTTGGCGGACTGGCCGTGGCCGAGCAGATCAGGGGCGATCACGGTGTGTGTTTCGGCCAGCCGGGGCATCACCCGCTTCCAGGTTCTGGAACTCGAGGTGATGCCGTGGACCAGCAGGATCGGTGGCCCGTCGCCCATCATGTGAAAGGTCACCGGCTGGCCGTGGATGTGGATCGTCTGGGGAGGAGTCACGTGGACAGTGTGTCACCGACCGTCCGATCGCACTGTGTCTTCCGTCCGGCTCCCGGCCCGCGCGGATATCGTGGCCGGCATGCACACCGGGGTGAATTGTTGAAACGGCTTCGGCGAATGCGCCGGGAATCACTCGGTTTCGCGATCGGATCGCTCTGCTTCGCCGTCGCAGCGTGTCCCGGATACCTCGGCCTCGTCGGCGAGGACTGGACCAATGCCACGTTCTTCATCGGCTCGGTCTTCTTCACGACCGCCGCCTTCATCCAACTGAGGCTGACCGGCAGGTGGCGCCGCGGAGCCTGGAAGGCCCGGCAGCAGTGGGACGACTGGTGGTCGGCCGCCTCGCAGTTCATCGGCACGATCTTCTTCAACTACTCGACCCTGGCCGCGTTCTTCGCCGGGCTGGGCGCAACGGCGGCGGCTGACCATGTCTGGCGACCGGATGCGGTCGGTTCGATCCTGTTCCTGGTCTCGGGCGTTCTCGCGGTGGCGGCAACGCGGCATGCCGGCAACCTCTGGGATCCCGAGGTGCGGGGCTGGTGGGGAACCTGGCTGAACATGCTCGGGTCGGTTGCCTTCGGGCTCTCGGCGATCGGGGCCTACGTGCTGCCGTCTACCGGAGAGCCGGTCAACATCGACTGGATCAACACCGGCACATTCATCGGGGCACTCTGCTTCCTTGCCGCCGCGCTACTGGTCAAGCCCTCGCGCGAATCGCTGCGCGAAGCCGGGGACTGACGGCCTCACCAGGTGTCGATGAAGCCGCGTCCACGCTCGGGGCGGGGCTGCGTGCCGGCCCGGGCAAAGGTGGAGCTGACCACCCGGCGGGTTTCGGCCGGGTCGATCACGTCGTCGATCTCGAAGAGCGTGGCGGCGTTGAGGGCGTTGGCGTTCTGGTGGGCGATCTCGGTCAGCTCACGCACCCTCTGTTCGCGTTCGGCTTCGTCTTCGATCGCCTCGAGCTCCTTCTTGAGCCCGAGCCGCACCGCCCCTTCCAGGCCCATCGGGCCGAGTTCGGCACCCGCCCAGGCGACGGTCAACAGAGGTTCATGGAGGCTGCCGGCGACCATCGCCTGAGCCCCCAGCCCGTAGCCCCGCCGGAGCACGACGGCGACCACCGGCACGGTGAGCGCGGCTCCGGCCACCAGCATCCTCGAGCAGTGCCGCACCAGGCCGGTCTTCTCGGCCTCCGGGCCGACCATCATCCCGGGCGTATCGACCAGGGAGAGCATGGCGATCCCGCAGCTCTCGCAGAGCTGCATCAGGCGGGCGGCCTTGTCGGCACCGCCGGAGGTGATTGCGCCGGCCATGTGGAGCGGGTTGTTGGCGATCACTCCGACCGGTCGGCCTTCGATCCGGATCAGCGCCGTCGCCATCTCCGGGGCGAAATCCGGTCTCAGCGTGACCACCGAGTCCGGGTCGGCCAGCAGTTCGATGATCCGGTTGACGTCATAGGCACGCCGCCTGCGCTCGGGTATCGCCTCGCGCAGCAGAGACTGATCCCCGGCGGCAGTACCCTCGTACCCATTCGGGTTTGTGCCGTCGGACAGCAGTCCCACCAGCTTCGAGGTGATTTCCACCGCCTCTTTCTCGTCTTCGACCAGTACGTCGATCACCCCGTTCGCCGACTGGATTTCCGACGGGCCGACCTCGTCCGGATCGACCCTTCCCAGCCCACCGCCCTCGATCATGGCCGGGCCGCCCATGCCGATAGAGCTGTTCCGAGTGGCGACGATCAGGTCCGAACAGCCGGCTATGACCGCGTTTCCGGCGAAACAGCGCCCGGCCACCACTGCGATCCTCGGAACGACGCCGGAGAGCGAAGCCCAGAGCGCGAAGGCGCGGGTGTCCAGCGCCGAGACCACGGCGTGGTCGGTGTCTCCCGGGCGCCCGCCACCGCCTTCGGCAAAGAACACGGTCGGGAGCTTCATCTTCTCGATCAGCTCGAACAGCCGGTCTTTCTTGCGGTGGCCGGTATGACCCTGGGTCCCGGCGAGCACCGTGTAGTCGTAGGAGAGCACGGCGCAGGCCCGTCCGGACACGGTGGCGGTGCCGGCCACCAGGCCGTCGGCCGGTGTCTTCCCGATCAGGTCTTCCATGCTCCGGCGCCCGCGCTGGGCGGCAACCGCGAAGCGGCCGTACTCGACCAGTGAGCCGGGGTCGATCAGGTCGTCGACGTTCTCCCTCGCCGTCCGGCCACCGGCCCGGTGGCGGCGGTCCACGGCGTCGGCCCGTGCCTCGTCCCCGGTCAGGCGGGCCCGCTCATTCAGATCGTCGAGGTCCTCTGGTTTCATCGGCGGATCGTAGCCGCGAAGGGCCTGTCCGGCCGATCGGGGTACTCTTTGCTCCCAGATGGAACCTGACGGAACAGTGGATGGACGACGAACCCGGCTCTAGTCCCAAGCGCACCCTGACCCGGCGTCGGGGGGCGCTCTCCTGATGGTCGAGCTCCTGCTCCTCCTCATTTCCGTCCTTATGGTGATCGCCGGAGGCATCTTCGTCGCGGCCGAATTCGCCTTCGTGACCGTGGACCGCTCCTCGGTCGATCGCGACGCCGAGTCGGGTGACAAGCGCGCAGTCGGCGTGCGAGCCGCCCTGCGCCGGCTCTCGACCCAGCTCTCGGCGGCACAGATCGGAATCACCCTGACCAACCTGGTGATCGGGTTCCTCGCCGAACCGGCGATCTCGGCCCTCCTGGAAGGACCGCTCGAAGCGATCGGTGTCTCCGAAGACGCCGTAACCGGGGTCGCGCTGGTGGTCGGCTTCATCCTCGCCAACGCCTTCACCATGGTCTTCAGCGAACTGGTGCCGAAGAACCTCGCGATCACCCATCCGCTGCAGACCGCGAAGGGCGTACAGGGCTTCCAGCGTGGTTTCACGGTCGCGTTGGGACCGGTGATCACCGGAGCGAACGAGCTTGCCAACACCATCCTGAGGAGGATGGGGATCGAGCCCCAGGAAGAGCTGGCATCGGCGCGCTCGCCCGACGAGCTCGGCTCACTGGTCCGCCACTCGGCCGAGCGCGGCACCCTCGAGATGCAGACCGCCACCCTGCTCGAGAAGTCGCTCGACTTCGGCGAGCGACGGGCAGACGACGCGATGACTCCGCATGTCCGGGTGACCACCCTCGCCCCTGACGACCCCGTGATGGCGGTCATCGAGGCGGCGCGCGAAAGCGGTCGTTCCCGTTTCCCGGTGGTCGCAGACGGCTCCGAGCAGGTCGAGGGGATCGTCCACGTCAAGCACGCTGTCTCGGTGCCCTACGAACGCCGCGGAGAAGTCCCGGTCAGTGAAGTGATGGCCGAGCCGGTGCTGGTGCCGTCTTCGATGGAACTCGACCCGCTGCTGACCGAGCTTCGAAAGGTCGGCCTCCAGATCGCGATCGTGGTCGACGAGTTCGGCAGCTTCGACGGAATCGTCACGCTCGAGGACCTGATCGAAGAGATCGTCGGCGAAGTCCGCGACGAGCACGACCCCAGGGAGGATCCGGTCAGGCCGATCGAGGACGGGGTCTGGGGCCTTTCCGGCCTTCTCCGGCCCGACGAGGTCGCCAGCTATACCAGCGTGCACCTGCCGGAAGACGAGGACTACGAAACCGTCGCCGGGCTGATCGCCTTCGAGCTGGGTGAGGTCCCCGAGCAGGGCGACGAGGTCAGCGTCGAGGCGCTCAACGAAGACGGCGTCAAGCTGCGCGCCACTCTGACCGTGCTGACCATGGATGAGCTGCGGGTCGACCGGATCAGGCTCGCGGTCGAGCCGCTCGAGCCCGGTGAAGAGGCGGAGGACGAGTCGTGAGCATCTGGCTGGCCGTATCGATCTCGATTCTCCTGCTCGCTGCCAACGCCTTCTTCGTCGGGGCCGAGTTCGCGCTGATCTCGGCCCGGCGTTCGGTGATCGAGCCGAAGGCGGAAGAGGGGGGACGGATCGCCGGGATCACCCTTAAGGCGATGGAGAACGTCTCACTGATGATGGCCGCGGCCCAGCTCGGCATCACCCTCTGCACGCTGGGCCTCGGTGCGCTGGCCAAGCCGGCGGTCGCCAACGCGGTCGAGGGCCCGCTGGACGCGATCGGCGCTCCGCAGGCGCTGGTCTATCCGCTCGCTTTCGCCCTCGCCCTGTTCGTAGTCGCCTCTCTCCACGTCGTTCTCGCCGAGATGGTCCCGAAGAACATCGCCCTGGCCCGGCCCGACCGCTCGGCGATGGCCCTCGCGCCCGACCCTCGGCCTGGTCGTCATCGTGCTCTACCCGGCGATCGCCTCGCTCAACTGGATCGCCAACGCGATCCTGCGGATGCTCGGGGTCGAGCCCCGCAACGAGGTGGCGAGCGCCTTCACCCGGGACGAGGTCGCGGGGCTGGTCGAGGAGTCACGGCGCGAGGGTTTCCTCGATTCCCACGAGAGCCAGCTGCTCGCGGGTGCTCTGGGCTTCGAAGAAAGCACGGCAAGGTCCGTGCTGTTGCCCGCTCGACACGATCGAGACGGTCCCGGTGACCGTCACCCCGGCGCAGGTCGAAGAAGTGGCCTCCAGAACCGGCTTCTCACGCTTTCCGGTGTCCAGGGACGGCGCGATGATCGGCTACCTGCACCTGAAGGATGCGCTCGAATTCAAGGACCGCCACCGCAACCGGCCGATCGCCGAGTCGTGGGTCAGGCCGTTGCCGACGGTCGGCGAAGGCGACCTGCTGCGATCGGTACTGGAGACGATGCAGGCCTCCGGCGCGCACCTCGCCAGCGTCGCAGACCCCCAGGGCACGACGGTCGGAGTGGTCGCACTCGAGGATGTACTCGAGGAATTGATTGGTGAAGTACGCGATGCTACGAGGAGAAAGGCCGCCTGAGCGGCAGGCCGGAACCGAAGAGAGGCGGAGTCATGAGTGCCGAGAATCAGCTCATAGAGGACTTCTACGGATCTTTCGCCGCAGGCGACGGTGACGGGATGGAACGCTGCTACCACCCCGAGGTGCGTTTCTCGGATCCCGCTTTCCCGGACCTTCGTGGTCCCGAGGTGATGAAGATGTGGAGGATGCTGCTCAGCCGCGCCGACGACCTCGAGATAACGCTGGGTGATCACTCCGCCGAAGGAGCGATTGGCTCGGCCCACTGGACTGCCGGATACACCTTCTCCCGAACCGGTCGCTACGTGGTCAACGAGATCGACGCGTCTTTTCGTTTCGCCGACGGGCTGATCATCGAGCACGACGATTCCTTCGATTTCTGGAAGTGGTCCAGGATGGCCCTGGGTGCCCCGGGCACCTTCCTGGGCTGGAGCCCGATGCTGAAGAAGAAGGTCCGGGCCCAGTCGGCCCTGATGCTCGCCTCCGCTGACTGACCCCGTGCGCCGGCCGGCCGAAGCCGAGACGGGACGGCTCGCCTGCCGGCGGCCCCGGGAAGAGGACCTGCCCGACTACGAGCGCCTGTTCCTCGACCCCGAGGTCGGGCGCTGGTTGCGTCCTCCACCTATGGAGCCGTTGGACCGGCACGCCGTAGCCAGGATCCTCGAGCACGACCTGCTGCACTGGCAGCAGCATCGCTTCGGGCCGTGGCTGCTGTTGAGTCTCGACGGAGGCGACTTCGTCGGCAGGGGCGGACTCGCCTGGACCCGGGTCGAGGGTCGCCCGATGGTCGAGCTGCCCTGGTCGCTCGTTCCCGGCCGCCAGGGATCGGGCCTTGCTTCCGAGTCTGCCGCTGCGGCGCTGTCGGTCGCCTCCGGCCTCGGCCTCAAGCACGTTGTCTCCCTGGCCCTCCTCGACAATGCCGCGTCGCACCGGGTGATGAAGAGGATCGGCCTCGAATTCGAGAGGGAGGTCGAGTACTTCGGTCTGCCGCACGTGCTCTACGGAATCGATCTCCGGGTCTGGCGTGCCGCTGGTTCCGGACAGGCGGAACGCTAGGCGGGCGGGCGGCTTCCGAACACGGCCGAGCCGACCCGGACGATCGTCGCACCCTCTTCGATTGCCACCTCGAGGTCTCCGCTCATGCCCATCGAGAGCTCGTCCATCGCGACCCCGTCGAGGTTCATCTCGCGCACCCGGTCCCGCAGTTCCCTCAGCAGCCGCAGGCTGGGGCGGGCCAGCTCGAGGTCGTCGGTGAAGAGGCCGATCGTCATCAGGCCACGGACCCGCAGGTTTTCCATGCGGCTGACCTCGGTCACGAATCCGGAGAGGGCATCGGGTTCCAGGCCGAACTTCGATTCTTCCGCCGAGGTGTTGACCTGGAGCAGGACCTCGCGGGTTTCCCCCTCACGTTCGAGGCGCTTCTGGAGCTTCTTCGCCAGGGAGAGACGGTCTAGCGACTGGATGCACGAGACGTACGGCACCAGGGCATTGATCTTGTTCGACTGCAGGTGACCGATGAAGTGGCGCTCGTAGTCGAGGTCGGAGAGGGCCTCGTACTTGGCCCGGACCTCCTGGACCCGGTTCTCGGCGACCAGGTCGGCACCGGCCTCGATCGCGACCCTGACCCGAGCCGGGTCGACGGTCTTGGTCGCCAGGAGCAATCGGACCTCGGAGGGTTCGCGTCCCGCTGCCTCGCAGGCGCTCGCCAGCCTCGTCCGGACGGCGGCCAGGTTTTCCCTGATCGATCCGGCCACCTCCGGCGCCACGGCGACCCGGTTTCCGGCATCGCCGGCTCCGGCTTCAGCCGGCATCGCGCATCTCCGAGAAGACCGCCGTCGCAGACCCGGGCCTCGACTCGCGCCGCTCGTCGGCGATTACGTGGGACACGGCGTTGATCAGGGCCAGGTGGGTGAAGGCCTGGGGGAAGTTTCCGAGGTGGCGATTGGTCGAAGGGTCGAGTTCCTCGGCGAAGAGGTTCAGCGTGCCGGCCGAGCTGAGCAGCCGCTCGCAGAGCGAGCGGGCCTCCGCGGCTTCGCCGATCTCCGACAGGGCGGAGACCATCCAGAAGGTGCAGATCAGGAAGGTGCCTTCTTCGCCGTGGAGTCCGTCGTCGGTCTCGCCGGTGATGTAGCGCAGGATCATCCCCCGGTCGTCGAGGCCCTCACGGACCGCGAGGACCGTCTTGCGGATCCGTTCGTCGTCGTGGGGGAGGAAGCGGACCAGCGGCATCAGCAGCACTGATGCATCGAGGGCGTCGGTGTCGTAGTGCTGGCGGAAGACGCCGTCTCGACAGCCCTTCTCGATGATTTCGGCCTTGATCTCATCGGCCGTGTCTCTCAGTTCAGCGGCGACCTCGGCCCTGCCGAACTCGGCCGCCATCCGGGCCCCGCGGTCTACCGCGACCCAGATCATCAGCTTCGAGGAGACGTAGTGCCTGGGCTCGCCTCGTGCCTCCCAGATGCCCTGGTCGGGCTTGAGCCAGGCTTCAACGGCTTCGTGGACGAGCCGCAGTACGAGCTCGCGCTGTTCCTCGCTGACCCCTTCGTCCCCCAGGGCCAGCCGGTTGACGTATATCGCGTCCAGCATTGCTCCCCAGACGTCATTCTGGCGCTGGTCGTAGGCGCCGTTGCCGATCCGGACCGGGCGGGCCCCTTCGTAGCCGCTCAGGTGGTCCAGGGTGGTCTCGGTGAGGTCGTGCTCGCCGCCGATCCCGTACATGATCTGGAGGTTTCCGTCGGACTCCATCGCGCGCTCGCGTACGAACCTCAGGAAGCTCCGCGCCTCCTGCTCGAAGCCGAGTGAGTGGAGCGACCACAGGGCGAAGGTCGAGTCGCGGATCCAGCTGTACCGGTAGTCCCAGTTGCGCACCCCGCCCGGGGTCTCCGGCAGCGAGGTCGTGGCCGCCGCCAGCATGGCGCCTGTGGGGGCGTAGATCAGACCCTTCAGAACCAGCGCCGAGCGTTGGAGGTGGATCCGCCAGGGGTGGTCCGGGAAGCTCCCCTGGGCCAGCCACTGGCGCCACGACTCGACGGTCTCGTCTATCCGTTCATTCGCCTCGGGCGCGCTCCTCGTCCTCGAGTCCATACCGCTGCCCCAGCCGACCGAGCAGAAACAGCTCTCGCCCTCCTTCAGCTTGATCTCACCGCGCGCGGTTCCCTGGCCGAGGCTCAGGTCGAGATCGGTATTCAGCCCGATCTTCATCTCGCCCGACTCCGCCGTGGCCTCGCCGAGGCCTTCCGCCTCCCATACGGCGGGTTCCCGGCCGTAGTTGAAGCGCGGATCGCAGGTCATCTCGATCACTGCCTCGCCCTGGACACAGGTCGCGGTGCGGACCAGCGAGCGGTCGGACTCATAGCGGGTCCGGGACTCGCCACCGCCGCCCTGGTCGACCCACTCGGCGATGCTGAGGGCGTCGCGTACGACCACCCAGCCCGAGCCGGTGGACCAGGTCGTCTCCATCACCAGGGTGCCGGGTTCATACCTCTGGCTGAGCGGGGCCGCGACCCCTTTCGGAGCGAAACGAAAGTGCCCGGCGGTGCGGTCGAGGATCGCGCCGAAGACGCTCGGGGAGTCGAAGCGCGGCAGGCAGAGCCACTCGACCGAGCCGTCGGGCGCGACCAGGGCCGCGGTATTGCAGTCCGAAAGGAAGCCGTAGCTTCCGATCGGCGGGAAGTCCGTGGCGGTCAGGCCTTGCCCTCCGCCTCGTATTCACGCAGGAAGCCCTCGAACAGACGCCGGTGGCCCTGTTCGTCGGCCAGGATCGTGACCATCATGTCTTCGGTCACCGGGTCCACGCCCGAGGCCTTCTCGATGATCTCGGTGTAGTACTCGATCGCCCCGGTCTCGGCTTCGATCACGCCTTTGATCACGTGGACGATGTCGGACTGGTTCTCGGGTGGCTGGAGGAAGGACTGCTCCGGCTTGAACTCCATCGAGCCGGGCACGACTCCGTAAAGCTCCTTGATCCTCTTCGCGAACAGCTGGGCATGACCGAGCTCTTCCTGGATGTCCTTCTGGAGCGACTCGATGATCTCCTGGGCCCGTACGCCGTCCGGATTGGTCGAGTTGGTTATGTAGCTCATCACCGTTTCGATCTCCATCCAGTAGGCCCTGGTCAGCATTTCGACGATTCTTTCGCGCTTCTCAGGGTTGTCGCGGTCGAGTATGCCTTCGCTGCTGCTCATTTTCGCTCCTTGTATGTCGGCTGAAACGGTCATGGCCGTTGCCTGCCCGCCGATCGTGTTCGCGAAACCAATCTAGCAGCGGCACCCGAGGCCCTCTTCCGACCGGAGCCCGGGCGTCGGTAATCTTGGAACGCTTTGTTTTCCGACCCCTTCATACCCTTTGGATTCCTCAGCCCGACGGTGATCGCCCTGCTCGAGCTGATCCCGCTCACGATCGCGGTGATCTTCTACTGGAACCGGGCCATGAAGCTCTCCTGGGCCGGCAGGCCGGTGCCGGTCTGGCGGCAGATCTGCTTCGGATCAGGCCTCCTGCTCGCCTCGATCATCCTGTTCAACCCCTGGGGCTACCTGGCCGAGGAGCTGGTCATCGCCCACATGGTCGAGCACCTGATCATCGGCGACATAGCCAGCCTCCTGCTGGTACTGGGGCTGACCCGGTCGGTCCTGCAGCCGATTCTGGCGATCCCGTTCTTCAACCGGCTCCAGTTCCTGGTCAACCCGTTCATCGCCTTTCCACTCTGGACGATCAACCTTTTCGTCTGGCACCTGCCGGTCTTCTATGACGCTGCCTACGGCGGCGCGGCGGCGCACGGTCTCGAGCACGGCATGTTCCTCGCCTTCGGCATGCTGATGTGGATGCCGGTTTTCGGTCCGCTGCCGATGCCGGCCTGGTTCAACACCGGCTGGAAGGTCGTCTATACGGCGGCGGTACGTTTTGCCGCGGCGATCCTCGGCAACGTGCTGATGTGGAGCCAGATCACGATCTACCAGAACTACGCCGAAGGACAGGCGAAGTGGGGTCTGACCGCGGTTCAGGACCAGAGCACCGCAGGCGTGATCATGATGATCGAGGGCACTTTCCTGCTGATCGGCGTGATCGCCTACAGCTACTTCCAGTCGGCCGGCCAGAGCATTCGAAAGCAGGAGCTGCTCGACCTCGCCTACCTGCAGGGCTACAGCCTCGACGAAGAGCGGGCCGAACGGGCGGTCCGGGCGGGTCACGGTGACCTGCTCGAGAAGCGGATCAGGGCCGCGGGGTCGAACGGCGCATCGGGCGGCGCCGGCACGGCCGAACCGGCCGGCGTAGCCGGACAGGCTCCGTTGGCGTGAACCGGGTCGAGCGGTATGGCGATTCAATCGAACGGGCGCCGGTCAGGGCCTGGCTGGTCACCGGGCCTCCGGGCCGCCTGGTCGGCTTCGTGATCGATTTTTTCAGGGCCCTCGCGGCACTGGCGGCCGATCGCCGCAAACGCTGACCCGGCGCGAATCGCTAGGGTCAGACGACCTTGAAGACCACCGTCACAGAACTTGACAATTCCCGTGCCCGGGTCGAGGCCGAAGTTCCGGCCGAAGACGTGGGCGTCCAGATCCAGCGTGCTGCTCGCGGCCTTGCCCGCGAGATGCGGCTGCCCGGCTTCCGCAAGGGCAAGGCCCCGCCTTCGCTGGTCGTCCAGAGGCTCGGTTTCGCTTCGGTATTCGAGCAGGCCCTGCAGGACGCGCTTCCCGAGTGGTATCAGCGGGCGGTCTTCGATTCCGGCGTGGTCCCGATCGGGGACCCGGAGGTCGAAGTAACCGACGCCCCTTCGGCAGAAGGTGAGCCGCTTTCCTTCAAGTTCGAGGTCGGGGTCCGGCCGGTCGCCGTGCTGGGTGAGTACCTCGGTCTCGAGGTCGAAAAGCCCGGAACCGAAGTTCCAGACGAGGTGATCGACCGTGAGGTCGACCGCCTGCGCGAGGGAATGGCCAGCCTCGACGCGGTCGAGCGGGCCGCCGCCGAGGGCGATCACGTGCTGGTCGACTTCGTCGGCAGCCTCGACGATGTCGAGTTCGAGGGTGGTACGGCCAACGACCACATGATCGAGATCGGCTCCGGACAACTCATAGACGACTTCGAAGAGCAGATCATCGGCGCCTCCGCCGGCGACGAAGTCGAGGTCAAGGTGACCTTCCCGGAGGAGTACGGCGCCGCCGAGCTGGCGGGTCAGGACGCCGTATTCGCGGTGACCGTCAAGGAGGTCCGCGAGAAGAAGCTGCCCGAGGTCGACGACGACTTCGCGGTCGAGGCCTCCGAGTTCGACACCCTCGAGGAGCTTCGAAGCGACATCGCCGGCAAACTCTCGGAGGCTGCTGAGGAGCGTGTCGAGCAGGACTTCCGCGTCGCCGCGGTCGACGTCGCGGTCGGGAACGCCACGGTCGAGCTGCCCGAAGAGATCGTCAAGGCCCGCGGCATGGAGCGGTGGGAGAGGGTGGAGCGCCAGATGGCCGGCCAGGGCATGAACCCCGACACCTACCTGCAGATGCAGGGCAAGACACGGGACGAGATCGTCGAGGAGTCGCTGCCCGATGCCGAACAGGAGATCCGCCGTGAGGCGGTACTGGTCGCGGTCGCCGACGCCGAGCAGATCGAAGTCAGCGACGAGGAGCTGGAGGCCGAACTCGAACACATGGCGAGCCACGAGCGCACGACCGCCGCGAAGCTGCTCGAACGCCTCAAGCGTGACGGCCGCCACGAGATGGTCGCCGCCGACGTCCGGGTCAGAAAGGCCATTGATGCGATCGCCGATTCGGCGAAACCGGTCGAGATGGCTGCCGAGGACGCGAAAGAAAAGCTCTGGACCCCGGGCGACCCGGCCTGAGCCTCGCTCCGCGCCGGTCGAGCCGTGCCCGGAGCAAGCTCTCTATAAACTCGCCGTCATGAGCCCACTAGTCCCAATGGTCGTCGAACAGACCTCGCGTGGCGAGCGTTCTTTCGACATCTACTCCCGTCTTCTCAATGAACGCATCATCTTCCTCGGAACGGGGGTGAGCGAGGACATCGCCAACCTGATCGTGGCGCAGCTGCTGCACCTCGAGTCCGATGATCCGGACAAGGACATCAGCCTCTACGTCAACTCGCCGGGCGGCTCGGTCTATGCCGGGCTGGCGATCTACGACACGATGCAGTTCATCAAGCCCGATGTCCAGACGATCTGCGTCGGTATCGCGATGAGCATGGGCGCCCTGCTGCTGGCCGGCGGCGCCGAAGGCAAGCGCATGTCGCTGCCGAACTCGAAGATCCTTATCCACCAGGTCTCATCGGGCTTCCAGGGCCAGGCCACCGACATCGAGATCCACGCCAACGAGATCATCGACACCCGCGGCCGGCTCGACAAGATCCTCGCCAAGCACACCAAGCAGGACCTCGAGAAGATCACCCATGACACCGAGCGCGACTACTTCATGAGCGCCGATGAGGCCAAGGACTACGGCATCGTCGATCGCGTCATCGAGCATCACTAGGCGCCCGCTGCCGCGGTTCGGGCGCCTGCTGCCCCTGTCCGGGCAACTGCTGCCGCTGTTCGCGGCGCTCTGGCTCGGGGCCGCGGTCCTTCCCGCCGATGCCTCCGGGTCTCCCGGCTTCCGTGACCTCGAAGGAACGGTGGCGCCGCGTGAGTCGGTGCCCCGTTCGGTCGAACCCCAGCGCGTCGTATTCCGCTTCCGGGCAAAGCGGGCGGTCAGGATCGAGATCCGGATCAGCCGTCTCGGGGGAGGCGGGACGGCCGGTCGTACGGTCCGGCGGTTCACCACCGGACCGCTTCGCCCCGGCCGCTGGCACCGCCGCAACTGGAACGGCCTGGATTCGAAGGGCCGGCTGGTCGCCGCCGGCCGCTACCGGGTGCGGGTGGGCCCGGCCGGCGGCCGGCTTCGAACTCTCGCCAGACCGCGTCTTCATGGGCACACCCATCCGGTCGACGGCCCCCACGGGATACGCGGCTACGTCGGCACATTCGGGGCCCCACGGACCGGAGGGCGCATCCACGAGGGCTTCGACGTCACCGCGGCCTGCGGCACGCCGCTGGTGGCGGTGCGCTCCGGGACTGTCCTCAAGGTGGCCTACGACGCGGCACTCAAGGGCCACTACGTGGTGATCAAGGGCCGCTCGGAGCGCCGGACCTACCTCTACGCCCACCTTTCCCGGACTCCCGCGGTCACGGTCGGCCAGCTGGTCAGGGCGGGGAGGAGGCTTGGAGAGGTGGGCCAGACCGGGAACGCCGCCAGTACGCCCTGCCACCTCCATATCGAGGTCCGCTCCCGCGGACGGCTGCTCGACCCCGAGCCGCTGCTTCTTTCCTGGGACTGGTGACCGGCCCTCCCCGGTCTTGAGGTCACCGCCAGTTCACGAAAAGCGGGCGTTTCCTGTCACCGGAATGAGTATGGTCGAGAAGCGAGAAATCGTGTCACAGGCCACAAGGCCTTCCAGATCAAACAGGAGGAGTAACGAATGTCGAGCGAAAGCGGGACCGCCGGTCACCTGGACATAGGCGGCGTATTCGAAGCAACAACCGAGATTTACAAGAAGGTCTTCGGCACCGTCTGGATCGTCGCCCTGATCCTGCTGGTCCCGACCGCGATCATCGTCGGGCTGCTCGGCAACGACGGGATCGGCGGGCTGATCGGCTCGATCGTGCAGCTCGTCGCAACCGCCTGGCTGATCGGCTCGATCATCCGGATCGTCCAGGACGTCGAAGAAGACGGCCAGGTCGACTGGGGGGTCGGAGACATCCTCGGCTCGGTCACCGGAAGGCTGGTCTCGATCATTCTGCTGCAGATCGTGGTCGCCATCCTGGTCGGCATCGGACTGATCTTCTTCATCGTCCCCGGCGTCATCCTGGCCCTGATGTGGGCCGTATCGATGCCGTCGCTGGTGGTCGAGGACAAGGGAGTCTTCGACTCAATGTCACGCAGCTCGGAGCTGACCAAGGACAACCGGATGAGGATTCTCGGTGTCGTTCTGGTCGTGCTCGCGATCTATATCGCGATCGCGATCATCGTCGGCCTGCTTGCCGCCGCGGTTCCGGTGGTCGGCATCATCGCCCTGATCATCGTCGGCGTTCTCGCCTACCCCTACATCGCGATCATCTCGGCGGTTCTCTACTACCGCCTGCGTGAGCTCAAGGAAGGGGTCGTCGTCGCGGTCGAAGAGACCGTGGTCGTCGAAGAGTCGATCGACACCCCGCCGACTCCCGGGACCTGAATCGAAGCTGATCCGCGGTCAGAGCCGCCGCGCCCCGGGCGCGGCGGCTCTTTTCGTTTCCCGACCCGAAGCTCTGAGCCCCGGGAGCCGCCGTTCGTCAGGGCTTGAGCTCGTAGTTGATCCAGGTCGAGCGTTCAGCGCCGGTGCGGTCGTAGAGCGCCTGGGCCGTGGTGTTGTCGGGGGCGGTATTCCACTCGAGCCAGGCTGCGCCGGACTCGCGGACCAGTTCAGCTCCGGCCTCGATCAGCGCCCGGCCGACCCCCGCCCCCCGCGCCTCCTCAACCACGTAGAGGTCGTTCATCAGCACCGTCTCAACTGCCGAGAGCGAGCTCAGGAACCTGTAGTAGCAGCCGAAACCGATCGGCTCTTCGCTCTGCCAGGCGGCCAGCAGCCAGCCGTCCCGGTCGCTGTCGACGAACCTCGAGAAGAACTCGCGGTTGCGCCGGGGGTCGATGTCCTCGACCTCGTAGAAGCGCTGGTAGGCCGCGATCAGCGGCTCCACCTGCGAAAGGGTCTCTGCGCTCACGGGTCTGATCTCGGCGTCCATGAAGCGACCCTAACGGCGGTGAGCGGCCGGAGGCGCCGCTCGTCCGGGGTGGCGGCACTCCGGCAAGATCTGTCCCGTCGGCAGGGCGGTGGCCGCAGGCGCAGTAGATGCCAGCACAAGGGCGCAGTGACGCCCTGCAGCTACAGTGGGCGCAGGCCCTGAATCCGACGCAGAAAGGGCAGTCCCCTGGCACGTTCATCCGATTCCAACGAGCAGTTGCTCTGCAGTTTCTGCGGCAAGTCCCAGCGCCAGGTCAAGAAGTTGATCGCCGGCCCTGGCGTCTACATCTGCGACGAGTGCATCGACCTCTGCAACGAGATCATCGACGAAGAGATGGTCAGCGCACCTTCGGTCGCGGCCGGTATCGACCTCGAGCGGCTGCCCAAGCCCCAGGAGATCAACGAGGTCCTCGACGACTACGTGATCGGCCAGGCTTCGGCCAAGAAGGCACTCTCGGTCGCCGTCTACAACCACTACAAGCGGGTCCGTATGGCCGAGACGGCGGACCCCGAGGTCGAGCTGCAGAAGTCGAACATAATGCTGCTGGGGCCGACCGGCTGCGGCAAGACCCTGCTCGCGCAGACGCTCGCCCGCATCCTGAACGTGCCTTTCGCCATCGCCGATGCCACCGCCCTGACCGAGGCCGGCTACGTCGGCGAGGACGTCGAGAACATCCTTCTGAAGCTGATCCAGGCCGCCGACTACGACGTCAAGAAGGCCGAGACCGGGATCATCTACATCGACGAGATCGACAAGATCACCCGCAAGGCCGACAACCCGTCCCTGACCCGGGACGTCTCCGGCGAAGGCGTCCAGCAGGCGCTGCTGAAGATCCTCGAAGGGACCACCGCTTCGGTACCGCCACAGGGAGGTCGCAAGCACCCGCACCAGGAGTTCCTCACGATCGATACGAGCAACATCCTGTTCATCTGCGGCGGCTCTTTCTCGGAACTCGAGAAGGTGATCGAACGCCGTGTCGGCAACAAGGGAATCGGCTTCGGCGCCGCGATGCAGCGCCAGGACGAAGACGATCCCGGGGAGCTGTTCGAGCAGGTGCTTCCCGAGGACCTGATCGATTACGGGCTGATCCCCGAGTTCATCGGCCGCCTGCCGGTGGTCGCGGCCCTCCATCAGCTCCACCGCGACGACCTGGTCAGGATCCTGACCGAGCCCCGGCACGCGCTGGCCAAGCAGTTCACCCGGTTCTTCGAATTCGACGGGATCGAGCTGGTCTTCGCCGAGGATTCCCTCGAGGCGATCGCCGACCGGGCCCTGGCCCGTGAGACCGGTGCCCGCGGGTTGCGCTCGATCATCGAGAGCACCCTCCAGGAGGTGCAGTTCGAACTGCCCTCGCGCCAGGACGTGACCAAGTGCGTGGTCACCCGGGAATCGATCGAGAAGGGCCAGCAGCCGATCCTGGTCACCGATGCCGCCTACGAGGTCGAAAACGGCGAGGACGGTTTCGACGCTCTCGGCGAGCAGGCCGGCTGACCGCCGACCCGCCCGGAACCCCCCGGCACGGCTAAGATCGGCCGCCTTGGACGCCGAGGCCAGACAGAAGCTGGAAGAGACCACCCGATGGCAGCCGGAGGAGGTCGAGCAGCGCGTCTTCCAGGCCTGGCTCGACGGCGGCTACTTCCATCCCGAGGCCACCGGCAGCCCTGAAGAGAACTTTTCGGTCGCGATCCCGCCCCCGAACGTGACCGGCGCGCTGCACATGGGCCACGCCCTGAACAGCTCGATGCAGGACGCCCTCGTGAGGATGAACCGGATGGCCGGTCGCAACACGCTGTGGGTGCTCGGCACCGACCACGCCGGCATCGCCACACAGTCGGTCGTCGAGAAGCGACTTCGAAGCGAAGGCATCGACCGCCACGAGATCGGCCGCGAGGCTTTCACCGAGCGCGTCTGGGCCTGGAAAGAGGAGTACGCGGCCCGGATAAAGGAGCAGTACCAGCGCCTCGGGGCATCCTGCGACTACGAGCGCGAGCGTTTCACGCTCGACGACGGCTACGCCCTGGCCGTTCGCAAGGTCTTCACCGAGCTCTACGAGAAGGGCTACATCTACCGCGACAACTACATGGTCAACTGGGATCCCGGCTCGCACTCGGCGATCTCCGACCTCGAGGTGGAAAACCGCGAGGAGACCGACACGCTGTACTCGGTCGACTACCCGGTCGAGGACAGCGACCGGGTGCTGACCGTGGCCACGGTGAGGCCGGAGACGATGATGGCCGATACCGCGGTGGCGGTCAATCCGGAGGACGAACGCTACGCCGACCTGATCGGCAAGCACTGCATCCTGCCGCTGGTCGGCCGCCGGCTGCCGATCATCGCCGACGAGCACGTCGACATCGAGTTCGGAACCGGCGCCCTCAAGATCACCCCCGGCCACGACGTGAACGACTTCGAGATCGGCCGACGCCACGGCCTCGAGGAGATCAGCGTGATCGGCGAAGACGGCCTGATGACCGCCGAGGCCGGAGAGCGATTCGCCGGCATGACCGTGGCCGAGGCCCAGGTCGCCGTGGCCGAAGCGCTGCGCGAGGAGGGGGTGCTCAGCGGCGAGGAGCCCTACGAGCACTCGGTGCCTTTCTCCCACCGCTCCGGCGAGCGCATCGAGCCACTGATCTCGCTGCAGTGGTTCTGCCGCATGGACGAACTCGCCGCTCCGGCGATCGAAGCGGTCGAAAACGACCTGGTCTCGATCACTCCCCCTCAGTGGAAGCGTGTCTACCTCGACTGGATGCGCGAGATCCGGCCCTGGTGCGTCTCGCGCCAGCTCTGGTGGGGGCACCGGATACCGGTCTGGTACCGGGGTGACGAGATCCACGTCGGGGAGCACGAGCCCGAAGGCGAAGGCTGGGTGCAGGAGGAGGACGTGCTCGACACCTGGTTCTCCTCGGCTATCTGGCCCTTCGCCACCCTCGGCTGGCCGGAAGAGACGCCCGAGATGAAGGCCTTCTACCCGACCGACTTCCTGACCACCGCCCGCGAGATCCTCTTCCTCTGGGTGGCCCGGATGGTGATGACCGGGATCGAGTTCGCCGACGACATCCCGTTCGACAACGTCTATGTGCATTCGGTGATCCAGGCGCGCGACGGCCGGCGTATGTCGAAGAGCCTCGGCACCGGCATCGACCCGCTCGGCGAGATCGACGAGCACGGTGCCGACGCGCTGCGCTTCGGGCTGCTGGCGATGTCCTCGACCCAGGACGTGCGCTACTCGGACGCGAAAGTGCAGCAGGGCCGGGACCTCGCCAACAAGCTCTGGAACGCATCCCGGCTGATCCTGCTCAACACGGCCGACCCCGGGGACCGGTCCGTCCCGGCCGAACCGGAAGCGCTGGAGGACCGCTGGATCCTCAGCCGGCTGGAGGCCACGATCGAGTCGGTGACCTCGCTGCTCGAGGTCTACGACTTCGCCCACGCCGCCCAGGAGATTTACTCCTTCGTCTTCTCCGAACTCTGCGACTGGTACCTGGAGATCGCCAAGCCCCGGATTTACGACGGGGAGGAGGCAGCCGCCCGGGTTCTCCTCCACACGCTCGAGCGGACCCTGGCACTGGTCCACCCGGTGATGCCTTTCGTGACCGAAGAACTCTGGAGCTACCACCCCTACCGCCAGGGCCATCTGGTGGTCCACCGCTTTCCGAAGGCTGATCCCACCCGCCGCGACGAGACGGTGGAGGCCGAGGTCGGCTCGGCGATCGCGCTCACCCGCCAGCTGCGCGGCTGGCGCGACATGGCCGGTGTGCCGCCGAAGATCGTGCTCGATGCGAGCGGCGACGGGGCCGGTGTTCCCGAGTTCGTTTCGCGCCTGGGCCGGGTCAGGCTGGGTGCCGAGGGCGGCGAGCCGGTCGCGACCGTGGCCGGCTTCGGCATCCTGCCCTCCGACGGGCTGGACATGGACGAGCTGACCGGCAGGCTGGCGGCGCGGCGCGGCAAGCTCGAAGGTGAGCTGAAGAAGATCGAGGCCAAGCTCGGCAACGAGAAATTCGTCGAGAAGGCGCCGCCGGAAGTGGTCGCGGAAGAGCGTGAGAAGCTCGAGCAGGTCCGCTCCGAGCTGGCCGAACTCGGCTGAGCCCGGGCTGTTGTCGCTGCGATGAGCCGGCGCGACGACGACTTCGATCCGGACGCCTGGCTCGACTCGCTGGAGCCGATCGGCTGGCGGCTCGGCCTCGAACGCATGGAGGCGCTCTGCGAGGAGCTGGGACGGCCCCAGGACCGTTTCGACACGATCCACGTAGTCGGGACCAACGGCAAGTCGTCGGTCGCGAGGATGACCGCCGCCATCCTCGGGGAACATGGACTCGTCTCGGGCTGCCTCGTATCTCCGCATCTGTCGAGCTGGTCAGAGCGGGTCCTGATCGCTGGACAGGAGCCGGGAGCGCATGCCTTCGCGGACTCGGTCAGCAGGACGGCCGCGGCCGCCGAAGCCGTGAACGACCGCCTCGAGCCGGGGGATGCGGTGACCCAGTTCGAGATCTCCACCGCGGCCGGATTCCTCTCGCTGGCCGATGCGGGGGTGGAGGTGGCGGCGATCGAGGCCGGCCTCGGAGGCCGCCTCGATGCCAGCAATACGATCGATTCTTCGCTCACGGTCCTCACTTCGATCGGGCTCGACCACACCGAGTGGCTCGGGGAGAGCGAGGTCGAGATCGCGGCGGAGAAGCTGGCCGTGCTGAGGCCCGGCACGGCTCTGGTCATCGGGCCGGTGTCGCCGGAGATCCGGAGACTGGCGCTGGAGACAGCCGCCCGGCGCGGCTGCGAAGTGCTGGAGCCCGGGACGGACCTGCCGGACGGAGTTCAGCCGGCCTCCCCGGCGCTGTACCAGCGGGGGAACTTCGCGCTGGCGATCGCCGCCGCGGAGCGGTACCTGCGGGAAGCCGCCGTCGGTCCGGGGCAGGGTGCCCGGGGCGCCGGGGCCCGTCAGCCCGGCGCGCTCGGGATCGGGACCCTTGAAGCCGCTGCCGCTGCCGCTGCCGTCCCCGGCAGGCTCGAGCGGGTGGCCGAAGACCCGCCGCTCTTCTTCGACGTCGCCCACAACCGGCCTGCCGCCGCCGCGCTGGCCGAGTCGGTTCCGGGGGTCGCCGACGGCCTTCCGGTGGTCGGCCTGATCGCGATCCTCGATGACAAAGACGCCCGCGGGATACTCGCTGAACTGGCTCCGGTACTCGCATGCGCGGTCTTCACCGGGATCCCGCCGGAGCATCTGGCCGGGTCGGCCCGACCCGGTGCGCGATGCCACGAGCCCGGGTCGCTGCTCGAGATCGCCGCCTCGCTCGGGCTCCGGGCGGAGGTCCGGGAGGACCCGGCCCGGGCGATCGGCCGGGCCCGCGAGGCGGCAACCGAGGCTGGTGGCGTCGTGCTCGCCGCCGGCTCCCACTACCTGCTGCGGGCCGCCCTGGTTGGCTGAACCGGCCTCTCCCGGCAATCGGGGTCCCACCTGCAGGCGCGCAGGCCGTATTCGGCTTCGTTATGCGACCATTGACGGGTGAACCGCCAGTCGGGCTCTCAACTCCTGTCGATGATGGCTCTGGTCGCCGCCGTGGTGGCGATCGTGATCCTGGTTTTCTTCGGCATCGGTTACCTATTCGGAAGGATGTTCCTCTAGAAGCTCATGCCCCTCGCCATCTTCGGAATCGACAACGCAGCCATAAACCTCGGGATCACTTTCGTGATCCTGGCGCTGGTCGCGATCTGGATCGCCCTGATCGTCTTCACCTTCTCCGACGCCCGCCGGCGTATCTCGGATCCGTTCCTTGTCGCCTGCGCCACCGCGGCCTCCTTCTTCCCCTTCGTCGGCACGATCGTCTACACGATCCTGCGTCCGCCGGAATTCCTCGACGACGTCAACGAGCGCGAGACCGAGATGAAGTCCGCCGAGACCCGCATGCGCCATCTCGACGCCCACTCCTGCCGCAAGTGCGGCTTCCCCACTGAAGTGGACTTCGTGCGCTGTCCCGCCTGCCGGACCCGGCTCAAGGAGCCCTGCCCGTCCTGCGACCGGCCGGTAGGCCTCAAGTGGAAGCTCTGCCCCTACTGCGAGCACACCCTGATCGAGTCGAAGCGGTCGCGATCGAAGCCGAAGGATCCCGCCAGGCGCCAGGAAGCCCGTCCCGAGCCCGAGGCCGGCCCGCCGGCGAAGAGCGAGCGCCGCAGCAGGGATGCCGATACGAAGGAACGGGGTGACGTTGCCGACCGGGTCGAGTCCCCGTCGCGGCGTGGCCGGCGCCGTGCGGCCCGCAGCGACACCCCGGCAGCGGGTGACTCCCGTGACTCCGGCAGTCGACCCGATTCGACCGAGAACTCCGGCGACCGTCCCGGCCGGCGCCGGACCGTGGTCACCGACGAGGAACTTCCGCCGACCAGAACCATCAACGGCGGGGATTCGGACGATCCGGGCAGCAGCCGCGACTCCGACTGACCCCTCGATACACAGCCACCTTCAGCAAGTTCAGACAAACCCGAAACGGAGTAACAGACACCCATGTCACAGACCCTCATCCTCGTAAAGCCCGATGCCTTCGAACGAGCCCTCACCGGAGAGGTCCTCGCCCGGTTCGAGCGCAAAGGCCTGCGCATCGTCGCCCTCAAGAAGCTGACCGCGAGCGAAGCGATCGCCCACGAGCATTACGCCGAGCACACCGAGAAGCCCTTCTTCGGTGAACTGGTCGACTTCATCACCGGCGGCCCGCTGGTCGCCGCCGTACTCGAGGGCCCGGAGGCGGTCAAGGCGGCACGGCAGCTGATCGGAGCGACCAACCCGGTCGAGGCCGAGACCGGCTCGATTCGCGGAGACTTCGCTCTGGAAGTGACCTTCAACATGGTCCACGGCTCCGACTCGGACGAGTCCGCCGCTCGCGAGATCGCTATCTGGTTCCCCGAGGGCCTGTAGGCCGGCGCCTTCGGTCGGCCCCGAGGCGGCTGTGAAAGCTCCCTTTCCGGTGATCCTGGCTTCGGGCTCTCCCCAGCGCCGGGAGATGCTCCGGCGCCTGGGGGTCGAGTTCGAGGTCCAGGTGTCGGGGGTGGAGGAGATCGTTCACGGAGAACCGGCCGAGGTGGTCCTGGCGAATGCCCTGCTCAAGGCACGTTCGGTCTCCGCACCGGGATCGATCGTGATCGGCTGCGATACCGACGTGGTGCTCGAAGACCACCTGATCGGCAAGCCGGAGGACGAGATCCGCGCTCATGAGTACCTTGCTCAGCTCTCCGGGCGCACCCATCGGGTGCTGAGCGGGCTCGCCGTCCTCGGTCCGGCCGCAGACCAGGCCCGGACCGGCGTCGTCGAGTCGAGGGTCAGCTTCCGTGAACTCGACAACCAGCAGATCGAGCGTTACCTGGCCAGCGGCGAATGGCGGGGGAGGGCCGGCGGGTACGCGATCCAGGGACGCGGCTCTTCGCTGGTCGCTTCGATCGACGGTGACGTCGCCAACGTGATCGGTCTGCCGGTCGCCCTGCTGCTGGACCTGGCCCCGGAGCTGGACCGCCCCGGCTGAAGACCGGTCACGCGGACCGGCCCTGCCGGCCCGTTAGAATCTTCAATTCCGATCCCGCCCCGGATCCGCGCGGCATGCCCGCCGGCGGCCGCGCCGGAAGCCGGATCGAGTGCAATTACTCGGGCAGTGGCGCCGCCAACGGGGCGTGCCCGCCCGGATAGTGAGAAAGTCAGCCACGAAGCAGTTTGAGGGCTGGTCGCGCCGTCGCCAGACCGGTGCTGCCACGGCACCCCGAGGCCCGTCCCCACCGAAGGAAACCCAGGTCCGAATCCATGTACCGCAAGCAAGTTCGCCGCCGTCGCGCCGTCCTCATCGGACTGGTCGTGCTCGGCTTCGTGCTGCTCACGGTCACTTTCGGCAGCGGGGCCGGCGGGGTCGGCAGCGGGGCCGGCACGGTGTTCGGGCCCTTCGAGAAGGTCGCGAGCGGGGCCCTGAAGCCGGCCCGTGACCTGGTCAACTGGTTCGACGAGACGCTGGCGGCCCGGGGTGACCGGGAGCGCCTGGAAGGCCAGCTGGAGGAGGCCCGCGCCCTGGCGGTGGCCGGCCAGGCGGCGATCCAGGAGAACCAGCAACTGCGCAAGCTGGTCAGGCTGCGCCGCCGCGGCAACATCCCGGATGCCTACACGCCGGTGACGGCCTCGGTGATCACCCGCTCGCCCACGGTCTGGTACTCCACCGTCGGGATCGACAAAGGAAGCTCGGACGGCGTCAAGATGGACGATCCCGTGATCAGCGGCGACGGCCTGGTCGGCCTTGTCAGCTCGGTCAGTCGAGGCACCTCGGTCGTCACCCTGATCACCGACAGTCTCAGCGCCGTCACTGCGAAAGTGCTGCCGAGCGGCGCCCAGGGGGTGGTCCGGCCCAAGATCGGCGCGCCCGGCGAACTCGTGCTCGAGTTCCTCGACGAGACCAGGAATATCGGCCGCGGGCAGGCCGTAGCGACGTCCGGCTGGCGCGGGGACGGCCTCTCGTCCCTCTACCCGCCGAATCTTCCGATCGGTGAAGTCGAGCGGGCCCCGATCGACGAGCGGGAAGCCATCCAGACGGTCGAGATCTCACTCTTCTCCGACCTCAGGAACCTCGATCTGGTCCAGGTGCTGACCGGGGGCAGACGCGGATGATCATCACGGCCAAGGTGGCGGCCAGGATCGTCGCCGTGCTGTTCCTGGCGATCCTGCTCCAGAACACCTTCTTTTCGATGGTCGAGGTCTTCGGGGCCTCGATCTGGCTGCTCCCGGCCCTCGCAGCTGTTTTCGGCCTGCTCGGAGGCAGCATGGTCGGAGCGACCGTCGGCTTCACGATCGGTTTCTTCGCCGACGGTCTGACCGACGGACCGCTCGGCACGGCCTGCCTCGTTTTCATGGGGATCGGCTACGGGACGGGCCTCTATCGCGAACGCGGCGAACAGCCACCCACGCTGGCCGCCGCCCTGATCGCCGGTGCGGCAACGTTCGTGGCCAGCGCATCCCTCGGCCTCTTTACCGTTCTGCTCGGCTTCGACGGCTACCTGAGCGCGGCGGCGCTGCCCGACCTGCTGCTTCAGGGCATCTACGGGTTTTTGCTGGCGGTGCCGCTGTTTATCCTCATAAGGAGGTTCCTCAGGCCCGCCCTGGTCGAAGAACGCTCCGAACGGCAGAGCAGACCGACCGTTTTGCAGTCCTGAGGGGTTACACCAACAGCTGATGAGAATCGAACCCGCAATGGCCAAACCGAAGACCCGCAGGGGGACCGCCCTCCGTGTCGCCGTGATCGGCGGCATCGGTCTGGTCCTGTTCGCGGTGCTCTTCTTCAGGCTCTGGTCGCTTCAGGTGGTTACCGGAGACCGTTATCTGGCCGAAGCCAACGACAACCGGACCAAAGAGGTCACCGTCCGGGCGCCGCGTGGCCGCATCCTCGATCGCGAGGGCAACGTGCTGGTCGACAACCGGACCAGCATGGCCCTGGAACTCGATCCACTCCGTATTCCGACTTCGACCCGGGAGCGACGCGAGATGTTCGCTTCGCTGGCGGAGGTTCTCGGTCGTGATCTCGACTGGATGCGCTCGCGTTACCGCGCCGAACTGAAGTCGAACCCGCCCGGCAGCCCGATCACCCTGGTCAGGGACGTAGACGACGACGTCGTCTACTACCTCCAGGAGAACCAGGCCCGCTATCCCGAAGCCCAGATCAACCGGGTATTCGTGCGCCGCTATCCGCAGGGCATCCGGGCAGCGCATCTGCTCGGCAGCGTCGGGGAGGTGAACGCCGAGGATCTCGAAGACCAGGAGAACCAGGGCCTGGAGCCGGGCGACAGCCTCGGCAAGGCGGGCATCGAGCAGTCCTACGACCAGGTTCTCCGTGGAGGCAACGGCCTGACCCGGATCCAGGTCGATTCGCTGGGCAGGGTCAAAGGCGAGCTTCAGTCGCAGAATCCGGAGCCGGGCGACTCGCTGCGGCTGACCATCGACCCCGAGGTCCAGGCTGCCGGCGAGGCGGCCCTGACCAGCTTCGGGCTGCCGGGGGCTTTCGTGACAATGAACGTCGACAACGGAGAGATCCTCGGTCTGGCCTCGAACCCGACGATCGACCCGTCGATCTTCACCCGGCCCCTGAGCCAGGCCGAAGCCGACCGTCTCTGGGACGAGGACCAGGGCGCGCCGATGTTCAACCGTGCGATCGGTGGCGGATATCCGGTCGGCTCGGTCTACAAGCCGATCACGGCGATCGCCGGCCTCGACGCGGGCTCGGTCACTCCCTCGACCGTGATCCAGGACAACGGACAGATCGAGATCTCCGACCAGGTGTTCACCAACGCAGGAAGTGAGCCTCACGGGCCGGTGGACCTGCGCCGGGCGATGGAGGTCTCCTCCGACGTCTATTTCTACCTCCTGGGCGCCGACATGAACGGCACCAACAAGCTCCAGCAGTGGTCGCGCGAGTTCGGGATCGGACAGCCGACCGGCATCGACCTGCCCGGCGAAGGCTCGGGCCTGCTTCCCACGCCGGCATGGAGGAACGACCTCTTCGCCAAGGGGGAGACCGACCGCCCCTGGGCAGTCGGCGACAACGTCCAGCTGGCGATCGGCCAGGGTGACCTCCAGGCGGATCCGCTGCAGATGGCCGTCGCCTACGCGGCGCTCGGCAATGGCGGCAACATCGTCGAACCCCACACCGCCCTTCAGACGGAGGACCCGGCCGGCCGGGTGATCGATGAGTTCGAGCCCGAGATCAACCGCACGATCGACCTTGATCCGAACGCGCGGAGGGTCATCCTCGAAGGACTCAACGATGCCGCCCAGCAGCCCGAAGGAACTTCCTACGGGGTCTTCGGTGGATTCCCGATCCCGGTCGCCGGCAAGACCGGCACCGCCGAGCGTCCGCCCAACGGCGACCAGTCCTGGTACGTCGTGCTGGCCCCGTACCCGGACCCGGAGATCGTCACCGCGGTGACCGTCGAGCAGGGTGGCTTCGGTGCCGACACCGCCGCGCCGATCGCCCTCGACGTCCTCTCTGCCTATTTCGGCCGCCAGGCCAAGGCGGTCGAAGGCGAAAGCGGGAACGTCGAATAATGGAATCCTCGAGGATCCCCCGGGCCGAGTCGGGGAGCTACCTGCCGAAGGTCGGGCTGCTCGAGAGAGTGGGCCTGCGCGACATGGACGGCTGGCTGGCATTCTCGGCTCTGGGCCTGCTCGTCTGCTCGATCTACACGCTGAGTCAGACCAGTGCCCAGGTGGTCCCCGGCGCACCCGACTACTTCCCTCAGCGTCAAGCCGTGTACGGTCTCGTGGGTATTGTGGCGATGATTGCTATCGCCCGCGTCGATTATTCGCGCTTTCGCGAGCTGCGGGTCGGCATCTACACATTCCTATGCGCATCCATCCTGACCATCTTCGCTTTCGGCTTCACTTCGAGGGGCTCGACCCAGTCGCTCGACCTGCCGTTCTTCACCTTCCAGCCGGCCGAGCTGGGCAAGCTGCTGCTGATCCTCTCACTGGCCGGATTTGTGATCGACGGCGCCCGGCGTGGCTCGGAAAAGCAGCGCACGCTGAGGTATCTGGCGCTGGGTCTGGCGCCGACCGGCATGGTCCTGCTCCAGGACCTGGGGACCTCCCTGGTCTACGGGGCGATCACCATCGCGATCATGGTCGCCGCCGGCGTGCGGTGGTCTCATCTCGCCACGATCGGGGCCGCACTGGTCTCGTTCATAGCCGTCGTGCTCGTACTGATGCCGATGGCCGGAGCTCCGGTACTCAAGGAGTACCAGCAGGAGCGGCTCACATCTTTCATTTCCCCGACCTCCGACATCGGAGGAGCGGGTTACCAGCAAAACCAGGCCAAGGTGGCTGCGGGATCCGGTGGAACCACCGGCCGCGGCGACCAGGCCACACAGTCGCGCCTCGGCTTCGTACCCGAGCGGCACACGGACTTCATTTTCGCCGTGGTCGCGGAGCGGTACGGGTTTGTCGGGGCCGCACTGGTCTTATCCCTTTTTGCCCTGCTTTTCTGGCGGGCATTGCGTCTGATGACGCTCTCGAAGAACTTCTACGGAACCCTGGTCGCGGCGGGAATCGCCAGCGCCATCATGTTCCAGGTCTTCGTCAACGTGGGAATGAACCTCGGCATCATGCCGATCACCGGCATACCTTTGCCGCTGATGAGCTATGGAGGGTCGGCGGTCATCGCCACCTTCCTGATGATCGGGGTCCTGCAGAGCATTCACATCGAGTCGCGTGCCGGTCAGAGAGGCCCGTGGACCCAGTAGGGGTCTCCGGGCAACCAATCTGAACGGAAACGTCTGAATGAAAAAAACGATTGTTGTATCGGCCGACCGCGGTGAAACGCGGGTTGCCGTACTCGAAGCAAAAACCGTCAAGTCCCAGCGCGAAGTCGCCGAGGTCTACATCGAACGCCGCGGCGGGCGCTCGCTTGTCGGGAACATCTACCTGGGCAAGGTCGACAATGTCCTGCCCGGCATGGAGGCCGCTTTCGTCGACATCGGCCTGGAGCGGAACGGCTTCCTCCACGTCGACGAGATCCTGCTCCCCGACGGCCAGCAGGCCCCGCGCCGCGGCCGTGGCCAGGGTCGCCGGATCGACGAGCTGATCAAGCCCAAGCAGGAGATCCTGGTCCAGGTGATCAAGGACCCGATCAAGAGCAAGGGCGCGAGGCTCTCGATGAACGTGACCATCGCCGGCCGCTACCTCGTCTACGCACCCAACGGCAGTGGGGTCGGTGTCAGCCGCCGCCTGGCCGACAAGGAGCGCGAACGCCTGCGCCGCATGGTCGGCCGCACCTACGACGGCCCCGGCGGGCTGATCGTGAGGACCGCCGCCCACGGTGCCAAGAAGACCGACTTCGTCCGCGAGATCGCCTACCTGCATCGGCTCAACGACGTGCTCGAAAAGCGCAAGCAGGGGGTCAAGGCGCCTTCGCTGGTCTTCCAGGAGCAGGACCTGCCGGTCCGGGTCCTCCGTGACGTCTTCCTGAACGAGTTCGACAAGGCGGTGATCGACGAGGAGAAGCAGTTCGAACGGGTCACCAGCTTCTTCCAGCGCACCGCACCCGAACTGGTCGACGGGGTCGAGCTCTACAAGGGGAACAAGCCGCTGTTCGAGAAGTGGGACATCGAAAAGGCGATCCAGTCGACGCTGGGCGCCCGGATCGACCTGCCTTCCGGTGGCTACCTGATCATCGACTACACCGAAGCCCTGACCGTGATCGACGTCAACTCGGGATCGTTCACGGGCCGTGGCAAGGGTGGCCTCGAAGAGACCATCACCAGGGTGAATACCGAGGCTGCGGCAGAAGTCGTGCGCCAGCTCAGGCTGCGTGACATCGGCGGCATCATCGTCATCGACTTCATCGACATGGCCCGCGGCAAGAACCGGGACAAGGTTCTCGGGACCCTGCGCTCGGCCCTCGATGCCGACAAGTCGAAGAGCTACCTGGTCGAGATATCCCCCCTCGGCCTGGTCGAGATGACCCGGCAGAACATCACCGACGGAGTCCGCGAGATCCTCACCGTCAAGTGCCCGACCTGCGAAGGCGAGGGCGTGGTGCTCTCGGCCCAGACGGTGGCACTGGAGGGCCTGCGCAAGATGCGTGAGATCGCGGCCGACGACGCTGACAACGAGGCGTTCCTGATCCGGGTCAACCCCAAGGTGACGGCCCTGCTCAATCAAAGCGAGAGCGGGCTGCTGGAACTCGAGGAGGAGACCGGCAAGCAGTTCCACTTCGAAGGCGGAGAGGCCCTGCCGATCAGCAATTTCGAGCTGATCGAGTCCGGGGACCGCAAGTCGATCGAAGAGCGGGCCCTGCCCTTCCGCCCGGAAGAAGAGGTCCTGGTCACGATCGAAGAGCCGCACATGTTCAACGCCGACGACGCGATCGCCAGGATCGACTCCTACATCATCAGCGTCACCGGAGCGGCCGACTGGGTCGGCGAGAGAAGAATGGTCAGGATCGAGTCCGTCGAGAGGGCGTCCGCGATCGCCTCGCTGCTGCCCGACGCCGATCAGCCCGAGCGCAGCCAGCCGAAGAAGAACGGCTCCGGCGGTGGATCCGGCAATGGCTCGGGCAACGGCTCCGGCGGAGGTTCGGGTCGCAGAGGTCGCGGCAGCCGGGGCGGTCGCAACCGCTCCCGCAACGGAGGCCAGGGATCAAAGGAAGGCCAGGGCGCCAGGCGCCCGGATGCCGATTCCGCCGAGGGCGATGACCCTCCTGGGGCATCGAGCGACGCCGGCAGGGCCAGGGAAGAGTCCCCGGCGGAATCGCCCGAGTCGGCCCCGGAGGCTCCTTCGGAGCCGGCCCCGAGCCGCTCGGGCGGGTCTGAAGAGCCCGAATCCGGGAAGTCGGTAAACTCCCGGCGGTTCGGCCTCAGGCGCGGACGACGCAGGCGTGGGCGTGGTCCCGAGAGCAACGCCGGAAGCTGAATTTACCCAGACAAGGACTTGTGAGTCAGAACATGTACGCGGTTGTAGAAAGTGGTGGCAAGCAGTATCGGGTCGAAGAAGGCACGGTGCTGGTCGTTGACCGCCTCGAAGCGGAAGCGGGCGACAAGGTCGCCCTGAAGCCGGTGCTGGTCAGCGGCGAGAAGTTCGTCGCCAAGGCGGATGAGCTGGCCAAGATCAAGGTCGAGGCGACCGTGACCGAGCACCTGCGCGGCGACAAGATCAAGGTCTTCAAGTACAAGGCCAAGAAGGGCTACAGCCGTCGGGCCGGCCATCGCGCCGAGCTGACCAGGCTCGAGGTCACCTCGCTCGGCGGAGGTACCAAGAAGAAGGCAGCGCCGAAGAAGGCCGCGGCCAAGTCGGAAGAGCCGAAGGCGGAAGCCGCGGCGACCAAGACCGAAGAGAAGCCGGTCGCGAAGAAGCCTGCCGCCAAGAAGCCTGCCGCCAAGAAGCCTGCCGCGAAGAAGCCTGCGGCCAAGAAGCCTGCGGCGAAGAAGGACGACGCAAAGCCTGCGGCGAAGAAACCCGCTGCCAAGAAGCCTGCCGCGAAGAAGCCGGCAGCCGAAAAGACCGAAGACAAGACTCCGAAGGAGGACTCTGATGGCGCATAAGAAAGGCCTCGGTTCCTCGAGGAACGGCCGCGATTCCAACCCCAAGATGCTCGGCGTCAAGATCTTCGCCGGGCAGACCGTGAACGGGGGCGAGATCCTCGTCCGCCAGCGCGGCACCCAGTTCTGGCCCGGAGACGGAACCGGCCTGGGCAAGGACCACACCATCTTCGCCACCCGGCCGGGAACGGTCGAGTTCAAGCCCGGCCGCCGGGGCCGTGTGATTTCGGTCCTGAACGCCGAGTAGTACCCGGCCGAACGGCCGATTCCGGCTCGAACGTCTTCGCGAAGGCCCGCTGATGCGGGTCTTCGTCGTTCGGGGCTGCCGGGAGCCGGGAGCCCGGCTTCGGCGGTGGCCCGATCCCCATACCCTTAGCCGATGCTCTACGACAAGGCCAGGATCTACGTGGAAGGCGGTGCCGGCGGCAACGGCAGCATCTCCTTCCGGCGCGAGGCGCATGTGCCGCGCGGCGGGCCTGACGGCGGTGACGGCGGCCACGGCGGCGGGGTCATCCTCGAATGTGATGCCTCCCGCCGTGATCTCGGCATTCTGCGTTCAAAGCACTTCCGGGCCGAAAGCGGGAACCATGGCGAAGGGGCACGCAAACAGGGTGCCCGCGGTGAAGACACGGTCATCCGGGTGCCACCCGGAACCCAGGCCGTCTCGGTCAGCGGCGCCGTAATCGACCTGACCGAGCCGGGCCAGACGGCAGTGCTTGCCCGTGGTGGCCGCGGAGGCCACGGCAACAAGCGTTTTTCGACTTCGGTGCGCCAGTCACCCAGGTTTGCCGAGAACGGGACCAGCGGCGAATCGGGCTGGGTCGAACTGAGGCTGAAGCTGCTGGCCGACGCGGGGCTGGTCGGTTTGCCAAACGCCGGCAAGTCCTCCCTGCTCAGCCGGCTGACCCGGGCCGACCCCAAGGTCGCCGACTACCCCTTCACCACGCTTGAGCCTGTACTCGGGACGATCGAAAGCGACGACCGCCAGGTCGTGCTCGCCGACATCCCGGGCCTGATCGAAGGAGCCGCCGAAGGAGCCGGTCTCGGCCACGAATTCCTCGCCCATGTCGAGCGCTGCAAGATGCTGGTCCACGTCGTCGAACTGGCCCCGTCTTCGGGCGACCCGATGGAGAACTACCGGGCGGTCAGGGCTGAGCTGGAGGCCTGGGGTGCCGGACTGGAAGCGCTGCCGGAGCTGGTCGCGCTCTCGAAGGCCGACCTCTGGACCGAAGCCGATACCGCCGATCAGGTTGCCGAGTGGAAAGAGGCACTGGGCGACACCGTGCTCGGCGTGCTGGCCGTTTCATCTGCCACCGGAACCGGCCTGGACGCCCTGACCGAGGCCGTGGTCCGCTCGGTCCCGGAGACGGTCGAGGCGCCGAAGCCCGCTGCCGGGCCGCTGGATGTCGAGTTCGAGTCCGAGCACATGACCTATCGTCCGAAAGGCGAAGGCGGCTACTCCGTCGAGCGGGAAGGGGAGGGGGTCTTCCGCATCCACGGCCACGGCGTGGAGGTCCTGTTCGACCGCTTCGACCTGGCCAATGACGAAGCCCTCGGTTACCTCGAGACCCGGCTGACCGAGATGGGTGTGATGGCGGAGCTGAGGCGCGCCGGTTTCGAATCGGGCAACGAGATCCGGGTCGGCGAATACGAGTTCGAGCTCTACTGAGCAGCTGTCGCCGGCAGCCTTCCCGGCCGGTACGGGTAGGCTCAGCTTCATGTCTGAAGAACGCGTCCGAATAACTGTTGAAGACCATGTCGCCGAGGTCGCCCTTGTCCGCAGCGACAAGCACAACGCGCTGGATGGCGACATGCTCCGGGGCATCGTCGCGGCGACCGAAAGGCTGTCCTCCGAACCCGGCCTGCGCGCCGTCGTGCTTCACGGCGAGGGGCCGAGCTTCTGCTCCGGGATCGATGTCGGCTGGCTGGCCGGCGGGCAGACGGAGGGTTTCGCCGACCACGCGCACCAGCGGGATTCGTTCGGGGCCAACCTTTTCCAGCGGGTCGCCACGGCCTGGATCGAGGTGCCGGTTCCGGTCATCGCTGCGATCCACGGCAACTGCTTCGGGGGAGGTCTCCAGATCGCGCTCGGAGCCGACATCCGGATAAGCGCGCCCGACGCGAAGCTGAGCATCCGCGAGGTCCACTGGGGCCTGGTGCCGGACATGGGTATCACCGCGTCCCTGCCGCGTCTGGTCCCGCTCGATGTCGCCAAGGAGCTGACCTTCACCGGCCGCCTGGTCACCGGCGAGGAGGCCGACGGCCTCGGGCTGGTGACCCGCAGCACGCCGGAGCCGCTGGATGAAGCGCGAGCACTGGCCGCGGAGATCGCGGGCCGCTCGCCGGACGCTGTGAGGGCGTCGAAGCGGCTGCTTGAAGAAGCGTGGCCGGCGGCAGACTCGGCGGCGCTCGAACTCGAGACAGATCTGCAGATCGGGCTGATGGGTTCGCCGAACCAGATGGCTGCGATCATCGCCGGGGTCAACGGTTCGGCCCCCGAGTTCACCGACCCGTAGGCGGTAAAGCCCGCGGCGCAAATCCTGCTCCGGGAGGGACCCCGAGCGTCGATCGTCCGCCACTCACTAGGCTGGTCAGCCGATGACTCTCGTAGTGAAACTCGGATCCTCGATCGTGGCTGCCGACGACGGCAGCCTGCGCACCGGCGTGCTCGATTCCGTCTGCGAGCAGGCCTCGGCGCTGCGCCGGGCCGGCGAACCGCTGGTCATGGTCACTTCGGGCTCGATCGCCCGGGGGATCAGGATCCTTGGGATGGAAGCCCGTCCGCGGGCGATCGACGAACTCCAGGCTGCTTCCGCGGTCGGCCAGGGCGCGCTCTTTCGCGAGTACGAGACGCGCCTCGAGAAGGGCGAAGCCGCGGCCGCGCAGGTCCTGCTCACCGCCGCCGACGTGGCCAGCCGCACCAGCTACCTCTACGCCCGCCAGACCCTCAGAAGGTTGCTGGAGTGGGGCGTGGTACCGGTGATCAACGAGAACGACACCACCGCCACCGACGAGATCACCTTCGGCGACAACGACTTTCTCGCCGCCCAGGTGGCGATCATGCTCGAGGCCAGGCTGCTGGTCCTGCTGACCAATACCGACGGGGTCTACACGGCGGATCCGGGCTCCGACCCCGACGCCAGGCTGATCGAGCGGGTGGGAGACTTCAACGACCTCGCCGACAAAGACATCGGTGACCGCACCTCCGTTTTCGGAAGCGGCGGCATGCGCAGCAAGGTGGCTGCGGCGGAGATGGCTTCGACTTCGGGGATCGAGGTCCGGATCTGCAACGGCACCGTTGACGGCAACCTGGCCAGGGCGGCGGCCGGTGAAGCGGTCGGCACGACTTTCACCTCGCATGGATCGCCGGCTTCGAGTTTCAAGCTCTGGCTGCGCTACGCCAAGCCGTCCAGTGGGCGGATACTGGTCGACGACGGCGCCGCGAAGGTGCTCAGGAAGAGCGGTTCCAGCCTGCTGCCGGTCGGGGTCACTGCGGTTGAGGGCCGTTTCGAGGCCGGTGACGCGATCGAGGTGGTTGCGCCTGACGGAGTGGTGGGCAAAGGAATCGCCAGCTACTCGTCCGACGAGGTCGCCCGGATCAAGGGTATGCGCAGCAGCGAGGTCCTGGAGATGATTCCCCAGGCCTCCGAAGAGATAGTCCACCGCGACTACTTCGTGCTGAGCTGACGCCCCCCGTTACGATTGAGCGATGGAAAGCACGGCCACCGACATCGCCGCAGACTGCGCCGCCGCACAGGCGGCAGCCCGCAGCCTCGCCGCCGCATCGACCGCGGACAAGAACCACGCCCTCGATTCGATCGCGGCGGGTCTGCTGGAGCGCACCGATGCGATCCTCACTGCCAATGCCGAGGATCTCGCCGACGAGCGCGCCCAGGGGCTGAGCGAGGCGCTCACCGACCGCCTCAGCCTCGATCGTGCGCGCGTCGAAGCGATGGCCGAGGGAGTCAGGGCGGTGGCCGCCCTCGAGGACCCGGTCGGCGAGGTGATCGAAGAGAGCACGCTCGACAACGGCATTCAGCTCAGCAAGGTGCGGGTGCCGCTCGGCGTCGTCGCGGTGGTCTACGAGGCCCGGCCCAACGTGACCATCGACTGCGCCGTTTTGACGATCAAGAGCGGCAACGCGATCCTGCTCCGTGGTTCGAGCTACGCCGAGCGCACCAATACGGCCCTTGCCGAAGTCGTGCGTGAAGGGCTTTCCGACGCCGGGCTGCCGGCCGATTCGGTTGTGCTCTCGACCGGAGGCGGGCGCGAACAGCTGGCCGAACTCGCCACCCAGGAAGGCGTGGTCGACCTGTTGATACCGCGCGGTGGGGAGGGCCTGAAGAACGCCCTCAAGGATGTTGCGACGGTGCCGGTGATGTACGCCGCGTCGGGCAACAACCACGTCTACGTCCACGCCGAAGCCGATCTCGACATGGCCCGCTCGATCGTGGTCAACGCCAAGGTGAACCGCCCCGGCGTCTGCAACGCGGCCGAGACCCTGCTGGTGGATCAGGCGATCGCGGCAGAGTTCCTCCCCGCTGTCCTGGCCGACCTGCGTGACAACGGCGTCGAGCTGGTCGGGGACGAGCGGACCGTGGCCGCATCGGACGGGGTCGAGGTCGTCCCCGCGGAATCCGCCGACTGGGACACCGAATTCCTCGACCTGAAGATGGCGGTCGCAGTTGTCGACGATATCGACGCCGCGATCGACCACGTCAACCGTCACGGCAGCGGCCATTCCGAGGCGATCGTCACCGCCTCGAACGAGGCGGCCGATCGCTTCACCACCGAGGTCGATGCGGCCGCGGTCTACGTCAACGCCTCCACCCGGTTCACCGATGGTTTCGAGTACGGGATGGGCGCCGAGATCGGCAACTCGACCCAGAAGCTCCACGCACGCGGGCCGATCGGCCTGAGGGAGCTGACCACGTTCAAGTACGTCGCCCGGGGCGACGGCCAGATACGTGCCTGAGGACCGTTCCAGGCCCGACAGGATCGGGGTCTTCGGCTCGGCTTTCAACCCGCCTCAGGTCGCTCACCTCGAACTGGTCGAGCAGGCCCGGCTGCAGCTCGGGCTGGACCGGGTCGTGATCGTGCCGACCGGAGATCCGTACCACAAACAGTCCGGATCAGACCCCGGTCCCGGGATGCGGCTGCGTCTGGCCGAAGCCGCATTCGGCGGGCTCGGGGATACGGACGTTTCGGGCATCGAGGTCGATCGCGAAGGACCGTCCTATACGCATGTCACTCTTGAGCAGATTGCAGCGGACAACCCGGACAGCGAGATCCACCTGTTGATGGGCGCCGATACGGCCAGTGGCTTCGGCGGCTGGAAGCGCCCGGAGCGGATCCTCGAACTGGCCCGGGTCGCGGTCGCAGGGCGGCCGGAGGTGGATCGTGGCGAAGTTGAGGCGGTATTCGATCGGCTCGGGGCAAGCGATCGGCTCGCTTTCATCGAGATGCCGGAGTCCGAAGTTTCTTCGAGCCTGGTCCGTGAGCGCATCGCTGCCGGCCTGCCGTTGGATGACCTGGTCCCGGCGGCAGTGAATCAAATGATCAACAATGAAGGGGTATATGGGTCTGAACAGTGAAGAGCTGACAACCGAGATCGTCCGCCTGGCCGACGCCAAGCTGGCCGGTGAGATCGTCGCGCTCGACATGCGCGAACTGGTCACCTACACCGACTACCTGGTCATCTGCACGGCGCGCAACGACCGCCAGGCGGAAGCGATCGCTGACGACGTGCACATCAGGATGAAGCAGGACCACTCGATGCTGCCGGCAAATCCCGACCGTTCCGACAACGTCGGCTGGCGGGTTCTCGACTACCTCGACTGCGTATTTCACGTTTTCACCGAGGAAGCCCGGGGCAGGTACGACCTCGAAGACCTGTGGCACGAAGCACCCCGCCTCGAACTCGAATTGAGCCCACCGGGTGAGCCCGGCCAGGAGTCCGTCCCGGCCGCCTGACCGGCCACCGAACGCTTCCGGGCCGGCCTCTCGGCGGGAGGAACCCGGGCTCCGCGGCCGATCGCTGTAAAATGGCCATTGCTTCACCGTTTGGGGCTATAGCTCAGCTGGCAGAGCGCTTGCATGGCATGCAAGAGGTCCCCGGTTCGATCCCGGGTAGCTCCACTTGATTTGACCCGCCCCGCCGGTCCCTGGGATCGGGAGCGTCGGGTCCGCTCTCAATCCGGCCTCACTGGCAGCGGCTGGCTTGAAGTCGGGGGGTGGGTAGGATCAACCCCATGGATTCCGCCCCTTCTGGTGATGACGCCCGGTCCGCTGCCTCCGGCCTTTCCATGCCGGCCGAGTGGGCGCCGCATGAGCTGACCCTGGTGGCGTGGCCGCAGCGCGAGGACGCCTGGCGGGGAACCACGATCGAGGCCGCCCGGCAGACCCACGCCGAAGTGGTCGCGGCGATCTCCGAGTTCGAGCCGGTCCTCCTGGTGGTCGACCCGTCCCAGGCCGCAGACGCCCGCTCGCGGGTGCCGTCGCAGAACGTCGAGCTCCTGGAAGTGGCGATCGACGACTCGTGGCTGCGAGATTCCGGGCCGATCTTTCTCACCGACGGAGCCGGCGGCCGCGCCGGGGTGGACTTCCGCTTCAACGCCTGGGGCGAGGCTTTCACTCCCTACGAGAACGACGCCGCGGTGGCGAGGCGCATCATCGAGCACCTCGGCATCGAGCGGATTGAAAGCCCGATGGTTCTCGAAGGCGGGTCGATCGCAGTGGACGGCGAGGGGCTGCTGGTCACCACTGAACAGTGCCTGCTCGACCCGAGCAGGAATCCGGATCTGGGCTACCGGGAGATCGCCGCCGAGCTGACCGGTCGGCTGGGGGTCGAGCAGGTGGTCTGGCTCGGAGACGGGCTGCTCGAGGACGTCGATACCGACGGCCACGTCGACAATATCTGCTGCTTCTTCGAGCCCGGGAAGGCCCTGCTTCAGACGGTGGCCGAGCAGTCCGACGCCAACTGGGAAAGCACCCGCGAGAACCGCCGTCGCCTCGAGCAGGCCGGGATCGAAGTGGTCGAACTCGAGCTGCTCCCCCGGATCGCCGGTGAGGACGACGGAGTCGTGGTGGTCCCGTATACGAACTTCTACGTCGCCAACGGTGCCCTGATCGTGCCGGTCGGTGGTGTTGACCCCGAGACGGACGCGGAAGCCCTGCGCCGGATCGGTGAGCTGTTCCCGGATCGTGAGCCGATCGGCATCGACGGCCGGACCCTGGCCCTCGGTGGCGGCGGCATCCACTGCATCACCCAGCAGGTCCCGGCCGCCTGAGCGGTAGGCTCGGCGGTACAGGCAATACTTGCGAGGAGAGGGTTGAGGAGACGAATTGAGCGAGCAGAAATTCGAGATCATCGACGCCACCGGCCCGCCGCCCGAGTCCCTGGCCAGGGTTGAGGCACCGAGCCGGGCCCCCTACCGCGTAGGTGCGGTCCAGCAGGCCTGGGATCCCGATGCCGAGGCCCACCTGGACTCGCTGGCAGCGGGTATCCGGATCGCCGCCGAGCGCGGCGCCGAGATCGTCTGCCTCCAGGAGCTGACTCTTTCTCCCTACTTCGCGGTGACCGAGGACCGGGTGGCAGAGGCGGCCTCGTTCGCGGAGGACGTGGAGGACGGAGCGACCACGAGTTTCGCCAGGCGAATGGCCGCCGAGACCGGGGCCTTTGTACATGCCTCGCTCTACGAAAAGGCAGACGACGGGGGGATCGGTTTCAACACCGCGATCTGTGTCGCTCCCGGAGGCGAGCTGGTCGCCCGGACAAGGAAGCTCCACATCCCGGTGACCGCCGGCTACTACGAAGACCGCTACTTCAGGCCCGGCGATACCGGCTATCCGGTGATCGCCGTGGGGGAGGCCAGCTTCGGCTTCCCGACCTGCTGGGACCAGTGGTTCCCCGAACTGGCCAGGGCCTACTCACTCGGCGGCGCCGAGGTCATCGTCTACCCGACTGCGATCGGGTCGGAGCCGGACCACCCGGGCTTCGATACCGAGCCGCTCTGGGAAAGGGTCATCGTCGGCAACGGCATCGCCAACGGCACCTTCATGGTCGCGGTCAACCGGATCGGGACCGAGGACCCGCTGACCTTCTACGGCTCCTCTTTCATCTCCGATCCCTACGGTCGGGTGCTGGTCCAGGCGCCGCGCGACCGGCCGGCGGTGCTCGTCGCCGACCTCGATCTCGACCAGCGCAAGGACTGGCTCGACCTGTTCCCCTTCCTCGGGACCAGGCGTCCTGATACCTACTCGCCGCTTACCGAAGAGGCCTGAGCGCGAGGGTTGCTGCCATGACGGCCTTGGCCGGTGGGTTGTTCTTCAGCCGGACTCGACGTGCTTCTTCAGGCCGGAGGTGGCGTCGTTGGTCAGCCAGCCCTTGACCTTGTCTTCAACCGGCCCCTTGAGCAGCAGGCCGAGCATGCGCCCGGTGTCGGCCTCCAGCGCGTAGATCGCGCGGGTCAGGCCGCTCTCGATCTCCTCGAGTCTCCAGGAGCCGGTCATCCACTTCATGTCGCCCTTCTTCTGCTCCCAGGTCATGCCGGTCTCCGGCTGGTAGGCAAAAGCGATTTTCGAGGTTACGGTCCGCACTTTCGCGTCGGACTTGATCTCGACCAGCTCGGCCCGTCCTTCAGCGTCCTTGGACAGCACTTCGGCCGAGATCATCGCCTCCTGCCAGTTGGGCGTGCTCTCGAGGTCAGAGATGATTTCGTAGCACTGCGAAACCGTGGCGGCGACTTCGACCGTGCTTGAAGCTTTGAGGATTCCCATGTCCTGATGCTATCCGGCAACGGCGGATGAAGTCCGGTGGCCGGGGCCGGGTCGCCGGACGGGTATCTTTGCCAGATGAGCGATATTCGCCTGAACGGTGTTCACCACATCAGCTGCATAACCGGAGACGCGCCCGGGAACGTCAACTTCTATTCCGGCCTGCTCGGGATGAGGCTGGTCAAGAAGACGGTCAACCAGGACGACCCCTCCGTCTACCACCTCTTTTACGGCGACGAGAAAGGCAGTCCGGGTTTCGACCTGACCTTCTTCGAGTACCCCGGAGCGAGGCCCGGCAGGGCCGGTGCAGGGATGGTCCACCGGATCCTCTGGCGGCTGCCCTCGAGCGAGGCCGTCTCATGGTGGGACAACCGCCTTCAGTCGGCCGGCATGCGTCCGGTGGCCACCGAGCCCGACCCGCGGCTGGCCGGCACCGGTATCGATATGACTCTCGCCGGTCTGCTGTTCGCCGATCCCGAAGGCCTCGAGCACGAATTCCTCGTCTACGACGGCGAGGAGGAGCCGCTGGTGCCGCTTCACAGCGAGGTCCCGCCCGAGTACGCCATCGGCGGCTTCCACGGGGTCCGTGCCTACTCGGCCGCGAGCGAAGGCACCGAACAGGTTCTCTCGCAGGTCCTCGGTTTCAACGAGCTGGGAGAAGGCGCCTGGAGCGTAGCCGCCGACTCGCGCTCGGGCGTCTACCTGCTCGATCCGGCGCCGGAGGAGCGGCAGCTCGCCGGCGCAGGGACCGTCCACCACATCGCCTGGGCGACCCGGCTCGAGGATCAGGACGAGTGGCAGAAGCAGGTCTCGGGGTCGGGTCTCTACGCGACCCCGGTCATCGACCGCTTCTACTTCCGCGCCGTCTACTTCCGCGAACCCGGGGGAGTGCTTTTCGAACTCGCGACCAGGGGCCCCGGCTTCGCCACCGACGAGCATCCCGACAGCCTCGGCGAAAGGCTCTCGCTGCCGCCCGACTTCGAGCCGATCCGTGACCGGGTGGAGCCGATGCTCAAGCCGCTGCCCGACGTGAGGCAGTGGCGGCCGGCCGAAGCTCCGGCCGCCGAGTCTTCATAGACTGCGCGCCATGAGCCGGTACGAGCCTCGCGAGATCGAGGGCAGATGGCAGCGCCTCTGGGCCGAAGAGGGCAGCTGGAAGGTGCCCAACCCGGGGCAGCCCGGATACGACTCTTCGAAGCCGAAGTCCTATGTGCTGGAGATGCTGCCCTACCCGTCGGGCGAGCCCCATGTCGGACACCTGAAGTGCTACTCGGTGGGTGATGCGATCGCCCACTTCCGGCGCCGCAACGGCTACGAGGTCATCCACCCGATGGGCTACGACTCTTTCGGGCTGCCGGCCGAGAACAACGCGATCAAGACCGGTGTACCTCCGCTGGTGGCCACCGAGAAGTCGATCGAGTCCTTCCGCCGCCAGTTCACCGAGTGGGGGATCTCTGTCGATTGGGACCGGGAGCTGGCCACCCACACTCCGGAGTACTACCGCTGGACCCAGTGGATCTTCCTCCAGCTTTTCCGCGAGGGGCTTGCCTACCGGACCCAGGCGCCGGTCCAGTGGTGTCCCAAGGATGCCACCGTGCTCGCGAACGAACAGGTTGTCGACGGCCGCTGCGAGCGATGCGGCACCGAGGTCGTGACCCGCAACCTCAGGCAGTGGTTCTTCCGCACCACCGCCTATGCGGAGCAGCTCCTGGCCGACTTCGGCAAGCTCGAATCCTGGCCCGAGCACGTGATCACCATGCAGAAGAACTGGATCGGCCGCTCCGAAGGCGCCGAAGTCACCTTCCGATGCGAGAGCGCCGGTCTCGATTTCCCGGTTTTCACCACCCGCCCCGACACGCTTTTCGGGGCGACCTTCTTCGTCCTGGCCCCCGAACATCCGGAGCTCGATCGGCTGGTCGAAGGCACCGATGCCGAGGACACCGTGCGCGAGTACGTCAACTCGGTTGCCCGCGAGTCGGTTCAGTCGCGTGGCGACGAGGGACGACCGAAGACCGGCGTCCCCCTCGGCCGCACCGTGACCAACCCGGTCAACGGGGAGGAAATCCCGATGTTCGTCGCCGACTACGTGCTGATGGACTACGGCACCGGAGCGGTCATGGCGGTGCCCGCCCACGACGAGCGTGACTTCGCTTTCGCCCGGGCCTTCGACCTCCCGGTTCGCCGTGTGATCGAGGCGCCCGACGGCACCGATCCCGAACAGTCCGGACTTCCCTACACCGGGGACGGCCCGATGGTCGACTCCGGGGGCTTCGACGGCCTCGACAACCGCGAGGCCTACGAGCGGATCGTCGGCTGGCTGGACGAAGAGGGCCGGGGCAAAGCGTCGATCAACTTCCGGCTGCGCGACTGGCTGGTCTCCCGTCAGCGCTACTGGGGTGCCCCGATCCCGATCGTCTACTGCGACTCCTGCGGGACCGTGCCGGTGCCCGAGGACCAGTTGCCGGTCGAGCTGCCCGAAGTCGAGGACTACGCGCCGAAAGGCAAGAGCCCGCTCGAGGCCGCGACCGACTGGGTCGAGACGAGCTGCCCGGACTGCGGGGGAGAGGCACGTCGCGAGACCGACACGATGGATACCTTCGTCGACTCGTCCTGGTACTTCCTGCGCTACCTGGATGCCGGAAATGATCGACGCGGCCTGGTCGCGCGAGGCGGCCGACCACTGGATGCCGGTCGACCAGTACATCGGCGGCGTCGAGCACGCCATCCTCCACCTGCTCTACGCGAGGTTCTTCGTCAAGGCTCTCGCCGACATGGGCCACCTCGGCGTGGTCGAGCCGTTCGCCAACCTCTTCACCCAGGGGATGATCACCCGCGACGGCGCCAAGATGTCCAAGTCCAAGGGCAATACGGTCAGCCCGGCCGAGTACGTCGCCCGCCACGGAGCCGACGCCGCCCGCACCTATGTCTGCTTCATGGGTCCGCCCGAGCGTGGCGGCGACTGGACCGACGAAGGGGTGGAAGGCGTCCACCGCTTCCTCTCAAGGCTCTGGCGGGTCAGCGGAGAGGTGGCCGCCTCCGGATCGCCGGTGGCCCTCTCGGAGCTGGCTGTTGCCGAGGCCTCGGGTGAGGCCCGCGAGCTGCTGACCAAGGCCCACTGGGCGATCGACAAGGCCTCCCGCGACTTCGTCCGGGGGTTCCAGTTCAACACGGTGATAGCCGCGGTGATGGAGCTGGTCAACGAGATCTACCGGACCAAGGACGGGCTGCTGGCCGAGGGCCCGGGCGAAGGAATCGGGTGCCTGCGATTCGCGGTCGCCACCGCCGCGTCGCTGATCCAGCCTTTCGCTCCCCACCTGGCCTCCGAGGTCTTCGAACAGATGACCGGCGAGCGGGTCTGGGAGGCGGGCTGGCCTCAGGCCGACCCCGAGATGCTGCGCTCGGACACGGTCACGATCGTGGTCCAGGTCAACGGCAAGGTCCGCGACCGGATCGAGGTCGCCGAAGATGCCGGGAAAGAAGAGATCCTCGATCTCGCCCGCGCCGCCGGGAACGTGGCCCGGCACCTCGAGGGCACCGAGACGGTCAAGGAGATCGTCGTCCCCGGCAAGCTGGTCAACCTCGTGGTGAAGCCCGCCTGAGATACCCCGCCGGCGCTTCGTGGGCCCCGGCTGGACCGTACGTTCAGCCTCCTGTGACGCTTCCGCCCGAGAATTGTTGCCGGGCGAACCCATCTGTGAGGTCGATCGATCGAGCTTCGGGGCATGCCGGAGATCTCCCCCTCTCGAATCCTCGCCTTCGCCGCCATGGCGGGCGTGCTCGCTCTGATCGGTTGGAACTCACTGCGCTCCGGGGGGGCGACGGATCGCGGTGCGATCGCCGGGCCGGCCCCGGGGCATTCTGCGACCGGATCGGCCGATGGGACCGGGCCGAAGGGGGAGGGCTCCGGTGAGGCCGGCGGCCTGAAGCCGGCGGCGGGCGGGCGGCGGATTGTGGTCGACGTATCGGGGGCGGTGCGCCGGCCCGGCGTCTACCGCTTCGAGCACGGCCAGCGGGTGATCGATGCCATCAGGAGGGCCGGAGGGGCGTCTCCCGGCGCCTTCTCTGCCGGGATCAACCGGGCGGCGCTGCTGGCCGACGGCCAGCAGGTGGTCGTGCCGGCCCGGACTGTCGACGTTTCCGCGCCGGGGACGGGTGCCGGAGAGGCACCCGGCGCGGCGTCGGAGGATGCACCGATAAGCCTCGGCACGGCCACGCAGGAGCAACTCGAGCAGATCGAAGGCATCGGTCCGGTAACCGCGCAGAGCATCCTCGAGTTCCGCGACAGCGAAGGCGGGGTCTCTTCGGTCGACGAACTCGATCAGGTCAGCGGAATCGGGCCGGTGACCATGGAGGCGCTGAGGTCACGGCTCCAGCCTTAGGCGGGCGGCACCCGGTCCTCGCCGGTCTCTTCGCCCGCGCCTTGAGCAGCACGGCCGCCCGGGTACGCCCGGCGCTGGAGGTCGGCGGCTGGCGCCTGGCCACGACAGCCGGGGCGGCCGGCGGGCTGTCGCTGTCGCCGTTCGTTGCCGTAGCCGGGGGTCCGCTGCGCCCCGCGGCCGGGCTGGCCTGTCTGCTGGTCCTGCTGGTGCGCCGCGGGAGGCCCGGTGTCGCGGGCACCTCAATCCTGCTCTCAGCGGCGATCCTGGTCGGCCTCACCACCGGTGGTGCCAGACTGGCCGCGATAGACGCCACCGCGCTCGACCTGATCCCGGGCACACAGGTCAGGCTCGACGGCTATCTCGAGACTCCGCCCAGGACCTCACGCGGAGTCGCCCGTTTCGTCTTCGATTCGGAGGCCGGCCGGGTCATGGTCGAGTCGGCCGGGCCGGTCGCCGGCCTCTCGGCCGGATCGGGCGCTACCGTCGCCGGCGAGATCCGCCCTCCGCCGGACTGGTACCGGCCCAACCTGGACCGCCAGGGGCTTTCGATGATGCTCTACGCCGACTCGGTCGAGGAGTCAGGCGGCCTGCGCGGCGGGGCGGCCGGATTGGTCGACCGGCTGCGGACACGGGCCGAGCTGGCGCTGGGCCGGTCGATGCCGGAGCGTGAGAGCGCGCTGGCCCGGGGATTCGTTCTCGGTCAGGACCAGCAGATCGATCCGGCGACGGTCACCGACTTCCAGAACTCGGGCCTCGCCCATCTGCTGGCAGTGAGCGGGCAGAACGTCGCCCTGCTCTCCCTGCTCGGGATCGGTGTGATGGCCGTGGCCGGGGTCGGTTACCGCGCCCGGCTGGTCGCGCTCGCTCTCCTGATCCTGGTCTACATCCCCCTGGCCGGTGGCGGCCCGTCGATTCAGCGCGCCGGGGTCATGGGCCTGGCCTCTCTGGCCGCCCTGGCGGCGAGCCGGCCGGGATCGAGAGTCTTCGTGCTGGCGCTCGCCGCGGCGGTCACCCTGCTGATCAACCCCCGGGCGACGGCCGACGTGGGCTGGCAGCTGAGCTTCGTGGCCGTGGTCGGGATCGCGCTGCTGGCCCGCCCGATCCGCGAACGTCTGGCCGGACTGGGTCCGGCAGGCGAGGCTGAGCCCGGCGGGGGAGGCCCCGGAGCCGGCTCGTTGCTGCTCGACGGAGTCGCGGTCACCGTCTCGGCCAGCCTGGTGACCGCGCCGCTGATGGCATTTCATTTCGATCGGATCCCGGTGGCGACGATCGCGGCAAACCTGGCGGCCCTTCCCGCCGTCGCGCCGGCGATGTGGCTCGGCATGGCGGGGGCCGGCCTCGGCGTCTTCTGGAGCGGCCTGGCGATTCCGCTCAACCTCCTGAACTCGCTGCTGCTCGCATATATCGCCCAGATCGCCGCCTGGTTCGGCAGGCCCTCCTGGGCCGTGGCCGAGCTGCGGATCGACTCCGTTCCGCTTCTCGTTGCGGTCTACGTCTTCCTCGCCCTGGCGGTTGCGGCGGCATTCCGGCTCACCCGCCGGCTACCGCGTGAGCCGGGCGAGTGGCGTCCTCCGGGGGCGATCCGGAGAAGGCGTGCGACCGCGGCGGGGATCACTGCCGCGATTGCGGCATGCGTCCTGGTGCTGCTGCCCGGGGACGGCCGTCGCAGCCTCGACGCTCCGCGGGAGGGGGAGGTGCGGATCGACCTGCTCGATGTCGGCCAGGGTGACGCATCGCTGATCCGGGTCTCCGGAAGCGATCCGGTTCTGGTCGACGGCGGGCCACCTGGCGGTGGAATCGAAGCGGCGCTCGCTTCGGCCGGTGTGGACGGCCTCGGGGCGGTGATCGCGACCCATGCCGACCTCGACCACGTCGGCGGGCTCTACGACGTTTTCGCGACACATCCGGTCGGGAGCTACCTCTTCGACGGGACCCCCCGGCCTTTGCTCAATCAGGCGAGGGAGTCGGGCAGTGTTGCTTCCCGGATCGCCGATGGTGACCGGATCAGGATCGGACCGCTCAGACTGGAAGTGCTCTGGCCGCCGCCCAGGGGCACCGGCTTCAGGCCTCCGGACGACCGCAACGACCGCTCGCTGATGCTCCTGCTCTCCTGCCGCGGCTACCGCATCCTGCTGACCGGGGACGCCGAAGCCGAGGCGGTCCCGGTGGATCCCGGTCCGCTCGATGTGCTGAGGGTGGCCCACCACGGCAGCGACGATGCCGGTCTGGAGGGCCTGCTGGCCCGCTCGATGCCGACCCTCTCGGTCCTATCGGTCGGAGAAGGCAACGGCTACGGGCATCCGACCGGCCAGGTCCTCAAAACCCTGGCCGAATCCGGTTCCCGGGTACTGAGGACCGACCTCGACGGCACCGTTTCGCTGGTCATCTCGGATCTTGGTCTCTCGGTCGAGACCGGCAGGTGAAGCGGCACACCGGTCCGCCGCCGGAGGGGGGAGAATGGATCGGTGGCGGACGAGATGAAAAGGGCCTACCTGATCCACGGCACTGACGAGGCCAAGATCGACCACGCCCGCATGAGGCTCAGAAAACGGGCCGAGGGCGAGGGCGGCACAGCCTCGCTCGAGATATTCGACCCGATCGAGAACCGGGGGAGTCCCGACGCCGACGGCCTGGTCGCCTCGGTCGCGTCGATGTCACTGATGCCCGGCCGCCGTTACGTGCTGGCAGACAACATCGAGAAGTGGGGCAAGCGTCAGGCCGAACGCGTGGCCGAGTCGGTGGCTGCCGCGCCGCCCGAGGTCACGGTCGTGCTGATCGCCCGCGGCAAGGTCCCGCCCGGTATCGCCGAAGCCGTTGCCGCGGTCGACGGTGCGGTCCTCAGCTATGAAGCACCCTCGCGGGCCCGGCTTCCGGGTCATCTGGTCAAGTCCGCGGCGGCCCGCGGCTTCGAACTCTCACCCGACGCCGCCGGCCTGCTCGTCTCTCATCTCGGCGAAAGCCTCAGCCGGCTTGAGAACGAACTCGACCGGCTGGCGCTCTGGGCCGGCCAGGGCGGACGGGTCGAGCTGGAGGACCTCGAGGAGATGGTCGCCGACAACAGCGAGACCAAGGGTTTCGCCCTGGGCGACGCCGTGGTCGAAGGTGACCGCGCCGCCGCGCTTCGAACCGCCGGGCGGCTGGTCAGCCAGGGCGCGAGCGTCGCCGGCATGGTCTACCCGACTGCGACCGCCGTTCGCAGGGCGCACCTGGCGCTGTCGCTACTCGAAGCGGGAGTGCCGCCGAACCGGGTCGAGCGCCGGCTGAAGGCACCGCCTTTCATCGCCAGGCAGGTGATCGAGTCCGCCCGAGGCTCTTCGCTGGATCAGCTGCGAGCCGCGGCGGTGGCTCTCGCCGACCTCGAGCTGTGGACCCGTGGCGGGGCGGAGTACCCGGATGAGCTGGCCCTCGACCTGGCGCTTCTGTCGGCAACCGATGACTCCGGCTGAGGCCGGGTGGCCGGCAGTTCGGCCGGAATTTGGCTCAGGAAGCGTCGCCGGCCGCGATGCGGGCGGCTCGGGACTTCTTGCGGGCGCCGTTGTTGCGGTGGATCGCGCCGCGCTGGACGGCCTTGTCGATCTTGGATACGAGCGCACGGTGCTCGGTGGCTACCGCTTCGGCGTCGCCTTCCTCAGCCGCCTTCTCGAGGCGGTTGAAGTAGGTCTTGATCGCGCTCGTGACCTGCCGGTTCTCGACACGTTCACGTTCGGTGCGAAGGATTCGTTTTTTCTGTGAGGCTATGTTGGCCATGATCTTTTTCCTGCTCGCTGTCGGGGGAATCCCCTCACGAGCGGTCGCCGACTATACCGATAGCGAGCTTGGAACCGCCTAGCGACCCCGATAGAGACCCCGCCGGGGACCAGGGACTCGACTCGTTCGAGGCCGCTGCCGCTGCCGCTGAGCGGGCGATCCTGGACGCCCGGGAGCGGGCCGAACGGGCTGTGAGGCCGCCTGAGACGCCCGCTTCGAGCTGGTCGGCCAGGGGTGAAATAGGTGAAGAAGGCGGCGTTTCGAGCTTCCTGACCGGCCCGCTGGTCGAGGAGGTCGAAGCCGAGAGCGCGGTCGAAGCCGAGGGCCCGGCCGGCGGCACCGTGACCGAAGAGGCCGCCGCGCCTCCGGCGAAGGCCGGCCGCCTGGCCCGCTCGACCGCCTTCTTCTCGATCGCCACGGCCGCCTCGCGGATCGCCGGTCTGGGTCGCGAGGTGGTCGCCGCCAGCTACTTCGGCATCTCCGGACCGATGTCCGCCTTCACCGTCGCTTTCCAGGTCCCGAACCTGATCCGCGCCCTTTTCGCCGACGCCGCCCTGCAGCCGGCTTTCGTGCCGATCTTCACCGAGCAGATCGAACGGGGAAAGGTCAAGGAAGCCTTCCGCATGGCTTCGACCATGCTGCTCCTGGTGACCATGGTGCTCGGTGCGATCACCGCGGTCTTCATCCTCGGCGCCGGGCTGATCATGCCGCTATTCGCGCCAGGCTTCACCGGCGAGATCGAGAGCCTGATGATCGTTCTTTCCCAGATCATCTTCCCGATCCTCGTCCTGCTCGGAATAACCGGGGTGGTGGTCGGCATCCTCAACAGCTACGACCGTTTCGGGGCCTTCGCGATCTCCCCGCTTTTCTGGAACCTGACGATCATCGCCGTGGTCGTCGGCACCGTTCCCCTGTTCCCGGAGGACAAGCAGATCTACGCCTACGCGATCGGAGTCGTCGCCGGCACCGTGGTCCAGCTCGCCATCCCGACCTGGGACCTCCGCCACACGCCCTTCCGTTTCACCTTCAAGGTCGACTTCAAGGACCCGAACGTGCGTCGGGTTCTGCTGCTGATGGTCCCGGTCACGCTCAGCCTCGGACTGATCAACTTCAACCTGCTGGTAAACAGCTTCTTCGGCTCGCTGGTCAGCAACGAGGCCCCCGCGGCGATCGACAAGGCCTTCCGCATCTACCAGCTGCCCCAGGGCATCTTCTCGGTGGCGATCGCCACGGTGCTTTTCCCGACCCTGGCCCGTTTTGCCTCCCGCGGTGACTACGAGAACCTGCGCGAAACCCTGGCCAAGGGGATGCGGCAGATCGTCTTCATCCTGCTGCCGGCCACCGCGGCGATCCTGGTGCTGTCGGAACCGATGATCCGGATCGTCTACGAGCGTGGCGAGTTCGGCCCCGAGCAGACCACGCTGGTCGCCACGGCGCTGTTCTGGTTCGCTTTCTCGCTGCCGACCAACGGCATGTTCCTCCTCCTCAGCCGTACTTTCTTCGGTCTCCAGCAACCCTGGATCCCGACCGCGATCGCGGGCGCCAACCTCGCGGTCACCGCGCTGGCGTCCTACCTGCTGTACGAGCCCTACGGCGTGGCCGGAATCGTCGCCGCCACCGCGATCGCCACCACGTTTTCGGTCGTCGCCCAGGTCGTTCTGCTGCGCTCGAGGCTGGGCGGGATCGAGGCGACCAGGTTCATCTCGACCACGATCCGGGTCGCCATCGGGTCGGCGGTGCTCGCCGGGGTCAGCTACGAGACCTGGTCGCTGCTTGACCAGGCGCTCGGCCGGGAGCTTCTGGGCCAGATCATCGCCGTCTCGGTCGCACTCGGCCTCGGCGGCATCGCTTACCTCGCCTGCAGCCGGCTGCTGCGCATCGCCGAACTCGACCAGATCCTCTCCCTGGCCCGACGCCGGTAGTGGGGGCCTTCGACTACATCCTCGGCGCGGTCGCCGTGCTGGCCGGTCTGGTCTCCCTGGTGCTGATCGCCGTCGGCCTCGGAACCAGATTGCTGCCCGGCCGGCGAGGGCCGGCGCTCTGGGTCGCCTGCGTGGTCATAGCGACAGCGGCCGCCACGGTGGTGGCGCTTCTGCTCGGCACTATCGGGCTGCTGAACGGCTGGCTCTATTTGTTTTTCCTGGTGGCGGGGGCGGCGGCCACCCGGCACCGGGGCGGTCGTTTGCCCGCTCCGGATCAGCCCCCACCCGCCGTCGGATCGAGTTCCCTGCTGCTCGGCGCGGCCGGGCTGGCGATCGCCTCGCTGGTGGTCGGCGCCTTCGCGGTCGAGGTCTGGCAGAAGCTCGGTACTGGCATGACCGGCTTCGATTCGACCTGGTACCACGGGCCTTTCGCGGCCGGCTTCGCCGCATCCGGCGACACTTTCTCGCTGCATTTCCTGGCTCCGCAGTTCCTCAGCTGGTTCTACCCCCAGAACTCGGAGCTGGTCCATTCACTCGGTGTCCTCGGTTTCGGGAACGACCTGCTTTCGCCCCTGATCAACCTCGGCTGGCTCGGCGGCTGCCTGGTCGCCGCCTGGGCGATCGGGCGGCCCTACGGAGGAGCCCCGGCTTCCCTCGCCGGAGTCGCCCTGGTCCTGGGGTCGGCGGCCATGGCGGATCAGGCCGGTGAGGCCCGCAACGACATCGTCGGCATCTTCTTCCTGCTGGCCGGCCTGGCGGTGCTGGTCGACAGCTGCGCCGGTGGTCGCAGGCTCGCGCCCGGCCCACTGGTCGTAATCGCGATCGCCGCCGGCCTCGCCGCCGGAACCAAGATCAACTTCATCCCGGCGGCGATCGCCCTGGCGCTCGCGGCCGTCTGGCTGTCGGAATCCGCCGGTCGCCGGAGGGCCGGCTGGATCGCCCCGGCGGGACTGGCCCTGGGCGGCGGCTACTGGTACCTGCGCAACCTCATTCAGAGCGGCAACCCGCTTCCGTGGGTCGACTCGCTCGGTCCCCTGGCCCTTCCGGGTCCCGACCAGGAACTCGGCGGCAGGGACCAGGCATCCGTGCTGAGTTATCTCGGTGATCCGGGGGTCATCGGTGACTGGTTCTTTCCAGGCCTCGCCGAGGGCTTCGGTGAGGGCTGGGTGCTGCTTGTCGGGCTGGCCACGGCCGGAGTGGTTCTGTCGCTCTGGCGGGGATCCGACCGGGCGCTCAAGGCGGGCGCACTAGTCGCACTCGCCCTGCTCTTCGCCTGGATCGCCGCCCCGACCTCGGCCTCGGGTCCGGAAGGCGCGCCCGCCGGCTTCGTATCCGGCCTGCGTTACCTCGCACCGGCGCTGGCCGTCGGCCTCGCGCTGCTTGGCGGCGCTACCGCATCGCGCGGCGGCTTCGCCGGCCGGCTGACCATGGCCACCCTGGTGCTGCTGACGCCTTTCGTCGTCTTCGGCGGCCGGTCCTGGCCGGCACTCGACCTGGTCGGTGCACTGCTGGGCGCAGCCGCCGTCTTCACCGCGGTGGGCCTGTTCTTCGTGCTTCGCAGAAGGGGGGAGAAGAGGGAAGGTTCCGGCCGCGGGGTCCTGGTCGGCTCCGCTGCGGCGCTGGCGCTCGTGGTCCTGCTCGGGTACGGCGTTCAGGACCGCTACTTCGACAACCGCTACGCCAGCCCCGAGTTCACCACTGCGGGGCTCTCGGAGGCCTTCGTCTGGGCCCGCGGGATCGAAGGCGAGTCGATCGGCACCAACGCCACGCGCCAGTACCCACTGTTCGGCACCCGGCTGGACAACGAGGTCCAGTACCTCGGCGTTCCCGGCCCCCACGGTGGCTTCGTCAAGACCGACAGCTGCGAGCAGTTCCGCGATGCGGTCGCCAGAGGTGACTACCGCTACCTGGTGCTCACCCTCGATCGCGAGAACCCGGATCGGCCCTTCCCCCGGGAAACCGGCTGGATCGAAGACGACCCGAATGCGGTCGAAGTCCTGAAGACCCCACCGACGGTGATCTACGAGCTCGCCGGGCCGCTCGACCCCGCGACCTGCCCCTGAGCAGCGGCGTGTCCCCGGCGCCCGTCGGTCTTCATACTGCGCAGTCCGCATGGAACGCATCAGAAACTTCTCGATCATCGCCCACATCGACCACGGCAAGTCGACCCTGGCTGACCGCATCCTGGAAATCACCGGGGCGGTCGACCCGCTCAAGATGCGCGCCCAGGTACTCGACTCGATGGACCTCGAGCGGGAGCGGGGGATCACGATCAAGGCCCAGGCGGTGAGGGTCGAGTTCAAGTCGGAGGACGGCCAGACCTACCACCTTCACCTGATCGACACGCCGGGCCACGTTGACTTCTCCTACGAGGTCTCACGCAGCCTGGCCGCATGTGAAGGCGCCCTGCTGGTGGTCGACGCCGCCCAGGGGGTCGAGGCCCAGACCGTCGCCAACACCTACCTGGCGATCGAGAACGGACTCGAGCTCATCCCGGTCCTCAACAAGGTCGATCTGCCCGGAGCCGAGCCCGAGCGCGTCGCCGGAGAGGTCTCCGACCTGCTCGGGGTCGACCCGGACCAGATCCTCAAGATCTCGGCCAAGACCGGCGAGGGCGTGCCCGAGGTACTCGAGGCGATCGTCAAGCGGGTTCCGCCTCCGGCCGGCGACCCCGATGCGCCTTCGCGGGCCCTGATCTTCGACTCCGAATTCGATCCTTACCGGGGCGTGATCGCCTACGTGAGGATGATGGACGGCAAGTTCCGCAAGAACGGCCACATCCTCGCGATGCAGAACGGGACCGAGGCCGAGCTGGACGACATCGGCTTCTTCAGGCCGGTGATGACGCCGGTGAAGGAGATCGATGTCGGCGAGGTCGGCTACGTGATCACCGGCATCAAGGACGTCGCCAAGCTGAGGGTCGGCGATACGCTGACCGACCTCGCCAATCCCGCCTCAGAGCCCCTGGAGGGGTACCGGGACGTCAAGCCGATGGTCTTCTGCGGGCTGTTCCCGATCGATACCGAGCGCTACGAGGACCTGCGTGACGCGCTCGACAAGATGGGCCTCAACGATGCCGCACTGAGCTGGGAGCCCGAGACCTCCGACGCCTTGGGGTTCGGTTTCCGTTGCGGCTTCCTCGGCCTGTTGCACATGGAGATCGTGCGTGAGCGCCTCGAGCGTGAATACGGCCTCGAGCTGCTGGCCACCAGCCCGACCGTGCGCTATGAGGTCCACCTGACCAACGGTGAGACAGTCGAGGTCAGGAGCCCTACCGAGATGCCGGACCCGGGCGTGATCGAGTCGATCGAAGAGCCCTACATCGCCGCCACGATCATCACGCCTTCGGAGTTCGTCGGGCCGGTCATGGAGCTTTGCCAGAGCCGCCGGGGCACCCACAAGGGGATGGACTACCTGAGCCCGAACCGGGTCCAGATCCGCTACGAGCTGCCGCTGGCGGAGATCGTGCTCGACTTCTTCGACGTGCTCAAGTCATCGACCCGCGGCTACGCTTCGCTCGACTACGAGCCGATCGGCAACCAGGCCTCCGAGCTGGTCAAGGTCGACGTGCTGCTGGCCGGCGACAAGGTCGACGCGCTCTCGGTCATCGCCCACAAGGACTTCGCTTACAACCAGGGCAAGGACCTGGTCGCGCGGCTTCGCAAGACCATCCCCCGCCAGCAGTTCGACATCCCGGTCCAGGCAGCGGTCGGCGCCCGCATCCTCGCCCGCGAGACGGTCAAGGCGGTTCGAAAGGACGTCACCGCCAAGCTCTACGGAGGCGACGTCACCCGCAAGCGCAAGCTTCTCGAAAAGCAGAAGAAGGGCAAGAAGCGCATGAAGAACGTCGGCAGCGTCGAGGTCCCCCAGGAAGCCTTCCTGGCCGTACTCGAACTCGACGACTGAGCGATCGCCGGCGCCGGTCAGGCGACCCCGTAGCATCGGTGCCGATGAGTTCACCAAACGCATTGATCAGTGGCGGGGCAAGGGGTATCGGACGGGGCATCGCCCTCGGGCTGGCCGAGCAGGGGTATCGGGTCGTGATCACGGCGCGTGACGGGGCGACGGCCGAACGGGCGGCGGGTGAGTTGTCCGACGGCGTTTCCGGATCGGTCCACGGGCTCCCCATGGAGGTCACCGACCAAGAATCGGTCGACAGCGTGGTCGAGGCGATATCCGCCGACAGCGGAGGTCTCGACGTACTGGTCAACAACGCCGGGGTTATGGGCCACTACGGCGTGCCGGCCGCCGATGTCGACCTCGACGATGCCCGCGAGGTCATCGAGATCAATCTGATCGGTGCCTGGGCGCTGACCCAGGCCGCGCTACCGCTGCTGCGCGAGAGTCAGCACGGGCGCATAGTCAACGTTTCTTCGGGGATGGGTCAGCTCAGCGATATGGGCAGGGGCGCCGCCAGCTACCGGGCGTCGAAGGTCGCGCTGAACGCGCTGACCAGGGTGCTTGCCAACGAGGAGGGCGAAAACGGCATCCTGATCAACACCATGTGCCCGGGCTGGGTCAGGACTGACCTCGGCGGGCCGCAGGCTCACCGTTCGATCGAAGAGGGAGCCGATACCGCGATCTGGCTGGCGACGCTCCCCGACGACGGCCCCACCGGCGGGTTCTTCCGCGACCGCGAGCCGATCCCCTGGTAGCGCCTCGACGCGGGTGACCGGTCCGATCGTTGCCACCTCGCCTGGCGGTGGTCGGGCGAAGCGGGCGGTTCAGGACGCCGGTCGGATCGACCGCTTCGGGCAGCAGCTCGACCGAGCGCAGGCGGTTCTCGACCGTATTCGACTGATGGACGACCATCAGCTCGTCGGCTGCCGTCTCGTCGCGGAACCTCTCCAGGTACGCGCCTGCCTTTCGGGGGTGCCGACGGCGTTGTAGGTCATCATCTCGTCGACCACCGAGGCCTGCGGGGAGGCGAGGATCGCATCGATGTCATCCCCGGTGAGCTTCTGGCCCCCGCGGGAGAAGAGCGCCCGGGCACGGAGGCGGCGGGCAGCATCCAGCTGCTCGGCTGCGGATTCCGGCGTTTCGGCGACTATCGCTCCCACCGCGGCGATCACGTAGGGCTCGGAGAGCTGGTCCGAAGGCTTGAAGGTCTCCCGGTAGATGCCGATCGCGTCGTGGAGGGCTCGCGGCGCGAAGTGGGATGCAAACGCATACGGCAGGCCCAGCTGAGCCGCGAGCTGGGCCCCGAACAGGGAGGAGCCGAGCATGTAGAGCGGAACGTGTGTGCCCTGGCCGGGGATGGCCCGTACACCCGGGATCGGGCTCTCGTCACTCGAGCAGACCCTGGAGCTCGACCACGTCGCGGGGAAAGACTCGGCGGCAGCCGGGTCGCGCCGCAGGGCGTAGGTGGTCGCCTGGTCGCTGCCGGGCGCTCGGCCGAGGCCGAGGTCGATCCGGCCGGGGTGGAGCGTGGCGAGCGTGCCGAACTGTTCCGCGACCATCATCGGCGAATGGTTCGGCAGCATGATCCCGCCGGACCCGAGCCGGATCGTCTCCGTCTTGCCGGCGATGTGGGCGATCAGAACCGCGGTCGCCGACGAGGCGATCGAGGAGATGTTGTGGTGCTCGGCGTACCAGACCCTCCGGTAGCCGCACCGCTCGGCGGCCCGGGCCATCTCGACGCTGCCGGCGAAGCTTTCGGCGATCGTCTCCTCGCGTCCGACCGCGGCCAGGTCGAGGATCGAAAGCGGTATGGACTTCTTCGCGCCCTGGGCACCTTCGGTGCGGGGTTTCGAGGCTGCTTCCATCGGAGCGAGCCTACCGACGCGCCAGAGCCGGGGTAACCGCAGCAGGGCCGGCGGTTAGCTTGCTACATGGAAGAAGTCGCCTCTGGTCTCGTGCTCATGGGATTCGTCCTGGTCGGTGCCTTCGCCAAGACCGGGCGCGCGTTTCTGGCCGTACTGGTCGTCCCCGTCTGGTTCGCCGGCCTGCCTCTCGGTATCTGGGGTGATCCCGGCGGCGATTCACCGGTCGCCACGGCGATATCGGGCGCCATCGCAGGGACGGCTCTCGCCGCCGCCCTGGTCTTCATCGGGGTCTTCGTCGGGGGCTGGGCCAGGGATCTCTGGAGGCTTGCCCGCACCCGGCTTTCCCGCGGTTGAGCCGCCCGTCGATTGGCGCCGCCCGTTGCCTGATCGCCGCCGGCCGGGCGCTGCTAGGTTTCGGCGCGATGACGATCAACGATCAGGCAGTCGGAAAGAGCTGGCCGGCCCACGAGTACCAGGTGGGGCGGGAAAAGATCCGCGAGTACTCGCAGGTCATCGGCTTCGACCAGCCGATCCACTACGACGCGCAGGCCGCCCGCGATGCCGGTTTCCGCGACGTGGTCGCGCCGCCGATGTTCTGTGTCGTCTACAGCGCCGGGGCTCTGGGACCGGCCCTTTTCGACCCCGAGGTCGGCATGAACTTCGCCGCGATGGTCCACGGCGGCCAGGAGTTCGTCTGGGGCGAGCCGGTCTGCTCGGGCGATGTGATCACGACCACGCCGAGCTGCGCCGCGATCCACGAGAAGGACGGCAAGGGCTTCTACGTTTTCGAGACCGTCTCGGTCAACCAGGACGGCGAAGAGGTCGTCCGCGGTACCTGGACCAACATCGTGAGGGGTGTCTGAAATGGCTGATCTGAGCGCGGGAGACCGCATCGAAGACCTCAAGGTCACCCCCGACAAATACGTGCCGCATCGCTATGCGGGTGCCTCCGGGGACTTCAACCCGATCCACATCGACGCCGACTTCGCCAAGGCGGTCGGCCTGCCCGGTGCGATCCTCCACGGGCTCTACGTCATGGGCCTGGTCGCGAAGGCCGCAACCGACGCGACCGGAGGAGACCCGCGCTCCCTGAAGCGCCTTTCGGTTCAGTTCCGCGGAATGAGCGTTCCCGAGCAGGAGATCGTCGTCTCGGGTGAAGTGACCGCTGCCGAAGGCGAAACCGCCGAGATCGACGTGGTCGCAGCCCAGGGCGAGAACCAGGTCATCAGAAACGCCACCGCGGTAGTCGCTGTCGACTGACTCCGAGGCCATTGGTGAGCGAGGGCGATGAGGTCGTGCCTCCTCGACCCGAAACGTCGTCGGCACAACCTCATCGCCCTCGCACTACAGCCTCCCGTGACTCGCTGCCTCTTCGGACTACGGGCATGCGATGGCGGTGCAGCGTCGGATTGACCGCGGCGTGACACGGGTGACGCTTCGTTTGGGGCCGTTTCGTCGTCGGATTTGCGTTCGTGGAGGGGTGTGGGGTACCTCCGACGACGTTTCGGGTCGAGGAGGAGGTGCCCCACACCCCTCCACGCTCCTACAATCAAGTGATGCTCTCCGAGCGACAGGACACCATTCTCGGCCTCGTGGTCGAGGCCTACCTCGAGACCGGCCGTCCGGTCGGCTCCAAGGCGATCGTCGAATCCTCGGACCTCGACTGCGGCGCCTCGACCGTGCGCGCCGAGCTGGCCGCCCTCGAAGCGGGCGGCTACCTGAACCACCCGCATACATCCGCCGGCCGCGTCCCGACCGACCTCGGCTATCGCCGCTACGTCGAGGCGCTGGTCCCCAGGTTGCCGGCCCGCGGGCCCGGGCAGGGCGAGATCGAGGTTTCGAGGATGCGGCGCGAGGTCGACTCGGCGATGCGCGAGACCACGACCGCGCTTTCCCACATGACCGACCTGCTCGCCCTGGTCGTCGCCCCGCCGCTCGGCACCGCGACAATCCACCGGGTCGAAGCCCTGCTGCTCCAGCCCGACGTGGTCATGGTCATCGCGATCACCTCTGCCGGCGACGTCACCAAACGCGCCTTCACCTTCGGGACGGAGGTCGACCCGGGCCTGGTCGAGTGGACATCGAGCTACCTGAACGAATCGCTGGTCGGGATCGAGGTCGGTTCGCGGCGGATCGCCTCGAAGCTTCTCGATCCGGGCCTCGGTCAGCGGGAATCCGGGTTCATCCGGCGTCTGATGCCCGCCCTGGTTGATCTGGAGCACGACGGTGAGTCGACCCTCTATGTCGAGGGCACCGGCCGGCTGCTCGACGAACGCCGCTCGGCCGACCTCCCGCAGATCGACCAGCTGATGAATGCTCTGGAGCAGCGGGCATCCGTGCTCAGGATGATGCGCTCGGCGATCGACGAGCGCTCGGTCTTCGTCTGGATCGGGGCCGAGAACCCCCAGCCCGAACTGCGCTCGGTCAGCGTGGTCGGGGCCAACTACGGTCTCGGGCACCGCAACCTCGGATCGGTCGGCGTGGTCGGTCCTACCCGGATGGACTACGCAACTGCGATCACTTCGGTCAACGAAGCCGCCCGCGAGCTCTCGCGCTACTTCGAGAACGTCTACTCATGAGCAAACGCGACTACTACGAGGTGCTCGGGGTATCCCGGAGTGCCACTCAGACGGAGATCAAGAAGGCCTTCCGCGGTGTCGCCCGGGAACTCCACCCGGACGTCAACGGCCACGACCCCGAAGCGGAAGAGAAGTTCAAGGAGGTCGCCGAGGCCTACGAGGTGCTGAGCGACGAAGAAAAGCGCGCGACCTACGACAGCTACGGTCATGACGGGCTGCGGTCGGGCGGTTTCTCCTCCCAGGCTCAGGGCTTCGGCTCGATCGACGACCTCTTCAGCGCTTTCTTCGGTGGGGGCCAGGGCTTCGGCCGGCGTGGTCCGGCGCCCGGTGCCGATGTCGGCACTTCGGTCGAGATCGAACTCGAGGACGTGCTCGAAGGGGTCGGCAGGGAGGTCGAGTTCGAGGTGGTCGGCACCTGCGAGCACTGCCGCGGCAACGGGGCCGAACCGGGAACCCCGATCCATGCCTGCGAGCGCTGCGACGGGAGCGGCGAGCTGCGATCGGTTGCCAATACCGCCTTCGGCCAGATGGTCCGGGCGACGCCCTGCGACGTCTGCCACGGTGACGGCCGGGTGGCCGAGACCCCCTGCGCCGAGTGCTCCGGCCTCGGCCGCCGCCACACCTCGAAGACCTGGCAGGTCGACGTCCCGGCCGGAATCGAGACCGGCCAGCGGATGCGGATCGCCGGGGCCGGCCATGCCGGTGAGCCCGGGGCGCCGGCCGGTGATCTCTACGTGGAGGTCGTGGTCAGAGAGAAGCCCGGGATGCTGCGCGACGGCCAGGACCTGATCACGGTCGTCCCGCTGGACGCGACCAAAGCGATGATCGGTGATTCGATCGAGGTCGAGACGCTCGACGGCGCCGAACGGATCGAGGTCGACCCCGGAACCCAGCCGGGAGCCGAGAAGCAGCTCAAAGGCAAAGGCCTTCCCCGGGTCGGTGGATCCAGGCGGCGCGGCGTCCATCGCTTCGTCTTCAACGTGGTCGTGCCGGCCAACCTCAGCGAGGAGCAGATGAAGATCGCGAGCGAGCTCGACCAGACGATCGGCGAGAGCAACCGCCACGAGGAGGAGTCGGGTCTGTTCTCGCGCATGCGGCGGGCCTGGAGCGGATGATCCGCCTGGCGGTGCGCTGCCGGCCCGAGCAGGCCGAGATGGTGCTGGCCGAGTTGACAGTGCTGGCACCGGGCGGGGTGGAAGAGACGACCGGCGAGGGCTTCGTCGAGTACGCGATCTACGGCGCCGAAGGCGAGCTGCCCGACGTCGGTGAGCTCGAAGTGGCGACCGGCGACGGACTGGTCGAGCTCGAAGCCAGCGAGGTCGCCGACGACTGGGCCGATCGCTGGCGCGAGTTCCATCGCCCGGTCGAGGTGACCGCGGGAGAAGGCTCGGCCGCGCCGCGGGGGACTTCAGCCTGGCTTCGCCCCCCGTGGGAACCACCGGAGCCCGATGCCTTCGAGGTTGTGGTCGATCCGGGCCAGGCATTCGGTACCGGTGCCCATCCGACAACACGACTGAGCCTCGGCCTGCTGCTCGACCTTCATGACCGGGGTCGTGCGGCCGGCCCGCTGACCGACCTCGGCACGGGCTCCGCCGTGCTGGCGATCGCCGCCGCCAAGCTCGGCTGGGGTCCGGTCTACGGCTGCGACCACGAGGCCGCCGCCATCGAGGCGGCGATCGAGAATGCCGGGGTCAACGGAGTCGACCTGAAGCTCGAGCGCCGCGACCTGCGCGATGGTCTGCCGGACCTCGCCGCGACCACGGTCGCCAACCTCACGGCACCACTTCTTGAGCTGGTCGCCTCTCAGATCACCCCGGAGAACTGCCCGCAGACCCTGGTCTGCTCGGGCCTGCTGGAGTCCGAACGCTCGCGGGTGGAGGCCGCCTTCGGACCGCACGGTCTCCTTCCGGTCGAGTTCCGGGCGCTCGATGACTGGGGCGGGCTGCTGCTGGAGGCCCGGTGAGCATCGGCTTCATCGACTCGGGTGTCGGCGGCCTCACCGTGCTTCACGAATGCCTTGTGTCACTGCCACAGGAGGACTTCCTCTACGTCGGCGACAGCGGCCATTTCCCCTACGGGACAAAATCCCCCGAGGAGCTTCGTGAACGTGCACGGGCGATCACCGCGGTCCTGCTGGAGAACGAGGTCAAGATGATCGTCGTCGCCTGCAACTCGGCCACCTCGGCCGCCGGCGACCTTATCCGGGAGATCGCCGCCGGGGAAGGCGTGCCGGTGGTCACCGTGATCGGACCGGAGGCAGAGATCGCCGCCGCGATCACCGGGTCCGGCCGGGTCGGAGTGCTGGCCACACCGGCGACCGTCTCCAGCGGGGCCTACCGCCGGGCGCTCGAAGCCCAGGGCAGGCCGCTGATCGTGACCGAGGTCGCGGCCCCCGACCTCGCCCCGATCATCCAGCGGGGCTTTCCTTTCGACCAGAGCGTCATGGACACGGTGAGGGGTTACTGCGAGCCGCTGAAGACGGCCGGGGTGGACACGCTGATCCTCGGCTGCACCCACTACCCGCTGGTCGCGCCGATGCTGCAGCGATTCCTCGGCCGCGACGTCCGACTGGTGACCGCCGGTCACGCCATCGCCGCCGCCGTCCAGCGCAGCCTGGCCGAGCGGGGTGAACTGGTCGAAGGCGATGGCGAGGGCGGCTACCGCTTCATGGTCACCGGCGATGTCGACTCCTTCGTCGAACTCGGGACACGCTTCCTCCAGCTGCCGCTGACCGGCAGGGTCGAAGCGCTCAGGTACGCTTGAGGCATGTCAACCGTCGAACAGATCCGCGACGACGCCCGGGAGGCGATGAAGGCCGGTGATCGCCAGCGCTCATCGGCCCTGCGCATGATCCAGGACGTCCTCCAGCAGGACGCGAAAATGGGCAAGGGCGACGAGATCGCGGTGCTGCAGCGGGAGCGCAAGAAGCGCCTCGAGGCCGCCGAGGCCTACGCCCAGGCCGGACGCACCGAACAGGCCGAGGCCGAGAGCTTCGAGGCCGGGCTGATCGCCGATTACCTGCCCGCCCAGCTCAGCGATGAGGAGCTCAACGCGCTGGTCGCTGAGGCGATCAAGGCCACCGGCGCCGAAAGCCCGAAGCAGATGGGTCAGGTCATGGGTGCGCTGAAGGACAAGGTCGGCGGCCGGGCCGACGGCAGGCGGGTCAGCACCGCGGTCAAGGAGCAGCTTGCCGCGTAGGACTCTGACGCTCGAAAACGAGGTCGCAGCCGAGCTTGCCGGGTCCGGCGACTCGGTGCTCAGGGCGCTCAGGGAACGGACCACCAGCAAGGTCCACCTCAGGGGCAACCTGCTCACCCTGGAGGGCGAGGAGACCGAGATGGACCAGGCGGCGAAGCTGGTCGAGGAGATGGTCGACCTGATCGAGGACGGCCACGAGGTCGAACCCGACACGCTCAACTCGGTGACAAACGCGATTCAGTCATCGAAGCGCAGTTCCGAAGTTCTCAAGGACGTCGTCTGGCACAACCGCAATACGAAGGTCGCGCCGAAGACGGTCAACCAGAAGCTCTACGTCGACTCGATCCGGGAGAACACGGTCACCTTCGGCATCGGCCCGGCCGGTACCGGCAAGACCTTCCTGGCGGTGGCAATGGCCGCGGCGGCGCTGGTCGAGGGCGACGTGCAGGCGGATCATCCTCACCCGGCCGGCGGTCGAGGCGGGGGAGAGCCTCGGCTTCCTGCCCGGAGACCTCCAGGCCAAGGTCGACCCCTACCTGCGGCCCCTGTTCGACGCGCTCTACGACATGCTCGACCCCGACCGGGTCAACGGCTACTTCGACCGCGGGGTGATCGAGGTCGCTCCGCTTGCCTTCATGCGCGGACGCACTCTGAACGATGCCTTCGTGATCCTCGACGAAGCGCAGAACACCACCCCCGAGCAGATGAAGATGTTCCTGACCCGCCTCGGCTTCAACTCGAAGATGGTGGTCACCGGCGACGTCACCCAGATCGACCTGCCGAAAGAAAGGCAGTCCGGCCTGGTCGTCGTGAAAGAGATCCTTGACGGCATCGATGACGTCTGTTTCGTCAGGTTCGGCGGCGCCGACGTGGTCCGCCACCGGCTGGTCCAGCGCATCGTCGCCGCCTACGGCGAGCACTCCGAGCGCGAGGGGAAGCAGTGAGCCTCGACCTCGACGACGTGCCGACCGGGTTCAGGTCGGCCGTCGCCGCGACCCTCGAAGAGGCCGGGGTCGACCGGGGTCACCTCGCGGTCGAGCTGGTCGACGAAGCGCGCATCCGGCAGCTGAACAGGGATTTCCGTGACCGTGACAGGCCGACCGACGTCCTTTCGTTCCCGATTGATGAGCACGCCACGGATCCGGGTCCGCGTGAACTCGGTGACGTTGTCGTCTGCGAAGACCATTGCGAGGACGTGACCGAGGCCGTGGTCCACGGGGTGCTCCACCTCTGCGGATTCGACCACGAGAGCGACGACGGCAAGATGTTCGAGATCCAGGACCGGATCATGGACCGGATCGCCGCCCGGGGTGCCGCCGGTGAGTGACCCGGACCTGGTGCCGCTGCCCGAGGGCCCGACCCGGGCCGGGTTCGTCGGCCTGGCCGGCCGTCCGAACGTCGGCAAGTCGACCCTGGTCAACGCCCTGGTCGGGGCTACCGTGGCGATCGCTTCGGTCCGCCCGCAGACCACGAGGCGGGCGATCCGCGGGGTGGCCACCGACATCGAAGCCGGCACCCAGATCGTCCTGGTCGACCTGCCCGGGGTCCAGCGCCCGCGCGACGAGTTGACCAGCCGCATGCAGAAACGGGTGGAGCAGGAGCTTGCCGACGCCGACGTGGCCCTGCTGGTCATCAACGGCGAGGAAGGGGTCGGCCCCGGTGACCGCTACATCGCCGCCGGCCTGCTCGAAGCCAGGCTGGAGATCCCGGTGATCTGTGCGGTGAACAAGTCTGATCGGCTCGGCCGCGCGGTGGTTCCGGTGCTCCAGGAGGCAGCGGCGCTGAAGGGGGTCGACGAGGTCTTCCCGATCAGTGCCCTGAAGGGCGAAGGGGTCAGCGAACTGCGGCAGCACCTGGCCTCGATGATGCCCGAGGGTCACTTCATGTACCCGCCGGGGGACCGTTCGGACCAGCCGGTTGAGCTGTTGCTGGCCGAGCTGATCCGCGGCCAGGTGCTGATCCGGACTCGCGACGAGATCCCCCATTCGGCCGAGGTCAAGGTACGCAAGGTCAGCACCCGCGAGGACGGCCTGGTCACCATCGAGGCCGAGATCTGGGTCGAGACCGAGTCCCAGAAGGGCATCCTGATCGGCAAGCGCGGCTTCCGGATCGGCGAGATCGGAACCGGTGCCCGCAAGGTGATCGAAGCTGAACTCGGCGCACGGGTCCACCTCGACCTGCAGGTCAAGCTGAAGCGCAAGTGGCGCCGGGACGTCGACATGCTCGACCGTCTCGGAATCGAGTGATTTGGTCTGCCGGGGTCGCGACAGCCGCCGGCCGGTGGATAGACCGTAGGATTGCCGAATGAGGACGAAGAGCAAACTGGCCCTGGCGCTGGTGGCCGGGGCGCTGGTATTTGCCGGCTGCGGCGGGGGCGATTCCGGGTCCGAGGATGACCGGGCGGCGATCGAGGAGGTTGTCGCCCAGATCAACGCGGCCAATAATCAGGCCGACGGTGCCGCCTACTGCGACCTGCTTCAGCCGAGCACCTTCTCCGACACCTTCACTTCCCGGGCGAGGTGCGTCCGCGAGACCAACCAGATTCTCGAACAGGCCGGCCGCCAGTCCGAACTCGAAGTCGAGAGCGTCACGGTCGACGGCGACACTGCCAGGGTGAGTTTCGCCGGGCGAAGCGGCGAGGCCCCGTTCGTCAAGGAGGATGACCGCTGGTACCTGGCTCTCAACCAGGGGGTCGCAGAGCCGGTCGAAAGCGAAGCCTCGCAGGGCGGCAACGACGGCGAGGGCGGCAACGGTGGCGGCAACGGCAATGGCGGGGGCGGCGACGGTGGCTGATCCGCAGGCCCCCGAGGTCAGATTCAACGACGACGGGCTCGTCCCCTGCATCACCCAGGACTCACGAACCGGTGAGGTGCTGACCCTCGCCTGGATGAATGCCGAATCGCTCGGTCTGACGCTCGAGACCGGCGAGATTCACTTTTTCAGCCGCTCGAGGCAGGAGATCTGGCGCAAGGGCGAGACTTCCGGCAATGTCCAGAGCGTCGTCGAACTGCGGATCGACTGCGACGAAGACGCGATCCTGGCCCTGGTGGAGCCGTCCGGGCCGGCCTGTCACACCGGCGAGCGCACCTGTTTCTTCCGTCGTCTGGAGGACGGGGCCGGGCCCGTACCGACCAGCGGCGAAGCCCTCGGCGAACTGGAGCGCACCCTGGCCGAGCGTGCCTCCGAGCGCCCGCAGGGCAGCTATACCGTCACCCTGCTCGACAACGGCGAACTGGCGGCCGGCAAGGTCATGGAGGAAGCGGAGGAAGTGACCCGGGCGGTGCGCGAGGAGAGCGACGAGCGGATCGCCGAGGAGGCCGCCGACCTGATCTACCACCTGACGGTGCTGATGAAGTCGCGTGAGGTGAGCCTCGAACGGGCGATGGAGGTCCTGAATGGCCGCCGCGGCTGAGCTCAGGCACCGGCTCTCACCCGATCTCGAGACGGCGCGGGAGCTGGCCGCAGAGGCCAACGTCATCCCGGTCAAGGTGAGCTTCACCGACGATTGTGAGACCCCGGTCTCGGCCCTTCTCAAGCTGCGTGGTGAGGGCCCCTGTTTCCTGCTCGAATCGGCCGAGCGCGGACAGGTCGGCCGTTACTCGTTCCTCGGCACCAGCCAGCATGCGGTCATTCGCTGGGGTGAGGGCGAACTGCGCGAGTATGCGGGCGATTCGAGATCCGGGGAGGACCAGCCGCTACGCAGCTTCGACGCGCCCGATCCGTATGCGGCCGTGGCCGCCTACCTGGATGAGTACCGGGTCGCCGAAGTCGAAGGCCTGCCACCGTTTGCCGGCGGCGCCGTCGGACTTTTCGGCTACGACCTGGTGCGCACGGTCGAGCCCCTCGGCGAACCGAACCCCGATCCGCTCGGCCTGCCCGACCTGGCCCTGATGATCTCGGACGTGATGGTCATCTTCGACCACCTCCACAACCAGACCACGATCCTCGCCTGCGCCTTCATCGGCGAAGACGGGGTCGAGAGCGCCTACGAGGCGGCGGCCGGCAAGATCTCCGCCGTACGTGAGCGGCTGCGTGGTCCGGTGCCCGAGGCCGACGGCGCCGAAGCGGTCGAGGCTCCGCGTTTCGAGTCGAACCTGAGCCGGGAAGAGTTCGAGGCGACGGTCTCCCGCATCGTCGAGTACATCCACGCCGGGGATGCCTTCCAGGTGGTTCCCTCCCAGCGCTTTTCGGCTGAGGCGGGGGTCGAGGCGCTCTCGATCTACCGCGGCCTGCGCGCGGTGAACCCTTCTCCCTACATGTACTTCATCGAGTTCGGCGACTTCGAGATCGCCGGCGCCTCACCGGAGCCGCTGCTCAAGGTCCACGGCCAGAAGGTCGAGATCCGCCCGATCGCCGGCACCTCGCCGCGCGGCGGCAGCGAAGAAGAGGACCGGCGGCTTGCCGAAGAGCTGATCGGTGACCCCAAGGAACGGGCCGAGCACGTGATGCTGGTCGACCTCGCCCGGAACGACATCGGACGGGTTGCCGAGTACGGCTCGGTCAAGGTCGAAGAGATGATGGTGGTCGAGACCTACTCCCACGTGATGCACATAGTCAGCCGGGTCACCGGAACCCTGAAGGACGGGCTCGGTGCGCTGGACGTCCTGCGCTCGGCCCTTCCCGCCGGCACCCTCTCAGGCGCGCCGAAGGTCCGGGCCATGCAGATCATCGACGAGATGGAGCCGGTCAAGCGCTGCTCCTACGGCGGCGCGATCGGCTACCTCTCCTGGAACGGAGACCTCGACACGGCGATCCACATCCGCACCGCGGTGATCAAGGACGGGCAGGTGCACATCCAGGCCGGTGGCGGGACGGTCGCCGACGCGCTGCCGGACTACGAATACCGCGAGTCCCTGAACAAAGCGAAGGCGATGTTCAAGGCGGTCGAGATCGCCTGCGAAAACCCTGACTGGGCCTGACCATGCGGGTACTCGTGATCGACAACTACGACTCCTTCACCTACAACCTCGTGCAGTACCTGGGTGAGCTCGGGGCCGAGGTCGAGGTGGTCCGCAACGACGCCGCCGAGGTCGAGGACCTGCTGCGATCGGACTTTGACCGCGTGGTCGTATCGCCCGGCCCCTGTACTCCGGACGAGGCCGGTATCTCGGTCGCCGCGATACGGGCCTTCGCCACCCACGGCGTTCCGGTGCTCGGGGTCTGCCTCGGCCACCAGTCGATGGTCCAGGCATTCGGCGGCACCGTGGTCCAGGGCGAACCCGTCCACGGCAAGGAGGCACAGATCGAGCACGACGGCCGGACGATCTACGAAGGCCTGCCTTCGCCGCTCACGGTGGGCCGCTACCACTCGCTGATCGCCGGCGACTCACTGCCTGACGAACTCGAGGTCAGCTCCTCCTACGGCGACATCGTCATGGGTGTCAGGCACACCGAGCTGCCGGCCGAAGGTGTCCAGTTTCACCCGGAGTCCGTGCTGACTCCCGACGGCAAGAAGATGGTCGCCCGCTTCATCGGGGCCGAGGCGGAAGGAGCCGGCGATGCCGAATGACGTCCTGACCCGTGCGATCGACGCTGTCGCGTCGGGCAACCACCTCACCGCCGACCACTCCTCGGCGGTGCTGACCGAGATCATGGAGGGCCGGGCCGGCGAGGTCCAGACGGGAGCCTTCCTGATCGCCCTGCGGACCAAAGGGGAGACCGTGCCCGAACTGGTCGGCCTGGCCCGGACGATGCGGGCGCTGTCGACCCGGGTGAGCTGCAATCGCGAGGACCTGGTCGATACCGCCGGCACCGGCGGGGGGCCGTCGACCTTCAACGTCTCGACCACGGCGGCGCTGGTCGCCGCCGGCGCCGGTTGTGCTGTCGCCAAGCACGGCAACCGCTCGAATACCAGCCTCTCCGGCTCGGCCGACCTGCTCGAGGCGCTCGGGGTGGAGATCGGGCTGGATGCCGGGGCAGTGGCCCGTCAGATCGACGAAGTCGGTTTCGGATTCATGTTTGCTCCGAGCCACCACCAGGCGATGAAGCACGTGGTCCCGGTGCGCAAGGAGCTCGCTGTGCGCACGATCTTCAACTTCCTCGGACCGCTGACCAATCCGGCCGGAGCGACCCGGCAGGTGATCGGAGTTTCCGACCGCAGCTATCAGGAGACGATTGCCGAGGCGGTTGCGGCCCTCGGCGCCGAGCATGCGCTGGTGGTCTCGGCCGACGACGGCCTCGACGAAGTCTCGATCGCCGGGCCGACCCGCATGATCGAGGTCGAAGCCGGTTCGACCCGGGAACTGATCGTCTCGCCCGGCGATTTCGGGCTCGAGACGGCGGAGCTCTCCGAGGTCAGCGGCGGCACCCCGGAGCAGAACGCCGAGGCCACCCGCGCCGTGCTCGCGGGGGAGAGGTCCCCCCGACGCGATCTGGTCGTGCTCAACGCCGCAGCGGCGATCCGCGTTGCCGGCAGGGCCCCCGACTTTTCCGACGCGGTCGGGGCCGCGGCCGCTTCTATCGATACCGGTGCCGCGGCCGAGGTCCTGGAGCGGCTGGTCGCCTCCGGCCCGGGGCGATAGGGTCTGAGGCGCATTGGGAATCCTCGAGCAGCTAATCGAAGCCGCCGCCAGGGGCGTTGACCGCCGTCGCCGCGAGGTGCCGCAGTCGGAACTGGAGGCCGCCCTGGCGGATCGCGACCGCGACCGTCCGTTCATGGAGGCATTGGGGAGACCCGGTATCGCCCTGATCTGCGAGTACAAGCGCAAGTCCCCCAGCGCCGGCGAGATCGCGCCAGGCGTGACCCTGGAGCGGCAGGTCCGCGCCTACGAGAGTGGCGGGGCCGCGGCGCTGTCGGTCCTGACCGACGAGACCCACTTCGACGGCCGTCTGGCCGACCTGGCCACGGCACGCGAGGCCTGCATGCTGCCGATCCTGCGCAAGGACTTCATCGTCGACCGCTACCAGCTGGTCGAGTCCGCGGCCGGCGGCGCCGACGCCGTGCTGCTGATCGCCGGGGTCCTCGACCAGCAGAAGCTCCGCGACTTTCAGGCCGAGGCCCGGGAACTCGACCTCGACTGCCTGGTCGAGGTCCACAACGAGCCCGAACTCCACAGTGCGCTCGAAGCCGGGGCAGAAGTGATCGGCATCAACAACCGCAACCTGGATACCGGTGTGGTTGACGTGGCGACCACCTACGAGCTGATCACCGACGTGCCTGCCGGCAAGATGGTGGTCTCGGAGAGCGGCATCTCCAGTCGGGCAGAACTGGTCGAACTCGAGCGGGTAGGGGTGGACGCCGCCCTGATCGGAGAAAGCCTGATGCGGTCGGAAGACCCGGCCGCCACCGTCAGCGATTTTGCCGGCTTCGACGAGACCCGCGAGCAACTGCTGCCCTGAGCGAGGCCGGCCGGTGGGCGGGATCGGATCGACCCCTTAGCCGTCCCGGGAACGGTCTGGATGGCGGTTTAGACAAGCTTAGGAAGCGGCTTAGCGGAGCCGAAAGGCTGCGGTGGATGATTCCCGCATGGATACCAGGAGCAGTTCTTTTCGTCAGTCGGTGACCGCCGCAATCGTCGGTGGTCTTGTTGTTGCAGTTCTCGGCTTTGCGGCCGTTTCGGCGGGCCTCATAGGCAAGACCGAGACCAATACCCGGACGGTCGCAGCCGCGGCTCCGATCGCCGCCGGCGATGACAGCAACCTGGTCAACCAGATCTACGAACGCGACGGCGACGGGGTCGGATTCATCACAGCTTCGGGGGTCGAGAGCGACTCCAGCGGCTTTGATCCGTTCGGCGGTGGCGGCTCCGGCACGGCCACCGGCTCGGGCTTCGTGATCGACAAGGAAGGTCACATGGTGACCAACGACCACGTGGTCTCCGGGGCCGAGACGGTTTCGGTCACCCTCGGTGAGTCCGAGACCTCCTATGACGCCGAGATCGTCGGCAGCGACCCCTCCACCGACCTCGCCCTGCTGAAGGTCGACGCGCCCGAGGACGAGCTGACCCCACTGGAGATCGGCAACTCCGACGACGCCAGGGTGGGTGATCCGGTCGTCGCCATCGGCAACCCGTTCGGCCTCGATCGCACGGTCACGACCGGGATCGTCTCGGCCCTCCAGCGGGAGATCCAGAGTACGACCGCCTACTCGATTTCCGACGTGATCCAGACTGACGCTTCGATCAACCCCGGCAACTCGGGTGGTCCGCTGATCGGCGCCGACGGCAAGGTGATCGGAGTCAATTCGCAGATCGCCACCGGTGGCAGCGGCAACGGCAGCGTCGGCATCGGTTTCGCCGTGCCCTCAAACACGGTCACTGACGTCGTCGCGCAGCTGAAGGAGACGGGCGAGGTCAGGCATGCCTTCCTGGGAATCAGCGGAGTCGGTCTTACCCCGGCCGCGATCGAGGAGCTGAACCTCGATGTAGGGGGCGGCGTCCTGATCCAGGAGGTCACCCCCGGCGGTCCGGCCGACGAAGCCGGACTCAGGGGCGGTGACGAACCGGCCTCGGTCAGCCCCGACGCACCGCTGACCGGCGGCGACGTGATCGTCGCGATCGACGGCACGGAGAATCCGTCGATGGAGGACGTGGCGGCGCTGGTCAACGAACTCTCGGTCGGCGACACGGTCGAGCTCGAGGTGGACCGCGACGGTCAGGTCAGGACCTTCGAGGTGACCCTCGGCGAGCGACCCGACCAGGAAGATTCGCAGGCTGAAGCACCTTCACAGTCCGAGGAACCCGTGTTGCCGCCCGGCTTCGGGCAGTAGGACGGCACCTGGAGAAGGCCGCCGCCCGGCGGCCGGATGTCAACTACCGGACGGGGCCTGAGCGCCCCGTTCGGTCGTTGTCATACGCTTTGCTGGTGAAGGTCAAGGTCTGCGGAATAACGAATCCCGAGGATGCCGCCGAGGCGGTGCGACTCGGCGCCTGGGCGATCGGCCTGATCCACCACAAAGCCAGCCCGCGCTCGGTGCGCTTCGGCGTGGCCGCGGAGATCGGAGCGGCCTTCAGGCGGGACTGCGAGATCGTCGGTGTCTTCGTCAACCCGACCCTCGAGAGAGTGGTCGAGGCGGTCGAGAATGCCAACCTCAGCATGGTCCAGCTGAGCGGCGCCGAAGGTCCCTCATTCTGCACCGAAGTTGCCCGCCGGACCGGCACCCGGGTCATCAAGGCCGTCCACGTGTCCAGCGCGGCCGACATCCGCCAGGCCGAAGCCTTCCGGACCGACTTCCACCTATTCGATACCGGCAGCGCGGGCAACTGGGGCGGCACCGGCAGGAGCTTTGACTGGGACCTGCTCTCCGAGCACCACTCGGGGGTTCCGTTCATGGTCGCCGGTGGCCTCAATCCCGAGAACGTCACCGAAGCCATCCGGGTGACCCGTCCCGACGCGGTCGACGTGGCCAGCGGTATCGAACTCAAGCCGGGGGTCAAGGACTTCGGAAGGATGGCCAGCTTCTTCGAGGCGGCTCGCTACACACCGGTGGCCGGCCCGTGATCCAGCGCTCGTTCAAACAGGCAGACCCGGGAGTCATCGTGGTCAGGAAATCCAGGAAAGAAGCCGAGGTACCGGGTCGATTCGGGCCGTACGGCGGCCGCTACGTGCCCGAGACCCTGATCCCCGCCCTCGACGAACTCGAGCAGGCCTGGGCCGAGGCCCGTGAGGACGAGCAGTTCGTCGCCCGGCTCGAGGACCTTCGCCGCGATTTCATCGGCCGCCCGACCCCGCTCTACCTGGCCGAGAGGCTCAGCGAGCGGGTCGGCCGCAAGGTCTACCTCAAGCGCGAGGACCTCGCCCACACCGGTGCCCACAAGATCAACAACGCGATCGGACAGGTCCTGCTGGCGAAGAGGATGGGCAAGCCCCGCATCATCGCCGAGACCGGAGCCGGCCAGCACGGGGTCGCCACCGCGACCGCCTGCGCCCTGCTCGACGTCGAATGCGTCGTCTACATGGGCAGCGAAGACATCCGCCGGCAGCGTCCCAACGTCGAGCGCATGGGCCTTCTCGGGGCCGAGGTGGTACCGGTCGAAGCCGGCGCCCGGACCCTCAAGGAAGCGGTCAGCGCCGCGATCCGCGACTGGGTGACCAACGTCGAGACGACGCATTACGTGATCGGCTCGGTGGTCGGACCGGCTCCCTTCCCTTCGCTGGTGCGTGACCTCCAGCGGGTGATCGGCGATGAGGCGCGCGCCCAGGCGCTCGAGAAAGAGGGCGTCCTGCCCGAACGGGTGATCGCCTGCGTCGGCGGCGGCTCCAACGCGATCGGAACCTTCGCCGCCTTCGTCCCCGACAGCGACGTAGCGCTGGTAGGGGTCGAGGCCGCGGGCGACGGTGTTTCGACCGGCCGGCACGGAGCCTCGCTCAGTGCCGGCAAGACCTCGGTCCTCCACGGTTCGCTTTCGGCCGTGATCGCCGACGACGAGGGCCAGATCCTCGAAGCTCACTCGGTCTCCGCCGGCCTCGACTACCCCGGCGTCGGGCCGGAGCATGCCTGGCTGCGCGACTCGGGCCGGGCCAGCTACGTCGCGGTGACCGACTCCGATGCCCTGTCGGCATTTCGCGAACTCAGCCGGCTCGAGGGGATCATCCCCGCGCTCGAGACCTCCCACGCGATCGCCTGGCTGCTGGCCGATGGTCGCAACGCAGAATCCGGCTACGACATCATCTGCCTCTCCGGTCGCGGCGACAAGGACCTGGCCGAGGTGCTCGGCATGAAGGATTCCTGACCATGGCCGAGTTGGTTGCCGGGACCGGTCCGGCCAGGATCGCTGCGGCTTTCGCGGCGGCAAGCGAAGAGGGCAGGGCCGCTCTGATGCCTTACATGATGGGTGGTTTCCCTGATCACGAGACCTCGGTTGCGATCGCCGAGGCCTACGTCGAAGGCGGCGCCGACCTGATCGAGCTGGGAGTTCCGTTCTCGGACCCCCTGGCCGACGGACCGGTGATCCACGCCGCTGCTACGACCGCGCTCGGCGCCGGGGCCCGGCTCGAGTCGGTACTTCAGATCTGCAGCGGGATCTCGGACCGGGTGCCCGTCGTTCTTATGGCCTACTCGAACATGGTGCTCGGCGGCGACGGTCCGGCCGAGTTTGCCGCCCGGGCCACCGGGGCAGGGGCCAGCGGTGTGATCATCCCGGACCTCCCGCTAGGGGAGGACGAAGAAGCCAGGCGGGTCCTCGGTGAGGCCGGCCTCGCGGTGATCCCGCTGGTCGCACCGACCACGCTCGACCGGCGGCGCTCCGAGATCTGCGAGGCGGCGACCGGCTTCGTCTACGTCGTATCCACCGTGGGCACCACCGGTGAACGAGGCGAGCTGCCGGCTCACCTTCGCGAGCTGGTCGAAGACGTCAGAGCGAAGGCAAGCGTGCCGGTGGCGGTCGGCTTCGGTATCGGCAGCCCGGAACAGGCCGCCGACGTCGGCAGGGTGGCCGACGGAGTGATCATCGGATCCCGCCTCGTGCGGATCCCGGCCGACGCCGAAAGTGCCGCTGAGGCGATTTCCGGGGTCACCGCGTTTCTCGACGAGACGGGCGCCGCACTCGCGCGGGGATGAGTCCTCCCGGGTTATGTAGGATTGCGCTCATGGTCATGCCGGTCTCACTCTTCATCGCCGCAGCTTTTGCCGTCCTCTCCTGGTCCCAGGGCCAGGGCGGCCCGGTAGCCGGCCTCGTCTTCTTCGGGATCATCGCGGTCGGATTCACGATCAACGCGCTGTTGCCGGCGATCGAGAAGGCCAAGCCGCACCTCCCGTCCCGCTCCAAGTCCTGACCCGGTGAAGATCGGCGTCCTGACAGGTGGGGGTGACTGTCCCGGCCTCAATGCCGTGATCCGCGCCGTGGTCCGCCGCGGAACCGCCGACTGGGACAACGAGTTCGTCGGCTATCGCGACGGCTGGAAGGGTCCGCTGGAGAACTTCACCAAGCCACTCGGGGTCGACGAGGTTCGCGGCATCCTGCCCCGTGGCGGCACGATCCTCGGCTCTTCGCGGACCAATCCGGTCAAGGTCGACGGCGGCATCGAAAAGATCGCCGCGAACATGGAACAGGAAGGTGTCGACGGTCTGATCGCGATCGGGGGAGAGGACACCCTCGGTGTGGCCAAGTCACTCCACGACGCCGGCGTCAACGTAATCGGTGTGCCGAAGACGATCGACAACGACCTCGGCGCCACCGACTACACCTTCGGCTTCGATACGGCCGTCAACATCGCGATGGAGGCGATCGACCGCCTCCACACGACCGCCGAGAGCCACCACCGGGTGCTCATCGTCGAGGTCATGGGTCGTCACGCCGGCTGGATCGCATTCCATTCGGGGCTCGCCGGCGGCGCCAACGTAATCCTTATCCCCGAGCAGGACTTCGACCTTGACAAGGTCTGCGGTTACATCGAGAAGCGCTTCGAGGCTCAGTACTCGCCGATCATCGTGGTCGCCGAGGGCGCCAAGCCGATCGGTGGCTTCCCGGAGGAAGACGAATCGAATACCGACGCTTTCGGACACGTAAGGCTGGGGGGTGTGGCCCACTGGCTCGAGGGCCAGATCGAGGCCAAAACCGGCAAAGAGGCGCGGGCCACGGTCCTTGGCCACGTCCAGCGCGGCGGCACGCCGACCGCTTTCGACCGGGTGCTGGCGACACGCTTCGGCCTGCATGCGATCGAGGCCGCCAACGAAGGCAACTGGGGCAAGATGACCGCCCTGCGCTCGACCGAGATCGACCTGGTCGACCTCGCCGACGCGGTCGCCGTGCTCAAGACGGTCCCGCCCGAGCTCTACGAAGAAGCCGAAGTCTTCTTCGGCTGAGTCTGCTCAGCGGAGCAGGTTCGCCAGTGCACCGGCCAGGTCGGGCTGCTTGAACTCGTAGCCGTTGTCGCTGACCACTCGCGGGTAGACCCGCTGTCCCTCGCGCAGCACGCTGCCGAACTCCGAGCCGCGCATCACATCGAGCGCAAAGCCCGGGATCGGCATGAAGGCAGGCCGGCCGACGGCCTTGCCAAGCTTCTTGGCGAACTCCTTGTTGGTCACCGGATTCGGCGCGGTGGCGTTGATCGGACCTTCTGCCGATTCGTTCTCGAGCGCCCAGAGCAGGATCCCGACCTCATCGTCGCGATGGATCCAGGACATGTACTGCTTGCCGCTGGCGATCGGCCCGCCGACGCCCATCTTGAACGGCGTCAGCAGCTCGCCGAGCAGGCCGCCGGTCGGGTCCAGCACGTGGCCGGTTCGGATCTTGGCGACTCGTGTTTCGGTCGTGGTGACGGTATCGGCGGCGGCTTCCCATTCGACCACGACGCCGGCGAGGAAATCGTCGCCCGGCCCGGCGTCTTCGTAGAGCAGGTCGTCGCCGCGGTCGCCGTAGTAGCCGATCGCCGAACCCGAAAGAAAGACGGCCGGCGGCTTGTCGCTGCTGTTGATCGCCTGAGCCATGTTTTTGGTCGACTTGATCCGGCTGCGGGCGATGCGGTCCTTGACGTCGTCGTTCCAGCGCTGGTTGATCGGCTCGCCGGCCAGGTGGATGACCGCGTCGGCGCCTTCGAGGGCCTCGGAGGGCGGGCGCTCGTTGACCGACTGCCAGCCGAACCAGTTGACCGCAGGCTGCGCCTGAGCGGATTCTTCGGGATTGCGACTGAGGCCGACCACTTCGTCACCGAGATCGAGCAGCGCGTTGCATAGGGCCGAGCCGACCATTCCGGATGCTCCGGTGACGACGATTTTGCGCTTGTTCTCAGGTGAATCTGCTCTGGTTGGCATTGCCATAGTCTAGAGTTATCAGCCTGTGGGTAGCGGGCAGCGTAGCCGCCGCCCGGGCCGATTCCGCAGCAAAGGAGTGTTCGCGGTGTTCCAGGGGCAGGACCGCCCGGTCCGCCGTCAAAGAACCCTTCAATTACAGCGGGAGCCTGCGTTTCATGGTGAAGTCACGCATAAGTCGAATCGCGTCCCCTGCCTTTGCCGCCCTGGTCGCGGCGGTCGCAGTGGGCTTCTTGGTCGCCGGACTCCCGGAACCGGCACAGGCCGCGCCATCGAAGTGCTTCGGCAAGAAGATCAACAAGGTGGTGAAAGGCAACAACAAGAAGGTCAAGCTGGGCTTCAAGGACGTCGCCTGGATCGCCGGCAACAAGGTGACCGTGATCGGCAAGCCATTCAGCACGATCTGCGCCGACGCCGGCATCCAGATAGTCAGAGCCGGCAAGGGCCTGAGCAAGACCAGCACCGGTGCCGGCAACGACAGGATCTACATCGGCAAGAGTTCGAACAGCATCGCCGAAGGCGGGCTCGGCAACGACCTGATCGTGGGCTCCAAGGGGCACGACAAGATTTACGCTTCGCCGAAGAAGAACCCGAAGGGTGTTTCGGATACCGATACGGTCCGCGGCAAGGGCGGAAACGACCGCATCTACGACTACTCGGGTGAGGGCAATCAGCTCTACGGCCTGGCCGGCAGCGACCAGATCCACTCCCTCGGAGATGCGGTCTCGACGGTCCATGGCGGGGATGGCAGCGACTTCATCTACTCGACCGGCGGCGAGACTGATTCCGGGCGGGTCGAGAAGCTCTTCGGAGAGCGTGGCAATGACCGGCTCAACGGAGACCGGACACCGGGCAACGGCCCGGTGCTGCTCGACGGCGGCGCCGGTGACGACTGGCTGAACGGCGGTCGTTTCGCCGACACCGCGATCGTCCACTCGGGAATCGTCAAGATCGACATGGGCGGCGGCGACGATCTGATCGTGGCCGCCTCGGGCGGCCGGGTGACCATGGATGGTGGCGGCGGACGGGACGCCGTCTCCTGGGCGGCCCACACTCCCCAGGGAAACCGGAACTATTCCGGCGTGGACGTGAACCTGGAGACCGGAGAGGTGGGCGGGGCCGGGGTCCAGACGGTCAAGAACGTGGAGGACGTGATCGGTTCGTCCTTCGACGACACCATCACCGGTGAGCCGGGCGTCACCAACGACCTGCAGGGCGCGATGGGTGACGACGAGCTGATCGGACAGTTCGAGGACGAAGACAACGGTGACGGCGGGTTGGGTCAGAACGACTGCTCAGGCTTCCGCTACGTCTTTTCCTGCAACGAATACTCGCCCGGAGGCGGAGACCAGGAGAGGGTCCAGGTCGATATGGACCGATCCGGGGTGCTGACAGTATTCGGCAGTCGCTACGGCGACCGGATCGACCTCGAGTGGCAGTCAGGCCAGTACCTGATCGACATCGATACCGATGCCCTGGTCTCGGGCCTCTGCGATACGACCCAGAACCCGGGCGAAGTCGCCTGTACGGCACCCTTCAACAACCTGAACGGCATGCTGGTCTACGGATACGACGGCGCTGACGCGATTACCGTCGGCGATTCGGTCCCGGCTTTTGTGACCACCACGATCAACGGGGGTAGCGGCGCCAATACGCTGATCGGTGGCGCCACCAAGGACGTAATCACGACCGAGGGCGGAGCCGAGGGCACCGTCATCCGGGGCGGTGGCAACCTCGATCAACTCTGGGTTCCCGCCGGTGGAACGGCTTTCGGCGAGGGTGCGTCGGATGTGCTCCACGCACAGGAGCCGTGCGAAGGTGGCCGGGTCGGCGGCGGGCCCGGCAACGACAACCTTGTTTTCAGCGGAGCCCCACGCGGTGTGAAGGCGGACCTCGGCAAGGGTGAGGCCGGCCACGTGAGCGGAAGCTGCAACAAGAAGCTGAAGATCGACGGCGACGTCGAGAGCCTCGAGGGGACGAAGTACAACGACGTGCTGATCCTCGGCAAGAAGAGGAAGGGTCAGAGCAGCAAGCGCAGTCTGCTCGGGCGCGAGGGCATCGACACGCTCAACAGCAAGAACGGCTACCAGGACAAGGTGACCACCGGAAGCGGCGGGAAGAAGAACAAGGTGATCTCCGACAAGAAGGACAAGGTCGTCTACGGCTGGGGCCTGGCCGGCTTCTAGCGGTCCGGGCATCCGCCGCCGGGTCACGCGGAGCCCCTGTATCGTCGACCCCGTGGCCGGCATCATGGATTCGATCCCTTCGTCAGGTCACCGCTCGTGGTGGCTGGACGACGTTGCCGGTGACGCGCCGGCTGCCCCGGCTCTTCAGGGCGACGGCGGTGCCGATGTCGCGGTCATCGGTGGTGGTTATGTCGGCCTCTGGTCGGCGATCGAGCTGAAGCTTCGCGAGCCTTCCATCGACGTGGCCATCCTGGAGGCCGATGTCTGCGGCTCCGGCGCAAGCGGCAGAAACGGCGGTTTCGCGATGAGCTGGTGGAGCAAGATGGCGCTTTTCCCAGCTTTTGTCGGGGACGAAGAGAGCATCCGGTTGGGCCGGGCCGCTGCTGAAAACCTGGATGACATGGAACAGTTTCTGGCCGACCGGCAGGTCGAATGCGACTTCCTCAAGGCAGGGTGGATCTGGACCGCAGCCTCTGCCAGCCAGCTCGGGTCCTGGGAGGGCACCCTCGACGAATGCCGGCGGCTTGGTATCTCCCCGTTCCGGCAGCTCGATTCCGATGAGGTCGCGAAACGGACCGGTTCGGCGGTTCACATCGCAGGGATCTTTGACCCGGATACGGCCCGGGTTCACCCCGGCAAGCTTGTACGTGGGCTGAGGCGGGTTGCTCTGGAGATGGGGGTTCGCATCTTCGAGAAGAGCCCGGTCAACGAGCTGGTCCGGGAGGGACCACTCAGGGTCGTCACGCCCGAAGGTTCACTGACGGCCGAAAAGGCTGTCGTGGCGACCAACGCCTGGGCGGCCGGCATGCCCGAGTTTCGTCGAAGTATCGCCGCAATTTCCTCGGACATGATCATCACCGAACCGATCGGTGATCGCCTCGAGCAGATCGGCTGGACCGGGGGCGAGTGCGTGAGCGACTCGCAGACCCTGCTTCACTATTACCAGACCACCGCTGACGGTCGTGTGGCCTTCGGCCAAGCCGGCGGAACCGTAGCTCTCGGCGGACGGATTTCGAAGCGCTTCGACAGGTTCCCACGGAGGGCTCGAGAGGTCGAGGCAGCCTTCCGGCGCCTGTTCCCGATGCTGGGTGATGTTGACGTCGCCGCCGACTGGGCCGGACCGATCGACCGGGGGGTTTCGGGGCTGCCGATCATCGGGCATACGAACCGTGAGAAGAGCATCGTGCATGCCCTGGGTTGGAGTGGCAACGGAGTCGGACCGTCGCGAGTGGGGGCAAAGTTCGTGGCTTCGCTTGTTCAGGAGAAGGACGACGTCTGGACCCGTTCGCCCCTCGTAAACCTGGTCCCGCAGCGTTTTCCGGCCGATCCCGTCCGCTTCGTCGGGTCCAAGCTGGTGCGCGCTGCCGTAGCGAAGAAAGAGGCGGCCGAGCTGTCCGGGCGAAGGCCCGGCAGGGCTGTCACGGCCCTGGCGGCCCAGGTACCGACCGGCCTGATCCCGAAGGAACGGGGGTAGCTGAGCATGTACCTGCTCTTCCTCGATGAATCGGGAACCCCCGGCGAAGACCTGTTCGCCCTCGGTGGATTCGCGGTCCGGGCCGAGGACTGGCACCTGCTGAGGGAGCGCTGGGAGGACTGCCTGACCACCGCGGGCTGGCCACTCGACAAGGAGCTGAAGTGGTCGGGAACCGACAAGGAAGTGCCTCCGGCCGTCGCCGATGCGGCCTACGAATGCCTGCCGACCCTTCCGATCGAGTGCTTCGTGACCGTGCTCTATCCGAAACTCGGTGGCTACGAGGAGTTCTTCGGCAGCGACGAGAACACCTATTCCACCGCGCTGATGTTCATCGCCGAGCGATACCAGCGCTTTCTCGACCACAACGACGCCCACGGCGTGATCGTGCTGGACAGCCGTATGAAAGAAGCCGACGACCGGCTGCGCCGCTTCTTCCTCAGGATGCAGCGCGACGGCACCCCGTTCACCGACCTGACCCGAATAGTCGACAGCCTGCTCTTCGGTCCCTCGCACTTCTCCCTCGGCCTCCAGCTCGCCGATCTGGTGGTCGGCTGTACCCGCGCGGCGACCTTCAGGTTCGGCGACAATACCCGCTGGTTTCGCGGCCTCGAACCCGCCTTCGCCCGGCACCCGTCCACCGGCGTGATCGAAGGGGTCGGACTGAAGGTCTTCCCCGAGTCGCGACGGGAAGCGTCGAAGTTGTTCGACCCCGAAAGCCAGGATTGAAGCGATGCGCCGGGTTCTGAAGGCCGACCATTCCGATCCGGGTTCGTTCGTCGGGCTGCTCAAGGCGGTCGTGGTACCGAGGCCGATCGCCTGGGTGTCCACGCTCTCGGGCGAAGGTGTCCCCAACCTGGCGCCGCATTCGTTCTTCACGGTCGCCAGCCAGCTGCCGCCGATCGTCCAGTTCACTTCGATCGGCCGCAACGATTCGCTCCGGAACGCGACCGAAACCGGGGAGTTCGTGATCAGCCTCGCCAACCGGGAGATGTTCGAGCAGGTCAACGCGACCGGTACCAATTACCCACCCGAGGTCGATGAGTTCGAGGCTGTCGGCGTCGAACCCGAGCCCTCCGACCTGGTCGCTCCGCCCCGGGTGGCAGGCTCGCCGGCGGCGATCGAGTGCGTCACCGAGCGCACGGTCGAGTTCGAGCATTCGGTCGTGGTCTTCGGCCGGGTGGTCGCGATCGCGGTCGACGAGGAGGTTCTCGACGGCGACCATCCCGATATCGGAAGAATGGAACCGCTGGCCCGGCTGGGGCGCGACGAGTGGTCGGAGGTCGGCCCGCTGCTTCGCGCCGCCCGGATCCCCTACGAAGGCTGAGCCCCGGCCTCAGCGGCCGAGGGTGGTGAAGGCACCGGTTTCGACCGCGAACCTGGCGTCCCCGGCGCGCTTCGCTTCCTGCACCACGGCTTCGGCGACCTTCGGTGCGACATCCCGGTCGAAGACCGAGGGGATGATGTAGTCCTCGGAGAGGTCATCGTCGCTGACCACGCCGGCGATGCCCCGGGCAGCGGCCATCTTCATCTCTTCGGTTATCTGGGGTGCCCCGGCATCGAGTGCACCGCGGAAGATCCCGGGAAAACAGAGCACGTTGTTGATCTGGTTCGGGTAGTCGGAGCGGCCTGTGGCCATGATTCGCACGTAGGGAGCAGCTTCCTCGGGCATGACCTCCGGGTTGGGGTTGGCCATCGCGAAGACGATCGCGTCCCGGTTCATCTTGCCGAGCGCCTCGGCCTCGATCACCCCGGGGCCGGAGAGCCCGATGAAGAGGTCCATGCCTTCGATCACCTCTTCAGGGGTGCCGAGCAGGTGTTCCGGATTCGAGTTCTCGGCGTACCACCGCTTGATTCCGGTCATCTCTCCGGACTCGTAGTCGGGCCGGGTCGTTGAAAGCGCTCCATCGCGGTCACAGCCGACGATGTGTGTGAGGCCGGCGGCGAGCATCATCTTGGTGACGGCGATGCCGGCTGCTCCGAGGCCGACCATCAGCACGCGCAGGTCTTCGATCTTCTTGTCGATGATCTTCAGGGAGTTGAAGAGCGCGGCCATGGTGACCACGGCGGTTCCGTGCTGGTCGTCGTGGAAGACCGGGATGTCGATCAGGCCCTTGAGCCGCTCTTCGATCTCGAAGCAGCGTGGGGCGGAGATGTCCTCGAGGTTGATGCCACCGAAAGTCGGGGCCATCAGCTCGACCGCGCGGACGATCTCGTCGGCATCGGTGGTGCTGAGGCAGATCGGGAAGGCGTCCACACCGGCGAACTCCTTGAAGAGCATGCACTTTCCCTCCATCACCGGCATCGCCGCTTCCGGGCCGATGTCACCGAGTCCGAGCACCGCAGTGCCGTCGGAGACGACCGCGACCGTGTTCTTCTTGATCGTATATTCGAAGGCCAGGCTGCGGTCCTCGTGGATTGCCGAGCAGACCCGGGCGACGCCCGGGGTGTAGGCCATCGAGAGGTCGTCGCGGGTATTCAGCGGGTACTTGTTCTCGACCGAGACCTTGCCGCCGCGATGCATCTGCATGGTGCGGTCGGTGTATTCCATGACCCTGACACCCCGTATCGAGCCGATCCCGCGAAGGATCTGTTCCCAGTGGGCCTGGTCGATGGCGTCGATCGTGAACTCCCGGACCCGCTTGCCCTCGGGCCCGGCCCCGGGAATCAGGTCGACGCCGACCAGTTGGCCGCCGGCCCCGGCGATCGCCGCGGTCAGCTTGCCGAGAGGCTCCTGCCTCGCATCGAGCTCGACCCGGACGGTGACGCTGTACTGAGCACTGACTGTGGCCATTCGAGCAACTATATGAGGCCGGGCATGAGGGTGCCGACAGCAGCCGTATGATCAATCCGTGAGCGCAGCCGGCAACCAACCCGAGCTCTTCCTGATTGACGGCAACAGCCTCGCCTACCGCGCCTTCTTCGCCCTCCCCGACTCGATGGCGACCGCCGACGGGCGCCCGACGAACGCGATCTTCGGGCTGGCTTCGATGATGGTCAAGCTGATTTCGGACTTCCGGCCGACCCAGATCGTGGTCGCCTGGGATGCCGGCATGTCGGGCCGGGAGGAGATCTACCCGGAGTACAAGGCACAGCGACCGCCGAAGCCGGACCTGCTTCGCGAGCAGTGGCCCCATCTGATCGAGCTGGTCGAAGCCTTCGGCTATACGAACGTCAAGGCGGACGGCTACGAGGCCGACGACGTGATCGCCTCGCTCGTGGCCGAGGCCCGTCGCCGCTCGATCACGACGGTGGTGGTCACCGGGGACCGCGACGCCTACCAGCTGGTAGGCGACGGGGTCACGGTGATGAGCACCGGCCGGGGGATAAGCGACATCAAGATCTATGACCGCGAAGCGGTCAAGGAGAGGTACGGCGTCTATCCGGAGCTGGTCACCGACCTGATGGGCCTGCGGGGCGATACGTCCGACAACATCCCCGGGGTCCCGGGTATCGGCGAAAAGACCGCCGCGGCGTTGCTCGATCAGTTCGGTTCGCTGGAGGAGATTCTTGCCGGCACCGATCAGGTCTCAGGAGCGAAGCGCAAGCAGAACCTCATCGATTTCGCCGACGACGCCCGCATCTCCAAGGACCTGGCCACGATGAAGTTCGACATCGACTGTGGCATCGACCTCGACCAGCTGATGGCCACGACTCCGGACCGGGAGAACCTGCGTGAGTTTATGCGCGACTTCGAGCTGCGGGCGGCGCTGAGCCGGCTCGAGGAGGCCCTCGGTGAAACCGAAGAGCTGCCGGGGGAGGCCGATGCGGTCGCCGGGCCGACCGAAGTCGAGCTCTCGGCCGGCGGGGTCGAAGACCTGACGGACGGACCGATCGCGGTTGAGATGCATGGCGGCTGGGCCGCGACCGACGGTGAGAAGGTCGTCGCCGGGACCGATGGCGCGGCTGGTTTCGTCGAACGCATCGCCGGCAGACCGCTGATCGCTCACGATTTCAAGGCGATCGGTGGCCGGGAGGGGATGCTGGCCGCCCTGGAGGCCACCGAGGCCGGACCCGCCATCCACCACGATACGAACGTCGCCGCCTACCTGCTCGAACCGACCAGGCGCAGCTACGCGCTCGACGACCTCGCGATAGCGGCCGGACTGGCTCCGTCGGGTCTCGACGACGAGGACGGCCAGATGACCCTGGTGACCGAGACCGAAGACGAGCCGGCGCCGTCACTGGCCCCGGAAATCGCCGCCACCGTCTGGAATCTGGCCGAGATCCAGCGGCCGAAACTCGAAGAAAGCGGGCTACTGCCTTTGCTGGAGGAGGTCGAGCAGCCGTTGATCAGGGTGCTCGCCGCCATGGAGCGCATCGGCCTCAAGCTCGACCCGGAGAAGGTCGAGCAGATGAAGTCGGGAATGGGCGAGAAGATCTCCGGCCTCGAAGCGCGAATATACGAACTGGCCGGGCACGACTTCACGATCGGCTCACCGCAGCAGGTCGGGCAGGTCCTCTTCGAGGAACTCGGCCTGACCCGCAAACGACGCGGCAAGACCGGCTTCTCGACCGACGCCAGGGTGCTCGCCCAGATCCGCGACGAGCACGAGATAGTCGCCCTGATCGAGGAGTGGCGAGAGCTCAGCAAGCTGAAGAACACCTACCTCGATCCGCTTCCGAAAGAGATCGATCCCGCCACCGGGCGGGTCCACACGACTTTCGTGCAGACCGCCGCACCGACCGGGCGACTCTCCAGCATCCAGCCGAACCTGCAGAGCATCCCGATCAGGACCGAGGTCGGCCGGCCGCTCCGTGGCTGCTTCGTGGCCGAGCCGGGCAACCTGCTCGTATCGGCCGACTACAGCCAGGTCGAATTGAGGGTGTTGGCCCACATGGCTGACGAGCCGGTCCTCAAGGGCTTCTTCCTGGCCGGTGAAGACGTGCCATCGAGCGACCGCGGCGCAGGTATTCGGGATCGAACCCGAAGAGGTGGACGACGCCCAGCGTTCGAAAGCGAAGATGGTTAACTTCGGCATCGTCTACGGCCTGACCGGGTTCGGGCTGGCCGACCGCCTGAACATCCCCCGGGCCGAGGGCGACGAGTTCGTCAAGGCATACCTCGAACGATTCCCGGCCGTTGTCGCTTTTCAGGACAGGGTGGTCGAGCAGGCGACCGAAACGGGATACGCGACGACCCTGCTCGGCCGTCGCCGCCCGCTGCCGGAGCTGCGATCAAGCCAGGCGAATACGAAACGCCAGGGCATCCGCCTGGCCGTGAACACCGTGATCCAGGGGTCGGCCGCAGACATCATCAAGGTCGCGATGCTGCGCTGTCACACGGCTCTGGCTGATCAGGGTCTGAGCAGTCGACTGGTGCTGCAGATCCACGACGAACTGCTGTTCGAGGGCCCGGAGGCAGAGGCCGAAGAGGTGATCGAACTCGCCCGCCGGGAGATGTGCGCGGCCTACGAGCTGGAACCACCGCTCGAGGTCGACGCCGGCGCCGGTCCGGACTGGCTTGCTGCCAAGTGAACGACTCTCTGCGAAGCAGGTGATCCGGTGGTAGCCGCACAGGCCAGGGGACCCAGCTGAGTACCGGCTTCGCAGCCTTCATCCTGATGCTTGTCGGCGCCCAACTGGCGCTTCAGGCTCCGATCAACAGCGGGCTCGGTCGGTTCACGGGCAAGCTCCTGGCAGCGGCGATCAGCTTCGCTGTAGGCACCGCGATCCTGGGCGTCGTCGCGGTGCTCGTCGGCCAGGCCGGCGACCTCGGCGGAGTTTCCGATGCGTCGGCTTACATGCTGCTGGGGGGAGTGCTCGGGGCCCTCTTCGTGCTGACCGCGACGCTGGTCGTCGGCAACATCGGTGCCGGTGCCGTCGCCGCGGCGACGATCACTGGACAACTGGTGGCGTCGCTGGCCGTGGATCAGGCCGGAGTCCTGGGCCTGCCCGAGAACCCGGTCACTCTGGCCAGGGTTGCCGGGGCGATCGCGCTCGTCACAGGGACGGTTCTCATCGCCTACCGCGGTACAGGGAAGAATACCGACGGGTCGTTCGACCGGCGGGGGCTCTGGACGGCGGTCTTCTCGGTTACGGCGATGACCGCTGCGAGCGCGATGGTGGCGGTCCAGGCGCCGATCAACGCGCAGCTTGCGAGCTACGTCGGTGACGTCAGCGCCAGTTTCGTCAGCTTCGCGATCGGCACGATCGTTCTCGGTCTTGCAGTCCTGCTGTCGGGAAAGGCAGGCGGGATCAGCCGCGTCAGGCGCGCGCAGTGGTGGCAGCTCACCGGTGGTCTGATGGGCGCCGTCAATACGACCGTGGCACTGCTGCTCGTCCAGACGGTCGGTGCCGGGGTGATCACCGCCGGGACCGTCTCCGGCCAGCTACTCGCCTCGGTGGCCATCGACCGCTTCGGCCTCCTCGGCATGCGAAAGACCACGTTGTCGGCTTCGAGGCTCGGCGGCGTTGCGTTGCTGGTCGCCGGAGTCGTCCTGACCGCGTCCTGAATCAGTTCCCCAGCTTTTCCTCGAGGTAGTCCCAGTCGCGGTTGAACCTGTAGGACTGTGCCGAGGGGGGAGGGGGGCCTGCGTTTCCAGCCAGCGGACGCGGTCACTTTCCGAATGGTTGTAGAAGGCATGTACGCAGCCGACACCGGCCCAGGCAACATCGCCGGGCCTGAGTGAGTAGGACTGTCCGTCGGCGACGAACTCGGTCTCCCCTTCGAGAATGTAGTACGACTCCTCGAGCGGGTGGTCGTGCGGAAGCGCGACCCCTCCGGGCTGGTACTCGACCATGAACATGTTGGCCAGCTGGGCACCGATCCGTTCGTCAACCAGCATCTTCACGGCGATACCGCTGTATGCCAGAAGGGCCGTTGCCATGCTTGCCGAGACGGTCGGCGCGTCGGTGGCGGCCCCGACCTTCAGATTGTCGACGTCCATCTGGCCCTCGGCGAGCCTGAAGTAGGTGCGGTTCATCGGATCGCGGATGTCCAGTTCCGTGGCATCGGCCTTCTCTTCGGGGCCGAGCCAGAAGGTGTCCGATTCACGAGTCAGGGCGCGTGGCTGCGGGGCGCACATCTCAACCCATCGGCAACCGCCCGGGTCGGCCGTCCGCCAGCTGTGGCCGGCACCGACCGGTATCAGTCCGCAGTCACCGCTCCGCAACCTCACGGCGCGCCCGTCGACCTGCAGCTCGACTTCGCCCTCGAGGACGTAGAAGCTCTCTTCATAGGAATGCACATGGGCATCGATCGAGCCACCGGCCGTCAGTACGCAGGTGCCGAAGCCGGAGTGAACGGATCCCTCCGTTCCGTCCACGTGCGCTGCTCGGGTGAAGCCGATGGAGTGATCCGTGTAGTTGGCCGGTGTACTCAGGTCTTCCGGGCGGAATCGTGTGACGTGGTGGTCAGCCATGCTGGAACTCACTTTCGTGGAGGGCGTGGTCGGTCTTCAAAGCATTACCCGTCCGCCACTGATGTCCAGCGTCACACCGGTCATCCATGACGATGAGTCCGAGGCGAGAAAGAGCGTGGCGAGGGCGCAGTCTTCAGGCGTGCCCAGTCTGCCGAGGGGCGAGAGGGCCGCCGTCTTGGCCTGTGCCTGCTCGTCCATGATCCGGTCGATCCGCTCCGAGCGTGTCGTGCCCGGCGCGATCGAGTTCAGGCGGACGTTGTGGGGCCCGGCTTCGATCGCCGTGTGGCGGGTGTACATGATCACGCCTGCTTTCGAGGCGGCATAGGAGGCGGTCACCGTCTTGTCCAGGAATCGTCCGGATATCGAAGACATGGTGACGATCGAGCCTGAGCGCCGTTCGATCATCCCGGGGATGAATTCAGAGACCGCGAGGTGGGTGGACGTGAGGTTGCCTTCGATGACTTCACGCCATTCCTCCAGCGGGGTTTCCCAGGCCGTAGTGAAGGAGCCGAACCCCCCGGCGAAAGGCAGCAGGATGTCCGGGGGCCCGAGTTCGACCTCGGTCCTGGCGCGCAGGTTCGCGATATCGCGTGGCGAGGTTGCGTCGGTGGGGATGCCGATGGCCTTGACCCCGAACTCACCCAGTTCATCGACCGTCTCTTCGACCGGTCCGGCCGAACGCGAAGCGACAGCAACCTTGACGCCGTTGGCGGCGAGCATGCGACAGCAACTGCGACCGATTCCCTGGGACCCACCCGTCACCACAGCCACCTTGCCGGCGAGGTCGGGGTAGGTGGGTATCGCCGGATCCGATTTCGGTTCCGCTTCGCTCACCGCGCCGGCTCCGGGACGCTGTTGACCGGGTTCTCGTGAGGCTCGCCCCGCAGCGCGTGGGCCACTTCCCTCGCCGCCCGCGTCTGAAGCTCTTCCGTCGCTTCGATCGAGTGGAAGGCGGAGTGGGGGGTGATTATGGCCCTCTCGTCGACCCTCAGTGGATGCTCCTCCGGCAATGGTTCGGGTTCGGTCACGTCCAGAGCGAGCCCCGCGATCCGGTTCTCCCTGAGGGCTGAAGCAGCGGCTTCGAGGTCGACCAGGCCGCCCCGGGCCGTATTGACGAGCAGGGCCGAGCTCTTCATCTTCGAGATCAGCGCGGCGTCGACCAGGTGGTGGTTCTCCTCGGTCATCGGCGCGTGGACCGAAACGAAGTCCGCCTGCGAGACCATCTCTCCGAGGTCATCGAAGCGGGTCACGGGCGAGATGTCCGTATCTCCCAGGTACGGGTCGTATGCGCTCACCTCGAGCCCGAATGCAGCGGCCCTCGAGGCGACCCTGCTGCCGATCCCTCCGTAGCCGATCAGGGCAAGATTCTTACCGGCGATCCGGCTTATCCGCGAGCGGTCGAAGTCCCACTCCCCGGCGCTCACCGAGGCCGCCGAAGAGGTGATCGCCCGGCAATGGTCGAGCAGCAACGCCATGGTGTGATCGGCGACTTCGTCGAGGCAGTAGTCGGGCACGTTGGTGACGGTTATCCCATGGGCGGTCGCAGCCTCGATGTCGATGTTGTCGAAGCCGATCCCGTATCGGGCGATGACCCGGCACCCGCCGGCTGCCGCGGCCTCGATGACCGATGCCGGTACCGGCGCGAAGCAGACAAGGATCGCGTCGGCGTCTGCGGCTTCGGCCCGCAGGGTCTCGGCGTCCGTGGCGGATGCCATCACCAGTTCGGCCCCCAGGGGCTCCAGCACTCTGGTCTCGGGCCGGATGTCGTCGAAGGCGATGTCCGTGACCAGCACCTTCATCTTTCCTCCCTCCGTGTCCGCAGGCAACCGTCAGACCAGGGCTTCGTCGTAGAAGGGGTGCCTGGTGAACAGCACGGGCCCGTCCTTGGTGACCAGGAGGTTCTCTTCGAGGCGCACGGTCTGCTCGAGCCCCGGGTGGCCGGCGAAGGTCTCGCAGGCGAAGTACATCCCTTCCTGGAGTTCGACCGGGTAGTCCATGGAGTAGGCCCTCGAGATCCACATTCCCTCGTAGAGCGAGAGGCCGATCGAGTGGGCGAACTGCTGGAGGGTCACGGTCCCGAATTCATCGTCGGCGTAGGTGGGGAGCTTCTCCGCCACGTCAGCAGTCGTATTGCCGGCTTTCATCATCTCGATCGCGGCATACATCGACTCGTAGCACTCCTTGTAGAGGTCCTTCTCCTTGGGAGTCAGCGGAGCGTCAACCTTGAAGCAGCGCACGAAGTCGACGAAGTAGCCGCCGGGGCCGACCGCGTTCTGGTCGACGATCACGAGGTCGCCCTGGCGGATCACCTTGTCGGTGTGCCAGCGCCGGTACGGACTCGTATTTCCGCCCGAGGCGACGATGATGTCGTAGACGAAGTCGAAGCCGTTCTCGTAGAGGTACTCGTTCACCTTGGCGGTGATCGTGCTCTCCTTGACGCCCGGCTTCAGCCACTCGTTCTCGATTTTCCAGAACGAGGTATCTCCCCAGGCGCTGGAGATCTTCAGGCATTCGATCTCGTCCGGGGTCTTGATTACCCTCGCGCCGGACATCGCCGGCCAGGCACTCACCGTGTTCAGGCCGGTCTTTGCGAATGCCGCGGTCGCCGAAGGATCAGCGATGTCGAGACCGATCTTCTCTTTCTCCACCCCGTTCTCACGGAGGACCTGGTGGACCGACTCGACCATCTTCTCGGCCATCATCTCTTCGGCTGTCTCCGCCCACTTCCAGGTTATGGCGGGGCGGATGTTGCCCTTGAGCCAGGGCGCGTCGATCTTCGCGCACTCGAAATCTGAACCGGCCGTCTCGAAGAGCACCGGATCGCCGTCCCGGGGCAGGACGCAGTAGCGGATGAAGATGTTGTTCTTCCAGTTTCCCTGGAAGACGCTGGTGATGTAGCGGATGTTCTCGCCGACGAAACAGACCAGCGCGCCGAGGTCGTGCTTCTCCATCATCGCGCGAGCCCTTGCCAGCCGGTCCGTCCTCAGCCGGTCGAAATCGACCCTGGCCTGCCAGTCGGTCGCCGTCGTCGAGTAGACGCGTCCGGGGTCGAATTCATGTGGCTTCTCGATGAATGAGAGGTCGAGATTCTTGCCGGTCGGGGTGACGTCGGCGTGGGTGTCGTAGCGACTGTCGGGACTCATGGGCTCCTCACTCGTGGTGTCCCGGCGATGCCTCCTTACTCTCCAGAAGGATCCGGAACTCGGATACTTTCACCGACGAAGCTACTAAATGCGCAAACGTTTGGCAAACCCGATTTCGACTGGTCACCGATCACGCAACCTCGCCGGCCGCAGGCTGAACTCCGACACCGGCGCTAGCCTGTGGCAATGAGCGGAGGTGATGGAGGGCCGAGGAAGAAGGTGACGCTTCGGGAGGTGGCCGACCGTGCGGGCGTACACGTATCGACCGCGTCGCGGGCACTGGACGACAACCAGAGCAGGCGGATCGGCAAGTCGACCGTGGCCCGGGTGAAGCGCGCAGCAGAAGAGCTCGGGTATACCCGCGACCTCGTCGCCACCGGTTTGAAACGGGGCCGCACCCATACCGTCGGGGTAGTGGTCGCCGACCTGGAAAACCCCTATAACGCGCGGCTCATCCGGGGTGTGGCACGGACCCTCGAACAGCACGGGATGGTCGCGCTGATCGTGGAAACCGGTGAGGACAAGGACCGTCTGGAACGCCTGTTGCGGCACTTCATGGAGCGGCGCGTCGACGCGATCATCACGGCAGCGACGCATCTGGACGACCGTGCCCTGCTCGACCGGGTGGTCGGCGATTCGGTCCCGGTGGTGCTCGCAGTCAGGGGCCTGAGAGACGGCGCATACAGCATGGTTGTTCACGATGACCGCGGTGGAGGGGCGCTTGCGGCGCAGCACTTGATCGGGCTCGGACACCGTTCCGTCGCCCAGCTGAGGGGCCCGGAGGACATCGATACCTTCGTCAGGAGGGCCGAGGGCTTCGCCGGGGCCGCCGCTGCGGCGGGCTGCGCGGACCCGACCCTGGATGAATCGGCGAAGGTGCCGACGATGTCGGAGGGCCGGCGGCTCATGGAGCTGACCCTCGCCGCAGGCGCTTCCTTCACCGGCGTCTTCGCGCCGACCGACGTAATGGCCGTCGGCGCCCTCGAGGCGCTGGCGGGGCGGGGGCTCAGCTGTCCCGAGGACATCTCGGTCGTCGGCTATAACGACGTGCCCCTGGTCGGCCACCTGTCTCCACCGCTCTCGACGATCCGGCTGCCGAGTGAAGAGGTCGGCGGGCTTGCAGCGGAGGTTGCGGTGCGCCGGATTCTTGACCCGGAGAGTGAGGTCGAGCAGATCCAGCTACCGGCCTCGCTGGTCGAACGACGCTCGACGGCCCCTCCGCGCGTTCAAGTCTGAGTCGCGCACCGGCCTTCCCGCCCTCGGAACCGGAGCTACGGTCAAGCGTGACAGCCGTCACAGTCTGTGCTAGGTTGCGCAAACGATTGCCAACACTGCGACCTTTGGAGTAGACGATGGAGGGGCTGGAACGCGTTGATGAATCGCCGCAGTTGAGCGTCCCGGCCGAGATGCGGGCAGCGGTGATCCGTGAATTCGGTCGCGATCCCGAGATCGAGACGGTCGCGGTCCCGGAGCCCGCCGCAGGGGAGGCGCTCGTCCGGGTGGACGCAGCGGGACTGTGTGCCACTGACCTCAAGGTGATCTCCGGCGCGCTGTCCGCCAGTACGGAGCTGCCTCGGATTCCGGGACACGAGGTGGCCGGCACGGTTGTCGCATGCGATGACATCCCCGATTTCGTCGGCAGGCGTGTCGCCGTGTATCTCTACTCGAGTTGCGGAGACTGCCGCTGGTGCGACGCCGGGAGGGAAACCCTCTGCCCTGAGGCGGCACGCCCCGGGATTGAACGCGACGGCGGCCTCGCCGAATACCTGGCGGTCGATCACCGGACACTGCTCAGCCTTCGCCCTTCCACCGACATTGCGGCCGCCGCCGTTTCGATGGACGCGGTTCTCACACCGTGGGGAGCACTGGTCGGCAAAGGCCGGGTGGTGGCCGGCGACCGCGTCGTCGTCATCGGCTGCGGTGGTCTCGGCTCCAATGCGGTGCAGATCGCGACAAGCCTCGGTGCCCGGGTGGCAGTCATCGACCCACAGGAATCCCAGCGGCAGATGGGCCTGGAACTGGGAGCCGAGATCGCGATCGATCCCTCCCGGGTCAGCGAGATCGAGAGTTGGTCGAACGGTCGTGGCGGCGCCGACGTTGCGCTCGAGACTTCCGGCAGGCGCGCCGGTTTCGATACCGCGGTCGCCTCGGTCGGGCCGGCTGGACGGATCGTCTGCAACGGCTATCAGCCGGGAACCGAGTACGGCCTCGACTCGGGCCGGCTCGTACTCGAGGAGATTTCCGTGCTGGGTTCGCGGGTGGCGGGTCGCGGGCAGGCCAGGGACGCCCTCGACGCGGTCGAGGACGGCCGCGTGAATCCGCGCATCATGGATTCGTTTCCGCTGGAACAGCTGGGCCAGGCTCTGTCCCTGCTGAGAGCCGGAGAGGTCGAGGGGCGGCTGGTCCTGAGGCCGGCGGAAGGCAAGACGTGAATTGGAATCGCAAGACACAGGAACAGGAGACCCGATGAAAGACATGAACACACTCTGGGAAGATCTCGCTCCGATAACCGACGCCGAATTCGCGTCGCGGAACGACGCGGTCAGGAAGGCAGCAGAGGCTGAAGGCTTCGACGCCGTGATCGCCTACTCGAACGCCAAGGTCGTCGCCAATGTCCGTTACCTGACCGACTACTACACGCGCTTTGCCGGTCATCAGCACACCGAGAACGGCTACTACATGTTCGGGTCCTCGGCCTGCCTGGTTCCGGTCGAGGGTGAGCCGCTGGTAAGGACCGACGCGCTCTGGGACGTGGTCCGCGCCAACAGCCTGGCCAGGTACGACGATGTCGGCGCTTCGACCGAACTCGGCAAGGACCTCGGTCTCGAAATCGCCTCACGTGGCCTCAAGAGGGTCGGCATCGACAACTGGTTCATATTCCCGGCCCGTGACTATCTCGCCCTCCAGGCCGCCGCGCCCGATACCGAGTTCGTACACACGAACCTGATCTCGGAAGTGAGGCGGGTCAAGAGCGCCGCCGAGATCGAGCGGATCCGCCGGGCGGAGATGATCGCCGACGCCGCGGTCATCGCCGCCATGGACGGAGTCAGGGCCGGCGTATCCGAATACGAAGTCGGACTTATCGCCGACGAGACACTGCGCCGGATGGGCGACCTGGAGAACGCCGGTGGATGCATCGTCTCCTCAGGACCCAACAGCGCTTCAGGCAGCTCGCTGCCGGAGCGGGACAAGATCGTCCAGAAGGGCGAATGGGTGCTCTTCGACGTGCTTCCGAAGTTCGACGGGTACGCAGGGGACATCGCCCGGATGCGCCTGGCGGGGGACATCGAGGACCTCGACCCGGAGCTGCTCAACATGTACAACGCCACTGTCGAGATGAACCGCGAGGCGGTCGGCATGGCGAAGGCCGGGGTTTCGCCCAAGCAACTGAACGAACGCACCGTCGAGGTGGCTGAGGACTACGGGGTTGCGGGGCACAAGATCGAATTGATAGGCCACGCCCTGGGCCTAGACATCCACGACATTCCCGACTACTTCTGGGATGACAGGCCGCTGCTGGCGGGCGAAACGATCACGATCGAACCTTGCCTGTTGCTCGCCGGCAAGGGAGGCACGCGGATTGAAGACGTGATCCTGATCCAGGAGGACGGCTGCGAAGTTCTGACCAACGCCCCCCGTGGACTGGTCGCGGAGTAGTCGCGGATGAAGCTCGTCAGCTTCTCAACTGCCGGCCCGGACGCCATGGATGGCTGGTCACCGGGCGTTCTCGTCGACGGTGACCGGGTGGTCGACCTCACGGCGGGCACAGTGGAAGGCGGTTTCTCCGGTGTCCGGGAGATCCTCGAAGGAGGCGCGTCGGCACTGGAGCGTGCCCGCGAGCTCTCGCAGTCCGCCTCCGCTTCTTTCGCCCTGGCCGATATCACCCTGGGTCCGCCGGTCCCCGATCCCGACAAGGTGATCTGTATCGGGCTCAACTACCGCGAGCATGCCGGTGAAGTCGACATGGAGATGCCGGCGGCGCCGATCCTTTTCCCCAAGTTCAGGAACTCGCTGGTCGGAGACGGGGCGGACATCGTGATGCCTGATCTGACCAGTCGCGGCGACTACGAAGGCGAGCTCGCGGTCGTCATCGGGCACCGTTGCAAGGCGGTCGCCGAGTCCGACGCACTCGACGTAGTCGCCGGCTACATGCCTTTCAACGACGTCAGTGCCCGTGATCTCCAGATGCAGACCTCACAATGGACGGCAGGCAAGGCCCTGGACACCTTCGCTCCCTGTGGCCCTGCACTGGTGACGGCAGACGAAATCGAAGACGTCCAGGCGCTCGGGATCCGCACACGCCTGAACGGCGAAGAGGTACAGAGCGCCGATACGTCGCTGATGCTGTTCCCCGTAAGGACCCTGATCGCGTTCATCTCATCGCTGATGACCCTGGAGCCGGGTGACGTGATCGCCACCGGGACTCCGGCGGGAGTCGGTTTCACCAGGGAGCCGCCGTTGGTCCTGAAGCCAGGAGACCGGGTTGAGGTGGAGATCGACTCGGTCGGAGTCCTCGGAAATCCGGTCGTGGCGTCGTGACCTCGGACTGCTCATGAAGTTTTTCAGCACATCCGGTGAGGTCATGTTTTGGCTTTGAAGCAGGCAAAACTCCACTGTTATCAATTGGCACTTGACAAAAACGTAAAGGATCACTTGACAGCGAGCCTGAACGCGTCTACGGTTCGCTCAAGTCGATTTTCGTGTGGTTTTCACAAGCCGCGAACCGCAGGAAAAGAGGAGAGGAGAGGTTGGGTATGCCGCAGGACCGAATTCTGATTCGTGGAGGAACCGTTCTGACCATGGTCGAGGGTGAGGAACCCCTGACCCCGGGCGAAGTGCTGATCGTCGACGGCAAGATCGCCGCGATCGGGACCGGGCTCGAGGCCGGTGACGCCGAGGTGATCGACATGAGCGACTCGATCGTCATGCCTGGTTTCGTCGACACCCACCGCCATACCTGGCAGGCTCCGGTCAGGAATATCGCCGCTGACTGGACCCTGGGCCATTACCTTGCGGGGGTCCATTCCGGACTCAGCAAACACTTCCGTCCTGAGGACACCTACATCGGAAACCTGCTGGGAACGCTCGAGGCACTCGACTCCGGGATCACCACACTGCTGGACTGGTCCCACAACCTGGCGACGCCGGCTCATGCCGACGCGGCGGTGGAGGGCCTGATGGACTCGGGCGCGAGGGCGATATTCGCCCACGGTGGCGGCGCACCCCAGTGGGGCGACCTGCCCAGCGACGTGCCGCATCCGGACGACGCCAAACGGGTCAGGGACAAGTACTTCTCTTCGGACGACCAGCTCGTCACCATGGCGATGGCCCTGCGCGGCCCGCAGTTCACGACGAAAGAGACCACGATCGTCGACTACGAGCTGGCCCGGGAACTCGACTGCCGGATCACGGTGCATGTCGGCGACGGTGAATGGGGCAAGTCGAGGCCGATCGAGTGGCTCCGGAGCCAGGATCTGCTCGGTTCCGAGGTCACCTACGTCCACTGCAACATGCTCGGCGACGACGAACTGAAGATGATCGCCGACTCCGGTGGCACGGCTTCGGTCTCGGCGGACATAGAACTTTCGATGGGTCACGGCTGGCCCGCGACCGGGCGCCTGCTGGACGTCGGGATCCGTCCGAGCCTTTCGATCGACGTCTGCACGCTCAACGGCGGCGACATGTTCGGCGCAATGAAATCGACGGTCGCGTCCCAGCGGGCCCTCGACAACGCCGCAGCCGATGCTGAGGGCAAGGTGCGCGAGCAGGTCGGGCTCAGTTGCCGCGACGCGGTCCATTTCGCAACCATCGAAGGCGCACGCGCGACCGGTCTGGACCACAAGACGGGGACCCTCGAGGTCGGCAAGTCCGCCGACGTGATCATTCTCGATACCGACAGTGCCGCGATGATGCCCGTCAACAACCCCTGGGGATCCCTGGTCTACTCGGCCCATCCCGGAGTGGTCGACTCCGTCTTCGTCGAGGGCAAGCCGGTCAAACGGGACGGAAAGCTCGTCGGCGTCGACATGGACAGGCTCAAGCGCCTCGCCTACGAGAGTCGCGATCACCTGTTCGATGCCGCGGAAAAGGACGAGACGCTGCCAGGCGCTCAGACAGGAGGCGACTGGGTGCCACAGCCGGTCGTCGCACCGGAGGACGAATAGTTGGCCGACCCGCTCGCAGCCGGTCTCGGAGGGGGACAGCTTGAGCTCTTCTGACAGTTCAGCGACCCGGCGGGGGCGCCGGATCGGCATGCCGAAGATCGGGGCGTTCGGCGCCATCTGGATCGCGACGATCCTGCTCTTCGTGATCAGCCCTCTCGTCGCCTCCGAAAGCCTTTCGAACAGCGCGATTCAGGCGATGCTGCCACTGGCCGGAATCCTTGCCGTGGCAGCGGTCGGGCAGACCCTGGTGATCCAGCAGGGTGGCCTCGACCTCTCGGTACCCGGCATGTTCTCGCTCGGCGTGGTCCTGGTCGTCGTGGTCCCGGGTGGAGATCCGAGTCAGCTCGGCTTCGCCCTGCTGCTTGTCGCCGCCGTCGGACTCGCCGGGGGACTGCTGAACGGTCTCGCGATATCTCGACTGGGCATCACCCCGCTTGTCGCGACACTCGGCATGAACGGAATCCTGATCGGCGTCGTCCTGACGGTGACCGGTGGCAGCATCAACTTCGAAGCGACCAGCAACTGGTCGGATTTCGCCAGTTCGAAGGTCGCGGGGATTCCGATGATCTTTGTGGTCGCCATCGCCTTCGTGATCGTCATGCAGATCCTTCTCAGACGTACGGTCTGGGGCAGGAGGTTCGACCTGGTCGGCGCCAACCCCGCCGCGGCACGCGCCGCCGGCCTGAGGGTCGAGAGGGTCCAGCTCTCGAGCTACGTGATCGCCGGTTTCTGTTACGCGATGGCCGGTGCTCTGCTCGCGGGTTACCTCGGGCGTCCCCAGCTGTTCGCCGGTGAGGAGTACCTGCTGACCAGCATCGCGGCGGTCGTCCTGGGCGGCACCGCGCTCGGCGGCGGCCGAGGCAGCGTCGTCGCCACATTCGCAGGAGTCCTTTTCATCTCACAGCTCAACCAGGTGGTCCTTCTACTCGGGGCCACCCAGGCAGTCCAGTTCATGATTCAGGGGACGATCATCGCCCTTGGCATGGGACTGCGAAACGTGCCCTGGCATTCGCTGCGGGGCGGCAAGGCGGAAGGGTCCGAATCGGATCCCCCGCCATCTTCCGGCCAGGTTGAGGGCCCGGGGAGCAGTGACGAGGTGGATCCGCAAGGACGGATCACAGAAGCAGGTGGTGGCGCACAGGCGCCGTCGCCGGGAGTTGTCAAACAATGAGGAGAGACCGCATGTCTATGCATTCTGAAGTACCCGAAACAGACGGGGGACCGGGTTGGTTCTCCAGAAAGCTCGTATTGATCCTGGCGCTTTTCGCGGCCTCGGCGCTGGTTTTCAGTGCCTGCAGCAGCGACGACGACGACTCAGGCTCGTCCGGCGACAGTGGCTCGGCACAGACTGCCAGCGGAGATGTTCCCGACTGGTGCGGTGACGAGCCGATCACGCTGGGGATCCAGGACGGAATCGGGCTCAACGCCTGGTCCAAGGAATCCCTGAAGCAGGTCAAGCTCGAAGCGGCCAAGTGTCCGTCGATCGAAGAGACGATCGTCGTTAACGCCCAGCTCGACCCGCAGAAGGCAACATCCGGCATCCAGAGCATGGTTGCGCAGGGTGCTGACGCGATCGTGATCATCCCGGACGCAGGCGTCTGCGCCGAGCTGCCCGCGATGAGGCAGGCAACCGCCAGAGGCGTCACCGTTGCCATCTGGGGTGCTGACGGATGCGGCGAAGTGCCGACCGACTACCAGTCCTACTCGGATTGGGACACCGTCGCCAATGGAGAGACACTGACCCGCTGGCTCGCTGAGCAGATGGGTGGAGAGGGCAACCTCGCTTTCTTCGGTGGACCCGCCGGCAATCTGGTCGACCAGCAGTCCGTAGAGGGCATGTACATCGCCCTTGAGGACTACCCGGACATCAACGTTCTCGGCAATGTCTCCGAGGAAAACTGGCCGGTGACCAACTGGGACCCCGCTGAGGCACAGAAGGTTGCCGCCGCGGCTCTGGCCAAGTACCCGCAAATTGACGGACTGCTTGACATCTACGGCGCCGCTGTTGCCGGTGAAGTCAAGGCCTTCGATGCCGCCGGCCGGGATATCCCGCCGATCGGTACGACGGTGCTCAACGATCTCGCCTGCACCTGGGAGAACCGACAGGGCACCGACAGGGAGTTCGAGATGGCGGCCATTTCGAACCGGAACTGGATCGGGCGTCTCGGAGTCAGGCAGGCTGTTGCCGCTGTGAATGACATCGAGAACACCGATCCGACCAGTATCCCGCTGCCGATCCAGGAGGATTCGACGGATCCCGACATGCTGCCGCGTTGTGCGCCAGACGAGATCCCCGACTTCGACTGGACCAACGGGATCACGGACGAGGAGCTGAACCAGCTGCTGGCCGACGTCTCCGCCGACGAGTCGGGCTCGGACAGCTCGGGCTCCTAGCTCCAGGAGAAGCAGAAAAATGTCGACCGCCCGCACTGAACTCAGACTCGCAAACGTCAAAAAGTCGTTTGGCGGAGTCCACGCCCTGAAGGGGGTGGACCTCGAGGTGAAAGCCGGTGAGGTACACGCCCTGCTGGGGGAGAACGGTGCGGGCAAGTCGACCCTGATGGCGATCGCAGCCGGAGTCCTGGAACCGGATTCCGGCTCGGTCGAAATCGGTGGCGAGAAGTTGTCGATTGCCACTCCGAGTGCCGCTCAGGCACTCGGAGTGGGGGTCGTCTACCAGCATCCCGCCATCGCCGATGACCTGACCGTCGTCGAAAACATGCTGCTGGCACCGATCCCGGCTGAAGACCGCCCGCACTTCAAGGATGGTGCGAAATGGGCGAGGGCTCAGCTCGAAGAAATCGGAGCGAATATTGATCCGTATCGCCGGGTCAGCGAACTGACTGCAGCGCAGCACCAGCTGATCGAGATCGCGAAGACCCTCGCTCTCAAGCCGAAGGTGCTTGTCCTCGACGAGCCGACCGCCGCCCTCGGGGCTTCTGAGGTAAGGCACCTGTTCGAGCAGGTGCGGCGCATCCGTTCCCGGGGTACCGCCGTGGTCTACATCTCCCACCGGATCCCCGAAGTCGTTGAAATCGCGGACCGGTTGACCGTCCTTCGGGACGGTCGCTATCGCGGAACCTTCGCAGTGCCAGACGTAACCGAAGACGAGATCCTGGAGCTGATCGTCGGCCGCGAGATCTCCGCTGTCTTCCCGGAAAAGAACGGCGACGGCGGCGGCGAGAGCGTACTCGCGGTGAAGGGACTGAGCGGCAATGGCTTCAACGACGTCTCCCTGCAGGTCAAGTCCGGCGAGATCGTCGGCCTGGCGGGCGTGATCGGCAACGGACAGCGCGAGGTGATGCGTTCTCTGGCCGGACTGCAGGAGTCCGAAGGCACGGTCGAGGTGAACGGCCGGCCGGTAAACGTCGGCTCGCCCGACAAGGCCCGCAAGGAGGGGTTCTCCTACATCCCTGGAGACCGTCAGCGCGAGGGGCTGTTCGATTCCCTCTCGGTCCGCGAGAACGCCGTGGCCAATTCGCTCTCCAGTTTCTCCCAGGGCACTTTCGTCAGATCAGACTTTGAGCGCAAGGGTGTCGAAGCAGAGCTCGAGGCGCTCGCCGTAAAGGCTGAATCGACCGAAACCGGGGTCACGACCCTTTCCGGTGGCAACCAGCAGAAGGTCGTATTCGCGAGGTCGCTGCTCAGCGACCCGAGCGTCATGCTCTGCGACGAGCCGACCCAGGGGGTCGATGTCGGCGCCAGGGTCGAGCTCTACCGCCTGATGCGCAGGCTGGCGGACGAGGGTAAGGCGGTCGTCGTCTGTTCCTCCGATGCACTCGAACTCGAAGGCCTCTGCGACCGGGTGCTGATTCTGTCCCGCGGACAGGTGGTGGCGACGCTCGAAGGTGACGACGTGACCGAGGAGGGCATCACCGGTGCTGCCGTGAAGGCCTCGGGAAACGGTTCGGCCGTCGCCGACGAGAAAGCCGAAAAGGAGGCCAAGCCCCAGCGTGAGAGCAGCCGCCTGGCGAGGTTCTTCGGCGGTGACAACGTGGCCACGCCGGTGATTGCCCTCGCGATCCTGATGGTCGCCCTTTTCACCTATACGCAGGATCCGGAATTCCTCAGCTCGTTCAACGTCTCCAACCTGCTGCTGCTTTCGACGGCGCTCATACTTGTGAGCCTCGGTCAGCTCTTCACGCTTCTGACTGCGGGAGTCGACCTTTCAGTCGGCCCGATGATGGGCCTGGGGCTGGTGATCCTGACCACGTTCGCGACCGACGACCGGGGCCTGACCGGATTTCTGATCGGCTTCGCACTGTTGATAACCGCCGGTGTCGTCGTCGGCGCGGTCAACGGTTCCTTGATCCGGATCGCCCGGATCAACCCGGTCATCGCCACACTCGCGACTTTCATCGCGATTCAGGGAGTGGCCCTGACCATCAACCCGATACCCGACGGGCTTCTCTCCAGGGACGTATTCGAATTCTTCTCGACCACGGTGGGCGGGACCATTCCCGTCATGTTCATCGTCGTCGTGCTCATCGGCGTAGCCCTCCAGCTGATGCTGCGGCGCAGCCGCTACGGAATGTCGCTGAGGGCGGTCGGGTCCTCCGAGCCGGCATCTCTGAGGATCGGCATCAAGGTCGGTTGGACGGTATTCAGCGCCTACGTGGCCTGCGCGGTCTTCGCCGCACTTGCCGCCGTGATGCTCGCGGTCCAGATCGGGACCGGCGACGCGACCGCCGGCCAGAACTACACCCTCCAGAGCATCGCAGCCGTGGTGATCGGAGGGGCGAGCATCTACGGTGGACGCGGCTCCTTCATGGGAGCGCTGCTCGGTGCCCTGCTGCTCACCGCGATCATCAATGCCTTGCCGTTCCTTCAGCTCGACGACGCCTGGCAGTACTGGATCCCGGGCGGAATCATCCTGATCGCCGCCGCCGTCTACGCGCGTGCCAGCCGTTCGCGCATGGACCCTTCGGTGGAACCCGCCTGAGAGGAAGCACGCCCGGGGTATTCCGATTGCACCGCCCGGAACCAGGGCCGACCGGGCGGGGCCTCAGGCGTCTTCGGCGGGGCCTTCCGCCGCGAAGGACGGGTTTCGAGGATCGGTTCCGCGGCGGCCGATGACGAACCAGATCGCCTCGGCCGGCTCGGTACCGTTGTTGGCGAGCACGTGAGGTTCGTTCGAGTTGAACGAGATCGAATCCCCTGCGGTCAGGTGGTAGCTCTCGAATCCGACTGAAACGTCGAGCTCACCCTTGAGCACGATTCCGTACTCCTGACCGGCGTGGCGGACCAGACTCGCCTTGGCGTTGGACGCCCCGCCGACTTCATAGGTGCAGAACAGGAAGTCGACCTGGGGGTCGTGGCCCGAGGTGAGCCGCTCCCAGGTGACGCCGGTATCCAGTTCAAGCCTTGCTCGGGAATCGGCCGGCTGAACCGGGCCTCCATTGCCCTGGACGTCGGAGTGGGGTGCCGCCCTGGTGACTGTCGCCCGCGGCATGCCGTTTACTCCGGCATCCGGGGAAACCTCGCCCCCGTTCGCCGTGGCTTCATCTTTCGGGTTGTCGAAAAGGTCGTCCATCGACAGGCCGAGTTCCGAAACGAGGGCGTAGAGCGTTCGCACCGAAGGTCGCGATTTTCCGGTCTCTATCTGGGAAAGTGCGCTGGCGGAAATGTCCAGCCTGCGGGCCAGTTCCCTCAGGCTCATTCCCGCCTTCTCGCGCGCCTGTCGCAACTGGGCGGACACATCGGTTGATCCGTCCTCGCGACTCCCTTTGTTCACCGATTCACCCAAGGTGAACATCCTAGTCACAATCGCATCAATAGTCAAAGGGGTCGCGCTTCAGGTGTCCGGATTTCGGCTGGAAGCGCGGACTGAAGCCGATCTGAAGCTGCCAGCTCGCCTCGAATCAGGCCGGTTCAAGGGGTCCGTCGGGCATCCCAAGTTCAGCAGAAGAGAACAAGTGTTGAGAAATACTTGACATTTGAACTCCGCGATGCGAGACTCGCCCGCAGAGAGAGTCTTTTCGAGGGCCGCAACGGCCGTGACGGAGGAGAGGGAATTGAAGATCGATCTGAATGGCAAGGTTGCGCTGGTGACCGGTGCGAGTTCCGGCATCGGAGCCGATATCGCGATGAAGATGGCGAGCGCGGGCGCTCACGTCATAGCCACCGGGCGTGACGTCGGACGCCTCGAGGCGGTTGTCGCCGCGGCCCATGAGGCCGGCGGCAAGATGACCCCGGTCGTCGCCGAGATTTCGGACCCCTCCACCCATGAAGCCCTCGTTGCCGAGGCAATCGGCGTCGACGGCGGGGTAGACGCACTTGTGCACTCTGCCGGACACTTCACCAGCACTCCGTTTGCCGAAACCGGAATGGACGAGCTCGACCACCTCTGGGCCGTTCACGTGCGCGGGCCCTTCCAGCTCACGCAGTCTCTCCTGCCTCACATGCGCAAAGGCTCGAGCATCCTGTTCTTCTCGTCGACCGTCGCCAGCGTCGGTTTCGCTCCGTACGCGGCCTACACCGCGGTGAAAGGGGCCGTTGAAGCGATGTCCCGCTCATTGGCAGTCGAACTGGCCCCGGATACCAGGGTCAACACGATGGTCCCCGGCTTCACTGCGACGCCGATGGTCACGGATCAGTACCCGGCGGCGCCGGGTATGGAAGAAGCCCTCGAGACCAAGACCCCGGTCGGTTTCGTAGGCGGACCGGAGTCGGCCGCCGCACTGGCGACCCTGCTCGCCTCCGACCTCGGCTCTTACGTCGACGGGGCCCGACTCGTCGTCGACGGCGGCTGGACTGCCGTTGGCTGGCAGCCCTGATCCCCGATGGAAATCTGACCGTGCTTATCCATACTGAACAGGAATCTCAGTTGAACGAGAAGACAGAGAGGCTGAAGTGATCGCATCCAGAGGCGCAACCATGGCCGTGGATTGGGAGAAGCGGGTCGATTTCGACCGGCTGCGGACCGATCGCACCGCCAGGGCACAGGAGAAGCTCCGTGAGTCTGACCTCGGCGCGGTGCTGCTTTTCGACCAGAACAACATCCGCTACACGACCAGCACGCACATCGGCGAGTGGGCGCGGGACAAGAGCGCTCGGTGCGCGCTTCTGATGCGCGAAGGCGACCCGGTCCTGTGGGATTTCGGTTCGGCCGCCCGCCACCACCAGATGTACGCGACCTGGTTCCCCGAGGAAAGCTGGCAGGCCGGCGTATCGAGCATGCGCGGAGCCATGCCGGAAGAGACGGGTGTCCCCGATCTGCTCGCCGGCCATATTTTCGACACGCTGAAGGAGCGTGGGCTCGAATCGGAGCCGCTGGGTATCGATCTCACGGACATGGAAACGCTGTATTCACTCCAGCGAAAGGGCATTGAGACAGCGAATGCGCAGCCGGTGATGATGGAGGCGCGAAAGCTCAAGACGGTCGATGAGATCGCGCTGCTCGACCACGCCGCGGCGATAGTGGACGGCACCTACGACCTGATCTACCGGATGCTGAGGCCGGGGATCCGGGAGCACGAAATCGTGGCCGAGGCCCAGCGGTACCTCTTCGAGATGGGGTCTGAACAGGTGGAGGCGATCAACGCGGTCTCCGGAGAGCGCTGCAATCCCCACCCTCACGTCTTCTCGGATCGCATGCTGCGTCCCGGGGATCAGGCCTTCTTCGACATCATCCACTCGTTCATGGGATACCGGACCTGTTATTACCGGACGTTCTCGATCGGCCAGGCAACACAGTCCCAGCTCGATGCCTACAAGCGCTGCCGGGAATGGCTCGACATGTCGATCGACCTGGTGAAGCCGGGCATGACCACCGACCGGATTGCCGAGGTTTGGCCGACCGCGAAAGAACTCGGCTTCGCCAGTGAGGAGTCGTGTTTCGGCCTCCAGTTCGGGCACGGTCTCGGAGTCGGGCTCTACGAATCGCCGATGATTTCCAGGCTCCACTCGTTCGACGATCCAGTCGAGATTGAAGAGGGCATGGTTTTCGCTCTCGAGACCTACTGTCCGGCAGCCGACGGCCGCTCTGCCGCACGGATAGAGGAAGAAGTCGTCGTGACGGCCGACGGTGCCGACGTCATAACCAGATTCCCGGGGGAGGACCTGCTGGTAGCCGGCAAGACCTATGTTCGTGGCGCCGACCTGCCGACTGCTCCGCCTCACTCTCAGCCAGGCTGATGCGGGCCGCGGTCTACCACGGGAGGCAGGACCTGCGGATCGAATCGTTCGCCGATCCCGTCGAGCCGGGCGACGGCGATCTCATGATCGAGGTGAGCCGTGCGGCGATCTGCGGGACCGACTCGTCGGAGTACTTCAGTGGGCCGCGAATGATCCCGCTGACCCGCCGTCACCCGGGCAGTGGCCATGTGGGGCCGATGGTCATCGGCCATGAATTCGTCGGCACCGTCACCTCACGCGGGAACAGAGTCGAGGGACTCGAGCCGGGCGACCGGGTGGTTTCCGGCGCTGGTGTGTCCTGCCGCTCCTGCGCCTGGTGCGAACGCGGCGAAACGAACCTCTGCGAGCGCTATTTCACCCTCGGCCTGAGCACCCACGGAGGGATGGCCGAGGCGGTGGTCAGTCCAGCGGACATCTGCCACAGGGTGCCCGAGGCGGTGAGCGATGAAGACGCTGCGATGTCGCAGCCGCTCGCCGTCGCGATCCACTCCCTGGAAAAGGGTTCGGTGAAGACCGGTGAGAACGTGGTCGTCATCGGGGCCGGCGGCATCGGTTCCCTCATGGTAGGTGCCGCCGCACCGCGCGGTTTCGGCCAACTGATCGTCGTCGACATCGATCCGGCGAAGCTGCGCACCGCGGCCGCTCTCGGGGCTGACGTCACCATCGACGCCTCTTCCGTGGACACTGTGGAAACCGTGAAGGAGTTGACCGGTGGGGTCGGAGCAGACGTCGTATTCGAGGCCTCCGGTGCGCCGGACTCGCCTTCGGTTGCGATCCGGGCAACCCGGAACGGCGGCCGGGTCGTGATCGTCGGCCACCCGACAGGGCTCACCGAGATCGACCTCGCCGACGCCGGCCTGAGGGAAGTGGACCTGATCGGCACGGTCGCCCATATTTGTGATTCGGATATTCCCGCCGCCCTGGACCTGCTGGCGTCGACGCCGATCGCCGCGCATGTACTCGACCGGGTGATCCCGATCGAATCTCTCGTGGACGATGGCATCGTACCCTTGGCTGAAGGACGTGCCGGAGGCAAGATCGTGGTTGACGTCACCGGATGATGGCTGCTGTTGACGGACATATGGGCAGCAAAGTGGGATTCGTCGGGATCGGAAGCATGGGGCTGCCGATGGCCGAGAACCTTCTCCGTGCCGGTTTCGAGCTGACGGCCTTCAACCGCAGCCCCGAGAAGTGCCGGCCTCTCGAATCGCAGGGGGCCGACGTCGCAGCCGCGCCGGCCGAGCTCGCATCGGACTGCGGTGTCGTGATCACGATGCTCTCGGATGGCGACGCCGTCGAGTCGGTCTTCGCCGGTACCGCAGGCCTGCTGGAGGGTTCACAGAAGCGGCCCTCTTCAGCCGAGCCGCTGCTCTGGATCGAAATGAGCACGATCGGGCCGGACAAATCGCGCGAGCTTGCCGAGCGGGCCGCTGCTGCCGGGATGGAGTGGCTCGACGCCCCGGTTTCCGGAAGCGTCAGCGTCGCCGAGGCGGGCATGCTCTCGGTCATGGCGGGGGGCGAGCCGGCGGCTTTCGACCGCGCAGCGCCCGTGTTTGACGCTTTCAGCAAGGCATGCACGCTGCTCGGCCCGGCCGGCGCCGGCTCCGCGATGAAGCTCGCCGTGAACCTCCTGATCGCCTCGACTACCCACGCGGTCTCGGAGGCTCTCGTACTGGCGGAAAGCGCCGGGATCGCCCGCGAAGAGGCCTACGGGGTGATCGCGGGAAGTGCCGTCGCCTCGCCGTTCGTCGAGTACAAGCGGGCGGCCTTCATTGATCCGGACGGCGAACCGGTGGCGTTCGCCCTCGACCTAATGCTCAAGGACCTGCACCTGGCTGCCGAACTCGGAGAGCGGGCGGGCATCCCGATGCTCTCCGCCGCTTCGTCGTCTGACGCGATGAAGCTGGCGGCGGAATGCGTCGGTGGCGACAAGGACCTCGTCCGGGTGGCAGACGCCCTGCGTGCGAAACGAACCACACAGCCCGAAACGAAGGAATGAATGGCTAAGACCAGACAGAAGACCCAGCAGTCGGCCGACCCGGAAGAGCGCGAGCTCGGTGCCGGACTCTACCGCCAGATGAGGCTCATCCGCAGCTTCGAAGACACCGTCCAGAAGCTCTTTCAGAAGGGCGAGGTCCACGGCACCACCCACCTTTACTCCGGCCAGGAGGCCAGCGCGGTCGGCGTGACGAGTTCGCTGCGGGCCGAAGACAAGGTCGCGAGCACGTACCGCGGCCACGGTCACGCGATCGCCAAGGGGGTCGACCCGAAGCGCCTCATGGCCGAGATGCTCGGTCGGGAAGCGGGGATCTGCGGGGGTCGCGCCGGTTCGATGAATGTGATCGACCAGGAGCACGGTCTGATCGGTTCGTTCGGAATAATCGGCGGCTCGATCGCGGCCGCCACGGGCGCCGCACTCACAGCGAAGACCCTCGGCAACGGGTCGGTGGCACTCGCCTATTTCGGAGACGGAACGACTCATCAGGGCTACTACTCCGAATGTCTGAACTTCGCCCAGGTCGAGAAGTACCCGGTCGTCTTCATCTGCGAGAACAACCTCTACATGGAGTTCACCCCGATCGAGGACGTAACGGCGGGTGAGCTGGGCGACCGGCCGCGTGCCCTCGGCATGTACACCGACCAGGTCGACGGCAACGACGTCTGGGCGGTGCGGGAAGCGGCCGCGAGGGCGATCGAGCACGCACGCTCCGGCAAAGGCCCGGCCTTCCTGGAGACCATGACCTACCGCTTCGTGGGGCACTCTCGGAGCGATCCCGGCAAATACCGGAAGCCCGGAGAACTCGACGCCTGGAAGAAGCGCGACCCGCTGATCCTCGGACGCAGGTCGCTGGTCGAGAAGTTTGGTTTGGACGAAGAAGAAATCGATGCGATCGACGCCTCGGTGGCAGATCAGATCGAGGAGATCGTCCAGTTCGCGCTGGACTCTCCTTTTCCCGACCCGAATGGTTCCTACACCGAGTTCAAGGAGACAGCCGATGCCTGACCTGGAATTCAGGACCGCGATCCGCGACGCGATCGACGAAGAGCTGACCCGTGACGAATCGGTCATCTTCTACGGCGAAGACGTGGCAGTGGCCGGAGGAGTCTTCGCGGCGACTCCCGGCCTGATGGAGACCCACGGCCGCGAGCGGGTCTTCGATACGCCGATCTCCGAGCTGGCGATCACCGGATCCGCCTTCGGCGCGGCAATCACCGGTCTCAGGCCGGTGATCGAGATCATGTTCGGTGACTTCCTCTACCTGGCCATGGACAGCCTGCTCAACCAGTCAGCGAAGTACTGGTTCCTTTCGAACGAGCAGAAGAGCGTGCCGCTGGTGGTCCGCTCGGCCGTCGGGGCCGGCGGGCGGTTCGGAGCGATTCACTCGCAGATGCCCATTTCCTGGTTCCAGAACGTGCCTGGGATCAAGATTGTCGCTCCGGCGACCTCGGGTGATGCGAAGGCGCTGCTCAAGGCGGCGATCCGCGACGACAACCCGGTTCTCTTCCTGGAGCACAAGAAGCTCTACGGCGCCAAGGATCCGGAACCGGCTGAGGAGCTCCTGCCCCTGGGCAAGGCGGCCGTCGTGCGGGAAGGCGGCGACGTCACGCTCGTATCCGCCTCCAAGGGAGTACGAGACTGCCTCGAGGCGGCGGAGAGCCTCGCCGGCAAGGGCATCGAGGCGGAAGTGGTCGACCTGCGCAGCCTGCGACCTCTCGACTTCGAGACGGTGCTCGCTTCGGTCTCCAGGACCAATCGCATCGTCGTCGTTGAAGAGAACGCCGCACTCGGCGGCTGGGCCGCGAACCTGCTCGGTATCGTCGCCGACCGGGCCCTCCACGATCTCGACGACGCGTGGGTGATCGCCTCCCCGGAGACTCCGATTCCATACAGCCCGGTTCTCGAAGACGCTTTCCTGCCGTCGGGCGAATCGATTGCCGCCGAGGTGCTTGAACGGCTCGGGCCCGGATCCGGTAGCGCGGGGTAGGGGGAGACCATGGCTGAAGAAGTGACAATGCCGCGGCTCTCTGACTCCATGGAAGAGGGGGTGGTGGTCGCCTGGTTGAAGTCGGTCGGCGACGAGGTTGCGATCGGCGACGAGCTGGTTGAGATCGAGACCGACAAGGCGAACATGGTCTACGAGTCCGAGTCGGCCGGGACTCTGATCGAGATAATCGCCGAAGCTGATGCAACCGTTGCGATCGGCGAACCGATCGCCCGGGTCGGCGCGAAAGGCGAAGCCGCTTCAGGTGACACACCCGAGTCGGCGAGCCCGGCGCCCCAGGCGTCAGAACCCGAAGAGGGAGATACGCCTTCGCCCCGGCCACCCGAACCAGCTGCGCCAGACGCAGCGGCCGCAGCGCCGGGCGGTCGTATCAAGGCGTCGCCGCTGGCCCGACGGATGTCGAGCGATCGCGGGATAGACCTGGCATCGCTCTCGGGCTCCGGGCCCGGTGGACGCATCGTAAAGCGCGATATCGAAGCGGCGATCGAGGCCGGCACCGCCGGCGCCGCGCCGGCTCCGGGCCTGGTCCGGCAGCAAGCGGTCCCAGGGACCGAGGGCGGAAAGGGCCAGGTCGAGCAGGTCGGGCTGAACAGGCTCCAGCAGACCGTTGCGAGGCGGATGTCAGAGTCCAAGGCGACCGCCCCACATTTCTACATCTCGACCGATATCGACATGTCCCGTTGTGTCGAGGCCCGGGCCGGGCTGAAGAAGTCGGCGGCAGAAGGAAGTCCCGTGCCGTCTTTCAACGACATGATCGTCAAGGCCTGCGCGGTCGCATTGAAGGAGCACCCCAAGGCGAACGGCAGCTATCGGGACGGGGATATCGAGCTCCACTCACGTGTGAACGTCGGCGTCGCCGTGGCGGCTCAGGATGCACTCGTCGTTCCGGTCGTCCCCGATGCCGACCACAAAGGCCTGGCCGAAATCGCCGAGGTCACGCGGGCGCTTGCCGGCAAGGTGCGCGACGGCACCATAACCCCGCCCGAACTCTCGGGCGGAACCTTCACAGTCTCGAACCTCGGCATGTTCGGTGTCACCCATTTCGATGCGGTGATCAACACCCCTCAGGCAGCGATCCTCGCGGTGGGCAACATAGAGGAGCGTCCTGTGGTGCGAGGTGGTCAGGTCGAGGTGGCGCAGATGATGTCGGTCACGCTTTCGTGTGACCACCGCATCCTGTACGGCGCGGAGGGGGCAGCTTTTCTGGCCCGAGTCCGCGGCATCCTGGAACAGCCGCTCAACCTGGCCCTGTAGACCGACTGCCGGTGACGCTCACTCTCCTTCGGGCGTCACCGGTACCGGTCGGTCTTTCGTCGGCGACGGGGTGAAACTCCCAGCGTCCCTGCTCCGACTTCAGATCAGGTGGAGCCGGCAGCGATCCGTCCCGCGCGCGCGGCCGGAAAGGTGCAACTCCACGCGAGTCCCAGCTAGGCGGCCTCGGGTTCGTACGGTTCCGGAACCCAGTCGCCCCGTCGGTGAGCATCCGAGATTCCGGGGTCTTCCTTGGCCTGTTCGAAGAGGTAGTCGAGGCTCTCGTATGCGAGGCGATGGATGCGCTCCATGTCCACGTCGACCAGCTTTCCGTCCTTCTTGACGGTCTTTCCGTTGATCAGGACGGTGTCGACCAGCGCGGTCTGGCCCGAGTAGACGATCGTCCCGAACGGATTGATCATCGGCGTGACTCCCGGGGCCTTCGTGTCGAACTTGATCAGGTCTGCGCGCTTCCCCGGAGTGAGGGAGCCGATCTCGTTCTCCATTCCCATGGCGCGGGCCCCTTCGATCGTTCCGAATTCGACCACGTCGCGACTACTGACCGAAACCGACGGCGCTGGGCCGCCGGTCTTCTCGAAAGCTTCGGCATGTTCGATTCCCCGCTGCACATCCAGAGTCGCCTTCATGGTTCCGAACATGTCACCGCTGTTCATGGTGCAGACGTCGATCGACAGGCTCGGGCGGACGCCCGCATCGACAAGGCGACCCGTGGCCGGCCAGCCGTGACCCATCGAAACCTCGATGTCGGGGGAGATCGATGCCGTACCGCCGGTCTCGGCGATCAGTCTCAGCTCGTCGTCGGAGAGCGTATTGCAGTGGACGTAGGTCACCTCGGGGCCCGTCAGGCCGACCTCGTGGAGCCACGCCACGGGAGCCGTCTTGCCCCATTCGCCGTCACCGACGTGGACCGAGATCCTGGTGCCGATCTCCCTGGCCAGGGCGTAGTCTCCGATCGTCGTCTCTTTGGTTGCGAACTGCGGACCGCGAAGTGCCAGACCCATGGTCACGAGCTGGTCTTCGGAATTGAAGTACTCCTCCCGGATTCGCCTGACGTCGTCCGGGTGCGGGACGGCGCTGGGGACCTGCCACTGCGGGGCGCCACCACCGTGAGCGAACATCGCACGTCCACCCGATTCCATCAGGCCTTCGATCGCCGCGTCGGCATGCTCAGGCGTTGCCAGGTTGTGCGACCAGTCCAGCACCGTGGTCACGCCGGCGTCCATCGCATCGATCATCCCCAGAAGGTTTCCGAGGTACGTATCCTGCGGCCGGAAGTGTCGGCTGAAGCCGGCATGGAGGCCGGTGAAGTAGTGGGCGAGAGTCCAGTCACAGGCCATGGAACGCAGGACTGCCTGCCAGGTGTGCCGGTGGGTGTCGACGAAGCCGGGCATGATGATCGAGTCCGAGGCGTCGACCACCTCGGCATCGCCGGCATCGATCCTCTGGCCGACGGCTGCGATGCGCTCGCCTTCGACCAGCACGTCCCCGTCGTGAATTACGCCGAGTTCGTCGTCGATGGTCAGGACGGTCCCACCGCGAAACAGCGTGCGTTTCTCGGACATCTGGATCTCCTCTTCCGATTCCTCGATTCGGGAGGGCCAGGCAGCCCACCCTCGCTTACCCAGTTGTACTGTTTCGCTTGACAGCTGTCAAGCGAAACCAAACACACACAGCACCCGACCGCTCAGTCCCGGTCGATGATCCCGGAAGTGCCTTGATCGCCCGGCCCGCTTTCCGCCCCCTGAACCTCGGCCACACCTTCATCGGCCGGGTCTCGCTGGGCCCTGGAGCGGGCGATGAAAGGCAGCGCCAGGGCGGAGATGGCCGCGCCGAAGAGGTAGGAGGTGCCGTAGCCCCAGACGTCTGCCGCGCGGCCGAGCGCCGGCTGTACGACGACTCCGCCACTGGAGCCGAGCATCGAGTCGAAGGAGAGGATGGTCGCTCGTTGCTGCGAGGGGATCATGCCGTTGAGGTAGGACTGGCGGATGGGCATCGAGGCGGCGAAGAGCATCGCCCAGATCGCGATCAGCCCGACCACCACCCAGAAGTTTTCGACCAGGCCGATCAGCAGCAGCGTCGTGGCGCTGAAGCCGACCGCGAAGAGCAGAGCGGAAGTCCGCAGCCTGAACAGGCCGCGGATCCGGGGCGCGGCCACGCCACCGACGATCTGGGCCCCGGCGACCAGGGCGGCGGTGATGCCGGCGATCCCGTAGGCCTCCGGGTCGCCGATCAGCTCGAGCAGGTAGGGCTGAAGGGCGTAGAAGGCGTAGATCCCGACCCCGGCCGTGAACGGCGAGGCCAGCATCAGCCACCTGACCGACGGCACCCGCAGCCCGTGGTCGACCGAGGCCCTGGTGATCAGCCTCATCTCGCGCAGCGTGCCTTCACTCTTCTTCGGGGAGAAACCGATGTCACGCATCACCGTGAATGCGAAGCCGAACATGACCAGCAGAACAGCCGCCCTCATCACGAAAGGCACGCCGAGGCTGGTCAGCTGGGCGACGAATCCGCCGACCACGGAACCGGTCAGCATGCCGATGCCGGTGACGATCTGCCCCTTGCCGAAGATCGACTCGAGGCTGCCGTCGTAGCCGGTCGCGTCGAGCGCATCGACCAGCCAGGCCTCGACCGCACCGGAGAAGAAGGTGAAGCCGAGCCCGAGCAGCACCGAGACCACGGCCCAGGCCCAGAACGGCCCTTCGACCTGCCAGAGCAAGACGTAGAGCAACGTCGTGATCATCAGGGTGACGGTGCCCGCGAGGTAGGAGACGCGCCGGCCGATCGTATCGGCGACGACCCCGGTCGGGATCTCGAAGAGGACCATGCCGGCGGTGAAGAAGGCGTTGGCGGCGAAGGCCTCGAGGTTGCTCAGCCCGGCATCGAGCAGGAAGATCGTATTGATGCCCCAGATGAACGATGCGGCCAGCGTATTGCCGAGCATCAGCGTCAGGTAGATGCGTTGGATGTAGGCGGGGGAGGGCATCGCTGCGACGCCTCAGCTTGGCAGGTCCCCCAGCGGGCGTCCACCGTTAGGGTTGCGACATGAAACGGACCCTCGCCCTGCTCGCGGTTGTCGTCGGCGTCTCGCTAGCCGGCTGCGGCGGCAGTGACGGGTCGGATGGTGAGCCGGCCGCTTCCGCCCCTGACGCCCCGGCCCAGGGTTCTGACGCTGCGCAGGGAGCAGCTGACTCGCAGGCGCCGGCGGTGGATGCCACCCGCTCCGACCTCGAGGGACGGACCTTCACCGCCACGGAGGCGAAAGGGGCCGAGCTGACCGACAAGGCCTCGCTTGAGATCAGCTTCGAGAACCGCAGGCTCTCGGTCGACGCGGGCTGCAACCGCATCGGCGGCAACTACTCGCTGGAAGCAGGAGAGATCCAGGCATTCCTCTCCTCGACCCTGATGGGCTGCCCGCCCGAAGAGACCGAACTCGAAGTCTTCGTTTCCGAGCTGTTCCGCCAGGGCGCCGCCGCCACACTCAGTGGCGATACGCTCGTCATCGAAGGAAAGAACGCCACTACCCTGACCCTCGTCGACTGAACTCCATTCATCGAGCGTTCGGCTCGGTTCGTGACGTTTGGTAACGCTTCGTACCTGTCGCTTTCCATATGTAACCTTTTTCGATTGCGGCAGCCCCGATAGTCTGGATCCGAGCACTTAATCCCAGGAGGCCGAGCAATGACCGTCGTTTCGAATGAAGTTTCAACCCGGACTTTGAAGAACTACGTCAACGGTGCCTGGGTTGATGCCGAGGGCGCCGATCTTCATCCGGTCACCGACCCGGCCTCGGGTCAGGCCATCGCCCAGGTCCCGTTCTCGAACGCCGGCCACCTCGACGACGCCGTGAAGGCGGCCCGCGAGGCCCTGCCGGCCTGGCGCGGGGTGAGCACCATCGCCCGCGCCCGAAAGCTGTTCGACCTCCGCCAGATGCTCGACGCCCGCAAGGACGAACTCGCGCGATCGGTAGTCCTCGAGATGGGCAAGACGCTCCCCGACGCCACGGCCGAAGTAGGCCGGATGATCGAAATGGTCGAAGCCGCCACCGCTATCCCGACCACCATGCAGGGCCGCGTACTCGAGGACGTCGCCCGCGGGGTCGATGCCGAGACGATCAGGCAGCCGGTCGGGGTCTGCGCCGCGATCGCCCCCTTCAACTTCCCGGCCATGGTCCCGTTCTGGTTCCTTCCGTTCGCCATCGCCTGTGGCAATACCTTCGTTCTGAAGCCTTCCGAGCAGGTGCCGATGACCCAGTCGCTGGTCTTCGAGTCGATCGACGCGCTTGACCTTCCGCCCGGAGTGGTCAACCTGGTCAACGGTGGCCGCGAGGTGGTCGAAGGCATCCTGGATCATCCCGGCATCGACGCGATCTCCTTCGTCGGCTCCGCTCCGGTCGCCCAGATCGTCTACGAGCGCGCGGCCCAGTCCGGAAAGCGGGTCCAGGCACTCGGCGGCGCCAAGAACCACATGGTGATCTGCCCCGACGCCGTGGTCGAACCCACTGTCAACGGCCTGATCGGTTCAGGCTTCGGTGCGGCCGGCCAGCGCTGCATGGCCGGCTCGGTGATCGTCACGGTCGGCGAGGCGCATGACAGCGTCATCCCCAGGCTGGTCGAGGAGTCCTCGAAGCTGACCGTCGGAAACGGCCTCGACGAAGGTGTCGATGTCGGGCCGGTCATTTCTTGCGATGCCCGCGACCGGATCAACGACTGGATCCAGCGCGCGGTCGACGACGGCGCCGATCTTGTGCTCGACGGCCGCAATCCCGACGCAGCCGGGGGAGAGGCCCCGGAAGGCTCGTCCTACGTCGGCCCGACCATCCTCGACAACGTCAAGCCCGGCGACGCGATCGTCGGCGAGGAGGTCTTCGGGCCGGTTCTCGCCGTGGTCAACGTCGACACGCTCGAAGAGGCGATCGAAGTCGTCAACAACAGCAAGTTCGGCAACGGTGTCTCGATCTTCACCGAGTCGGCCTCGGCAGTGCGCAAGTTCCGGCACGACGTCGAGGTCGGAATGGTCGGCGTCAACATCGGCGTCGCCGCCCCGGTGGCCTTCTTCCCGTTCTCCGGCTGGAAGGCCTCATTCCTCGGTGACCTTCATGCCCACGGACCGGACGGGGTCGAGTTCTTCACCCGCAAGAAGACGATCACCTCGCGCTACTTCTCCGGCGGCGCCACCAGCGGCAGCTACTTCGTGGAGCGCTGAGGCTCAACGCGCTGAGGCTGGCTGCTTGACATTGCGACCGGTATGTCTACACCTTGTAGACATCATGGCGACAGATACAACAACCATCCGGGTGGCCCGCGAGACGCGGGATCTTCTCGCAAGCCAGGCCGAAAGCAGAGGCCTTTCACTGTCGGCGATGCTGGCCCAGGTTGCCCGACGGGAGGAGCGTCAAGCCCTGTTCGCGGCCGAGAGAGAGGCGGCTGCCGCCGATCGGCGCAACCGCGATGCTTCGGCTGAGGAGGACCTCTGGTCTTCTTCGCTCGGCGATGGAATCGAGTAGCCCGCTGCGCGGCGAGATCTGGCTGGTCTCTCTCGGGGCCTCGCGGGAAGGTGAGCCGGGCAAGAACCGGCCCGCAGTACTCGTCACGGCAGACGAACTCGCCTCAGGCTCGCAGCGGGACCTGTTCATCGTGGTGCCGCTTTCGGCGACGAGTGCCCCTTCGCCTCTCCGGACGCAGGTGTCGGTCGAAGCGGGCATCGAACGGACGAGTGTCGCGGTCTGCGCTGCGGTCAGGTCGGTTTCCAGGAGCCGGCTTCTGCGTCGAATCGGCCGTCTGGACCGAGAAACTCTGAGCGAGCTCGAGTTTTCTCTTTCACTGGTGCTCGGGGTGGATTGAATTCATCGCCAAGCTCCGGCGGTGGTTTTGGGTCGTTTCAGGCTGCCAAGGGCGCCGCTGACCGCGGGCGTCTCGGCGGCTCCGATGTCCGGGCAAATTCCGGCGGGGCGATTCCGAGGTAGCGGTTGAAGGCGAACTCGCCGCTTGCTCTCCAGAACGAACTGGCCAGGACCGGCTTGACCAGCCGTGGCGGGATCTTCGGCAGCATCTTCTGTGAATTCAGCAGCCACCTGAACTGGCGCTCGTGCGAGGCGTTGAAACGGTGGTAGGCGGTCAGGGCCTGGGCCCGGCTCTGCCTCCCGGCAACCACGGCGCGCAGCTCCAGGCCGAGGGCCGCGCCGAAGTAGAGCGCCGGCCGGATTCCCTCTGCGGTCAGCGGCAGACAGTGCCCGGCCGAATCACCGGCGAAGAAAACGCCGTCGTCGGTGCCGTCACGCAGCTTGTGGGGGATCCAGTTCCCCTGCCATCCGGTTGCCTCGCTGCCGGTGTCGGCGGCAAGCAGTTCGGTTGTCTCGCGCACGTGGAAGCGCGGATCGAAGGACCCGACCCCGATCCTGAGCTCGTCGCCGGCCGGGAACGACCAGCCGTAGCCCTCCGGTACGTACTTCCGGTCAATCCAGACCTCGAGGTCGTCGCTGCTTCCTTTCGGATGCACCTCGAGCCCACGCGATAGCGGGGCGTCGGGCGGCTGCACGGTCGAGTCCGAGGCGAGGACCCGCTTCCAGCCCATCGCGTCGACCACCAGCGGCGCCGAGATCGCCCCGCGGTCGGTCTCGATCGCGATCGCGTCCGCCGCACCGTTCGACGATGCAGCACCGTTCGACCCTGCGGCACCACCTGGTCCGGCGGTATCCGCCCTTCCGTTCACCTTTGCGGTCTCAAAGTCGGCGTCGCAGTCGCTCCAGAGCAGCTCGCAAAGACTGCGGTAGTCGAAGGTGGAAAAGCTCCACGGAACCGGCAGCTCGAGGGAGCCGTGGGCGGTGTGGACCAGGACCGAGTCGAAGCGCTGCTTCTCCGATTCGAGCAGACCGAGTTCCTCGAGCCACGAGGTCGGGATGACGCAGGCCGAAGTCTGGCGCTCGCCGATCTCGTAGCGGTCGACCACCAGTACGTCGGCGCCCGAACCAGCCATCTGCCGCGCGATCATGAGCCCGGCGAAGCTGGCGCCGCAGATCAGCAGGTCGCGCTCGCCGGTGAGGTCGGTCCGTTGGTCACCGCGTTTGGTCGCTCGTCTCGGCATCGCTACAGATTAAGGAACCGGAGCCGCGGCCAGCGACTGAAGCCCGGATCGAGGAGTACCCGAACGGCTCGGCGCCCCCCGGGACGGTCGAGCGAGCCGCAGGTTTTGCCTGCTAATGGAGCACTTTCAGGTCGAAGTGCCGGTGCCCCTGCGGGCGGCCGCCGTCGAAACAGCCAAGGGCCGCCGCCGGAGCCCCGCCGACTCGCGGCGAGGGCGGCCGATGGCTGCGACGCGGGTCGGCCCTGCTTCTGCCATCATCCCGCGCTGTGACTACTACTGAAAGCACTCTCCTACACGCCCCAGAGGGGGTTCCGGTCGAAGGCTCAAACGGCCTTCTGGTCGAAGTTGACGGCCGGATCATTCCAAACTACGCAGCGACGATCGTTTCGTTCGAGGAAGGCGACGTCGTAAACGGCAAAGTCGTCCGCATCGACCGCGACGAGGTGCTGCTCGACATCGGCTACAAGTCGGAAGGGGTGATCCCCGCCAACGAGCTGTCGATCCGCAAGTCGGTCGACACCTCCGAAGAGGTCGAGCTCGGCGAAGAGCTCGACGCCCTGGTGGTCACCAAGGAAGACGCCGAAGGACGCCTGATCCTCTCCAAGAAGCGGGCCCGCTTCGAGAAGGCCTGGCGCAAGATCGAAGCTGCCGCCGAATCCGGCCAGCCGGTCGAAGGCGGCGTCATCGAGGTCGTCAAGGGCGGCCTGATCATCGACCTCGGCATCCGCGGTTTCCTGCCGGCCTCGCTGGTCGACATCCGTCGCGTCCACAACCTCGAGGAATTCACCGGCCAGACGCTCGAATGCAAGGTCATCGAGCTCAACCGCAGCCGCAACAACGTCGTGCTCTCCCGTCGCGCCGTGCTCGAAGAAGAGCGCAAGGAAGTCCGCGACCAGATCCTCGACCGCCTGCAGCCGGGCGAGGTCGTGGAAGGCAAGATCTCCAACATCGTCGACTTCGGTGCTTTCGTCGACCTCGAGGGTATCGACGGCCTGATCCACATCTCCGAGCTTTCCTGGAGCCACGTCAACCACCCGTCAGAGGTGGTGGCGATCGGTGACACGGTCAAGATCAAGGTGCTCGACATCGACCGCGACCGCCAGCGCATCTCGCTCGGTCTCAAGCAGACCCAGGAAGACCCGTGGCAGCGTGTGGTCAGCACCTACCGCTCCGGCGACGTGCTCGAAGGAACCGTCACCAAGGTCGTCTCGTTCGGCGCTTTCGTCGAGATCCTCGACGGGGTCGAAGGCCTGGTCCACATCTCCGAGCTGGCCGACCACCACGTCGAGAACCCGGCCGAAGTGGTCGAGCTCGGCGCCAACCTCAACGTCAAGATCCTCGAGATCGACGAGGAGCGCCGCCGCCTTTCGCTCAGCATCAAGCGGGTCGAGGGCCAGAACATGCTGCTCAAGGACCTGGGTGCCGCCCTGGCGGCCGCATCAGGACCCGGCGAAGACGGTTCACCGGAAGCCGAAGCCGAAGCTGCCGGGGCCGTCGCCGAGGTCGAAGTCGAAGAGGCTGCAGATGCCGTCGTCGAGGCCGAGGTGGCTGAAGCCATCGCTGAGGTAGAGGTCGAAGAGGCAGTCGAAGCCGTCGCTGAGGCCGAGGTGGCCGAGGCCGTTGCCGAGGTCGAGGTCGAAGCCGCAGCCGAAGGCCTGGTCGATACCGAAGAAGCCGCCGAAGCCGTGGTCGAGGCTGAAGTCGCCGAGGCCATCGCCGAAGTAGAGGTCGAAGAGGCGGTCGAGGCCGTAGCCGACGCCGACGCCGCAGAGGCTGTCGCCGAGGCTGAGGTCGAAGAGGCTGTCGAGGCCGTCGAGGAGGCGGCGGCTGCCGAAGAGGCAGTAGCCGAAGAGGAAGTCGTAGAGGAGGCCGAAGAAGCGACGGCCGAATCCGCCGAAGGGGACGAGCAGTCCTAACGATCGGGCTGACCGGCGGCGTCGCCGCCGGCAAGTCTGCTGCGCTCGAAGCATTCGGGCGCCTCGGCGCGGCCACGATCTCCGCCGATCGGATCGTGCATGACCTGCTCGACCGCGAGCCGCTGCTCTCGGCGCTGAAGCAGCGATGGGGCGATTCGATCGAGTCCGGCGGAGTGGTCGACCGCTCGGCGGTCGGGGAGCGCGTTTTCAACGATCCGGCTGAACTGGCGTGGCTGGAGGGTCAGGTTCATCCGCTCGTCCAGGAAGAGATCGGCGGCTGGTTCGCCGGGCTGCCGGGGGACTGCGCGGTCGCCGTGGTCGAGGTCCCGCTGCTCTTCGAGGGCGAGATGGCCGACCGGTTCGACCTGACGGTCGCCGTGGTGGCTGATGAGGCCGTGCGGCGCCGGCGGGCCGAGGCCAGGGGTCAGGTCGGCCTCGAGGGCAGGGAGGGTCGCCAGCTCTCCCAGGCAGACAAGGCGGCGCGGGCCGACCGGGTGATCGAGAACGACGGCACGCCGGCCGATCTCGAACTTCTCCTGCGCGAACTGCTGACTGAACATGGCGCGGAACTGCCGACCGACCGCCGCCTCTAGCCTTTAGGTGCGTCGATGGCTTCTTCAAGGACATCAACACAGCGCAGGAAGAGGAACCCGGCCAAGGCCGCCCGGGCCGTCTTCGTTCTGGCCGGGCTGACCGCCGCAGCGGTTCTCGCCGTATTTCTGCTCTCGGACTTCTTCGAGCGCGGCATCAGGGAAGTGACCCTGCCGCTCCGGCACGAGAACATCATCCGCCAGCAGGCAGACGACAAAGGAGTCGATGCCGCCCTCATCGCCGCGGTCATCTATTCCGAGTCGCGCTTCGTCGACCAGACGTCGCCGGCCGACGCCCGCGGACTGATGCAGATCACGCCGGAGACGGCAGAAGACATCGAAAGGCTCAGCGGCGGCACCTCCTTCAAGCTCGAAGACCTGAGCGACCCCGACATCAACATCCGCTACGGCACCTTTTACCTTGCTCACCTGCTCGACATCTACGACGGCGACCTGGTCGCCGCGCTGGCCGCCTACAACGCCGGCCCAGGCAACGCCGAAGACTGGGGTGGCTCGAGGATGACGCTCGAGGACATCACTTTCCCGGAGACCAAGGAATACGTGAAGGGCGTCCTCGAGAAGCAGCGTGAGTACCGACATATCTACGACCTGGAACTGGGCTATTGAACCGGGTGAGGACCTTCGCCCTGGCCGGTGCGGTCGGCCTGGTCCTGGCCGATTCGTCGATCGTCGTCCTCGCCCTGCCGGAGATCTTCCGCGAGTTCGACACCTCGATCACCGGCGTCTCCTGGGTGCTGATCATCTTCAATCTGGTGCTCGCCCTGCTGGCCGTGCCGGGAGCCTGGGCGGCGCGGCAGTACGGCCCCGGCCGCTCGGCCGCGATCGGGCTGGCGGTCTTCGCGGGAGGCAGCCTGGCCTGCGGGCTTGCGACCGGTCTCGGCCCGCTGCTGACCGGCCGCGCGGTACAGGCGGCCGGAGGTGCGATCGCGGTGACGGCGGCCCTCGAGCTGCTGATCGCCGCCAGGGGCAGTGAACGACGGGGCATCGCACTCTGGGTCGGAGCCGGAGCGGTAGGCGCCGCGGTGGGGCCCGGGCTGGGCGGACTGCTGACCGAGCTGGTGTCGTGGCAGTCGATCTTCCTGATCCAGGTGCCGGTGGCGATCATCGCGGCGGTGCCGCTGCGCGATGCGATCATCGAGGAGACCCGGGAGTGGCGCGTACCGGACCTCGCCGGCGGGGACGACCGCCCTCACCTGCCCGCAAACGTCGCCCTCGCCCTCGTCTCGGCGGCGATCGCGGCAACCCTGTTCCTGGTCGTCCTGCTGCTGATCGAAGGCTGGCGACTGAGCCCGATCGAGGCGGCAGCGGTAGTCACCGTCCTGCCCGTGGCCGCGCTGGCCGGAGCCCGCTTCGGTCGCGGCATCCCGTCGGAGAGGATGAGGGCATCGGCGGGCGCGATCTTCCTGGCCGGCGGGCTCGCCGGTCTGGCCCTGCTCCCGCGGGCCGAGGTCGCTTACGTGATCCCGCCCCAGATCCTCGCCGGAATCGGCCTGGCACTCGTGCTCTCCGCCTTGACCGAAGCGGCGGTCAGCGGACGCTCCTCGGCCGGCATCCACGGGGGCTGGACGATCGCCGCCCGCCACGCCGGCGTCGTGGTCGGCCTGCTGATCCTGACCCCGATCTTCACCGCCCAGCTCGACACCGAGAGGGTCAACGCGCTCGACGCGAGCACCGCCATCCTGCTCGATTCGGAGATCCCGCCGGTCGAGAAGCTGGACCTCGGCTCCAGGCTGGCCGACCAGATCGACATCCAGGGTGATCGTGTCCCCGATGTCGCGCCGGCCTTCGAACCGCTCCCCACAGACCCGCTCGAGCGTGACGAGTACGAAGACGTGCTGGGCCAGATCGAAGGCCAGCTCGACCGGGCCGCCACGCATGCCTTCTCGAGTTCCTTCTTCATCGCGGCCCTGTTCGGCCTTATCGCCCTGATCCCGATCGGGATGACCCGGAGGCTCGACCTGTGAGCGACGAAGACCCGACTCAGCCGCTGGAGGGCGGGGAGGATCCGACCGAGCCGATGCCGTCTGGCGGGGAGGACGCCACCGAGTCCCTGCCCGATGGCACGGAGGATCCGACCGAAGCCCTGCCCGGAGGTGACGAGGCCGCGACCGACAGGCTCGACGCCGGCGATCAGGCTCCCACCGAACCACGCGAGCAATGGGCTCCACACCAGCCCGAGGTCAAGTCAGGCACCGGGATCCTGATCGCTTCGATCGTCGCCTCGCTGGCCCTGATCATCGCCTACATATTCGCCGGGGGATTCGACTTCAAGCCGACGCCGGTGGCCGATCCCTGTGACTCGAGGGTCTGGACGGACCCCTCCGGTCTCGAGGACACCGCCCAGCAACTTGCGCTCTCCGCAGTTGACGGCGCCGCCTGCGAGCTCGGAGTCAGTCGCGAACAGCTGACCAGGGCGCTGGCAGACCCTCAGGTCCCTGAGTGCGTTCCTCAAGGAGGAGGACATCCCCCGCGAGCAGTTCGACCTGGCGATCAAGGCCGGGCTCGAGCGGGCGGTGGACGATGCCGAGAACGCCGGTGCGATCGACCCGCTGGTCGCCACCGGAATCAGGACGGCGATCGGCTTCCTGCCGGTCGACCAGATCATCCCCCTCCTTCAGAACGCCTCCGGCCTGATCGACGGAGGCTCGCAGCTCAACGACCTGCTCGAAGGTGAGATCAACCTGGACGAACTGCTCGGAGGAGATTTCGACCTCGGTGATCTCTTCGGCGGCGGCTCCGGCGGTTCCGGAGGCGGAGGCTCGGGCGGCGGCCAGAGCGGTGGCTCCGGCGGAGGGCTCGGTGACCTGATCCCGGACAACCTGCCCCAGGACCTCGGCGACCTGCGGGACCAGCTTCCGCCCGAGATCGAGCGCAATCTGCCCGAGGGCATCGAGGACGACATCGGCAAGCAGCTCCAGGACGGCCTGGACAGCCTGCTCGGCGGGTAACCGAAACCGACTGCGCGATCGCCGTGCCGCGCCGTGGCCCGCGGCTTCAGGTCCGGCGGGTTGCCAGAGCCAGCAGCAGCACCATCAGCGGCTGCAGCGGCAGCCGGGCCCAGAGCAGGGCTCTCGGGATGTCGCTCTTGGCCACCCAGGGGATCTTCTCCGGGTCGGTGGCCATGTAAACGTTGGCGGGGAAGACGGCGACCAGCAGAGCGGTCAGCCACCAGAAGCCGAATCTGGCGGTGCGCCTTTCCAGCAGGGCCGCCCCTCCGACGACCTCGGCCACACCGCTGACGAAGACCGCCTCACAGTGGAGCGGGATCCACGGCGGCATCATCTGTCGGTAGGCGCGAGGCCGGACGAAATGCAGCACTCCGGCGAGGATGAATACGAGACCGAGGACGGTTCTGAGGGCTTTCATGGGTCCGCGCAGCCTATTGCCGGAGGTCTGGCGACGCTTCGGCGAGCCCCGCCGGGCAAGCGGCCCGGATTCAGCCCAAATAGGAACCGGAATCCCGGCCGCTTGCCGGAGTTGGCGGCCGCTAGGCTGAGGCGGTGTCCGAGTTCGTACTCAACCCCGCCTACTCTCCGCTGGCCGACCAGCCCGCGGCGATCGCATCGCTGAGCGAAGGGCTCAGCTCGGGCGAGCGCATCCAGACCCTGCTCGGGGCGACCGGCACCGGCAAGACCTTCACCATGGCCGGCGTGATCGCCGAGGTCCAGCGGCCGGCCCTGGTCATGGCCCACAACAAGACTCTGGCGGCCCAGCTCTGCAACGAGTTCCGCGAGTTCTTCCCCGACAACGTGGTCGAGTACTTCGTCTCCTACTACGACTACTACCAGCCCGAGGCCTATGTGCCGGCTCAGGACCTCTACATCGAAAAGGACTCTTCGATCAACGACGAGATCGACCGGCTGCGGCATGCGGCGACGGCGGCGCTGCTGGCCCGCCGCGACGTGATCATCGTCGCCTCGGTCTCCTGTATCTACGGGATCGGCTCACCGAGCCTCTACCGCAACCAGATGCAGCTGTTCAAGGTGGGGGAGACGATCGACCGTGACAAGGTCCTCCGGAAGCTGGTCCGGCTCCAGTACGAAAGAAACGACTCGAGCCTGACCCGCGGTGGCTTCCGGGTGAAGGGCGAGGTGATCGAGATCATGCCGTCCTACGCCGAGACGGCCTTCCGGATCTCGCTGTTCGGGGACGAGATCGAAGCGATCCACCACTTCGACCCGTTGACCGGGGAGATCCTCGACGTGGTCCAGCACGTGTCGATCTGGCCGGCGACGCATTACGTGACCGAAGAGGACTCGGTCGAGCGCTCGCTCGAGGCGATCCGGACCGAGCTCGACAACCGGCTGGCCGAGCTGGAGGCCGAAGGCAAGGACCTCGAGGCCCATCGGCTTCGCCAGCGCACGATGTACGACCTCGAGATGATCCGCGAGACCGGCTTCACCTCGGGCATCGAGAACTACTCGACGGGTCTTCGACGGGCGCGATCCCGGCACACCGCCACATACCCTGATCGACTACTTCCCCGATGACTTCGTCACCTTCATCGACGAGTCCCACCAGACGATCCCCCAGATCGGCGGCATGTACATGGGCGACCGCTCCCGCAAGCAGACCCTGGTCGACTACGGCTTCCGTCTGCCGTCGGCGATCGACAACCGCCCGCTGAAGTTCGACGAGTTCATGGAGCGCACCAACCAGCTGGTGCTGGTCTCGGCCACACCGGGCCAGTTCGAGCGGGCCGAGTCGAGCCGGGTGGTCGAGCAGATCGTGCGCCCGACCGGCGTGGTCGATCCCGAGATCGAGGTCCGTCCGACCGTCAACCAGATCGACGACCTGATGAACGAGATCAAGCTGAGGGCCGAGAAGCAGGAGCGCGTCCTGGTCACAACCCTGACCAAGAAGATGGCCGAGGACCTGACCGGCTACCTGCTCGAACACGGTGTGAGGGTGCGCTACCTGCATTCCGACATCGACACGCTCGAGCGCATCCAGATCATCCGCGAGCTGAGGCTGGGGGAGTACGACGTGCTGGTCGGGGTCAACCTGCTGCGCGAAGGTCTCGACATGCCAGAGGTCTCGCTGGTGGCCATCCTCGATGCCGACAAGGAGGGCTTCCTGCGCGGCGAGACCAGCCTGGTCCAGACGATCGGTCGCGCCGCCCGCAATACCGAGGGACGGGTGCTGATGTACGCCGACCGGGAGACGGATTCGATGAAGGCGGCGATCTCCGAGACCGACCGCCGCCGGGCGATCCAGGTCGCCTACAACGAAGAGCACAACATCACCCCGACCACGATCAGCAAGGCGATCGCCGAAGCCGGAAACCTGCTGGCGATCGAAGACAAAGCACCGGCCAAGCGCCGCCGCAAGGGAGGCGACGACTTCGACGGCCCCGAAGACCTCGAGAAGATGATCGTCAGCATGGAAGAGGAGATGAACGCCGCCGCCGAAGACCTGCGCTTCGAACAGGCCGCCCGGATCCGCGACGAACTGAGAGAACTCAAGCGCGACCTCGAAGGAATGCGCGCCTGACCTGAGTCCGACGGGTCACCGGTTCGAATCGGGCCGGGGAGTCGATCCAAAGGGGACCGAGTCGCAGCGCGGAATTCCCAGGCCGTCGTCCCTTTTCGTGACGTCGTCCCCGGGACGGCAGGGGACGCGTCCCCGTACAAGATTGCGGGCAAATACGGATGTGGGCGCGCCGAAGCTAGGTAGCGTTTGCGCCATGAGTAAGTCAAGAGGAAAGCTCGTTGGGATCATATTCGCGTGGCTGGTCTTTTCGATGACCTTCGCGACAACGGCTCAGGCGGAGTTCGGACTAGTTAGGGAGTACGGCCCGAACCAGTACACCGGCGGTGCCACCGGCGGACCGGCTGACCTCGCCTCGCCTCGCCACATCGCGTCCGACGGCAACAGCATTTACGTCGCGGACGCCGGCAATGATCGCGTCGCTGTCTACGACCTGAGCGGCAACTACCTGCGTCAGTTCGGGTCAAGCGGGAGTGGACAGGGTCAATTTGAGTTCCCCTGGGGCATCGGTGTGGCCGGTAATGACGTGTTCGTCAGCGACTACACCCGGGACTGTGTGCTGAAGTTCCGGGCCGATACCGGTGCCTTCGTCTCTGAGTGGGGCAAGGGAGGGCCCCCGACCTGCAGCGGCGACCACGGATCTGTTGACGGTGAGTTCTCCAACCCGACCGGAATCGCAGTCGGACCGGACGCCTTGTTCGTCCACGACTTCGGCAATGACCGGATCCAGAAGTTCAGCTTTGGTGGCTCCTTCCTGGGAAAGGTCAGCGACCCGGATGGCAGCGGCAACTTCGGGAGTGTTGTGGACATGGCAGCGGACGGGGGTAACACGCTTTGGGCCACCACAAACGGGGCGGCCGTCCTCAAGATGAATCAAGCCAGCTTCGGCAATCCGATCCAGAGCAGGACTCAGTTGCCGGAGGGCTACGGCAATGGCGAGATCGCGGACCGGATCTACGGAATCGACGTGGTTACCCACGTCGACGGCTCGGGCAATCCGACATCCGGCCGCGACGTCTACATCGTCGATGGCGACGGCTACCGGATTCAAGAGTTCGACCAGAACCTCAATTACGTCAGCCATTGGCCGAAGACCGGTCAAGACCAGTTCGCGACGGACCCCTACGGCGTCCTGGTCGTGGGAAACAGATTCCACGTGCTCAACGGCTTCACCGAGAACTACCTTTCGATCTGGGGTGAGAAGAGTGCTCCGCCCGAGCCTGTTGGCAAGGCGAAGATCAACAAGGTCAAGGTGAGCGGACCGGTCAAGGTCAAGAGAAAGAAGAAGGCCACCTACAAGGTCAAGATCTCCAACTCAGGCGATGCGGCGGCGACCGGTGTGCGCCTCAAGGTCAGCGGCAAGGGCCTCAGCTTCAATACCTCGGTCGGCAAGGTCGGCGCGAAGAAGACCAAGACCGTCAAGGTCAAGGTCAAGCCGAAGAAGCCGGGCAAGGTCAAGGTCTCCTTCAAGGTGACATCGAAGAACGCCGGCGGCAAGACCGTGAAGAAGAAGATCAAGGTTAAGAAGTAGGCGGCGCGGAGTTGTGCCTGGAGTGAATTCCTCCACCATCGACGAGAGCGGGACCGGCGCCGAAGCGGCCGTGGCGGTCAATCCGCCCCTCCTGCCGTGGCTCACGCGAATCGTGCTGCTCGGCTCCTGCCTGATCGTCCTGCTCTTTTCCTTCGCGTTTGTGGCGCAAGCCGCCTCCGCAGCACTGGGCTTCTCTCCCAAGACCGACTATCCCGCCGGCCCATACCCTGGCCCAGTGGCCACGGCCGACTTCAATAGAGACGGCAATCCTGACCTGGCTGCGGCCAGCTCCAGGTCCAACACCTTTTCGGTTCTGCTCGGAGACGGCACCGGAGGCTTCGGACCGAATACCGACTTTTCCACCTTCTCCTTCGCCTCGTCGGTGATCAGCGACGACATCAACAAAGACGGCGATCCCGACCTGGTCTTGACCACCCCGGGCTACAACAGCTGGCCCCTGCCCGGTGACGGCAACGTCTCGGTCCTGCTCGGCGACGGCAGCGGAGACTTCGCGCCGATGAGCGATATCACCTACGTCATTTGGGAGCAGCTCGGCGACGTGACCACAGCCGACTTCAACGCAGACGGCAAGCTCGATCTGGCGGTGACCAACACCGTCTATCCCTCTCCCTCGCTCGGCACCTACGGCAGCGTCTCGGTCCTGCTCGGAGACGGCACCGGAGGCTTCGGCCCGAAGACCGATTTCCTCACCGGCAACGAATCCAGTGGCTCGGTGACCACGGCCGACTTCAATGCCGATGGCAATATCGACTTGGCCGTGACCAGCACCTGGGCCGTCTCGATCCTGCTCGGAGACGGCAGTGGGGGCTTCGGGCCGAGTAGCGACTTCCCAACCGGCACGCGGCCCGTCTCGGTGACCACAGACGACTTCAACTCAGACGGCAAGCCCGATCTGGTGATGGCCAGCAATTTCGAGAGCAACGTCTCGGTCCTGCTCGGTAACGGCAGCGGAGGCTTCGCGCCCAGGAGTGACTTCCGTACGGGCAGGAGCCCCAACTCGTTGACTGCAGCCGACTTCAACTCAGACGGCAAACCCGACCTGGCGGTGGCCAACGGCGGCGCCAACTCCGTCTCGGTCCTGCTCGGTGACGGCAGCGGAGGATTCGCCAAGAAAGCCGACTTCGCGACCGGCCCATCCCCCGATTCGGTAGTCAGCGACGACTTCAACGGCGACAAGAGGCCCGACCTGGCGACGGCAAACGAAGGCAACGACGCCGTCTCGGTCCTGCTCAACAAGACTCGACCCCCCAAGGCCAACATCAGCAGGGTCAAGGTCACCGGCCCGACCAGGCTCAAGCGGCGCAGGAAGGCGACCTACAAGGTTGCGATCACGAACTCAGGCGATGCCGTCGCCAAGGGCGTGAGACTGAAAGTGAGCGGCAAGGGCATCGGCCTCAACACCCCGGTAGGCAAGATCGCGGCAAAGAAGACCAGGACGGTCAAGGTCAGGGTCAAGCCGAAGAAGCCGGGCAAGGGCAAGGCGTTCTTCAGGGTGAGATCGAGGAATGCAGGTGGCGAGATCGTCAAGAAGAGAATCAACGTCAAGAAGTAGACGGCTCGAAGTGGGGCGGGACAGCGCTTGTCCCGCCCGAAGCCGCAGCCTCAGGCAGCTACCCGCTCCAGTATCCGGGCGTCCCCCCGGGAAACGAAGTGGGCCTGGGATTCGATCCAAGGGGACCGAGTCGCAACGCGGATTCCTTGAGCCGTTGTCAGCATTCGCGACGTCGTCCCAGGGACGGCGAGGGACGCATCCCTGAGTAAGACTGTGGGGCAGCTAGCCGCATCCTGCTTGAGACGAGCAGCCCTGTCGGCTACCGTGCAGGCACACGAGGAAACTGGATCCTGGGAGGGAAATTGATTCGCAAATCCGCACTGCTCTTGCTCGCGCTCGGCATGCTGTTCGTCTTCCCGCAGGCCGCAGGGGCCGCGCAGACATCAGCCACCACCGAGACGTACGACATCCCCGCAACCATGGACTGGCGTAAGGGCAACCAGTCGAGCATCGCGTGCTACGCCTTCGGCTTGGCCACCTGGCCTGAGCAGGAGAACGCGATCTCCTGGGAGGTCACCTACAAGTGGAACGGCGACCCCCGCAGCAAGACCACTTCACCCCCTTTCGACGATGAACGTCTCAACACCGCGCAGTTTGGCAACGCCACCCCTCCGGCGGGAAGTCATTGGATCGTCATCGGCGAGGGCTACAAGGCCGGGGCCCCCGGGTTCCCCACACCAGACTGCTCTGACTCCCTGGCCTTTCAACAGGCTGCGATCAGTGATGTCAAGGTGACGGTGACGGTGGAAGTCGAGGAGAAGAAAAAGTGCAGGGCGATCACCGAACGCGACAGGCGTATGGAGCGAAAGCTTCATTCCGCCCGCAAGGGCAAGCGGCGCGAGAAGAGACAGACTCGCTCCGCCAACAACCGAGTCAAGCGGGCCGAGCGGCGCGTGGAGAATCTCGAAGACAGCGGTAACGCCAAGAAGCTTGCACAAGCCAGACAGGAGCAGCAGGCGGCGCAGCAGGCGGCCCGCATCCAGCAGCGCGAGCTCGCCGAGGCGAACAAGATCTACTCGCAGCAGGTTGTGAAGACAAAGAAGAATCTGAATACCAAAGTGATCGAGCTGATTAGGACCGATCGGGAATTCAAGGAACTCCAGAAGCGGAGAGAGGACGCCAAGTCCAAGCCGAAGGCCAAGAAACTGACGAAGCAGTTGAAGGCCAAGAAGAAGAAGATTGCCAGGATCGAGGGGCAGCTTCCCGGGACCTGCCCCATCAGCGACTAGATCCGGAGATCCCGGCTCCGGACCACCCGGTCGGGACTCAGCTGCCAAGGGGTAGATTGCCGCCACGACGAGGCCGGGACCCGTGCGGGAGCCGACATCCGCGGGTCTTCAGTGCTCGGATGACGCTTGCGTGATGGGCAAGAGGCCCAGGTTGGCCCCACGCCGAAGGGCAGACGGAAAATGGAGTCGAAGGGCTCGAAGACTCGCTAGTCCGGAAGGCTCAAGCGTCCACTCGCTCCAGTCTCCGGGCGTCCCCCTGGGAAACGAAGCGGGCCCCCGCTATGTCCTTCGGGACCACCGCCAGACCCTCTCTCGCCAGGGGGTCTTTGGTGTCAGGGGCCTTCGCGAGCTCCTCCGAGACCGTCGCTGAGATTTTCACCAGACTGTCGCAAGTGGCCGGCACGGTGGCGCGATCGACGTTGCCGTGGACGACGTTGCCGTCAATGCGGTGGGGATCGAGATCGCGGCCAGGTTCCAGGCGGGTGGCTGCTTCGTCCCCGCGGGCTTCTGCTAGCTTCAGGAGATGGCTGGTGCCACAACCTCGTCCTGCTGCTTCCGAGGCATTCTGGTGTTCGTCGCCGCCGCTGCGGCGCTGCTTTTCGGGCCTTCCGCGGCCCAGGCCCTGCCGAGCGACAGCAGACTGGGATGCCTGAGTGGAGCCAGCCAGCTGGGCCCACCACCCGGCAGCGGTGCCTGCCAACTCACTGACGCCGCCGGGGCCAGCGGCAGTGACTCAGGGCTGCAGCGGCTCGCCGATCCGATCGTCTCAGCCGACGGCAGGAACGTCTACGCGGCAGCCCGGAGCAGTGTTGTCACCTTCAACCGGAACGCTGCCACCGGCGCCGTCACCTTCGCCGGCTGCATCAGCGGCGTTCAGAACCCGGCCGACCCCTGTTCCGAACTGCCGAGCGCCACGGAGAACGGATTCATGTCGGGACTCGGCAACACTGATGAGATCGCTATTTCGGGAGACGGAGAGAACCTGTACGCGGTCTCGCCAGGCGATTCTGCGATTGCCACCTTCAGCCGCAATACCGCGACCGGCAGCCTCAGCTTCGTCGAATGCCACTCCGGTATCACCGGGGTCTGTGGCAACCCCCTGAACGGTGGAAACGCTATTCCGACGACCGCTGACGGTGCTGGTTCGGGCCTGAGGTCCTTTTCCGGAGTCTCGATCCATCCGAACCAGCAGGCCCTGTTCGGCGTATCGCGCACGGACGATGCGATCACCGCCTTCCTTCGAAACCCCGACGGTGAGCTCTCCTATGTCGGCTGCTTCACAGGCAGTACCTCGGTCGGCAGTAGCGGCAGTGGTGCCTGCCAGGATTCACCCCAGGGAACCACGGCCAGCGGAGCAGACTCCGGCTGGAACGGCCTTGAGCACATCACCATCTCGCCAGACGGCCTCAACCTCTATGCGGCGGCAGCCGATGACCATTCTCTGGTCTCCTTCGCCGCGGGCGCCGGTGGAGCGCTCGAGTACGAACGCTGCGTCACCGGCGACAAGGGCGGCAGTGGCTCCAACGGCAACGGGAAGTGCCTGGATATGGATGCGGGTGCTGGTGCGTCCGTGCCGCTCGCGACAGCGGATGGCACTGGCTCCCCGCTCGAATTCGCCGGCCAGGTTCTCGTCTCACCGGATGGACTGGATGTCTATGTGACTTCATTGGCCTACGGGGTCGCTCACTTCACCCGGGGCCTGGCCCCGCCCGACCCGCAGCAGGGTGCACCGCTTTTCTCCGGCTGCCTCAGCGGTCTATCTGACGGCCCGGCGGCCTGCGCGAAGACTCCCAGTACCGGCGAGTACGGAGGCTTCATCGTGCCCACCGATATCGCGGTCGCATCCGACGGGGCCAATCTGTTCGTACAAACGAGCAGGTTCTTTTCCGGAGCTGACGGAATCGCGACGCTGAATCGGGCCGGCAACGGCTCGCTCTCCTTCGCCCGCTGCCTGACCGGCGACACCCTCGCCGGCCCGGCCGGAAGCGGAGCCTGCAACGCAGTTCCATCGGCGCAACCGGACGCCTTCAACTCCGGCCTCGGCTTCTCCAGCGGGCTCGCCCTTTCCCCGGACGGAAAGAATCTCTACGCATCCGCTTCGGGAGACACCACGATCAACTGGTTCGGTGACGACGGCGACGGCGACGGTACCGGCGACGCGCTCGACAACTGCCCGGCAAACGCGAACCCTGATCAAGCGGACTCCGACGGCGACGGTACCGGCGACGCCTGCGACCCGACACCGAACCCGCCGGCTGGCAAGGCAAGTATCGGCAAGGCCAAGGTCAAGGGCCCTGGCAAAGTCAAGAAGGGCAAGAAGGCCACCTACAAGGTGAGGATCAAGAACTCTGGCAACGCTGGTGCCACCGGCGTCAAGGTCAAAGTCAAGGGTAAAGGTGTGAAGGCCAGGAAGAAGGTCGGAAAGATCGCGGCCGGCAAGTCAAAGACCGTCAAGATCAAGCTGAAGCCGAAGAAGCCCGGCAGCGTGAAGCTGACCTTCAAGGTGACCTCCAGGAACGCCGGCGGCAAGACCGTGAAGAAACGGATCAAGGTCAAGAGGTAGCGGGCAAAGAGTGAGAATGGGGCACGCGCACCCCTGTTGAAGCCTCGGCCTCAGGCGGCTACGCGCTCAAGTATCCGGGCGTAGTCCTGAGAAACGAAGCGGGACCCCGCTACGTTCGCCGCGACTCCGCCACGGGCCAGGGCGCCGATTCAGTCGACCGGGGTCAGGTTCCAGGACCAGGTGGCAGTATTGGTCCCGACGAAGTGAGTGCCGCTGCTGCCGTGGATGTAGTCGTAGTCGAAGCGGCAGCTATCCGTGCCGGAGAGGCTGCCGTCGGGCATGACGGTGTACCTGCCGCTCATCAGCCGGCAGTCGTCGTCGAAGTCCCGCGGCAGGATCGCCGGGAAGGTCGGGAAGCGATCCCCGTTGGAGGTACCGCTGTCGGATGAGTTGCAGGTCCCGGCGAACTCCAGGTCGCTGTTCTCGGCGCCGAAGGTCGTATAGCTGCCGCCGGGCGAGAGGTCTCCGTCGGGGCGGACCCACCCGTAGCGCTGCGTGGTGGCGCCGGCGAAAGGATTGACCGGCTCGATGCCGGACCCCTGTCCGCTGCAGGTCTGGCTGAAGCCGGGATCGTCCGCGAAGGCCGAGGTGTAGCTGCCGGACCAGTCGAGGGAGCCGGAGCTTTCGTAGTGCCAGGGCTGGCTGTTGCCACCGAGCAGGTCGCCGGGCATTCTGGTCAGGACCAGGTCTCCGCTCATCGAGCCGCTGTAATCCTCGGTGCCGGTCTGACCCCTATCGGTGTTCTCGGTCTCCTGCGAGAGGCTGAAGCTGACGTTGAAGGTGCCGGTGTAGCCCTCGGGCCAGGGTCCGGCTCCGCTTGACCCGATCGCCAGCTTGCGCGATGCCCTGCAGTTGTTGCCGGTCTTCTTCTCTCCCTTCGCCTTGCTGGCACAGGCGATCACGAACCAGTCGCCGTCATTCCCCTTCAGCTTGGTTTTCACCTTGACGCTGGTTGACTTGCCCGGCTTCAAGGTCGGTACCGGCTTCTGTCCGGGGAGCTTTGCGTCCCCCTTGGACTTGCGCTTGTCGGAGGAGAGGTAGAGCGAAACCTTCGACTTCCTGGCCTTGGCGATGCCACCGTTCTTGATCTTCGCCTTGACGGTAGCGCCGTCGCCGTCGCCAGCCCGCTTCGGTACGCCGCTGACCTTCTTCATGATCAGGTTCGGCTTGCCGGCGCCCTTCTTCGCGCCTGCCGCAGGCGACACGACTACAGCAGCCGCGAGCAGGGCGGCGAAGACAAACATGAGGACTGTCCAGTGACGCTCGATTGTCATGTTCCGAGCGTATAGCAGGCAGAACCATCTTTCTGAAACTGAGGTAACCGAGCGGTGTGTCGCGCGGACGGCCTCGTCGGTGTGGTGGCTCGGGTTTTCTCAGACCTCTCGCGGTCGGTATTCGAGCCGCTCAGACCGGCTCACCGTTCGCGGACATTTCGACATCGATGTTTCCCCTGGTCGCCCGGGAGTAGGGGCAGACTTTGTGGGCGGCGGCAACGATCTCCTTCGCCTGCCCGGGGTCGGTGATCGCCGGCAGGGTGACGTGGAGGCGGACCCCGACGTCGAATCCACGGTCATCGGCAGTCTTCAGGTCGACTTCGGAATCGATTCCAACCTCGCCCAGGTCGACCTTCTGGCGCCGGGCGATCGCGCTCAGCGCGCCCCCGAAGCAGGCGGCGTAGCCGACCGCCAGGAGCTGCTCCGGGTTGGTGCCCGGCTGATCGGCGCCGGGCAGGGCGATGTCGACTTCGAGAACGCCGTCCGAAGTCCGGCCGCTTCCGCCGAGGCGCCCTCCGTCGACGTGTGCTTCAGCCGTGTAGATCACTTTGCCAGCCATCTGGAACCTTTCCGCTCGAGTTGGCGCAACGGTACTTCGATTCGCAGATGAACCGGGGCGTGGCCCCGTGATCTGAGTCTGGGGGTCAGCCCGAGCAGGCTTTGTTCTTCTTCTGCTTCAGGTTCTTCTTCTGCTTCCTGGCCTTGCTCAACGCCCTCTTCTGCTTCTTGAGTTTCTTCTGTGCGCGCTTCTTGCTCTTGCCCGAGCTCCTCCTGACCTTTTTCTTCGCCTTCTTGACTTTGCTCGACTTCGCCTTCTGCTTCTTCGCAGCCTTCCTGAGTCTCGCCCTGGCCTTGTCGCAGGTGGCCGTATCCGGATCGGGGTCTACTACCGGAGGATCTACCACCGGAGGATCAACGACGGGATCGAGTTCCGAGTCGTCTTCCGGACCGGTGCATCCCGGGTCGGCAGGAAAATCGACCTGCGAGTCGCCGTCGTTGTCGATCCCGTCGCCACACTGCGGAGCCTCGTTCTCGGCGTAGAAGACGGCGTCGGTTACATCTCCGACCCAGGTTGCGAAGGCCTGGCCGTTGCGACCGGCCGCTACCTGCGGAGAGTCGACGATTTCCTGGCCGGTCGAAAGCAGTTCCGGTGTCGTCCAGGTGCCGGCGGCTCCGGGTGAGCGTTCGGCGGCGACGATCTCCTCGTCACTGCTGGAGGGGTTCGATCGCTTGTAGACGAGGTATGCGTTGCCCGCGTCGTCAACATCGAGGTCGTGCTCGCCGAAGTAGGTCTCGCCGGAGCTGATCACTTCGACCGGGCCGAAGCTGCCACCGCTCGGGCGGAAGCGCGCGAGCATTGACTTCTCGTTGCCACCACCCGTATCGTCCGAGTCATACCAGATGACAAGCGCGTTTCCGGCCGCGTCGGTTCGCACCAGCACTCTGCCGGACGAGGCCTGCGGTCCCACCGCCCTCGTCAAGCCTGACCTCCGAAGCCTCGAGATTCGTGCTGCCGGTGAGGGCCCGCGCCTTCGGCAGGTCGAGGTAGTTGACGCTGCCATCGACGTGGTGACGGTAGGCCATGATGATGTCGTTGTTCGGAAGCCGGTCGTTGCTCGGGTAGGAGCCGTTGTACTTGTTGCCGGCGCACTTGTAGCCGAAGCTGTCGGGGTCGCTGGAGCCGGTACCGTTCTGCTCGAGCACTGCGGTGTCCATCCCCCAGCAGGGAGGTGACCCGACGTTGAAGTGGTTGATCCCGAGGAAGGCTGATCCGTCGGAGCCGATAGAGATCTCCCGTCCGCGGGGGTCGTAGACATCAAGGTTCAGGTCAGTGCCGGCGTTCCAGGCGTTGGTGCCGGGGTCGGCCAGGATTCTGCCCTCTATGGCTTCTGCGATCCCGGTGAAGCTCGGCGGGAAGTAATAATCGCGGGCAAAGAACAGCATCCCGACTCCCGCGTCGTTGACCGCGACCGAAGGCTGCTGGGCCGAGGCGGGTGCCGCCGGGACGCTGTGGCCGTCCCCCGAGAACGGGGTGGCGGCGGTGAATAGGCCAGCTCCGCCGGCCTTGCTCGCAGCGTAGACATTGGTGTTGGAGGTGCCGTCTTCGAAAGCAAGGACGCCGACCGAGTTGGCGCCGATCGCGATGTCCGGATCGTCGAAGTCACCGGCGTACTGCTGCGGGACGGTCGGTGTGCCGTCGAAGGCTTTGAGCGCGGCTGCAATGTCGTCGGTGGCGTTCAGCTTCCAGGTGGCCGCCAGGTCGCCGAGGCCGTTTGAATCAATCGCGAGTTCTGAGGCGCCTCTGCTCGACGGATCGGACAGCTCGGCCGGTGCCGTCCAACCGAGGGCGCTCGCGGGCGAAACGAAGAAGAGTACGCACAGCAAAACTCCGGGCAGCGCCCGGATCGATGCCCGGGTTCGAAGGGCCTCGACCCCGCTGGCCACCATCGAAGGTAGACGCCGTCCCAACAAGTTCCGAAAAAAGATCATCTCGAGCTCCCTGACATCGTTTCCCTTGCGAACGTTTCGACCATAACAGGAAACGTGCGGTCCTGGGAGAATTTTTGGTCCCCACCTCGAGATCTCCCGGATTACCGCTGCGGTTCCGGGGTAAGCCGACCAGACAGCTGCCCGCGACGAACCGGCCACCCGCTGATCCCGGAACGGTTCGAGCTCCGACCGCATCGATCGCGGGTCCCGCGTTCTCTATTGTTCATGGAGTATTTCGGGGAACGGAAAACTAGTGAAGGGTCGGAGATGGTGTTGAGGGTTTCTGGACGGGTCGGCGCTGCCGTGCCCGCCGCGATGCTGGTCGTGCTGCTGCTCGCCGCGCTGGGCTTCGGAGTTTCGAACGCCGACGCCAAGTCGAAGAAGAAGGGCTACAAGGCACCCGCGGTCTCCTCCAAGCTCGACGCCAAGGTCCGTGGCTCGATCCAGCAGATCTACGTCCAGGACGCGGAGCCCGGTTCGAGGGTGCTGCTGGTCAACCCGAACGGCAGGGTCATTCGCAAGGCCAGGACCGACGCATTCGGCAGCAAAATCTTTCGTGAAGTCAAGCCGAAATTCGGCTATCGCGTGCTCAACCGGCAGCAGGAAGGATTCGCGGGAAGCCGCAAGGTCCGTTCGCTGAAGCCCGGCGCCAACCCGAAACAGTCCTGGTACGACAACCTTCCGCCGCTGAAGGAGGGCCTCAACTACGTGAAGATGAGGGACGGCGTGGAACTCGCGATGACCGTGCGCCTGCCCGCCGGCAAGGACATCGAAGACGGTCCTTTCCCGACCCTGATTGAACACTCCGGATACGGGACGGCGGCACCCGGGGACCTGGTGGCTGCGCTCTTCGGCGGCAGCAATGATCTGCCGACGCCTGATACGGCCACGATCATCGGATCGGCCCTGGCGCCGCTGCTCGGATACGCCTCGGTCAGCATGCAGATGCGCGGCTCCGGCTGCTCTGCCGGCGCCTACGACCTGTTCGGCCTGCCGACCACCTACGACGGCTACGACGCGGTCGAAGCGGTCGCGGCGCAGGACTGGTCGAAGGGCAAGGTCGGGCTCGCGGGTATCTCCTACTCCGGCATCAGCCAGCTCTTCATGGCCGGCACCCGTCCGCCGAACCTCGGTGCGATCACGCCTATGTCGGTCACGACCGACATCTACAACGGCACCGGCTACCCGGGCGGCATCTTCAACTCCGGCTTCGGGCTCTCCTGGGTGACCGACCGCGTCGACGACGCCCAGCCGGCACCGGAGGGCGGACAGCGCTGGGCACGCGAGATGATCACCGAACAGGGCGATACCCGGTGTCTCGACAACCAGAAGCTGCGACTCCAGACCCTCGATGTCTTCAACCTGATCGAGACCAACCCGAACCGTACGCCGCTGATTTTCGACCAGCGAGCCCCGGGCCGCTGGATGAAGAGGGTCGACGTCCCCGTATTCCTGACCGGGCAGTACCAGGATGAGCAGACGGGTGGCAACTTCCCGCATGCGCTGAAGAACCTGGACGGCAACAAGGACGTCTGGATCAGCATGCAGAACGGTGTCCACAACGACTCGATCAGCCCCAGCACGATCACGCAGTGGATCGAGTTCCTGGACATCTTCGTTGCCGGGAAGGTCCCCGAGGTGCCGGGTATTTTCGTCGGACCCGGCAGTCCTTTCGCGGCTCTGTTCGGAAGCAGCGCGGACCCGGTCGAGCAGTCCGACTACGTCGGCCTGCCGGACGTCGCGGCTGCCGAAAGTGCTTTCCGCAGGGACAACCCGCGGGTCAGGCTGTTGATGGAGAACGGCGCGGGTCCGAGCGGTGCCGGCGGACTGGGAGCGTCCTGGGAGATGGACTACGCATCCTGGCCGCCGCGCAGGGCCAAGGCACGTACCTGGTACCTCGGTGAGAAAGGCGCGCTCGGCAACAAGCGTCCGCGCGGCCGCGAGAGCGCCCGCTACACGGCCGATCCGGCGGCGAGGCCGTCCACCAACCTGGCCAGCGGCGGAGTCAACGCAGTCCAGCCGGATTACAACTGGGCACCGGTCGCCGATGGCAAGGGGCTCGGCTTCACGAGCGCTCCGCTTGCCAGGGATACCGTCATCGCCGGAGGGTCCAGCCTGACTGCCTGGCTGAAGTCATCGGCTCCGGACACCGACCTGCAGGTCAGCCTCTCCGAGGTCAGGCCGGATGGCAAGGAGACCTACGTGCAGACCGGCTGGCTGCGGGCATCGCACCGCAAGCTGAAGAAGAACGGTCGCGATCCGCTCAACATCATTCCGACCCACCTCGAGCGTGACCAGAAGGCACTGCCGTCGAACAGGTTCGCGAAGGTCAGGGTGCCGATATTCCCGGTGGTCCACGCCTTCAGGGCGGGATCGAAGATCCGGGTCACGATCATGGCCCCCGGTGGCGACCGCTCCGAGTGGGAGTTCAACACGATCGACGACGGCTCGGCGAACAACGTGATTCAGGTCGGAGGCAACCGTCCGTCGTCGCTGACCCTGCCGGTGCTGCGCGGGGCGACCGCCGAAACCCCGCTGCCGGCCTTCAACGCGCTGCGCGGTCAGCCCAGCCGTGAGTACCAGCCCGCCTCCAACGGAGGTTGATCCTGAGGGAGCGGCCGGCCCCGGGCGATGCCCGGGGCCGGTATACGCCCTGCGTCTGTTCATTCGGGCCGGCAGGCGCCCGACTCGGTTAGCCTTCGGCGGGTGAACCGGGAACAGATCACCAGGGGCGACTTCCCCGCCGGGAGCGACGGCTACGACCGTCTTTCGGTCGACGCCCACCTCGCCGCGGTAGCCGCCTGGACCGCCGCCCTCGAGGCCCAGATCACCGCGCTTCAGGTCGAGCGGGATGCGCTGCGCCGTCAGTCGGAGGAGACCCGGCAGCCGCAGCCGGATTCACCCGCCGCCTCCACGGAACCGGAACCACCGGTCGCGATGCCAGGTGGCTCACAGCCGATCGAACCCGCGGAGTCCGGAACGGTCGAGCCGGAGCCGACCGGGCCCGAGCCGGTGCCGACCGGTCCCGAGCCGTCGACCGACTCGCTGGAACGGAGCGATGACGAGGTCTCGGCCCGCCTGGTCGCGACAAGACTGGCACTCGAAGGTGCGGAGCGAGAGCAGATCAGGGGGAAGCTGGATTCCGCCTACGAGCTCGACGACATCGACTCGCTGGTCGATGACGTGCTCGAGCGCCTGGGCTGACCCACCGCGGTTCCGGCGGCGCCAGTCGCTTTCTTGCGAGGCGGCACAGGCTTGCTAGATTCTGCGGAAACGCAATTGGGACCCCGGCGGTGACCGGGCAGTAACTCGAATGGAAGGCTGATGGGCAGGGAACGGCATTGGGGCATCAGGGGGGTCTTCGTCGCGGTCATGCTGGCGCCGGTGCTTCTCGGAATCGCGATCTCCCAGGCATCGGGCGCGCCGCAGGGTCCCTGGGCACTCCCCGTCGAAGACGTCTCCCTCCCTGGGCAGAGCGCCTCCGATCCACAGATCGCGGCAGCTGACGACGGAACGGCGGTGGCGGTCTGGCGTCGCTCGAACGGCACCAACAACGTCATCCAATCCGCAGCACGCCTCCCCGGCGGCTCGTTCGGCCCGCCCGGCAACCTCTCGGCGCCGGGCAGGACGCCGACGCCCCACAGGTGGCGATAGCCCCCGACGGCACCGGGACGGTCGTATGGGAGCGCTTCGACGGTGCCACGCAGATCATCCAGGCCAGAACGCGCCCGTCGGGCGGTTCATTCGGCACTGCGGAAGACCTTTCAGCCCCCGGGCAGAATGCCCAGCTCCCTCAGATTGCGGCATCCCCGGACGGCACCATGACTGCGGTCTGGGTCCGGGACAACGGTGCCAACGAGATCATCCAGGCCGCGACTCGCCCGCCCGGTGGGTCCTTCGGCCCGCCCGTCAACCTCTCGCTGCCCGGGCGGAGCGCCTTCAATCCCCAGATCAGTACAGCCCCCGATGGCACGACGACCGTCGTCTGGGAGCGCTCGGACGGCAGCGATTTCATCATTCAGGCTGCCACCCGCCTCCCCGGAGGCTCGTTCGGTGCTCCTGTCAGCCTTTCGGCGCCGGGACAGGACGCCGATGACCCGCAGCTCGCCACGGCCCCTGACGGCACCACGACCGTTGTCTGGCGGCGCGACGACGGCATCTTCGACCGGATCCAGACCGCGACTCGCACCTCGGGCGGCTCGTTCGGGGCTCCGGTCAACCTGTCGGCTCCCGGGGGGTTTGGCGAAGACCCCCAAGTAGCCACAGCCCCCGACCGGACCACCACGGCAGTCTGGAGCTACTTCGACGGGAGTGACTTCGTAATTCAGGCCGCGACCCGTCCGCCGGGCGGCTCGTTCGGGGCTCCGGTCGATGTGTCGGTCCCCGGTGTCGCGGGCCAACCTCAAATCACGGCGGCAACCGATGGCACCATGACTGCGATCTGGTACCGCGAGGACCCGGTCTACGAAGTCATCCAGACCGCCACCCGACCCGCCGGCGGCTCCTTCGGCACGCCGGTCAGCCTGTCGGCAACCGGACAGAACGCGATCGATCCCCAGGTAACGGCGGCCCCCGATGGCACCGCAACCGCGATATGGGCCCGCAGCGACGGAGCCAACCGAATCGTCCAGTCGATCTCCACCGCCCGCCCCTCGCCGGCCCTCGGCGTCAAGCCCACCGGCACAGGCACCGGACAGATCACATCGACCCCGGCCGGCATCGACTGCGGGACTGACTGCGCCGAGAACTATCCCTCGTTCACCGAGGTCACCCTGACCGCCACCCCGGATTCCGGCTCCACCTTCACCGGCTGGAGCGGGGGAGGCTGCTCGGGAACCGGCACCTGCGAGGTCACGCTGGTCGAGGCCACCACGGTCACAGCCGAGTTCACCGACCCCACATCGTCCGAGCGCCTGCTCCAGGTAAACCGCAAGGGCAACGGAGGCGGCACCGTCACATCGACCCCGGCCGGCATCAACTGCGGAAACGACTGCGCCGAGAACTACCCCGCCTCGACCGAGGTCACGCTGACCGCCTCACCCAACTCGGCGGCCACCTTCAACGGCTGGAGCGGGGGAGGCTGCTCGGGCACCGGCAACTGCGTGGTCACGCTCGAAGAGGCGACCACGGTCTCTGCGGACTTCGGCAAGCCGAAGCTCGCCGCGCTGAAGATCAGCCCGAAGACCAGGAGTGCCAAGCCGGGCAAGAAGGCGGTGATCAAGGTCACGGTCACCAACAACGGAGACGGCAAGACCAAGAACCTGAAGATCTGCGCGAGCGTGCCGAAGAAGCTGCTCAAGAAGCCCTCGTGCCGTACGCCCGGAAACCCCGGCGCCGGCAAGTCCAAGACCGCCACCTTCGCGGTCAAGGTCAAGAACAGCGCCAAGAAGGGCAAGAAGCCGAAGGTGACCTTCACCGCCACCGCCACCGGCGGATTCAAGAAGACCGGCAAGGCGACGGTGAAGGTGAAGTGAAGAAGGCCGACCGGGCCGGGATTCCGATGTGTATTGGTCGAACAACCAACGAAGGGGTTGACGGAGAGCCGTGAATCGCGTCAAGAACGCCGTGTTCGGTCTCGCTATGGCGGGACTCGTATTGGGAGCCGGCGCCTCCGCTGCGTCTGCTGCGCCGCAGGGTCCGTGGACCCTTCCGGTATTTGACCTCTCGGCCGCCGGCGAGGATGCCTCCTCTCCCAGGGTGGCCTCCGCACCCGACGGCACCACGACCGCGGTCTGGAGCCGCAACCTCGGCCTCAACAAGGTCATCCAGGTTGCTACCCGTCCGGCGGGCGCCCCCTTCGGCGATCCGGTCGACCTCACACCCGACGGACAGAGTGCCACCGAACCCGAGGTAGCCACCGCTCCCGACGGCACCGCAACCGTGGTCTGGCGCGCTTCCAACGGTCCGGATTTCAGGATTCGGGCCGCGATCCGCCCGCCGGGCGGCTCCTTCGGCACTCGGATCAACCTCTCGGATGTCTCGGTGAGTGCGGTTGATCCCGAGGTTGACGTTGCCCCTGATGGCACCACTACAGCGGTCTGGAGTCGCTTCGACTTCGACGGGGGAGGCAAATTCATCATCCAGGCTGCGACGCGCCCGCCTGGCGGCTCATTCGGGACGCCCGTTGACCTCTCAGAGGCGGGGGGGAGCGCCTCCCAACCCCAGGCGACGACAGCGCCCGACGGCACCACTACGGTGGTCTGGCGCCGCCAGGACGAGGTCGGCGACAGCATCATTCAAGTCGCCACCCGCCCGCCGGGTGGTTCGTTCGGTGTCCCGGTCAACCTCTCGGCCCCCGGGGAGAATGCCTTCGGCCCGGAGATAACCACGGCATTCGACGGCACCACGACCGCCGTGTGGTCTCGCCTGAACGGCCTCAACAGTATCGTTCAGGCCACCACTCGCCCCCCGGGCGGTACCTTCGGGACTCCGGTCAACCTCTCGGCGACCGCGGCGAACGCGGAAGGTGCCGGGGTCACCACAGCCCCCGACGGCACCACGACCGCCGTCTGGTACCGCTTTGACGGCGCCAACAGAATCGTTCAGGCCACAACGCGCCCGCCCGGTGGCTCCTTCGGCAGCCCGGTCGATGTCTCTGCCACTGGGCAGAATGCCGACGAACCCCAGATAGCCACCGCTCCCGACGGTACGGCGACCGCTGTCTGGTCCCGCTCCGACGGCGCCAACGACATCATCCAGGCCGCCACCCGCCCGCCGGGTGGCGCCTTTGAGACCCCGGTCAACCTCTCGGCGCCAGGCGGGGAGGGCGCCGATCCCCAAGTTGCAGTAGCCCCTGACGGCACCGCAACCGCGGTCTGGTATCGCTCCGACGGCGCCAACAACATCATCCAGGCGACATCTACCGCCCGGCCTTCACCGCTGCTTCAGGTCAACCGCACCGGCACAGGCACCGGCACCGTCAGCTCGACCCCGGCAGGGATCGACTGCGGATCCGACTGCGCCGAGAACTTCCCGTCGTTCACTGAGGTGACTCTTGCCGCGGTCCCCGACCCTGGCTCCACCTTCACCGGCTGGAGCGGGGGAGGCTGCTCGGGATCCGGCACCTGCGAGGTCACGATGCTCGAGGCGGTGACCGTCGAGGCCGAGTTCACGGCCGACCCGGTCCTGCCGGCCGGCAAGCCGAAGCTCGCCAACCTGAAAATCACCCCGAAGTCGAAGAAGGTCAGGCGCGGCAAGAAGACCACCTTCAAGGTGAAGGTCAAGAACACCGGCAACGCCACGGCCAAGAAGCTCAAGCTCTGCGCGAAGGGCCCGAAGAAGCTGGTCAAGGTCCCGAAGTGCGCCAAGCCCGGCAACCTGGCCGCCGGCAAGTCGAAGACCGTGAAGATGAAAGTCAAGGTCAAGAAGGGCGCGAAGAAGGGCAGGAAGGCAAAGGTGACCTTCACCGCCACCGCCACCGGCGGCTTCAAGAAGACCGGCAAGGCGACGGTGAAGGTGAAGTAGGGCCGTCGGCCCGCACGTCCGCCGCGCCTCGCCTCGGGCTCACCGCGGTCGCGCTAGCGGGTTGCCAGGCCGAAGGTGGTCCCGACTGGATCGGAAGCCCGCCTGATCCGGCAGCTATGATCCGCGCCTCAAAACTTGATTTCTGCCACCCGGAACGGGCGGCTCACCGTGGAAGGGGCGGTGCTGATGAAGAAGCTTGCGGTATCCATGGTCGGGGCTGTTCTGGTTACGGGCCTTCTTGTTTCGGTTGCAGCAGCGGCTCCGCAGGGGCCTTGGGTCCTGCCGGCACAGAACCTGTCGGCAGCCGGGGGGAACGGAGAAGCACCCCAGCTCTCAGCCGGACCCGATGGCTCGGTGACCGCCGTCTGGACCCGCGACGACGGCACCGACCACACCGTCCAGACCGCGACCCGCCCACCGGGCGGCTCCTTCGGCGCTCCGGTCAACCTGTCCGTCGCGGGGCAGCTTGCACTCGGTCCGCAGATCGCAGTCTCGCCGGACGGAACAGCCACGGCCCTGTGGTACAGCAGCGACGGCACCGAGTTCATCGTCCAGGCTGCAACCCGCCCGCCCGGCGGCTCCTTCGGCACCCCGGTCGACCTGTCCGCCGTCGGAGACGACGCAATCGACCCCCAGATTTCGGCGGCTTCCGACGGCTCGGTGACGGCTGTCTGGAGCCGCTTCGCAGGCAGCACGAGAATCATCCAGGCTTCAACCCGCCCGCCCGGCGGCTCCTTCGGCGATCCGGTCAACCTGTCCGCCGCGTCGTCAGACAGCCAGATCCCCCAGATCACCACAGCCCCTGACGGCACAACGACCGTGACCTGGGTGCTCCTGAGTGGCGGCGGCTTGATCGTTCAGGCCGCGACCCGCCCGCCCGGTGGCTCCTTCGGCACCCCGGTCAACCTGTCCGTCGCGGGGCAGGATGCAGTCCGTCCGCAGATCGCAACGGCCGCGGACGGCACCGCGACCGTGGTCTGGTACCGCAGCAATGGCACCAACACCATCATCCAGGCGGCGACCCGCCCGCCGGGCGGCTCGTTCGGAAGTCCGGTCAATCTTTCGGATGCCGGGGACAACGCCATTGCACCCCAGATAACCATCGCCCCCGACGGCACCACGACCGCGGTTTGGGCTCGCTATGACGGCACCGATGTGATCATCCAGGCCGCCACCCGCCCGCCGGGCGGCTCCTTCGGCGATCCGGTCAACGTTGCGTTTGCCGGGCCGAGCCTCGGTCGTCCGGCGATCACCGCAGCCCCCGACGGAACCGCCACCGCGGTCTGGCTTCGCAACGTCGGCCCCTACGACGTCGTCCAGGCAGCAACCCGTCCACCGGGAGGCTCGTTCGGAAACCCGGTAAACCTGTCGGGAGGAGAGTGGGGCACCAACACGCCGCAGGTCACGGCAGCCCCCGACGGCACGGCGACCGCTATCTGGGCCCCCGGTGAGGCCGGGGCCTTCTTCATCCAGTCCGTATCTACCGCCCGGCCCTCTCCGGCGCTCAGCGTGGCGAAGGCCGGCAACGGGTCCGGCATCGTCACCTCGACCCCGACCGGGATCAACTGTGGCTCGGACTGCTCCGAGAACTACCTTTCGTTCACGGATGTGACGCTGACCGCCAACCCCAAGGCGGGCTCAACGTTCAACGGCTGGAGCGGCGCCGATTGCTCGGGTGCGGCCACCTGCGAGGTGACGATGCTCGAGGCGACGACCGTCACTGCATCTTTCGGCAAGCCGAAGCTCGCCAACCTGAAGGTCACGCCGAAGTCGAAGAAGGTCAAGCCGGGAAAGAAGGCCACCTTCAAGGTCAAGGTCAGGAACAACGGCAAAGCCAAGGCCGGGAAGCTCAAGGTCTGCGCCAAGGGCCCGAAGAAGCTGGTCAAGGTCGGCAAGTGTGTGAAGGCGGGCAGCCTGGCTGCCGGCAAGTCGAAGACCGTCAAGTTCAAGGTCACGGTCAAGAAGGGCACAAAGGAGGGCAGTAAGGCAAAAATCACCTTCAAGGCCACCGCCTCCGGGGGCCTGAAGAAGAGCGCCAAGGCGACGGTGAAAGTGGGGTAGGGCCGCCGACCGGTGGGCCTCGCGGAGATCCGAGTGGGAGGGCGTGCGGTTCGAACGTATGTTCGGTTCCCTAGAATGAGCCGGAGTGACTCGTTCGGAACGCATCGTCATCACGGGAGCCCGTGAGCACAACCTGAAAGACATCGATCTCGACCTGCCCAGGGACGCGATGATCGTGGTCACCGGGCTTTCGGGATCGGGCAAGTCCAGCCTCGCCTTCGACACGATTTACGCCGAAGGCCAGCGCCGTTACGTCGAGTCGCTGTCGGCCTACGCGCGCCAGTTCCTCGGCCTGATGGAAAAGCCCGACGTCGACTCGATCGAAGGCCTCTCGCCGGCGATCTCGATCGACCAGAAGACGACTTCGCGTAACCCACGCTCGACCGTCGGCACGGTGACCGAGATCTACGACTACCTGCGGCTGCTCTGGTCGCGGATCGGCAAGCCCCACTGTCCGGAGTGCGGGGAGGAGATCACCGGCCAGACCCAGGAGCAGATCACCGACCGGCTGATGACGCTCGAGGCCGGGACGCGCTTCATGGTCATGGCTCCGGTGGTGCGTGGCCGCAAAGGTGAGTACGGAAAGCTGTTCGACCAGTTCCGCGCCGACGGCTATACCCGGGTCGAGGTCGACGGCGAGATGCGAATGCTCGACGAAGAGTTCGAGCTCGACAAGAAGTACAAGCACGACATCTCGGTCGTGGTCGACCGTCTGGTGATGAAGAACGACCTGCGTCGCCGGCTCTCCGAGTCGATCGAGGCGGCGGCCGGCATGGCCGACGGTCTGGTGGCGGTCCAGGTGATCGACGGCGAGCGCCTGATCTTCTCCGAGAGCTTTGCCTGCCTCAAGTGCGGAACCTCGATGCCGGAGCTGGAGCCACGGATCTTCTCCTTCAACGCGCCTCACGGAGCCTGCCCGACCTGCACCGGACTCGGCTTCAAGCGGGTGATCGACCCCCAGCTGGTCGTGCCCGACCCGACGCTCTCGCTGGCCGAAGGCGCGCTCCAGCCCTGGCAGCGCGGCTACTCCGGCTACTGGCGCCGCTTGATCAAGTCGGTGGCAGAGACTTACAGCATCGACATCGAGGTGCCGTGGCAGGAGCTGACGCAGGAAGAGCAGGACGTATTCCTCTACGGCACAGGGACCGAGCGCCACAAGATCCGGACCAGGAGCCGGGCCGGGCGCCAGCGCAGCTACGAAGTCAAGTTCGAGGGGCTGGTCAACAACCTCGAGCGCCGCTACCAGGAGTCCGACTCGGAGAAGGTGCGGGACCGGATCGAGGAGTACATGGCCGAGCAGGCCTGTCCTTCCTGTCACGGAGCCCGGCTGAAGCCGTCGAGCCTGGCGGTGACGGTCGGCGGGATTTCGATCAGGGACTTCACCGAGATGTCGGCGAGCGGGGCGCACGAATGGATCGAGGCGCTGGAGATGACCGATACCGAACGGGCGATCGCCCGGCTGATCGTCAAGGAGGTCGCCGAGCGGCTCTCCTTCCTGGTCAACGTCGGCATCGGCTACCTGTCGCTCTCGCGCTCGGCCCGCACGCTTTCGGGCGGGGAGGCCCAGCGGATCCGGCTGGCGACCCAGATCGGCTCGAGCCTGGTCGGAGTCATGTACGTGCTCGACGAGCCTTCGATCGGCCTCCACCAGCGCGACAACGAGAAGCTGATCGGCACCCTCGAGCGCCTGCGCGACCTCGGCAATACGGTGATCGTGGTCGAGCACGACGAAGGCACGATGAAGGCCGCCGACCATCTGGTCGACCTCGGCCCGGGGGCCGGCGAGCACGGTGGGGAGGTGGTCGCATCCGGCACGCCGCTGGAAGTCCAGGCGAACAGCGACTCGCTGACCGGCCGCTACCTCGCCGGGGCGGAGCAGATCGAGATGCCGGACGAGAGGCGCAGCCCGACCGGACAGCTGACCGTGAGGGGTGCGCGTGAGCACAACCTGACCGGGGTGGACGTCGAGTTCCCGCTCGGCGTGCTGACCTGTGTCACCGGGGTCTCCGGCTCTGGCAAGTCGACCCTGGTCAACAGCACGCTGCATCCGGCGGTCGCCAACCGCCTCCATCGCTCGAAACTGCGCCCCGGACCGCATGACGGCATCGACGGCATCGATCAGATCGACAAGATCATCAACATCGACCAGTCGCCGATCGGTCGCACCCCGCGCTCGAATCCGGCCACCTACACCGGCGTCTTCGATCACATCCGGCAGCTCTTCGCGGCCACCCAGGAGTCGCGCGCCCGCGGCTACAAGCCGGGCCGGTTCAGCTTCAACGTCAAGGGCGGGCGCTGCGAGGTCTGCCGGGGCGACGGCCAGATCAAGATCGAGATGCACTTCCTGCCGGATGTCTACGTGCCATGCGAGCAGTGCCACGGCCACCGCTACAACCGCGAGACGCTCGAAGTCAGGTTCAAGGGCAAGTCGATTGCCGACGTGCTCGAGATGTCGATCGAGGAGGCCCAGCCGTTCTTCGAGAGCATCCCCAAGATCTCCCGCAGGCTGAAGACGCTCAACGACGTCGGGCTCGGCTACGTGCGGCTGGGGCAGCCCGCGACCACGCTCTCCGGCGGCGAGGCGCAGCGGATCAAGCTCGCTTCCGAGCTTTCCAAGGTGGCGACCGGCAGCACGCTTTACATCCTCGACGAGCCGACCACCGGCCTCCACTTCGCGGATGTGAGGCGACTGCTCGAGGTGCTTGGTCGCCTCGTGGACGCCGGCAACACGGTGGTCGTGATCGAGCACGACCTCGACGTGATCAAGAGCGCCGACTGGGTGATCGACCTCGGGCCGGAAGGCGGCGACGGTGGTGGCGAGGTCGTCGCGACCGGAACCCCCGAACAGGTCGCCGAGGCCGCCGGTTCCCATACCGGCCGTTTCCTCGAGGAGGCCTTCGGCCCGGTACCGGTGGCCGCGTGAAAGCCGCCCTGCTGACCGGGTACGGGCAGGTTCCCCGGATCGGGGAGCAGCAACTGCCGGAGCCCGGACCGGGACAGGTACCGGTCGAGGTCGAGCTGGCCGGGATCAACCCCGTGGACATCGCCATCGCCTCGGGCAAGTTCGACGCCGGGGCGCCGGAGCTGCCCTATACGCCCGGCCTGGAAGGGATCGGCAGGACGCCCGACGGGCGGCGGGTCTGGTTCGACGTACCGGTGCTGCCGGTCGGGTCCTTTTCAGAGAGGTGCCTGATCCAGGAGTCGAGGGCGATCGAGCTCCCTGACGGAACCGAACCGGCCGACGCGATCGCTTTCGGCGTCGCCGGCATGGCTGCCTGGCTCGCCCTCGAGTGGCGCGGGCAGCTGAAGCCGGGGGAGACCGTCCTGGTGCTCGGCGCCGGTGGGTCGGTCGGCCAGATAGCCGTCCAGGCTGCGAGGCTGCTCGGCGCCGGCCGGGTGGTTGCGGCGACCCGCAGCGAACGTGGTCGCGAGCGCGCACTGGAGCTCGGCGCAGACCGGGCGGTCAGTTCCGAGGCCGGCTCCGCGGCCGAGCTCGCCGAGCTCTTCCGCGAGGCGAGCGACGGCGCCCCGGACCTGGTCATCGACGGACTCTGGGGGCCGCCTGCCGAGGCGGCACTTGCCGCGATCGCCTTCGGCGGACGCCTGGTCCAGGTCGGCAACTCGGCCGGCAAGGAGGCCAGTCTGACCGCCGGGCCCCTGCGTGGGCGGCTCGTTTCGATCCTCGGCCACCGCAACGTCTACGCCCCGATCGAGGTGCAGGCCGAAGCGCTAAGAGCGATGTGTGTGCACGGCGCTGAAGGAAGGCTCGAGATCGAGGTCGAAGTGTTCCCGCTCGACCGGGTCGGCGAGGCCTGGTCGCTGCAGCAGGAGAGCCCCGGGCGCAAGCTCGCCCTGGCACCCTGATTCTCGCTCTGCGGTCTGCCCGCGGCCTTACTCGATCAGCAGTGAGGCGCCTATTACTCCGCCCTCGTCGCCGAGCGCGGCGACCTGGACGTCCGGCGGGGTGTCCGGGTCCAGCAGGTAGGCGCCCATGCCTTCGATGATCTCCGGTACGAGAGAGTCGGCGAAGCGCACGCCGAGCCCTCCGCCGATCACCACGGCCTCGACGTCGAGCAGGTTCACCGCCGAGGCGATGCCGGCGGAGAGCGCGGTCACCGCCCGGTTCAGCAGGTCCTCGGTCAGTTCGTCCCCGTCCTTCAGCGCATGCCACCAGACGGTGCTGGTCAGGCTTTTCTTGTTGCGCTTCTTCATCTCCTTGAAGAGCGAAGTCTTGCGGCCCTTCTTGACCTCCCGGCGCGCCTTGTCTTCCATCGACTTGCGGCCTGCGTAGGCCTCGACCGTCCCGTGCAGTCCGTTGAGCGCGCGGGCGCCGCCACGTCGGACCAGGGTGTGGCCGATCTCACCGGCCCGGCCGCGACCCTTCCAGGGCTTGCCGTCGAGGATGATCCCCCCGCCGACTCCGGTACCCCAGAAGACTCCGAGCAGGCTGCTGTAGCCGGCACCGGCGCCGAGCAGGTATTCGGCATTGGTGCCCACCTGGACGTCGTTTCCTACCGATACGGGCGCGCCGACGGCTTTGCTCAGCTGTGGCCCGAGCGGGTAGCTGCCCTGCCAGTTCGGCAGGTTGCCGGCGCCGCTGAGGCTGCCGGTGGCTGAGTCCACAGAGCCCGGCGCACCGATGCCGACTCCGCGGAGTTCGGAGGTCTCGACCCCGGCCTCTCCGGCCGCGACGCGGAGGGTCTCGATGATCGCCCTGACTACGTCTTCCGGTCCGCCCCGGTCGGGGGTGGGCTGCTTGGCGTAGGAGATCACCTTGTGATCGGCGTCGATGATCGCGGCGGCGATCTTGGTGCCGCCGAGGTCGATTCCACCGACCAGCCTGCCGGTGTCTTCCGTCGCCCCGGGCGCCGGGGAGGCTGCTTCTTCGGCCACCGGTTCGGTGACTGCCGGAGGTACCGCGGGTTGGCTGGCTGCCGGGACCTTCTCGGGTGCTGCCTTCTTGCGCCTAAGCATCTCTCTCTCCAGTGTTCGCCGACATTGCGGCAGGATAGCCGCCTCTGACAAGGTTACGGGCGTGGACGATCAGACCGGTTGGCGGATGTGGCTGCACAAGCGGCGCTGGTACGAGCGCCACCACGGTCCGTTTCGACGCTTCAGGCTGGACCGGGAGATGGCCCGGCGCGGCGCCTACATCCGGCATCCGATCGAGGGTCCGGTGCTGGACTACCTGCATTCGGGAAGGCTGGAAGTCGGCCAGGGGACGCATTTCGAGCCCGGCTGCTGGATCACGATGTCGGACCGGGCCAGGATCGAGATCGGTGCGGGCTGCTACCTGAACCGGGAGACGATGCTTGCGGCGGAAGGCGAGATCACGATCGGCGACCACGTGATGTTCGCCAACGGATGCTTCATCGGCGACGCAAGCCACCGCTTCGACGACCCCGACCTGCCGATCACCTGGCAGGGCTTCACCACCAAGGGGCCGGTACGGATCGGTTCGAACTGCTGGTTCGGAGTGCACTGCGTGGTCACCGGCGGGGTGACGATCGGCGACCGCTGCGTGATCGGTTCGAACTCGGTGGTGACCTCCGACCTGCCCGCCGGGGTGATCGCCGCCGGCGCCCCGGCGAAGGTGATCCGCGAGATCGAGTTCAAGCCTTCGGCGGGCGCCTCGGACGACGCGGCGGCGGAACCGCCTTCAGGTCAGGCGAGCGGCTCCCAGTCCCACGAGTAGTCCGATTCGAGGTCTTCGCGGTTGAGTCTCTGGCGCAGGCCTTCGAGCTCTGAAGGCTCAACGCTGTAGACGTGCTCCGGGCCCGGGAAGTCCCCACTTCGGACCTCTGCCGAATAGGCGGCCAGACCGCGCTTCATCTCGCCGCGTACGTCCGAGTAGCGCTTGACGAACTTCGCCATCCGGCCGCTGTTGATGCCGGTCAGGTCGTGAAGGACCAGCACCTGGCCGGCGGTCGCGTTGCCGGCACCGATGCCGATAGTCGGCGCCTCGATGCGCTTGACGATCATCTCGCTGACCGCCTGCGGCACCGCTTCGATCACGATCGCGAAGCAGCCGGCCTGGTCGAGGGCGATCGCGTCCTCGGCGACCTTGATCGCCTTGTCGGCGGTGCGACCCTGAGCCTTCAGGCCTCCCAGCGCGGTGGCGGTCTGGGGAGTCAGCCCGACGTGTCCCATGACCGGGATCCCCGCTCTGACGATCGCTTTCGCCCGGTCGACGGAGGCCCCGCCTCCCTCCAGCTTGACCGCGTCGCAGCCGGCCTGCTTGACCATCGCCTGGGCGCTGGCGATCGCCAGTTCGTCCGAGGCTTCGTAGGAGCCGAACGGCAGGTCCCCGATCAGCAGCGGGGTCTTGAGTCCACGCCTGACGGCGCTCGCCAGCATCGTCATCTCCTCCATGCCGACCGGGACGGTGCTGTCGTAGCCGAGCACGCAGTTGGCCGCCGAATCACCGACCAGGACTACGTCGACTCCGACCTCCTCCGCCACCTGTGCCGACGGGAAGTCGTAGGCGGTGACCATCACGATCGGCTCACCGGCCTCCTTCATCTCGGCCAGCCGGGTTACCGTCACCGGCTTTCTCACGGGTGCCGTATCGCCGCCGTTCTCCTGCCTGCTTCCGGAACTCATTTTCTCCTCGCCTGCTTTCGGGGTTCGATCAGGATGTTGTCGATCAGCCTGGTGCCTTCGACGTCGGCCGCCACGGCCACCAGGATCGCTTCGTCAGCTTCTTCGTCTGCGGGGTCGAGAGTGCCCGGGTAACGGGCCTCGAAGTACTCGGGTTCGATGCCGGCCCGTTCGAGCCGATCCCGGCCTGCCGCCAGGGCCTGGTCCAGACCCCGCTCGGGGTAGACCGACTCGGTCTCCAGCAGCGCCGACCAGATCGCCGAAGCCCTTTCCCGGGCCGGCTCGGACAGGTAGGCATTCCTCGAACTCATCGCCAAGCCGTCGCGTTCGCGGACGGTCGGCAGGATCACGATTTCCGCCCTGAAGTCCAGGTCTTCGGCCATGCGTCTGATCACGGTCGCCTGCTGGGCATCCTTCTGACCGAAGAAGGCGAGGTCCGGGTCCACCGCGTTGAGCAGTTTCGCGACGATCGTGGTCACCCCCGCGAAGTGTTCCGGGCCGCGGCTGTCGCGGCTGCCGCAGAGCACTTCGGTCAGTCCTTCGACTTCGACCCTGGTCGCGAAACCGGCCGGGTAGACGGCTTCGGGGGGAGGCGCGTAGACGACGTCGACGGCGGCCTCCCGGGCGATCGCGAAGTCGCGCTGCTCGTCGCGCGGGTACTCGCTGAGGTCTTCGCCCGGGCGGAACTGTGCCGGGTTCACGAACAGGCTCATGACCACGGTGTCGGATCGCTCGCGGGCGGCCTCCAGCAGGGAGACGTGACCCTCGTGGAGGTAGCCCATTGTCGGTACCAGCCCGACCGTGCCGGGTTCGCGGCGCATCCTGTCGCGGAACTCATGGATCTCCTCCGGGAGGCGCAGGACCTTCATCGCTTCACGCGGCTCCCATCGTCCGGGTTGCCGCCGCCAGCTCGTCATAGAGCGACAGCAGTTCCGGCTCCCTGGCGGACAGGGCCTCGCGGTGACGCTCGACGGTCTCTTCGTCGCCACGGGCGATCGGACCGGTGAGCGCCGCGGGACCGTCGGCAATCCAGTTCTCGAGGCTGCGGCGGACCAGAGGTGCGAGCACTCGCCGCGGGTTCTCCACGCCGATGCCCCCGAGCAGGCCGGCGGCCGACTGCTCCAGGGTCACCAGAAAGTTCGAAGCGATGCTGGCGGCCGCGTGGTAGGCGACCCGGTCCTCCTCGGGAACTCTGAACGGCACCATCCCAAGCTCTCCGGCGAGGCCGGTGGCGACCCGTTCAGCTTCGGGGGTCGATCCGGCGATCGCCGCCGGGGCTCCGGTCAGGTCGGCCCGGTTGTCGGGGAGGGTCTGGAGCGGGTGGAGGGAGAAGCAGCCGTGTGCGGCTCCGGCAGCCAGAAGCGGCTCGAGCGGGGTGGCCCCGCTGACGTGCCCGACCAGAGCCGGCCGCGACTCGCCCTCGCCGATCGCGGTGGCGACGCCGGCGATCTCGACGTCCGGCACACAGAGCAGCACGCAGGCACCGTCGAATTCCTCGTCCGGGCTTCCCCGGCCGAGCAGCTTCACATCGATGCCGGCCAGTTCGGCGGCCGCGGCGATCGAGCCTCCGGCCCTTCCGGGCCCGACGATTGTGAGCGCGGCAGGCGCGCTTGCTGTCTCACTCATGTTGCCGTTCCAGTTCCCTTTCGGCGATACCAGACGGATCGTTTGCGGTGAATTCGAAAAACCGACTCTGCTCTTCAGACGGTCCGTCCCCGTGGTCGGGTGACGGCCACCGACGATTATAGGCTTCTGCCATGCCGGACACCGCCGAACTACGCCGTGAACAGCTTGTCGCGGTCTTCCGGGAGGCCCGCGACTGCGAGCGCTGTGAGCTCAGCGGCTCCCGGACCCAGGTCGTTTTCGGTGCCGGCAACGCCGACGCGGACCTGATGCTGGTCGGCGAAGCCCCGGGAGCCGAAGAGGACCGCCAGGGTCTGCCGTTCGTCGGACGCTCCGGGGCCCTGCTCACCCGGATGCTCGAAGAGGCCGGCTTCTCACGCGAGCAGGTATTCATCGCCAATACGCTCAAGTGCCGGCCGCCGGACAACCGCGACCCCAGCACGGAGGAGATCGAGACCTGCCGGCCGTGGCTCTTCGAGCAGATCCGGCTGATCGAACCGAAGGTCGTGGCGACGCTGGGCAACTTCGCGACCAAACTGCTGAGCGGCCAACCGACCGGGATCACCCGGGTTCGCGGGGTGCCGCAGGTCCGCCGGCTGGGGGAGAGGACGGTCTGGCTGTATCCGCTCTTTCATCCGGCCGCGGCCCTGCGAGCCACCGGCACCGCCGACCTGCTCCGACAGGACATCGTGGCGCTGCCCGAGCTCCTGTCCCGCGATGTCCCGGTTGCTGAAACGCCCGGCGGGCCGGCTTGAACGCCGCGCCACCCGAGCCACATCCGGAGGAGTCCTCCCGCCTGACCAGCGAGAGCCCCGAGGAAACCGCGCAGATCGCGGTGAAGCTGGCGCAGCAGCTGACGCCCGGTGACGTGATCATGCTGAAGGGGGAGGTCGGCGCCGGCAAGTCGACCCTGGCCAGGGCGGCGATGCGCGAGCTGGGCGTGGACGGGGCGATCCCTTCACCCACCTTCACGATCGGACGGCTCTACTCAGGCGCAGGCGGCGTACCGGTGGCGCATCTCGACCTTTACCGGATCGAGTCGATCGAAGACGAGGACCCGGGCCTGCTGAACGAGTACCTGGACCCGCGCGGGATCGTCTTCGCCGAGTGGCCGGGTTCGGGCACCGGCGAGCTGCTGCGCCGGGCCCGCCGGGCCCTGCTGATCGAAATCGACCACCTCGACCGGGATCGACGCTCGATCTCGATCGCTCCGATGACCCCGGATCGGAGCGGGTGAAGCCGGCCGGAGCCGGCCCGGGTCAGGGGCTGACCGCCTGATCCAGCTCCTGCTGCGCGTCGTCGAGCTGCTGCTGGGCCTGGTTGACCGCGTCGTCGAGCTGCTGCTGCTGGTCGGCGGGCAGGTTGCTGAGATCCTCCTTGGCCTGCTCGAGCTGCTTCTTGGCGTCTTCGACTGCCTGGCTCGGGTTGTCAAGCTGCTCGTTCACCGTGTTCTGGGCGTCGTCGATGGCCTGGTTGATCTGGTCCCCGGAGTCGCCGCACGCGGCCAGTCCAGTCGTTACCAGCAGCGCCGTGGCCGCTGTGGCGGCGACCGTCTTGATCTTCCTGTTCATCGAAACTCCTTGGCCGGTGAGAGAATGGTCCTATGGAATTGCGATTGTACCCGGGGCGTCTGGCGTGAGAGTGATCGGATTCGACGCCGCCACCGATGACACGGTGATCGCCGCGACCCGCGACGGAGTCCCGGCCTTCGAGAGCACCGTCGGCCCGACCGCCGACGGCCGTCCCGATCACAGCCGCGCCCTTCTTTCCGGGATCGCAGAGGCGGTCGCGTCGCTGGGCGGCTGGGATGCCGTCGACCGGATCGCGGTCGGAGTCGGCCCCGGAACCTTCACCGGCCTGCGTATCGCCGTGGCGACCGCATCCGGCCTCTCGATGTCGACCGGCAGGCCGGTTGTCGGCGTTTCGACCCTGGAAGCGACAGCCCGGTCGATCGCCGAGGGCAGCAGCAGCCTGGTGCCGGTGCTCGACGCCAAGCGCGGCGAGGTCTTCACCGGCGCCTGGGATGCGGAGGGGGGCGCACTTCTGCCGGCCAGGGCGGTGGCCCCGGAAGGAGCGATCGGGATGATCGATTCGATCGAAGGTCCGGTCAGGGTCGGTGGCCCGGGAGCGGTACGATTCCGCGACCTGTTCGCCGACGCCGGGATCAGAGCCGTGGACCCGGAATCAGAGCAGGGCCGTCTGAGGGGGATCGCGATCTGTGAGATCGGCGCCGCCTCGCCCGACCCCGACACCGGCCGGCTCCCACAACCGATCTACCTACGTGAACCCGATGCAAAACTCTGGCTTCAACGAGACGGCCGCCCGGCCGCCGGCTGAGCCCGGCCGCATCGTGGTCCGGGAACTCGTCTACGCGGACCTGCCGGAGGTGCTCTCGATCGAGCGCCGGTCCTTCACCGGGCCGTGGTCGCCGGGCATGTTCGTGGCCGAGATGTCGAAGGACTCGACGCTTGCGCTCGCCGCCGAACGGGACGGCCGGCTGGCCGCTTACCTGGTCCTCTCCCGCTACGACGAAGCCTGGCACCTGATGAACGTGGCGGTGGCACCGGAACACCGCCGCAACCACCTCGCCACGGTGCTGATCCACAAGGCTTTCGGCCGGATCGGGACCGACGCGCCGGTCACCCTCGAGGTGCGACCTTCGAACGGCTCAGCGATCGCGCTGTACAAGGCGCTGGGGTTCCGGTCCTACGGCCATCGCCGCGGTTACTACCCGGACAACGGCGAGGACGCGATGATCATGTGGAGGGGCGACCCGGCCTCGCTGGGCGTACCGGAGCCGGAGGCCTGAGCGGATGCCCGTGCTGGCGATCGAGACTTCGTGCGACGACACCTGTGCCGCGGTGGTGGAGGGCCGGGACATCCTCTCCAGCGTGATCTCCTCGCAGGGAATCCACGAGCGCTACGGCGGCGTCGTGCCGGAGGTCGCCTCGCGCCACCACGTCGAGCTGATCCGCCCGGTCGTCGAGCAGGCGCTGGGCGAAGCCGGCCTCGAGCTCGACCAGATCGACTCGGTGGCGGTAACTGCCGGTCCGGGGCTGATCGGAGCACTGCTGATCGGCCTCAGCACGGCCAAGGCGATCGCCGCCCCCCGTGAGCTGCCGCTCGTCCCCACCGATCACCTGCACGGTCACGTCGCCGCGAACTTTCTCGCTCCGGACCCGCTCGATCCGCCTTTCCTGTGCCTTGTGGCCAGCGGCGGCCACACCCTGCTGGCCGCGGTCCGGGACCGGCGCGGCTTCGAAATCCTCGGCGAAACGCTCGACGACGCGGCCGGGGAGGCGATCGACAAGGGGGCCAGGCAGCTCGGCCTCGGCTTCCCCGGTGGCCCGGCCCTGCAGAAACTGGCTGAGGACGGCGATCCCGACGCCTTCGACTTCCCGGTGGCGATGACCCGCGACCCGGGACTCGACTTCAGCTTCAGCGGTCTCAAGACGGCGATGGTCTATCTGTGCCGGGAGCTCGGCGAGGACGGGGTCGAACGCCACCGGGCGGACCTCGCGGCGGGCTACCAGGCGGCGATCGTCGATCAGCTCGTCTCGAAGCTCTCCCGCGCACTCGACCGGGAGGAATGGCCCGCGGTCGCGCTCGGGGGAGGGGTCGCGGCCAACGGTCCCCTGCGCCGGGCGGTCGCCGACCTTTGCGGGAAGCGGGGTATCCGGCTGAAGCTGGTACCGATCTCCCTCTGCACCGACAACGCCGCGATGATCGCCGCCGCCGCCGCCCACACCGAGCGGATCCCGTGGCCGGGTTACCTCGACTTCGATGCCTTCGCGACCAAGCAGCGCTCTGAGGTCGGGCCGGGTTGAGGATCGTCATCTACGGGCGTCCCGACTGTCACCTCTGCGACGAGGCGATGCAGGGAGTCCGAACGCTCGTTTCCGGCGTCGACGGCGTCGAGGTCGAGTCGGTCGACATCGAGCGCGACGACGATCTGATGCGCAGTTATCTGGAGCGCATCCCTGTGGTCGTCGCCGACGGAGAGACGGTCAGCGAGCTGGTCTTCGACCCGGGGCCGCTGCGCCGTCGGCTGGGGATAGCCTGAAGCATCCCTTGCCAGTACGCTGAGGGCAGAGATGACTCCGCCCCCTCGATCCGAGAGCGATGATGGTTCCCTGCTGGTCGCTGAAGGCGAGCGGCTCTCACTCGGGGTCGCCGCCCGCCTCTCCCGCTACCTCCAGGTCCTGATTCAGGCCCGCAAGATGGGGCGCGAGACGATCTCCTCGCAGGAACTCTCCGAGTACACCCACATCAACCCGACCCAGATCCGCCGCGACCTCTCCGGCTTCGGCAAGTTCGGCAAGCGCGGGGTCGGCTACCGGATCGACTACCTCGTGGACGAGATCCGCAAGATCCTGAGGACGGCGGGCCACCACAACATCGCCCTGTTCGGGGCCGGCAAGCTCGGCGAGGCGATCGCCAACTCCGACATCTTCGCCGACCACGGCTTCGAGATCGTCTCGCTCTTCGACGTCGACCCGGCCAGGATCGGCAAGAAGGTCGGTTCGCTCACGGTCAGGGACTTCTCCGAGCTGAAGCAGGCAGTGAAGGTCGAGTCGATCGTGGTCGGGGTGCTCGCCGTACCTTCGGCCGCGGCCCAGGAAGTGACCGATGGCCTGGTTGAGGCCGGTGTGACGGTGATCTTCAACTACACGGAGCAGCTGCTCCAGGTGCCGCCGGAGGTGACGGTCCACACCTCCAGTCCTGCGGTCGACCTGCTCTACGCCCTCTACTTCTACCTCTCCTGACGCTTGACGGACTCTGACCTGCTCGACCTCGACGCGGCTCGCGAAGTCTTCGACTCCTCGCGTGATTTCACGATCGGACTCGAGGAGGAGTTCGCCATCGTCGACCCCGGGACCCTCGACCTGGTCGACCGGTATCCCGAGATCAAGGCGGCCGCGGCCGAGGACCCGGTGCTGGCCGATTCGGCGGCCGGCGAGCTGATCGCCTCGGAGGTCGAGATCCGCTCAGGCAGGTCCGAGACGATGAGCGAGGCGGTCGAGCGCCAGGTCGAGCGTCGGAGCAGGCTTTTCGAAGTCGCCCGCTCTCTGGGGGTCTCGTTGGCTTCGACGGGCACCCACCCCTGGGCCGACTACCTCGACCAGGAGATCATCGACACGCCCCACTACCAGCGCCTGAAGCGCGACCTCGGCTGGGTCGCCCAGCGCAACAACACCTGGAGCCTCCACGCCCACGTCGGGATCCGAGGCGCGGACCGGGCGATCGCCGTCTGCGACCGCCTCCGGGAGTACCTGCCGCTGCTGTTGGCCGTCTCATCGAACTCCCCGTTCCTCGACAACCGGGACACCGGGCTGGCTTCGGTCCGGACCGAGATCTTCACCCGCACCTTCCCCCGCTGCGGCATACCGGAGCGCTTCGGCACCTGGAGCGAGTACGCCGAGTTCGTCGACACCCTGCGCTCGGTCGGATCGATCGTCGAGGCGACCCAGCTGTGGTGGAGCGTGCGTCCGCACCACGCCTTCGGAACGGTCGAGGTCCGGATCTGCGACGCGCAGCCGACTGCGGCCGAGTCGACCGCGATGGCCGGACTGATAGTCGCGGTCATCGCCCAGACTGCGGTCGACATCGATTCCGGGAAGTGGGAGGGGCAGCCGCCGCTTCGTGACCGGGAGATCGAGGAGAACCTCTGGCGGGCGATCCGCTACGGGCGGGAGGGCAAGCTGATCGATTTCTACCGCGGCTGCGAGATCGATACCGAGCGGGCCCTGGAGAAGACGCTCGAGTGGACCGCCGAGGTCCGGGGCGAGCTCGGCATCGAAGTCGAACTGCCCGAGCGAAACGGTTCCAGCCGGGCCCGCGAGGCCCTGGGGGAGGGTCGTTCGATCGCCGATGTGTTCCGGGAGTTCACGGACGAAGCGGAACGCACGTTCTCTCACGCCGACAGTCACTAGAGTCAACCCCATGGACGAGAATCCCAGCGCACAAGAGAACCCTGGACCCGACCAGCAGCCCGGAGCGGGAGCGGAAGGCGGGGAACCCCAGCTGACCGATGCCGAGCGCGAGATGCTCGAGCAGCAGATGCGCGAGGTGAGGGTCGAGGACCTGTTGACCCAGACGGTGGCCAGCGTGCTCAACCTCAGCGCCCGCAGGATCGTCAAGGAGGACGAGATCGATCTCGAACAGGCCCGGATCGGAATCGACGCCGTGCGCGCGATCGTTCCCCTGCTGCCCGCCGAGGTCGGCGAGGCCGTCCGTGAGCCGCTCAGCCAGGTCCAGATGCTCTACGCCCAGCGAAGCGGTGGCGACCCGGCCCAGCCGGGCGCCGGTGATCAGCCTCCGGCCGCAGGCGGGCCTTCCCAGCCGGCGGGACCGGGTGCGCAGTCTCCCGGCGGCTCGCCGCCGCCGCAGAAGCCCGGAGGTTCCGGCCTCTGGACCCCCGGCGGCAACTGAGAAACTTGAGGCTCCCTTTAGTCGGGCGACAAGCCGCCTTGCTGCCGTAATAGGGTTCCGAACGCCACAAACCGGGTCCCAACTATCGGAGGAATCGCAAGTTGACCGAATTTCTGACTGACTACGGCGTGCTGTTTGCGCTGATCTGTGCCGGCTTCGCCGTCGTATACGGAATCGTCGTAACCCAGAGACTGCTCGCCAAACCGGCCGGCAATGACCGCATGGTCGAGATCTCCGGCGCGATCCAGGAAGGCGCGGAGGCATACCTCAAGCGCCAGTACCTGATCATCACCGCCGTAGCGATTCCGCTGATCGTTCTCCTGGCCATCCTGCAGAACTGGCAGACCGCCGTCGGTTTCATCATCGGCGGTGTGCTCTCCGGCGCGACCGGCTTCATCGGCATGAACGTCTCGGTGCGCGCGAATACGCGGGTGGCGGAGGCTGCCCGCGGCGGTGTACCGCCGGCTTTGGACGTCGCCTTCAAGGGCGGTTCGGTCACCGGCATGCTGGTCGTCGGACTGGCCCTGATCGGCGTTGCCGGCTACTTCGGCATCCTGACTGTCACCGACGCAGTGGACTCCGACAAGGAAGCGATCGACGCCCTGATCGGCCTCGGCTTCGGCGGCTCCCTGATCTCGGTCTTCGCCCGACTCGGCGGCGGCATCTTCACCAAGGCGGCTGACGTCGGAGCCGACCTGGTCGGCAAGGTCGAAGCCGGAATCCCCGAAGACGACCCGCGCAACCCGGCGGTAATCGCCGACAACGTCGGCGACAACGTCGGCGACTGCGCCGGCATGGCGGCCGACCTGTTCGAGACCTACGCCGTGACCACGGTCGCGGTCATGCTGCTCGGCGTCCTCTACTTCGCTGACGGGTTCTCGACAGAGCTGGCGATGTACCCGCTGGTTCTCGGCGGTGTCGCCATCGTCGCCTCGATCATCGGTGCGCTGCTGGTCAAGACGAAGACCGACAGCGTCGAAGGCGCTCTCTACCGGGGCCTGATCATCTCGGGAGTCCTGTCCATAGCCGCCTTCTACCCCGTCACCGAGTGGCTGATGGCCGATCCGCTGGCCAACGGCGTCAACGAAGTGACCGGCTCCCTGGTCAATGCGACAACCACCGATCTCTGGCTGTGCGCCGTGATCGGCATCGCGGTGACCGCCCTGCTGTTCGTTATCACCGACTACTACACGTCGACCCGCTTCAAGCCGGTGAAGGCGATCGCGGAGGCTTCTCAGACAGGTCACGCGACTAACATCATCCAGGGCCTCGCCCAGGGCTTCCAGGCGACCGCCGCTCCGGCTCTGGTTCTCGCCCTGGCGATCCTCGGAGCCAATGAGCTCGCCGGCATCTACGGCATCGGCATCGCCGTGATGGCCCAGCTCTCGCTGACCGGACTGATCGTCGCCCTCGACGCATTCGGACCGATCACCGACAACGCCGGCGGCATCGCCGAGATGGCCGAGCTGCCGGAAGAGGTCCGCAACGTCACCGACCCGCTCGACGCGGTCGGCAACACCACCAAGGCCGTGACAAAGGGTTACGCCATCGGTTCGGCTGCCCTGGCGGCCCTGGTTCTGTTCGCCGCATTCAAGTTCGAGCTCGAGGAAGAAGCGATAGCTCAGGGTGCAAACCTGGAGAACCTGTTCAACCTGGCGACACCCGAGGTGCTGATCGGCCTGATCATCGGCGGCATGATGGTCTACCTGTTCTCGGCCTTCGCGATCGAATCGGTCGGTCGTGCCGGTGGACAGGTGGTCGAAGAGGTCCGCCGTCAGTTCAGGGAGAAGCCGGGGATCATGGAAGGAACCGAGAAGCCCGATTACAGGCAGTCGGTCGCCCTGGTCACCGCCGCCGCGCAGAAGGAGATGATCCTGCCGGCAATGATCCCGATTGTTGTTCCGGTCGTGGTCGGCCTGCTCAGCGTTGACGCGCTCGGTGGGCTGCTCATCGGCGTGATCGTGGTCGGCCTCTTCGCCGCAGTCTCGATGACCGCCGGAGGCGGAGCCTGGGACAACGCGAAGAAGTTGATCGAAGACGGTGAATACGGCGGCAAGGGCTCCGAGGCCCATGCGGCGTCGGTCACCGGAGATACGGTCGGCGATCCCTACAAGGACACCGCCGGTCCGGCGATCAACCCGATGATCAAGGTGGCGAACATCGTCGCGATTCTGATCATCCCGATCGTCAACTTCTAGATCCATCAGAGTCTGATCAGGAGGCCCCGGCCAACGGCCGGGGCCTCTTTTTCTTGCATGTCCCGAGATTGCGAAAAACGCGGAAATTGCGCATGGATTAGCCGCACTTTGCGCTTGGCCTCCGCCGGTCTGCCTATAGTGCGTCCGGTGAGTCCCGCCACTCGACGACGCCCCTACCTGCGCGCCCGGATGCAATCCACGTCCGACGTGCACCGCTAACCTGAAATCAGAATTGTCTAAAGACCGATCAAAAGAAATCCTGCGGGAGATTCAGTCCCTGCGACGGGACATCGAAGAGCGGCTGGATCGTCTGGAGGCCGCCTCCGGCAAAGAGACAAAGCCCGGCCCCTCGGTGCAGGAGACCGAAGTTTCAGGGGCTGCTCTCCCGGTCCGGCCCAAAACCCCGGTGGTTTCGGTACCGCCCACTGCCTCAGCCCAGGGGACGCCGCTGAGCGTGTCGGGCCCCGGAGGTTCGCCCAGGCCGTTCACGGTGGTCGTGAGGCCGCTGGTCGATCTGAGTCTCGCCAAGGCGGTCGAGTCATCCCTTTCGGACGCCGATGGCATCGATCAGGTGCGCCTGCGGGCCCTCAGCGGCGACTCGGCGGTCATCGACGCGTCGGTCAGCCGCGGTGTTTCAGTTGTCAGCGCGCTGAGGCGCGGTCTGCCGGTCGCCTTCGACGTGACCGAAGCCGATGAGGGCTCGGTCAGCATTGAGCTGGCTCGACCGGAGTCGGACCCGGACGAGTCTCAGGCAGGGGAGCTGGAGACGGAAGCTTGAACGGGAACGGGGGACACAGCTCGGGGGGTGCCATCGCGGCCCTGTTCTTCGCGATCGGGGCCCTGCTGCTCTTCGCGGTCGGCTTCGCTTTCTTCCTGGTGCTGCCGTTCTTCGTATTCCTGGCGGGAATCATCGCGATGATCGTGAGTGACCGAAAGCGGGACTCGGGCCCGGCGAAGCCGGACAAGGTGGTTGTCCAGGAAGAGAAGGTTGTCGTCCGGGAAGAAGTCAAGGAAGTTGAGGTCGTGAAATGACCCAGCAGACCACAGGCCCGCTCCTGCTCGTACGTGATGACTCCGAAGGAATCAGCGAGCGCACAGTCACCCTGAACCCGGCGATCGCCGCGTTGCTGCCCGAACCGCTCTGCCGACTCCACCACATGGTGCCGATCGAATACAACGACGGTGTCCTGACCGTGGCCGGTGATCCGGAAAGTCGGGAAGAGGCGATTGCCGTGATCGAGCTGGAAACCGGCAACGAGGCGCAGCTGCTCTGGACTGACCGCGGTGACGTGGACGGCGCGATCGACCAGCTTTTTTCCACCAACGGGCACGACGCTGACGCAGATTCACAGCTGGGTACCGAGGCCCTGGTCGCCGGTGGAATCGCGATGGCGCCGAGACTGGGCGAGAGTCTGGCCGCGCGGGGGCTGATCACCGAACAGCAGCTCAGCGATGCCGTTCACGAACAGAAGCGCTCAGGCGGAAGGATCGGTCAGGTCCTGGTCCACCAGGGTGCGCTGGAAGAGCGGGAGCTCCAGGCCGTGCTGGCCGGTCCGCTCGGACTGCCGACGGTCGATCTCTCCGCCTACGATCCGGCCGAAGCACCGCGTGAAGTGCTGCCGGAGCCGGTTGCGCGTCGGCTCGGAGTCGTCGCGTTCGCCGCAGACGAAGGCACCGTCTACGTTGCCGTCCCGGATGCCCTCGAGCCTGAGGCGGCCGAGGAGATCGCCTCCCACACGACCCGTGAGGTGGACCACTTTCTCGCTCCCAGTGTGGAAATAGAGGCTTTCCTGCGGGAGGTAAACCGCGACGATTACACACTCGTCGCGCTCTCCAACCTCCGCGAACGCTTTCCCGACAGCTCGGCCCACACGGTCGTCTCGGGAGGGCAGAAGGTGGTGCTGGCGATCGCCGCGATCGTCCTGATCGGCTTCCTGATCTGGAACCTCACCGGCACGATCATCTTCGTTTTCGCCCTGGCCAGCATTTTCTACCTGTTGACCGCGCTCTACAAGCTGGTTGCGGGCTTTTCCGCCCTGAACCACCGTTATCTGATCGACATCACCCAGGATGACCTCGCGGCGATGGACCAAAGAACCCTGCCCGTCTACACGATCCTCGTTCCGCTGTTCCGCGAGGCTGCGGTCATCCCCTATCTGGTCCAGGGAATTGAATCCCTTGACTATCCGAAGGCCAAACTGGACGTCAAGTTGCTCTGCGAAGAGGACGACGACGAAACGATCGACGCGATCCGGGTCGCTCAACCTGCCGCCGCATTTCGACACGGTTGTAGTGCCGGCATCCCAGCCACAGACCAAACCGAAGGCATGCAACTACGGCCTGTTGGCGGCCCGAGGCGAATACATCGTCATCTACGACGCCGAGGACCGTCCGGACCCGCAGCAGCTCAAGAAGGCCGTGCTGATGTTCCGCAACATCGACGAGTCGATCGTCTGCATCCAGTCCAAGCTGAACTTCTTCAACCAGCAGACCAACTGGCTCACCAGGTGGTTTTCGATCGAGTACTCGCTGCTCTTCGACCTCCTCCTGCCCGGGCTCGATTCGAGGGAGGACCCGATCCCGCTCGGCGGAACCTCGAACCATCTCAAGACCGACGTCCTGAGAGAGGTCGGCGCCTGGGACCCGTACAACGTCACCGAGGACGCCGACCTCGGCATCCGGCTCCACCAGGCCGGCTACCGCACCACGATGATGGACTCGACGACCTACGAAGAGGCCAATACACAGGTCGGAAACTGGGTCCGGCAGCGCTCACGCTGGATCAAGGGCTACCTGCAGACCTGGCTCGTCTACATGCGCAACCCGTTCCGCACCATCGGCGGGATCGGAGTCAAGGGGTTCATCTCCTTCAGCCTCTTGATCGGCGGCACCTTCATCTTCCTGATCAACCCCTTCTTCTGGGCGCTGACCACCCTGTTCGCGCTTACCCAGGCGGGCTTCATCCAGGAGCTCTTCCCGGGCTGGGTCTACTTCCTTGCGGCGGCGCTGCTGTTCATCGGAAACTTCGTTTTCGTCTTCCTCGGGCTGGTTGCGGCCGTCCGTCGAGGAGACGACAATCTGGCTCTGTACGCGCTTTTCCTGCCTTTCTACTGGGGACTCATGTCGGTCGCCGCCTGGAAAGGCTTCGCCCAGCTGATCACGAACCCGTTCTACTGGGAGAAGACAGAGCACGGCCTCGATGTCGGTGAAGCTCCGGCCGGCACCACCCCCAGGAGGGCCGCCTCGTGAGCGAAGTCACGACCACGACCAGGACCACGACCGTGGAGCAGCCGACCGCTCCCGAGATCCCGGGCGAGGTGCCGCCGAGCGGTGCGGTGCCGCCACCGAACGGGAATCGCATGGTGATGCTCGAGAACGGCCATTCCGAGCCCGTCGCCAAGCGTGGAGCCGAGGCTCCGGGCGCGGAGACCTGGCTGATCGCCCTCTTCTTCTCGGTGCTCTACGGCGTGATCGGCTACTTCATGCTGACCGATGGCCGGATCGTCAACTTCGACTCGCTCCAGCAGCTCAACAACGCCTACATGACCTGGTGGAACTCGCCGCCGAAGCTGGCCTCGATCCCGCTTGACGCAGCGCCGCTCGGCTCAATCGTCTTCATGCCGCTGACTCTGATCAAGCCGCTGGCGACCTCGCTCGTCGCCCTGCCGGTGATCACGGCCATCGCCGCCGGGCTGCTCATGGCCATTCTCAATTCGACCATGAGGCGCTGCGAATTCCCGGCCTTCCTGCGCTACATCGCGCTGGTCCTGTTCGGACTCAACCCGATGTTCGTCTTCTACGCCGGAAACGGCGACACCACTGTGATCGGCATGATGTTCGCCGGGGATCGCGCTGCTCTCGGTGATCTCCTACGGAATGTCGGCAGAGACCAGATATCTGGCCCTCGGCGGGCTGGCGATCGGTGTCGCCTCGATGTTCGACTACGGATACTTCTTCTGGGCCGTAGGCCTGACCCTGGCGATCATGTTCATCGGGTCAAGCCGGGAAGACGGCGTGGACAGGCGCCGCTCCTCGCTGATCGTCTTCATGATGCCGGCCGTCTACGCCCTGATGCTCTGGATCCTCATCAACACAGTGATCCTGGGCAGCCCCTTCGGCTGGATAACCGCCCAGCCCAACCTGATCGAAGTCAATACGACCGGCGCGCTACAGGCGATCACCGCGGACTGGGGCAGCACGCTCTCTGATCTCGCCGAGGTGGTCTTCGGAATCGCCCCGCTCGCATTCCTGACCGTTCTGCTTCTGTTGTTCGCGGCGTTCACGCGACGCGGTGGCCTGGCCCTGGGACTCCTGCTGCTGCTGGTGATCGCGGCAGCCGTTCCTGTCGGTCGTGCCCTGATCGCCGACCAGGCAGACCTCGTGGATCTTTCGGTCGGACTACCGCTGGCCCTGATTGCGCTGGCCGGGGCGGCCTGGGTCTACGAGGCGAAGGAGAGCTGGAGGGTCGGCGTGGCGGTCGTAGTCGGAATCGGCCTGCTGGCTGCGATCCCGCTGGGGTGGATGGCGATGCAGGACTACACCTACCAGAATCAGGCCCAGGCCTTCACGCGCTGGGTCGAGGACCGCGATTCGCAGGAGGGGACCAGTTCGGTCGGCGGCTATACGGTCGGCGTCGATCCCGAGGTGGCGATGGCCTCGTACATCAACGAGAGCATCCCCCAGGAGAAGAACTCGATTCTGGTCGACGAGAACTTCAGCTACGGACCGATGATCCTCTCCGGGAGGCCGCAGCTGTTCGCCGATCGCGCCGACGAAGGCGAGGGCGAGTGGGAGATGAAGCTCGAGAACCCGTTCGGGCAGGTTTCTTACATGTTGATCACGACCAGTCGCGGTGGAGACCAGCTCCGGAAGCGTTACCCCGATGCGATCGCCGGGGGCGAGCTCGGCATAAACCCCGTCTTCCGGACCGAGCGCTACGTGTTGCTGGCAGTTTCGGAGACCAGACCCGCGGAAGAAGGCGTCGCGAGGCCGGGAGAGGTCGTACCGAACAGCAGGCCGGAGCCATTCACGCCCCAGCGGCCCCCGGACCCCTCCAACCCCGATGCCGTGGTCGTAGTGCCGGGCACCGCTCCCGAGAACACGGTGACACCGACACCGGCCCCTGAGCCGACGACCGGACCCGCACCCTCAGGCGGATCGACCGCTCCCCAGATCGAAGGCGAGTAGCAGCATGAAGAACGCAACAGGAAACCTTCGATGGCTGGCCATTTTCGGTATGACAGCAGCGATTTCATTCGGTGTGGCCGCATGTGGGGACGACAATCCGGACAACAACGGGTCGGCCAATAACAACAGGAACAACGCCGGAGCCAACGGTGCCACGGGCACCACCGGGGCCACAGGCAGCACCGGCACGACCCCTTTCACCGGACCTACCGGAGCCGCCGGGACGGCACCTGCCTCGGCCGGCACGGTCGCCGGATTCGACGGCACCAGCAACCCCGCCGTGGACAGCATTCGCTTCTTCGCCGTCAACAGCCCCTGGAATACGCGAGTCGACGGACTGCCCGTCGCAGCCGATTCAACCCGCATGCTGCAGCTCGCGGTCCAGCGCATAGCGGTGCGAGAAGTGCCGGGGCAAGACGGAATCGAGACTTTTATCCGACAGCAGCCCGCAGCTTTGACGATCAACACCGAGGCCTGGGCCCCCCTGGTGGTCTCGGCCGGCGGCGACGGCACCGAGATGACCAACATGGTCTGCCGCCAGTCGGATTGCGGCCCGTCCGATCCGAAAGTGCCCGACCAGCTCGCCCTGCCGCCTGGAACCACCCCGGATCCCCGCTACGACGGCTGGCTCAGCGTGATCGACCCCGAAGCGGGGGTGGGCTATGACTTCTGGAGGGCCCGGCGACAGGACAGCAGTACGATCTCCTTCCAGTTCTCCAAGGGCTGGACCCTGGACGGCCCGGGTTTCAGCAAGCCCGTCTCCGAGGACCCACAACGCGCACCCGGTGCCCGTGGTAGCGGTCTGCCGCTCTTCGCCGGGCTGATCAGTCCCGGAGAGCTGACCGCAGGCCGGATCGACCACGCCCTGGCTGTTTCCCTTCCCGGGATCGCCCGCCGCAACTTCGTCCAGCCCGCCTCGGTGACCAACGGGATCGGCGACCGCAAGTCGCTGCCCGCGGGTGCGAGGGTCCGGCTCCGCGAAGGAGTCGGCATCCGGAACAGCCCGCGCGACTTCAAGGGTGTGCGCTCCCGCAGCGTCGAAACGATCCTGACCGCGCTCAGGGAGTATGGGGCGATCGTGGTCGACCGTTCTGCGGTACCGACGCTGTACGCGCCGCGCGGCACCCCGAACCGACTGATTCGTGGCAACGAACTCGACTGGCTGACCACAGACGACTTCGAGGCCATCGAGCTGCCTCCCGTATTCCAGGATCCGCCCCTTGCCGAGATCGCCCTCGAAGGGCCGTCCGCACAGTCCGAGGGCACGGTGCAGTCGGGTCAGGCAGCAGGGAGCGGACAGTGAGAGGACCGAGAATGAAGAACGCGATCACCGGTTTCGCGGCGCTTTTCGCCGTAGTGGCGGTCACCGGCTGCGGAATCGAGCTTGACTCGACGCCGGCCTCTGCCGGGGTCGAAGGCGACGAAGCCGTCGTCAGGACGAACAACCAGGGCGTCTCCGGCCAGCCGACGGCGCAGCGCGTCGCGCGCAGCCAGGGAGTGGTTCGCATTGCAGGGCAGGCTCAGGGGTCGCTGACCGACCGCTTGATCAGGTCTTACGAGAACTCCGGGACGGCGGTCCAGGTGAACTCGACAGGTGGCAACGAAGGCGCTGCTTTCGAGGCTTTCTGCCGTGGCCAGGTCGACATTGTCGACTCGGCCAGGCCGATTTCGCCGTCGGAGTACCGGCGCTGCGTGCAACGCGGAATCATCCCGGTCCAGTTCCAGATCGCCTCGGACGCCGCGATACTCGCGATCAAGAACGAGACCGATGTCGGTGTCGACTGCCTCAGCTACGAAGAGGTCCAGCAGATCTTCCGCGCCGGTTCCCCGATCAACAGCTGGTCGCAGGTCGGATACGACGCCCAGGCAACGTCGGGAATCGTCGACTCGCGGGTCTCTCCGCGACTGACTGTCGCCGGGCCGGATGCGGAGTCCAACGTCTTCGGCTTCCTCGGTCAGTACGTACTCGGCATCGAGAATCCGACCCTCGCTTCGGTTCGAAGCGACTACCAGGCGTTTCCCACCGACGCCGGTGTGAGGCGGGCCGTCGTCGGCAGTCGCAAGGACGAAATGGCGAGCGAAGAGCTGGCCCCGTCGCGTCAGGTTCTGAACGAGATCGTCGCTTCGATCGCCGATGCCGAGAAGGCTGTCAGGGACGCCCAGGCTGAAGTGAGGAAGGGAATCGAAGACGGGCGCACGCCTGAAGCGAAGGCCCGCGACCGTCGCAAACTGGCCCAGGCCCGCGCGAATCTGGCCGGACTGGAACAGGACCTGGTCGAATCACGCCGTTTCGTCAAGAGCAACCAGCAGGCGGCCAACCGCTTCAACTCGACCCGCGGAACGCTCGGCCTGTTCAGGTTCTCGTACTACGAAGCATTCGAGGAGCAGCTGAGGCCGATGGAGATCAGCAGCTCCAACGATTTCTCGGAACCGGAGTGCATCTTCCCGTCCCAGGTGAGCGTGACCAACGCCACCTACCCGCTGGCCCGCCAGCTCCTGTTGACGGTCAACTACAGGAACCTGCTTGACGGCGACATCAACGATTTCCTCACTTCGGCTCTCTCGAACGCTCAGGAGCAGGCCCAGCGCACGGCGCTGGTGCCGATCCCCGACGACACCCTGCTGGCTCAGCAGACCTGGCTCAACGGCAGCAGCGAGCCCGACGTGGTCTTCTACAACGTCGGACGCAGGAACAGCCAACAACGCCAATAACAATGGCAACGGCAATGGCGGGTCGGGCAACGGCAATTCGGGGCAGGGCAACCAGGGCCAGTAGCCGCATTCCGGGCAGGGTCGCTGCCGGCTCCCCCGATACTTCGCATTGACTGGCGGTTTATAGGGGCGTGAGATGATTTCCCCGATGCGAAAAAGCTTTGCGTTCACTGTTCTGGCCACGCTGGTCGGCCTCCTGGCCGTCCTGCTTGCCGCTGCTCCGGCCTCAGCCGCCGGCAACAGGTGCGCGGTCCCCGTCTCGGTCAAATTGAACTCACACGACCCGACTGCCCTCCTGGAGAAGGCGCAGGCTTGGGTATACGCGAAGCCGAAAACGCGCGTCAGGGGGGCGCAGGTGCGTGTTTTGCGGTCAGGCGAGCTCTTTGCAAAGGGCAGAATCAGCGGCCGGCTGGCTTCCGGCCGGACCACGGTCATCAAGCTCTACCGCAAGAAGAAGATCAATCGCGGTACCTACAAGGTGAAAGTGACCGCCCGCAAGGCCGGTTGCCGCAAGCCCCGCTCGAAGAGCCGCGCATGGAAGTTCAGGTCGCCGAGCCTGCCGGTGAAGGCGCTGCCGTACAGCACCAAGGTGAACGACAACGTGGGCGTGGTCCGTTTCGCGCTGAGGCCGATCCGCCGCAGCAAGGTCGGTCAGGTCCAGGCGACCCTGCTCAATGCAAACGGAGCGACGGTCGCTCAGGAGATGATCCCGGACCTGGGCAACAACCAGGTCGTCGCCGAACTTCCGATCAGCGAGAAACTCAGCCCCGGCGGCTACAGCATCCGGCTGGTCGGCAAGGAGGTCTCGAGCGACGTCTGGAGGTCCTCCACCCAGGACATCCGTTTCGTCAGTGGTGGCGGCGCGGCCCAGCCGATCCCGCCGACCGGCATGCAGGTCCAGAAGGTCGCTGTCGACTGGAGCGGCGGCAAGTGGCAGGGGCGGCAGTTCGCCGGCTTCATCGCCCCGGGTATCGGCTTCGGCGAGATCGTCTGCAGTCCCGATCAGCAGTGGCTCAGGTTCTATCCCTCGAACGGCGGACGAGAGTCGGCCATGATGACCTGGACCGACAAAGACTGGGGATCCTTCCGGGAAGTCGCCCTGCGGGAAGCCAAGTACGCCAACGGGACCGGTCCTGACTTCCGTGAAGGCATGAACAAGTTCGGCCCGACCGAAAAGCGCTCGCGAGGCAGCTTCCAGGGAATCATCTCGGATCGTGGCACTATCGAAGGACCCGGCGGGGAGTCACTCGCCCCCCCGACGACCTACGACCTGAACTGGGAATGGAACTTCACCAGGTCCGGTCGGGCTGAATGCCACGTCGAAGCCGTCTTCCGTACCGAAACCGACCAGAGTGACAAGCCGCTGGCCCGTTCTGCGCAGATCGTCTGGAGGGGGGAGAGCAACGCCCCGGCCAATGATGTGAGCGCCGTCGACTTTCCCGACCTCGGCGAGGTGAAGCTGACCTGCGAAGCGGGACCGACCGGCGTGAGGCGCCTCGATATCGACAGTCCTGTCGGCGGCCGGGTGGATACCCGCGAGGGGTCGGACGTGGAGTCGGTCACCTTCGAACAGGGTCCGATCAGCGCCCTGTTGCCCAACAACGGCATGCTCTTCCTCCAGCTCGACAGCGGCGAACGGATAATGGTCTCTTCCCGCTGGAAAGCCAACGACCCGGCCCCTGAACGGAACTGGTGCGTCGTCGCGGCTCAGATCTACACCCCCTGAGCTCCAGCTGATCTAGGATGAGCTCATGTCTGGTACCGGCGACGCGGGCGGAGGCAGGATCGAGGACTCCGCTGCCCTGAGGGCGGCGGTGGCCGAAGTAGGTCGCGAGCTCAAGCTGCTCTCGTCGCGGGTGGCCGAACTGTCCGCTGCCGTGGAGTCGATTGCGGCCGACGGAGCCGCTGCTCCGGACGTCCGCCGCGCCGTTCGACCGGCCCAGTCCGCCAAGGCCCCCCGCAACCCGATGGAGGGCATGACGGTGACGGTGAGGCCACTCCCCGAGCTGGCGATGGCGGCGATGGCCGAGACCTCGCTCCGTGGCCTGCCCGGGGTGAATCAGGTCGTTTCGGTCGAACGGTTCGAGGACTGGGCCCGTTTCACCCTCGAGGTGGTGAAAGGAACCGACCTCATCGCCGAGATGCGCAAGGCGCTCCCGGTCGCATTCAGGTCCGAGCAGGCTGAATCTGGTGAGATATCGCTCGACCTCAAGTGGGCCTGGGGCACCTCTTAGTGAAGACACGGGGCTTAGTTGGCTGAGCGCATTCCGCGCGACCAGAGCCTGAGCCGTATTTACGGCGCCGGCGCACTGTTCTCGGCCGGTTACGGAAACGTCGGCTCATCGATCTACTACGCACTCGGCGTCACCGCGGCTTTCGCCCTGGGCCTGACTCCGCTCGCCTTCCTGATCGCAGGCCTGATCTTCGTCTGCACCGCCGCCTCCTACGCCGAGGCGACCGTGATGTTCCCGGAAGCCGGCGGCTCTTCCAGCTTCGCCAGGCACGCCTTCAACGAGACGGTGAGCTTCATCGCGGCCTGGGGTCAGATGCTGAACTACATCATCACGGTGGCGATCTCGGCCTACTTCGTCCCTCACTACCTGGCCGTGTTCTGGGAACCACTCGGCCAGTCGCCGGCCGACGTCGTCGCCGGGGCGGTCCTGATCGTCGGGCTGGCCCTGCTCAACATCCGTGGCGGACAGGAGTCGGCCAGGCTCAACACGGTGCTCGCGGTGACCGACCTCGGGACGCAGGTGATCCTTGTCGGGATCGGCCTGTTTCTGGTCCTCAGTCCTGACGTCCTCGTTTCCAACGTGCAGCTCGGCGTGGCTCCGACCTGGCCGGACTTCGCGCTCGGCGTCGCGGTCGGAATGATCGCCTACACCGGCATCGAGACGATCTCGAACATGTCGGAAGAGGCCCGCGACGCGGCCCGGTCGGTGCCGCAGGGGGTCGCCCTCGTCGTCATGGCGGTGCTCGGCCTCTACCTGCTGATCCCGGTCGTGGCGCTTTCGGCGATGCCCGTATTCCAGGCTGCCGACGGGAGCTACGTGACCGAACTCGGAACCACGTTCGCCGACGACCCGATCCTGGGCATCGTCGAGAACCTCGGGCTGTCAGGAGGACTGACAGACATCCTGCGCATCTACGTCGGCGTACTGGCGGCGGTCATCCTGATCATCGCCACCAACGCGGGCATGATCGGCGTCTCCCGGCTGAGCTACTCGATGGGTCAGTACCGGCAACTTCCGGAGGTGATCCGCCAGATCCACCCGCGCTACCGGACGCCCTACATCGCGATCGGGGTCTTCGCGGTGCTGGCGATCATCACCCTGCTGCCCGGCCAGGCGGAGTTCCTCGCGACCCTCTACTCCTTCGGCGCGATGCTCTCGTTCACGATCGCCCATGCGTCGGTCATCTGGCTTCGCAAAAGGCTTCCGGACGCCGAACGTGAATGGAAGCCGAGGTTCAACTTCAGGTTCCGGGGGGTTCTGGTGCCGCTGACCGCCGTGGTCGGCGGCGCCGGCACGCTGACGGCCTGGCTGGTGGTCATGGCCCTCAACCCGGTCACGCTGGCGGTCGGTTCGATCTGGCTCCTGGTCGGGATCGCCGTCTACTACCTCTATCGCCGGTATCAGCGCCTGCCACTGTCGAAGACGGTCAAGGTGGTGCTGCCGGAGCCGCTGGGGGTCGAGGAGATCGAGTACCGCAGCGTGCTCGTCGCCTTTCCCGCGGACCAGCCTTTCTCCGAAGACATGATCGCCACCGCGACACGCCTGACCTCGCAGAAGCGCCGGGCGATCCATCTTGTCGCCCTGCTCACCGTTCCGTCCAGCCGGTCGATCGACTCCTCGATGCTCGAGGCCGAAGAAGACGCCCAGCGGAAGATCGAAGAAGCCAAGCTGATCGCCGGAATGCGGGTGACCGGCAAAGTCGTGAGGGTCCGGTCCGGCCAGGAGGGCTACTACCTGGCCGAACAGGCCCGTGAATCCCGCGCCGAGGCGATCGTGATCGGCATGCGCCGGCGGGGCGGGGCGCCGCTCTACGGAAAGATCCTGGAGACGGTGCTCAGGGAACGTCCCTGCCGGGTGATCGTGGTTTCCGAAGGCAGTGAGAGGCTCGCTGCCGCTCTCGGTCCGCAGAGTGCAGCGATGGCGGGCGTGGAGCCGGAATGAAGCAGGGAGGACTCTACGATCGTTCGGTCAGGACCATCTCGCTGGTCTACGTAGTGATCGGCGTCGCCGTGCTGGTGCTGACCGCCGTCCGCGGTGGCGGGGCGCTCTCGATCGGTTTCATCCTGGGCTTCGCCTTCATCGCGGTCGGCGTCGCCCGTTACCGGCTCCAGCAGAAGATCGGGCGGGACGAATGAGGCCGAGGGGGCAGGCGCCCAGGAACGGTGCGCTCTGGCTGCTCACTTTGACCTGGGCTTCGGTCGGGTTCTCGATCTATTTCGCGCTCGGCGTGGTCGCCGAACACGGACTCGGCCTGGCGCCCCTGATCTTCCTCGCCGCGGGGCTGCTCTTCGTGCTGACCATGTTCACCTACATCGAAGGCAGCGCGATGCTACGGCAACGCGGGGGGTCTTCCGCCTTCGCCCGCCACGCCTTCAACGAGACCACCGCCTTCATCGCCGGCTGGATGATCCTGCTCGACCTGCTGATCGTGATCGCGCTCGCGGTGCTCTCGGTGCCGCACTACCTGGAGCCGTTGACCGGTGACCTCGACGGTACGGCCTGGGGGGCGGCGATCGTACTCGCGGTCGTGGTCTACATCGCCGGCATGAACGTGATCGACCTGCCGGCCCGGCGTCGTCCCTGGTTCCTGCTCGTCCTGGCGGCCGCCGACCTCCTGGTCCAGCTGCTGGTCCTGGCGGTCGGGCTTGTCGTCGTATTCGACCCCGGCGCCCTGACCGAGAGCATCGACCTCTGGGGCAGTCCCGGCCTGGAAGATGCGATCTACGCGGCCGTGCTGGCGATGCTCGCCTATGCCGGGATCGAGGCTGTCGCAAACCTGATTCCGGATCTGGACCTGGACGGGGCCCGGTTCGGCAGGCTGGTGACCCGGACCGTCTGGCTGGTCCCGGTCATCTATGCCGGAATCGCGGCAATCGCCTTGATGGCGGTACCGGTCCTGCCCGGACCCGACGGGCCGGCGACCGAGCTCGGTACGACCTACCTGGATGCCCCGATCCTCGGTGTGGTGTCCGCCTACGACCCCGCCTGGCTGGCCGACGCGATGAGGTGGCTGGTCGCTGTTGTCGCCTCCCTGACCCTGATCTGGGCAGCGAACACCGCGATGCTGGGTGTCTCGCGCCACATCTACTCGCTGGCCGTCAACCGTCAGATCCCGAGCTGGCTGGGACAACTCGGCGGCCGCTACGAGACCCCCTTCAAGGCGATCGTGATCTCCGCCGCGATCGTCTTCGGCCTGGCCATTTTCGGGGAGATCGAAATGCTGGCCGGGCTCTACGCATTCGGCGCCACCCTGGCGATCACGATCGCCCACCTCTCGGTGATCAGGCTTCGTTTCACCCGGCCCGACCAGGAGCGGCCGTTCTCGATCCCGCTTTCGATCCGCTTCCGGTCGGGATCACTTCCGCTACCTGCCGTCGCCGGTGCCGTCCTCGGTTTTCTGGCCCTTCTTTCGGTCCTGCTCTACCACGACTCGGCACGCTGGGTCGGCGGAGCCTGGCTGGTGGTCGGGTTGACCGGCTACGCCGTCTACAGGCTGGTCTTCGAAGAGGTGGGGATGAACCGGCACGTCACGGTCGATCCGCGATCGCTGACCCGGCCGCACCTGAAGCAGGGCCTGAGCAGGATCCTGGTACCGGTGTTCGGCAGTCCGCTGGACGAGGACATCGTCAGCACCGCCGGACTGCTGGCGGTGAACCCGCGGCCCGATGGAAGCGGGGGAGGGGCGGAGCTCGTACTGCTGTACACGATCGAGGTCCCGCTCTCACTCGCTATCGATGATCCGATGCCGGAGGGCGTCGAGGAGCAGGCCGAGCGGGTCGTCGAACGGGCCGCCCTGATCGCCGGCGAGTATTCGGGTGTGAAGGTACAGACCGAGATCCGCCGGGTCCGCCGGGCAGGCTCGGGGATCGTATTCGCCGCCGGGGAGCTTGACGCCGACGCCATCGTCATGGGAGCGGAGCCGCCGAATCCGATCCGGGGAGGGGCGGGCCTCGGCGGTATCGGGGAGTCGCGGCCGGAGGAGGTGGGGCCGGTCACGGCCTATGTGCTCAAGCGCGCGGACTGCCAGGTTCTGCTGACCGCCCCGCCGGCAGGCGAGGCGTAAGATGCCCGGGATGTACGTACTCATCGTCGGCTGCGGCAGGGTCGGATCGAGCCTCGCCCGGCGGATGCTGGACGAAGGCCACACGGTTTCCTGCCTCGACCGGGACCCCGAGGCCCACGCCAAGCTGGAGGCCGGCCTCGATCAGGCCTGGGAGGACCGTGGCGGTGTCTTCACCGTCGGCGCGGCCCTGGAGACCGGAGCCCTGGAGACTGCCGGCATCGGGCGGGCCGATGCTTTCGTCGCTTCGACCAACGGTGACAACACCAATATCGTGATCGCCCAGATCGCCCGGCAGAGGTACGGGGTGGAGAAGGTGGTGGCACGCATCCTCGATCCGGCCCGGGCGGCCTTCTACCGCGACCGGGGGATGGAAGTCGTCTGCCCGACCCGGGTCGCGATCAACATGCTCGAAGAAAGCCTGGCCGGAACAGAACCGGCAGGGGATTCCTGACCATGTACCTGCTCGTCGTCGGCGCCGGCAAGGTCGGAGTGAACCTGGTCAGGGAACTTGAGGACCAGGGCCACGAAGTCACCCTGATCGAGAGCTCGCGTCCCCGCTACCTCGCGGTCGAGCAGGAGTTCGAGCATCGCGTGCAGTACGGCGACGCATCCGAACTCTGGGTGCTCGAGCGGGCCGGGATCGAACGGGCGGACATGGTCATCGCGGTGACCGGTGACGACGAGGACAACATCCTGATCTGTCAGGTCGCGAAGGAGAAGTACTCGGTCGAGCGCATCATCGCCCGGGTCAACAACCCGCGGAACCGCCCCCATTTCGACCTGCTCGGGATCAGCCCCGTGGTTTCTGCGACCGGCCTCATCCTGAACCTGATCGAGCACGAGGTTCCGCACCGCAACCTGGTCCGGCTGCTGGACCTCGAGAGCGAGAAGATCGAGATCATCGAACTCCGCATCAGCGAGGACTCGCCACTAGCCGGCCGGCGCATCGCCGAGATCGGGATCCCGGACCGGACCCTGGTGATAACGATCCTGCGGGAAGGCACCGGCTTCGTGCCCGACGCCGACTCGGTCCTGAAGGCGGGCGACGACATCCTGGTCGTGCTCGATCCCGATCGTGAGGACGAACTCAAGTCGGCTCTGGGCTTCGACGGCTGAAAGGCTGCGGGACAGGGACTCGAACCCCGATTTCACGGACCAGAACCGCACGAATTACCATTATTCTATCCCGCAGCGGCAGTCTGGAAGGATAACGCTGCGGCCCTTTCGGTGCTGACCCGGCAGCCCTCTGCGCCCCGGAAACGACCGCGGACTGTGTTACTTTCAGCTCATGCTCGGATTCGCCAGGAAGGCACTACTGCTCGTGATGCTCATTCTTGCGCCGGTCGGCCTCGCTGCTTGCGGGGGCGGTGACGAAGAGCAACCCGAACCCGCCCAGGTCGAAGCCCCGGCGACGCCGGATCTCACCCAGGCCGAACTGATCAGCGCCGGAGACGGGATCTGCGCGGAGGTAAACGCAGCGATCGGCACGATCCAGACGATCGAGACGACTGACGAGACCGTGCAGGCGACCCAGATTGCCGATCTCTATTCGGGCGTGGCGGAGAGGCTGGAGGGTCTCGGAACCCCGAGCGACGGTGATGCCCCGACCGAAGTCATCGCCGCGGCCACCCGGCTCGGTGACCCGGCCGGCTCCGACCAGGCCACGGCACTGGCCGACTTCCAGACTGCGGCCGCCGGCTACGGCTTCACCGACTGCGCCGAAGACCCGGCGGCTCCGGTCGCCGGTGGCGATTCGACCGATGGCGGTGCCGGCTCTGACGGGGGAACGTCTGACCCGGCTCCCACGACTGAACCGACCCCCACTCCGGCGCCGACTCCCGCGCCCACGCCGACCGAGCCACCGACCGGTGGCGGCGTCGTTCCGACCCCACCTGACAGCGGTGGCGGCGGTTCCGGGGGGTCCAGCGGCGGCATCAGTCCGGGCTGAGCAGACTCCCGGCGAGCTGCCCGCAGGTATCAGCCGGTCCAGGCCTCGTAGAGCTTGCTGTAGAGCCCGTCGCGGTCCATCAGCCCGTCGTGGCTGCCGGTCTCGGCGATCCTGCCGTGATCCAGAACCACGATGCGGTCGGCCCGTCTGATGGTCGAGAGACGATGGGCGATCACGATCGCGGTCCGGCCGCTCAGCAGGCGGTCTAGCGCGGCTTCGATAGTCCTCTCGGTCCTGGTATCGACTGAGGAGGTGGCTTCGTCGAGGATCAGGATCCGTGGCTCGGCGAGGATCACTCTGGCGAAGGCGACAAGCTGTCTCTGTCCTGATGAAAGCTGGATTCCGCGCTCACCGACCTGCGTCTCGAGGCCCTCGGGCAACCTCTCGATGAACGGGTCGGCCCCGACCGATCGTGCCGCCGCAGCGATCTCGTCGATGGTCGCATCCGGGCGCCCGAAGGCGATGTTCTCCGCGATCGTGCCGGAGAACAGGAACCCCTCCTGCGGCACGATTCCCATCTGGCTGCGCAGCGAGCGCTGACGGTATGAAGCCAGTGGCCTGTTGTCGATCAGCACCTCCCCGACCTGGGGGTCGTGGAAGCGGGTGACCAGCTTGGCCAGGGTCGACTTGCCGGCTCCGGTGCTGCCGACCAGAGCGACCGTTTCACCCGGCGCGATCTCGAGATCAATCCCTCCGACCGCCCAGCGGTCGTCGGGTCCCGCCGACGGCGAGCCGCGGGCTTCGGCGTCGTAGCTGAAGGACACCCCGTCGAAGCGGATCGAGCCTTCGAGTTCTCCCGCCTCGATCGCGTCGGGACTGTCGACCACTTCGGCTCTGGTGTCGAGCAGGCCGAAGATCTTGTCGAGTGCGGCCATCCCCTGCTGGTAGGTGGCGTAAAGCTGGGCCAGCTGCTGGATCGGGTCGAAGAACAGCTGCAGGTAGCCGACGAAGGCGATCAGTATGCCGATCTCCGTGTTTCCGTTTATCACCTGGTACCCACCGAAGAGCAGGATCGCCACGGTTCCGAGGGCGGTCAGCAGTTCGGTCGCCGGGAAGTAGGTCGCGTTGAGGTAGACGGTCCTCATGTTCGCCTCGCGGTTGGCTTCGTTGAGCACGTTCATCTTCTCGACGTGACGGCTCTCCTGGCCGAAGCTGCGGACCACACGGACGCCGCTGAGGGTCTCCTGCAGGTGGGAGGTGATGGCTGCGATCCGCTCGCGCGTCTGGCGGAATACGCCGCTCGAGTAGGTCCTGAAAACGATGCTGGTGATCAGCAGGAGTGGCAGGACCGAGAAGGTGATCAGGGCCAGTCGCCAGTCCAGCAGGAGCATGATCACGACGACACCGACCAGGGTCAGCATGTTCGAGAACAGAGTCACGATGCCCTGGCTGATCAGCTGGTTGAGAGCTTCGATGTCGTTGGTCAGGCGTGAGATCAGGGCCCCGGGGCGGTTGCGGGTGAAGAAGCCGATCGACATCCGCTGGATGTGCCTGAAAACCTCTTCGCGCAGGTCCTGGAGTACCCGCACCCCGACCCAGCCGACCAGGTAGGTCTGCAGGTAGCTGGCGAGGGCGTAGGCGACGGTGACCCCGAGGAAGGCGGCGACGATCCGGGCCAGGGCTGCGGTGTCATCGGCGATGATGCCTGCGTCGATCGCCTGCCCGGCGAGGTAGGGGGGAGCCAGCGACGTCGCGCTGGCCGCGATGACCGCCAGTGCCATCAGTACGACGCGGCCACGGTACGGCCGCAGCAGCCTAAGCACCCAGCGCACCTTGCGGCCACGACCACGCTCTCCCCGGAAGCGCTCGAGCCGCCGTGGCGCTGCGGCCGTTCCGTCGGCTGCGGAGGTGTCGCTCATGAGTAGACCTCGACCGCTTCGTCGATGAAGATCTGCTCGGGCTCTTCGGCGGTGATCAGGTCGCGGTAGAGGGCGGAGCGGGCGAGCAGGTCCTCGTGGCTGCCGGCGTCGGCGATGCGGCCATCCTCCATCAGCACGATCCGGTCGGCCAGGGAGATGGTCGAGAGCCGGTGGCCGATCACGAATGTCGTGCGCCCCTGCATCGCCTGGTCGAGGCCGGTGCGGATTCTGCGCTCCGTCGTGGCGTCGAGCGAGGAGGTGGCGTCGTCGAGGATCAGCACTCTGGGGTCTGCCAGGATCGCCCGGGCGATCGCGACCCGCTGGCGTTGCCCGCCGGACAGAGTGAGCCCGCGTTCGCCGACCACGGTTTCGTAGCCGTCCGGCAGGTCGAGGATGAATTCGTGGGCCTGGGCCAGTCTGGCCGCCCGCTCAACCTCCTCGCGGGAGGCGTCGGCGCGGGCGTAGGCGATGTTGGCGGCGACCGTGTCTCCGAACAGGAAGCTGTCCTCGGATACGTAGGCCGTTTCGCTTCGCAGCGAGTCGATGTCGACAGTCCTCAGGTCCGCGCCGTCGATCGAAATCCTGCCTTCGACCGGGTCGTAGAGCCTGGCGATCAGCGATACGAGGCTGGTCTTGCCCGAGCCCGACGGCCCGACCAGTGCCACCCGAGAGCCGCCTTCGACCACCAGGTCGATCTCACGCAGGGCTTCCGGTGTCTCGGGCGAGTAGCGCAGCGAGACTCCCTCGAGCAGCACCCGGCCCTCTCCGGCCGGCAGGGCCGGGGCGCCCTCGGGGGAGGTGATCTCGGGGTCGCGGTCGAGCACCTCGAACAGCCGGTTGCCGGCGGCGATCGCGCGCTGGCCCATGCCCAGTGCCATGCCGACCATGCGCATCGGCGAGGCCAGGATGATCATGTAGGTGTAGAAGGCGGTGAATTCGCCGAGGTCGAGGTTGCCGTTGATCACAGCCATGCCGCCGACCAGCAGGACGGCGGCGGTGCCGAGTTGCGGCAGGGCGCCGATCAGCGGGGAGAAGAAGGCCTGTATCCGGGTCGACTTGATGCTCTGGTCGAAGAGCCTGGTGACCGAACCCTGGAAGCGGGTCAGCTGGTGGTCCTCCTGGGCGAAGGCCTTGACCACCCGGATCCCGGTGACGTTCTCCTCTGCTTCGGCGGTCAACTCGGCCATGCGCTGCTGGACCTCCTGCATCGCCGGCCTCGACTGCCGGGTGAAGCGGACCGCGGTGAGGATCACGAACGGTGTCGGGGCCAGGGCGATCAGGGCGAGCCACGGGTTGATGAAGAACATCACGGCGCCGGCCAGGACTACGGTGAGCAGGCTCTGCGAGAAGAAGATCAGTCCGTAGCCGAGGAAGAAACGGATCGCCTGCAGGTCGACGGTGGCCCTCGACATCAGCTGGCCGGTCTGCCGGGTGTCGAAGAAGCCGAGCTCGAGCCGCTGAAGGTGGTTGTAGAGGCTCTGCCTGAGGTCGAACTCGACCGCCAGCGAGACCTTGCCGGCGACGATCCGCCGCACCATGGTCAGGCCCAGTCGTAGGATGGCTGCCCCCATGATGAACCCGACCAGAGGCAGCAGCGCGTCACGATCGCCAGAGTCGATCGCGTTGACCGTCTGCCCGATCAGCCACGGGATCAGCACGGTCATCGCCATCGCGCCCCAGGCGAAGACCAGCGAGCCCCAGAGCGCGCGCCTGTGCGGCCGGAGGAAACCGAGCAGTCTGCGGAAGGTGGACATCTCCATAACTATACAAAGTGAAGTAACGTGACCTTCAGCGCACAAGCGGTGGAATACCTGATCTGTCCACACTGCGGCGGGGCTCTGCGTCAGAACGGGGCCTCGCTGATCTGCAGCGGAGGCCATACCTCGAACATCGCCCGCCAGGGCTACGTCAGCCTGCTCGGAAGGCATGCGGGGACCCACACAGCCGATTCGGCAGCGATGATCGCGGCCCGCGAGCGTGTCCTCGGCGCCGGCCTGTTCGAGCCGGTTGCGGCGGCTCTCGTGGAGGCGGCCTCAGATGCCGGGCTCGGCTCGATCGATGGCGTCGTGGTCGATCTCGGCTCGGGGCCGGGCTACTACCTCGAGCGCCTGCTGGAGGCACTGCCGGAAAGGACCGGCATCGCCGTCGACAACTCGAAGTATGCCGCCCGTCGCGCTGCCCGCTGCCACCCGCGCGCCGCCGCCGTGGTCGCCGACATCTGGGACGGCCTGCCGATCCGGTCGGGGAGCGCGGCCGTGGCGATCAACGTCTTTGCCCCGAGAAACGGAGCCGAGATCGAGCGGATCCTGGCCCCGGGCGGCCGTCTGTTCACCGTCACACCGGGGCCCGGCCACCTGGCCGAGCTCTCCGGACCGCTGTCGATGATCTCGGTCGACTCCGACAAGGAACTGAGGCTCCGCAATACCCTGGGAGCGCTCGCCGATGGCATGGAGTCGAGCGTGCTGGAATGGGAGATGAGCCTCAGCCGCCCGGAGGTGGCCGATCTTGTCGGTATGGGCCCGAACGCCGGAAGGCTGGAGCCGGAAAGCCTCGAAGCGGCGCTGGATGAGCTCGAGTATCCGGTCCCCGTGACCGGTTCGGTCACGCTTTCGACGGCTCACAGGCCCGGCTGAGGCCCGGGTCGGGCACCTGCTGTCGCTCGCCTATCTGAGGACGAGGAAGATCCAGATTGCGGCGGCGGCGATCGAGATCCAGATGATGCGGTTGCCGAACGGGCTGCCCTCGTGACGCAGGTAGATGCCGAAGGCGAGTCCGACGAATGGGACCAGCACGGCCAGCAGCAGGCCTGCGTACTCGTTCGAGGTGATCGAGGTGCCGTCCCGGTTGGGTCCTGGTTTCGTGGTCGCCATCGGTGGAGCATAATGGGCGCACAGCAAGCACAGCGGCGGCGAGCCGGGGCGCAGCAGCGGCAAGCCCGAAAGATCCGAGGGAGATCAGCAATGAGCGAACGCAAGGGCGCTACCGAAATCACCAGGCAGTCGCAAGACAAGGTCTTCGAGACCCTGCCCTTCGAGGACGAGCGGGACTTCGAAGAGGCCGCCCGGGGTTTCCTCGCGCCACTGCCTGAAGGCCATGTGCTGAAGCCGAACGGCGACTTCGTATTCGACCCGGCCCGACTGGATTTCGCCAAAGGGCGTGAGCAGGCACCGGATACGGTCAATCCCAGCCTGTGGCGCCAGGCCCGGCTGGTCGCCGAGGGTGGCCTGTTCGAGGTCTGCGACCGGATCTACCAGGTTCGCGGCTACGACATCTCCAACCTCACGGTTATCGAGGGCGATACCGGCGTGATCGTGGTCGATCCGCTGATCTCTGCCGAAACGGCGAAAGCGGCGCTCGACCTCTACTTCGAGCACAGGCCCAGAAAGCCGGTGGTTGCGGTGATCCACTCCCACAGTCACGTCGACCACTACGGCGGCGTGCGCGGAGTGATCGACGAGGAAGACGTCAAGGCGGGCAGGGTCAAGGTCGTCGCACCCGAAGGCTTCCTCGAGGCGGCTGTCTCCGAGAACGTCATGGCAGGCACGGCGATGACCCGGCGCGCGATGTACCAGTTCGGAGCGTTGCTGGCTCCGGACGAGCTCGGAACCGTCGGCACCGGACTGGGATCCGGTGTTTCGCTCGGAACGGTGACGCTGATCCAGCCGACTGACGACATCACCGAAGACAACTCACGCATGGTCATCGACGGCCTGACCTTCGACTTCATGCTGACCCCGGATACCGAGGCCCCGGCCGAGATGCATTGGTACATCGAAGAGCTCAAGGCATTGACCGCCGCCGAGAACTGCGTGCACGCGATGCACAACACCTACCCGATCCGCGGGGCCCAGGTCCGTGACCCGCAGGCCTGGTCGATGTACCTGAACGAGACGATCGAGCGCTGGGGCGGCGAGGCTGAAGTCATGTACGGCATGCATCACTGGCCGTCATGGGGCAGCGAGCGCATCATCGAGATGCTGAGCAAGGGCCGCGACGCCTACCGGTACATCAACGACCAGACCCTGCGCCTGGCCAATCATGGCCAGACGCCGATCGAGATCGCCGAGCAGGTGCGGCTTCCGGAGTCGCTCGAGCGCCACTGGGCGGTGCGCGACTACTACGGCACGATCAGCCACAACGTCAAGGCGACCTACACCCGCTACCTCGGCTGGTTCGACGGCAACCCGGCCAACCTCGACCCGCTCTCGCCGGTCGAGGCGGCGAAGAAGTACGTCGAGTTCATGGGCGGGGCCGGGGCGGTCACGGACCGGGCCCGGGAGTGCTTCGAGAACGGTGAATACAGGTGGGTGGCCCAGGTCATGAAGCACGTCGTATTCGCCGACCCTTCTGACCGGGCGGCGCGTGAGCTGACCGCCGACGCGATGGAGCAGCTCGGATACCAGGCCGAATCATCGACCTGGCGCAACGCTTACCTGACGGGAGCCCAGGAGCTGAGGTTCGGTTCACCGGTCCTGCCCGAGATGGTCGACACCGCGAGCCCCGAGACGATCCACGCACTGACCCTGGAGATGATCTTCAACTACCTCGCGGTCCGGCTGAACGGCCCGGAGGCCGCCGGACGGGAGATCACCATCAACTTCGTCCTGCCCGATACCAACCAGGAGGCCTGGCTGCGCCTGGAGAACGGTGCGCTCAGTCATTCGGTCGGCCGCAGCGCGATTGATCCCGACGCGACGGTCACCCTCGACCGCGAGGTACTCGACGGGATCGTATGCGCCCAGGTGGACCTCGAGGATGCGATCGGCTCGGGCAAGGTGAAGGTAGACCCCGGCGCGGGCCCGCTGGTCGAACTGGTCGACCTGCTGGACTCCTTCAGTCCGTGGTTTGCCGTGATCGAGCCGTGATCCGGTCGTACTCGGCCTTGCTCGTCGCCTCGGGGTCGTAGACCGGCGCCTTGGTATCGGGAATTTCGAAGTAGGGCGTTTCGACGTTGTCGAAAAAGCCCCATCCGCCCATGTCTTCCACCCAGATCCTGACCCGGTTGAGGTCGAGGCCGCTGGCCTTGACGTCCGAGCAGAGCAGGGTGACCTCACCCGGGGTGGTCGATTCGACGGGCTTCACGGCGGTGAGCCACTTCTCGACCTCTTCGTCTCCCATCGGTGCCATCGGCCGCAAACTAGCGCAGCGCGGTATCGTCGGCGGGAATGAGGTACTCACTGAAGACTCTGTTGGCCCTTCCCGTCCTGGTCGCCGCCGTAGGCCTCGGTGCCTGCGGTGGCAGTGATGACCCAGGCCCGGCTACAACCACAACCGCCGATCCGGATCAGACCGCCTCGGTCACCGTCGAACAGTTCGAGTCCGGTTTCGCCGACGCGACAGGCACTCGGCTCACACCGCGGGATTTCCCCGGCGGGGCGGTGCTGTTCAGCTTCGACGACGACGGTGATGTGATGCAGACGAGCGAGGCAGAGGCCGCGTTCATCGAAGAGTTCGGGACCGCCCAGATCTACGTCGTGGAGCCGGATGGGGATCCGCAGATCATCCTTGACGCCGTCACCGGAGAGAGCCGGGATGACACACCGGTCGAGAGCGGAGGAGACACCGTGCGCCTGGTCACGAAGGTCGCCGAGCCGGACGGCGACGGGGTCATCTGGAGCGAGCAGTGCGTCCGCTACGAGAAGCAGAAGTCACTGAACGCCTGCGCGTGGTCCGGTACGAAGAGGTACGGAAAGAACGTGATCGTCAACTGGACGGCCACCGCAGACGAGATGGACGAGGCGGCGTCCAGACTGGACGAGGCCGTCTCGCAGGCAGTGGCCGGCTGATCGAAGGGTCGATTCGACCGGTGCCGGATCCCGTGTCAGGTCAGACCCGGGTCCAGGGATCGGCGCATGCTCTCGACCGAGCGCCTGAGGATCCTCGACACATGCATCTGCGAGTAGCCGATGCGCTCGGCGATCTCCGACTGGGTCAGATCCTCACGGAAGCGGAGCCGCAGCACGCGCTTCTCGGTCTTTGAGAGGTCCTCCGCTGCCGCGCGCAGAGTCAGGTTGTCGTCGATCTCGTCGAAACCTTCATCCTCTTTGCCGATCCGTTCGGCCGGTGCCATCTCGTCGCTGTCGGGCTTGGCCGGGGCCTCGATCGAGAGCGGATACCGGCTCTGCCTGGCTTCGATCGCTTCGAGGACCTCGTGCTCGGCCGTGTCGAGTTCGTCGGCGATCTCGGCCACGCTCGGGCCACGCTTGAGATCCGCGCTGAGTTCGCTGACCGCGCTGTCGACCTCGGCGATCCTCTCGTAGAGGCTGCGCGGAACACGCACCGGCGCCACGCGATCTCGGAAGTGCCGCTTGAGCTCGCCGTTGATCGTGGGCGATGCGAAAGCCCGGAAAGGGAAGCCACGGGAAGGGTCGAAGCGATCGATCGCCTTGACCAGGGCCAGGTTCGCAACCTGGATCAGGTCGTCGGCCGGCTCGGGGCCGGTGACGAACGACAGCGCGATTCCCCGGGCGAAGTCCAGATAGCGGTCGGCCAACTCCTCCCGGACGCCGGGTTCTTCCCGTCTGCTCCAGAGCTCCTCGTCTTCGGCAAGACCGATGATTGTCCGGTCTCCAGAGATCGATCGATATGCGGTTTCCATTTCAGCCTCCTCGTTCTTTCGATTGAGTTCGCTGCCCTAGAACCCCCGTTCGGGGTCGTGCAGATCTTTCCGTCTCTCTCCTTAGACGGTAACAACTCGGCCGCCGGACTGTCAAACAGCCGTGTTCACGAAAGGCGTGGTCTCCTCCGGGTGGACTCAAGGCAGGCGGCAATACCCGGGGGCAGGATCCCGCGTGGCGGCCGTGATTCCGAGGACGGTGCCGATCGTGTGCCCAGGTACCGCGCCGCAGGCTCGGATAGCCTCCAGCTCATGAGTGAGCCGAAAGCAAGCGTCCTGATCGTGGTCGGGACCCGTCCCGAGGCGATCAAGCTGGTCCCGTTGATCCTTGCGCTGCGGGAGAGCGACACCTTTCGCCCGCTTGTCGTATCGACCGGGCAACACCACAAGATGGTGAGCGAGGTGCTCGAGCTGGCCGACATCAAGCCGGACTACAACCTCTGGGTCGGCGGAGCCCGGAGCCAGCTCAACGACCGAATCCGCGAGGTGATCGGTCGTCTCGACGACTTCTGCCGGGAAGAGTTCGATATCGACGGCCATCTCAACAACGACGGTGGGGTACGGGACGGCACCTATCCGATGGCAATCCTGGTCCACGGCGATACTACGTCGGCCATGTCAGCGGCGATCGCCTCGTTTCAATTGAGAATCCCGGTGGTCCACGTCGAAGCCGGCCTGAGGAGCGGCAACAGCCTTACTCCTTTCCCCGAGGAGATGAATCGGCAGCTGATCTCGAGTATCGCCTGCTTCCACCTCGCGCCGACCTTCGAGAACAGGCAGAACCTGATCCGCGAGAACATTCCGGGTGAACAGGTATTCGTAACCGGCAATACGGGGATCGATGCGCTTCATTGGGCAGCCGGCCTCCAGACGGAGATCTCGGACCCGGATGTTCGCGAGCTCTACCATTCCGACCGCCGGATCGTCCTTGTCACGGCTCACAGGAGGGAAAACTGGGAACACGGGATCGCCGGTGTCGCGGAGGGCGTCCACCGCCTGGCGATCGAGAACCCCGATGTCTCGTTCGTCGTACCCCAGCACCCGAACCCCCTGGTCCGGACCAAGTGGGCGGCGGTAAGGGACACCGAGAACATCCTGCTGACCGAACCGGCGTCCTACGCGGAATTCGCGAAGCTGCTGGCCCGCTGCTTCCTTGTGATCACCGACTCGGGCGGAATTCAGGAGGAGGCACCGTCGCTCGGAAAGCCGGTTCTCGTCGCACGCGAATCGACCGAGCGCAAGGAGGGGGTGGAGGCCGGCACGCTGGTGTTGACCGGACCCGACGCCGACCGGATCTACGAAGAAGGCATGAGGCTGCTTCGCGACGAGGAGGCCTATCTGAGAATCAGCCGGGCTGACAACCCTTACGGCGACGGCGAGGCATCGCAGCGGATCGTGGCCGCACTGAGAGAGTTGTATATCGGTGGCCCGAAGCCGGATCCCTTCGGCTCCGGCTACTCGAGAAAGGCCGTGGTCGAAGCCGCTGGCTATTCGGTCGCGAACCTTCCGGAGCCGCAGATCGACCCCGATCTGGTGCCGGGGGCTCTGCGCGGGCTTCGTCAGGAACACCCGGTCGACGACATGTGGCCGGATTCGCATGCCGTCGCAGAGGACGAATCCACAGTCTGAACTCCGATCCGGAGAGTACTTCCGATGAGTGAGAATCTGATCCAGGCGGCCTTCTCGTGGTTCCCGTTCACCGGTCTGCCTCCGGCGGTCCAGGTCCTGTTCACGGTCGCTTTCATGATCATCGTGATGATGCTGGTCTGGACCGGCATTCTCTTCTTCCTCGGTCTGGAGGCAGACCGGAATCCCCCCGAGCAGGGGGGCGAAGAGGGGTTCGACTGGATCTTCCTGGTTCCCGCCCTGAACGAAGAGGTGACGATCCGCGACAGCGTCGAACGTCTCGAGCAGGTACCTCTGGAGAAGAAGCGCATCGTGGTGATAAACGACGGCTCCGACGACGGCACCGGCGAAGTCCTCGACACGCTCGGCAGCCCTCACCTGCATGTGATCGAACGCCGGCCGCCGAATGCCAGGCAGGGCAAGGCAGCCGCCCTCAACTTCGCCTTCGCCGAGATCGCGAGGTGGTGGCCGGAGCTCGACCCTGACCGTACGATCATCTGCGTGGTCGATGCGGACGGCCGTATCGGCCCGGACAGCCCGCGCTTTGTCGCCGGCCATTTCGCGGACCCGCTGGTGGGCGGGGTGCAGACGCTGGTCCGGATCTACAACCGGCACCGTCTGCTGACCTGGTTCCAGGACATCGAGTTTTCGATCTACGGCCGGCTCTTTCAGGCGGGCCGCAACCGGTGGGGGACGGCCGGCATGGGCGGAAACGGCCAGTACAACCGCATGTCGGCCCTGGTCTCGATCGATACCTCCCTCGACGACCCGGATCCCGACAGCCGGTGACGGTGCGAATGCGGTGGTGGCCGCGCCCCGGCAGCCTGGGGCCCTGGCGCGACCGCCTGACCGAGGACCAGGATCTGGGCCTGCGGCTGATGATCGTCGGCTGGGAGCTTCGTCACGACAACCGGGCGAGCGTCGACCAGCAGGGTCTTTCCAACCTGCGCCGGCTCCTGCGCCAGCGAACCCGCTGGTCTCAGGGCAACCTCCAGGCGATCGGACTCATGACCCCGATCGCGAAGTCCAGGATCCCGGCGATCCCGAGGCTGGAGCTGATCCTCTATCTGCTGATGCCGTTCTTCCAGGGGATAGTCGGGGCGTCCCTGGTGGCGGCGGCGGTACTTGCTGTCACCGGTACCGAGGTCTTCTCGGGGAGCTTCTGGTGGCTCGTGTTCATCTATCTGCTCGGCTTCGGCGGAACGATGCTCGGCTGTGTCGCGGCCAGGCTCGAGGCGCGGATCACCCTTGCCGGCCTGCTGAAGGGTCTGCTGACCGCCCAGATATACGCCTTCTACTCCTGGTTGCTCTGGCCGGTGCTGCTTCGCTCTTCATTCCGCCAGCTGACCAGCCGCGACACCTGGGCCAAGACCGCCCGCGAAGAGATCGCGAGCTGAGCCGTCAGCCGGCCGGGGCGTAGCGGTGGTGGAGCATCAGGTCGTTGCCGTCGGGATCCTTGAACATCGCCATGTGACAGAGGCCGGTGTCGAAGGTGTCACCCAGGAACTCCACACCCTTCTCCTCCAACTCGGCCCTCGCCGCGGCGACATCGTCCACGTGCAGCGCAAGATGGGCAAGGTTCTGGGGCGCGAATTCGAAGCCCATCTTTCCGGGCTCCCAGATGCCGAAGCAGGTCTCACCGACCCAGAATTCGTACTTCGCGCCCGGGTCGGGCCGCAGGCCGAGGGTCTCGACGTAAAAGGCCCGGCTACGGTCGGCGTCGGTTGAAGGCACACTCACGAAATCCAGTCCGGTAATCATCCTCCGAGGCTATCCACGAAGGCCGGGCGGGGCAAGCGACGCCCTTGCGACCGGGGCCGGGCCCCGCGTCTAGAGTGACCTTGATCGGCTCGAGCCGTGAAACCCCGGAACCTGGAGGCAGATGAGCGTTGAATCAGACATAGGAAACCTCGCGGCGCAGTTCCTCGAGAGCATCGCCGGCAACTACGACGAGAGCGCTTCGGTCGAGCTTGCGGCGATCGTGGTCGCGGTCCGCCACGGCAACGGCCAGATCACCTACCACCACCGCTTCGGCCCGAACCAGCCTTCTCCGCATGCCGGCAACGGCCTTCTCGAACAGGCCCTGGACAACAGCCGCCGACACTTCCGCGGCGAGTTCAACCGTCCGGAGCAATGAGGCCCTTGCTTCGCATCTCTGCCGGGACAGCCTCTAGGGTGGCCGGATGAGCAACAAGCCCGAGACCGAAGCCGAGATCCAGGAAGAGATGCGCGAGCTGGGCATCGACAACGACTCGACCGGCCCTCCCGATGTGATGATGTCGGGCAACGTGGTGCGGGTAATAGCGGCGGTTCTGGCCGCCCTGATGCTGGCCGGGGCCATACTCCTGGTCTTCTGATTCCGCTTTCCGCCGGGTCCTCGTGGATCTCAGAAAACTCTGAGGCCCTTCTCAGAGAGTTCTCAAAGTCGAAGTCCAACATGACTGCCAGCCGGTGTCGAACCGGAAAACCTTCAAAGGAAGGCAGTCATGAAGAAACCAATCGCAATAGCAGCAGCAGTCCTGGCAATCGGCGTCGCAGGAACCGCGGTCGCCGCGCCCGGCGGCAGCGTCCTCGGCGGCGGTGACCGCGAGGAGCGCCAGGCGGAGTTCGCGACCGATCTGGCCCAGAAGCTCGACGGCGTGAACCGGAACGAGGTCGAACAGGGCCTCGAGGAGCTGCGTTCCGAGCGCGAGGCGCAGATGCTGAACGAACGGGCCGAGTCGCTGGCTTCCGGCCTCGACGGGGTGAGCGTCGACCAGGCGAAGACCGCGCTGGAGAACGTCCGTGAATCGATCGGCGAAAGCGAACGGCCTGACCCGTCCGAAGTCGACGCCCTGCTGGCCGAGGAGCTCGGAGTCAGTGAGGACGATCTGACCGAGGCCCGCAAGGCGGAGATGACGCAGCGGCTCGACCAGGCGGTCGAAGACGGCGCGATCACCGAAGAGCAGGCCGACGAGATGCGCGAGAAGATCGAGAGCGGCGAAGCCCGGCCCGGTGGGCCCGGCCACGGCGGTCCGGGTGGGCCCGGTCATGGTGGACCCGGCGAAGGCGGTCCCGGTGGACCCGGCTCCTTCGGGTCCTACGGCGAGGCGCCTCCGGCGGCCCCGTCCACCTGATGCCGAAACGGGTGTCTGGCACCGGATGAGAGGATCATGAGGTGATGTCCCAGGCAACCGTCCTGGTCGTCGATGACGACCCTGGAATCCGCGAAGCCCTCGACCGCGCACTGCGGCTCGAGGGCTTCGCCGTGCAGCTCGCCGGGGACGGGGAGGGCGCTCTCGAGGCGGCCGATGGCGGTGCCGTCCACGTGATGGTCCTCGACCTCGGCCTGCCCGGGATCTCGGGGATCGAGGTGATCGAGCGGCTCCGTCGCGACGGTCGCGACCTGCCGGTCTGCATCCTTTCGGCCCGGGACGAAGTATCCGATCGTGTCGCTGGCCTCCGGGCGGGTGCCGATGACTACGTGGTCAAGCCTTTCGACCTCGAGGAACTGACAGCCCGGCTTCACGCGCTGCTGCGCAGGAGGCCGGAGCACGTCAGTACCCCGATTCAGCTCGGGGCCCTTCGAATAGACCCCGCCCGTCATCAGGCGCTGATCGACGGCAGCGACCTCGAGCTGACCGCCCGCGAGTTCGACCTGCTCGAAGTTCTGGCCCGCCACCCCGGGATCGTGCTCTCCAGGGACCAGCTTCTCGAGCAGGTCTGGGGCTATACGTTCGAGGTAGACGGCAACGTCGTCGACCAGTTCATTTCTTACCTGCGCCGCAAGATCGAAGCGGTCGGAGGGCCGAAGCTGATCCACACCGTCCGTGGTGTCGGCTTCGTGCTGCGGCCATGAAGTTCGGCCGGGCTTTCGGCAGCCTGCGCGGCCGCGTCGCCACGGTGGCGACCCTCGCCTTTGCGGCAGTCCTGCTCCTTGTCGGCGTGGCCTCGCTCGCTTCTTTCGCCGACCGTGAACGCCAGCGGGTCGACGACAGCCTGGAATCCCGTCCTCAACGCGAACTCGCGAGGGCCCTGGGTGCGCCGGTCGGACCCCCGTCGTCCGGGCCGGGCGTCCCTGAAACGCGATCCGGCCCGGACGACCGCGATACCGACGCCTTCGGGCCGCCGGTCCTCCGGCCTCAGGGCGAGTACGTGCGTCTGACCATCGGCGGTGAGACGGTCCGCGGGGTCGACGTCCCCGACGGCCTGCCCTCTCCAGACGGTCCCGGCCTGCGCACGCTGGAGGCCGACGGAGTGGAGTATCGCTCGCTGGCCCGGACGATTGGCCCGGACTCGCTGATCGAGACCGGGGTGGACCTGAGCGACGCCAGCGCCAGGATCAACGAACTGCGAGACCGCCTGCTGCTGGTCGGCCTGGCGGGCCTGCTGCTCGTTGCGGCGCTGATCTGGTGGCTGGCGGGCCTCGCTCTGAAGCCGCTCGACAGGCTCAGCCGGGCGGCCGGAGAGGTCGGTGGAACCGAAGACCTCTCACGCCGGATCAATCCCGGCACAGGTGCCGCCGAGGTCGAGACGCTGACCGCGAGCATCAACTCGATGCTTGCCCGGCTCGAGGGCTCCGCGCGGGAAACGGCGGCGGCCCTTGAGGCGACCAGGCGCTTCGCCGGTGACGCCGGCCACGAACTGCGTACTCCGATGACCTCGCTCCAGGCGAACCTCGGGGCGATACGCCGGAATCCGGACCTCGAGGAGGCCGAACTGAAGGCTGCCCTCGACCAGATGGAGCGCGACTCCGCCCGCATGATGCGCATGCTCGGCACCCTTCAGACCCTGGCCCGGGGTGACTCCGCGGCCGCTCTCCCGGAAGAGAGGGTGGAGCTGACCGGCCTGGTCGGTTCGGCGGTCGAAGCGGCGAGGAGGCGTCACGCGGAGATCGAGTGGTCCCTGAAGGCGCCCCTGGACGAAATCGAGCTCGCCGGGTGGTCGGACGGGCTTGCCTCGATGCTCGACAACCTGCTCGAGAACGCGGCCAGACACGGAAAGAGCGGCGGGACAGTGGCGACGACCCTCGAAAGCTCAGACCACGGGATCGTGATCACCGTCGACGACGACGGGCCGGGGATCGGGCCGGAGGAACGGGAGAAGGTCTTCGAGCGCTTCGAGCGCGGAGACAGCAGCGTCGGTACCGGGCTCGGCCTCTCACTGGTCCGCCAGCAGGCCCGGCTGCATGGGGGAGACGCGCTGGTCGAAGCAAGCCCGGCGGGCGGGGCCAGGTTCAGGGTGAAACTGGACGCCGACCCGGACTGAGGCCGGCGTCCTGAAGCTTCGGTCTCCGGCTACGGCCGGGTCAGCTCGAAGGCCATCTCCTCGAAGACCTCGACGTAACGGTCGATCGCCTCGTCGGTGTGGGTGACCGAGAGGGTCCATTCCTCTTCACGGCCCGGAGTCATGAAGATTCCCCGGTTCATGTTGAACAGCCAGGCGAGCTCGCTGAGCTCGGCGTCCTGGTTGGCCTTGAATGACTCGTAGTCGTTGACGTGGGTGGGGGAGAAGGTCACGCAACCCTTCGAGCCGATCCCGACCGTGTAGCCCGGCAGGTTGTGCTTTTCGACTACCTCGTCGCAGCCGGCGAGGATGCGATCGTTGAGGTGGTCGAGGTGCCGGTAGGCATCCGGGGTCATCACCTGCTCGAGGTTGGCCCGGGCAGCGGCCATGCAGAGCGGGTTGCCGTTGTAGGTACCGACCTGGTAGACCGAGCCGTCTTCGACGCAGGCCATGACCTCTTCGGAGCCGCCGATCGCGCCGACCGGGAAGCCGCCGCCGAGGGCCTTCGCCAGGGTGACCATGTCGGGAATCACCCCGAACTTCTCGACCGCGCCGCCGGGGGCGATCGCGATGCCGGTCTTGACCTCGTCGAAGATCAGGACGACGCCGTGGCGGGCGGTGATCTCGCGGACCTCCTCGAGGTATCCGTCCTCGGGAAGGATCACGCCGAGGTTCATCATCGCCGCTTCCATGATCACGCAGGCCGGCAGGCGACCCTCTTCCTTCATCTTCACGATGCGGCGCTCCATGGCGCCCGCGTCGTTGAACGGAACCGCGACCACCTGGTCGACCGTGGCCTGGGGGATGCCGGCGCCGTAGGGCAGCGAGGCGAGGTTCTCGTGGTCTCCGATCTGGTCGTACTCGACCCCGATCGAGACCATCACGGTGTCGTGGTGGCCGTGGTACGAGCCGAAGATCTTCATCACGTCGTCACGCCCGGTGTGGCCACGGGCGATCCGGATCGCATCCATCGTCGCTTCGGAGCCGGAGTTGGTGTAGCGCCACTTCGGCATTCCCCAGCGGGCCGCCAGGTCGTCGCCGACCGCGATCGCGTCCTCGGTCGGGGCGGCGAAGTGGGTGCCCTGCTTGTAGCGCTCGGCTACGGCTTCGCCGATGATCGGGTTGGCGTGGCCCTGCACCATCGATCCGAAGCCGTTGTGGAAGTCCCACATCTCGTTTCCGTCCACGTCCCAGACCTTCGGTCCGACGCCGCTCTCCATGTAGATCGGCCACGGATCACGAAGCTGGTAGGAGCAGGCGACCCCGCCGGACAGGTGGTGGCTGGCCCGCTCGAAGGTCTCCTTCGACTTCTGCGTATTGTGTTGAGGCGTCTCTTCTTCGCGGACCGGTCAGTTCCTTGATCCGGGTCCGGTCGAGTCTGGTGGCGGTACTCGTGCTCATATCTGGGTGTCCTCCGTGTTTGTTGCCTGTGGCGGTCCCGCCGTGGCAAACGGGGGCCGAAATCCTCCACCCACCGTACCGCGTCGGGCTGTCTGGCGGGACGGCCTGTATGCCTGGAGTGGGCGAGCGCCTAGCCCGCGAGATACCGTCTGATTGCGGATTCGAGTGATTCCCTCGCCTGCTCCGTGTCGATAAAACCTGCCAGCCACCTGGTGCTGAGGCCTTCGGTGAGCGCGGTCAGCAGTTGCCCGGCTTCATCGGGATCAACCGAAGCCTCGATCGAGCCGTCGGCCTGGCCTCGTCGTACGAGTTCGGCGGTATCGTCGATCCACTCCTGCGTGTACCGGTAGAGGGTCTGCCTCAGGGTCTCGTCAAAGACGGCCGCATCCCTGAACTCCCCCCAGGCAGCGCTGTTCTCCCGGACCTGAGGGTCGTCCTGAATCTCGGCCAGGAACGTATTGATCAGTTCGTCGAATCCGCTCTCGTGCGGGTCCGAGGTCGTGTAGGCCGCAGCCTTCTGGCCGACATGCTCGAGCGCGGCCCGCAGGAGCGAGGCCCGGTCCCCGAAGTGGTGGTAGATCAGAGACGGAGCGACGCCGGCATCTTTCGCTACTTCATCTACTCGCAACCCTCGCAGCCCCTTGCGCGCGATCGAGTGACACGCGGCTTCGAGCAGCGCGGTGCGTCCGCTTGGCCGGCCGGCTCCCGCCCCGGACGGCTCTTTTTCGCGATGAGGTCTTGGTCTCCATCAGCGCTGGAAGCCTAGCGCAGGCAGTTGCTTGACAGAATTTTCAGTCTATGATTAGGTGAGGTTATGGAGAGAGCGTCGACCGAGTCCACCAATGCCTCGCGAATGCCGGCCGAGTGGGAACCTCACGAAGCCTGCCTGATGGCTTGGCCCACCCGGAAAACGCTCTGGGACCAGCACTTCGAGCAGGCCAAAGACGAGTACGCCGCGACCGCAAACGCGATCGCCGATTTCGAACCGGTGAAGATGATCACCAACCCGGGGCAGGCCGATGAGGTGCGCGCTCGCTGCAGCTCGGGCGTCGAGGTTCTCGAAGTACCGATCGACGATTCCTGGGCCCGTGACTCCGGACCGATATTCACTCTCGGACAGGACGGAAAGCGTGAGGGCGTCGATTTCCGCTTCAACTCCTGGGGGGAGCGCTTCAAACCTTTCGACAGCGACGCCGCGATGTCCGCGAGAGTGCTCGAGTCACTAGGGATCGAACGGGTTGCCTCGGAGATGGTCCTCGAAGGTGGCGCGATTTCGGTCGACGGCCAGGGCACCGCGCTGACCACCGAGCAGTGTCTGCTCAACCCGAACCGCAATCCAGGCATGAGTCGGGAACAGATGGAGGAAGAGCTTTCGCTGCGCCTTGGAATCGACAGCCTGATCTGGCTTCCCTGGGGGCAGGCGGAGGACGCCCACACCGACGGCCACGTCGATGGCGCCTGCCTTTTCGTCGAAGAAGGCAAGGTGCTGGCGCAGACCTGCGAAGACCCCGACAACCCGAACTATGAACTGATGGCGGCCAATCTCGAAGTCCTGAAAAGCGCAACTGACGTTGACGGCAGGCCGCTCGAGGTGATCGAGTTCCCTCACCTGCCCTACTTCGATCTCGACGGTGAGCCGATGGTCGTCTCATACGTCAACCTCTACGTCGCCAACGGCGGTGTGATCTTGCCGCTTGCCGGACATCCGCTCGATGAGCCCGCCCTCGATCTGATCGGTACGGCCTTCCCCGACAGGGAAGTGGTCGGCGTGCCGGGCCGGATCGTCTCCTTCGGCGGTGGTGGACCCCATTGCATAACCCAGCAGATCCCGGCCGGGCGCAGCGATGTCTGAAGCGACTGGCGAGAACCCCGGCGGCAGCGGCACCGATGGCGTCCCTTGGGGCTGCGACAGCGATGTCGGTCGCCTGACCCGGGTGCTTATGTCCCCGCCGACCAGAGAGGGGCTCATGGCGGACCCGCTGTCCGGCGGCGAGCCTTCGGACCTTTCGAGCGACGAGTCCGACGAAGGCTGGTACTGGCTGCCGGGCGAGTGCCCGCCTCGAAACGAACTTCCCGTGGACGAGATGCGCCGGCAGTGGGACCGGCTGGTCTCGGCTCTGGAGGAAGAAGGGGTCGAGGTCCTCACCGGAACCGGTACCGCCTACGGCAGGTTCGCCTGTTACACCCGCGATGCGGCGTTTCTTGGCCCTGATGGTGCGATCCTCGGTCAACTGCCCGGTCTTACCCGTAAGGGGGAGGAGAAGTGGGCTTCACGCAGCATGGCCGAAGCCGGTGTGCCGGTCGTGGCCGAGATCGACGACGAGGGTCAACTCGAAGGTGGCAGCGTCGTCTGGATCAATCCGACGGCGCTGGCGATCGGACTTTCGAACTGTGTGAACGAAGCCGCCGCGGTGAAGATCGAGCAGGTCCTCGAGCCACATGGGGTCGAAGTGATCCGGGTCCCCCTGACTTACTACGACATTCATCTCGACGGCTACTTCGGAATGATCGATACCGACCTCGCCCTAGCCGACCTGAACAGGTTGCCTTTCACTTTCATCTCGCGAATCGAGGAACTCGGGGTCGAGGTCGTACCGGTCACCGGGGATGACGACCCCTGGGTCACGAACTTTCTGACTGTCCGGCCCCGCAGGGTAATCATGCCCGAGGGCCTGTCCGACTCCACCCGCGCGGCGCTCGAGCAGCGTGGGGTGGAGATCATCTCGCTCCCCTTCGACCAGGTTCACCTGGAAGGCGGGGGCATCCGATGCTCCACCTCGCCACTGGCGAGGGAGAGGGTCAGAGGCGCAAGCGCTTGAAGTCTGTTTCAAAACCCGAACGAGGAGGAAGTCCGATGACGAACGGTCCAGTGGTGCGCTACTCGACAGGCGGCATGAACCGCCGCAAACTGCTGGTTCAGGGCGGTGCGGGCCTGATCGCTATCGGGCTCTTCGGCGCCGCCTGCGGGTCTTCCGACTCGGGTGGTTCGAGCGCCGGAGTTCCCACGGTCGACACCTCGGTCGACTCGGTCACCGGGACCATTCGATTCGACACGTACGAAGACTGGATCGGCCCTGACACGATCAAGGACTTCGAGGCCAGGTATCCGAACGCCAGCGTAAAGAGCAACTTCTACTTCTTCCCGAGCGACCGGGTCACCAGCTACATCGCCGGCAACGACAACTCGGACATGATGCTGATGGAGCTGCTCTGGCTGGGTGCGCTGATCGAGCGCGGTGCGATCGCCAAGCTCGATCTCGATGCGATCCCCAACTACGAGAAGATCGACTCCAGGTTCAAGGTCGGTCCGTTCTCGGAAGAAGAGGCCCTCGGCGTCGTCATGGACACTGGCCGTTACGGAATTGCCTACCGGTCGGACCTGGTCGACAAGCCGATCGAGTCCTGGGCCGACTTCTTCGAGATGGCACCTCAGTACCCCGGCAAGTTCTCGATCGAGGACTACGCGGGACTAGGCGTCTCTGCCGCGCTGACCGCCCAGGGGCTCGACATCCGCTCGACCGATCCCGGTGACATTCAGCAGGCTCAGGACCTGCTGACCGATACGAAGGGTGACCTGGGACCGCTCTGGCAGAACACGCCGACCACCAGCCTGCTCAAGGGCGAGACCGTCGCGGCTTCGATGTGGGACCTCCAGGCGCCCGGGGCACTGGCCAGGAACAACGACATCCGCTGGGTCTTCCCCTCCGATGGCGTGCTCTCCTGGTACGAGGGCTGGAGCGCCATCGAAGGCACCGAAGAACTCGACGCCGTCCATGCCTTCATGAATTTCGGCCTCAAGCCGGACATGTACGCGGACTTCGTCAACTTCACCGGGGTGAGCAATCTGATGCCAGCTGCGACGCCGATGATCGATCCCGCTATCCGTGATTCCGAGGTCCTTTCGCCGAGCGACGACGTGGTCGAGCGCACTGTTCCGCAGCTCTACCTCGGCGAAGCGCAGCGACTCTACGACGACGCCTGGTCCGCCTTCAAGTCGTCCTGACAATGGCGGGCCTGCCTGCCAGAGCTGAAGGTCTCTAGCGCTATGCGTGCGGTACGGGGTCACCTTGCCGCACTGCCCACGGTGGCCCTCGTCGCGGGCTTCTTCCTGGTCCCGCTGGGGATGATGGTCGCCTACTCCTTCGGGACGCAGGCGTTCCTTGCGGTCGAGGTCTCGATCGGACCGACCCTCGAGCAGTACGAGCGGGCGTTCAGCTCGGAGTTCATGCCGACCGTCCTGCGGACCCTCTTCATGGCGGTCGGCACCGCGGCGGCTTGCGTGGCGATCGGCTTTCCGCTCGCCTATGTGATCGCCCGCCGGGCCGGCAGGTTCGAGGGCCTGCTGCTCGTGCTGATCCTGATCCCGTTCTGGACCAGCTTCCTGATCCGGACCTATGCCTGGACCAACATCCTCGGCATCGGGGGCCCGGTCAACGACGTCCTGCTGGGCCTCGGCATAGTCGATGCCCCGCTGCAGATGCTCAACTCCGAGTTCGCGGTCGCGATCGGCATGGTGAGTGCCTATCTGCCTTTTGCCGTCCTGCCGATGTACGCGGTGCTGCGATCGCTCGACGATGAAACGCTGGCGGCGGCAGCCGACCTCGGGGCATCTCCGCTTACCGTCTTCCGCAAGATCACTGTCCCGCTGTCTTCGGCCGGGATCGTGGTCGGCTTCATCCTCGTCTTGATCCCGGCGATGGGCGAGTTCGTGGTCCCGCAGATCCTCGGCGGAGGAAAGACCCTGCTGCTCGGCAACGCGATCGCGACTCAGTTCGGGAGCAGCTTCAACTGGCCGCTGGGTTCGGCCCTGGCAGTGGTCGGCCTGGTCCTGGTGAGCCTGATCGCCCTGGCTGTGTCGATGGCGCGAAAGACAGCGGCGATGGACGATCGCGCGTCGAAGGGGCAGGGGGAACGACCGGGCCTGGGGATCGGCTCGGGACTTCTGATGGCACTCTTCCTGGCCTTCCTCTACCTGCCGATCGTGATCGTCGCGATCAACGCTTTCAACGCCGACGAGACGCTCGCCGGCTGGGGTGGCTTCACCACTCAATGGATGACCCAGGTCGTGGCAGACGAGGACTTCCGCCGCGCACTGGAGGGCAGTCTCAAGCTGGCCGCTCTGTCGACGGCCCTGAGCCTGGCGGTCGGCACCAGCTTTGCCCTCTGGCTGGCGCGCAACGGCAGGAGGTTCCGCAGGTTCGCGATGCCTTTCGTACTGGGGCGACTGGTGCTTCCCGAAGTCGTCCTCGCCACTTCGCTGCTGCTCTGGCTTTCGGCGATCTCCTTCCCGATCGGCATGCAGGCTGCCGTGCTCGGCCAGACGCTGCTCAACTCGGCCCTGGTCACGATCGTCGTGATGGCCCGGCTGGACGGGCGGGGAAAGGCCACAGACGAAGCGGCTGAGGATCTCTACGCCAACGCCTGGCAGCGAACCCTGAGGGTGACCCTGCCCGAAATCGCCCCGGCGATCGCCGCCGCCGGACTGCTCGTCTTCACGCTCTGTATCGACGACGTCGTGCTTCCGTTCTTCCTCGCAGGAGGCGAGTACCTGACCCTGCCGGTCCTGATCCTCTCCAAAGTCCGGTTCGCGATCGGCCCGGAAGTGAATGCGATCGCTCTGCTGATGATGCTCGTGACCGCGATCCCCCTGGCGATCGCACTCTGGATGCGAAACCACATCGTTCCCGAGGCAGATTGAGATCACGACCCCCCGCAAGTTGAACCGAAAGGAAAGCCATGTCCAAGACTGACTTCGAACTGATCTCCAGAGCCGGGGAATCCCTGCCGTCGCCCGCCCGTGCGGAGGACCCGACCCTGCCGGTGATCCGGGTGGCCGCAGTTCAGTGTGAGTGGACGGAAGACCCGCCCGCCCATCGCAAGACCCTCGAGGACGGGATCGCGCTGGCTGCCGAACAGGGGGCCGAGGTGGTCTGCCTGCAGGAACTCACCCTGTCGCCCTACTTCGCTGTCCGTGACGACGTCGAAGGCGCGCTCGACCGTTTCGGGGAGGACCTCGAGAGTGGCCCGACCGTCGAGTTCGCTCGGCAGATGGCGAGCCGCTACGGCCTGGCAGTGCACGCGTCGCTCTACGAACGCGACGGTGAGGCCCGCGGCTTCAATACGGCGATCTGCGTGGACGCTGACGGGGAGTTGCTTGCTCGCACCAGGAAGGTCCACATCCCGCGCTTTCCCGGCTACCACGAAGACCACTATTTCGAGCCTGGTGACTCCGGATTCCCGGTGGTCGAGGTCGGCCCGGCGAAGTTCGGCTTCCCCACCTGCTGGGACCAGTGGTTTCCCGAGCTGGCAAGGATCTACTCGCTGGAGGGGGCCGAGATCCTGGTCTACCCGACTGCGATCGGATCCGAACCGACTCTCGAAGAGATGGACTCCCAGCCGTTCTGGGAGCAGATGATCACCGCCAACGGACTGGCGAACGCAACCTTCATGGTCGCCGTCAACCGGATCGGCTTCGAGGATCCACTGGAGTTCTTCGGTTCTTCCTTCATTTCCGACCCCTACGGGCGGGTGATCGTCCGGGCTCCCAGGGATCGCCGTGCGGTGCTCGTCGCCGACCTCGACCTCAACCACAGGCAGGACTGGCTCAGCTTCGGCTTGATCGAAACCCGCGAGCCGTCGCAGTACGGGCGACTCACCGCGTAGATCGTCCCGCAGGGACTCCCGGCCTTCGAGGGAGCCCGTGTCTCTACAATCGCTGGATGGCGAAATGGGGGGCACTCATAGTTCTGGCGGCGGCCCAGTTCCTGATGGTTCTGGACCAGGCGGTCATGAACGTCGCGATCTCGACTCTGGTCGAGGATTTCGATACGACCGTGACGACCATTCAGGCGATCATCGCCTTTTACGCCCTGGTCATGGCCGGGCTGATGCTGACCGGTGGAAAGCTCGGCGACATCTTCGGTCGTCGGCGGATCTTCGTGGTCGGAATGATCATCTACGCCTCTGGCTCTGCGTTGACCGCCGCATCCGGGAGCGTCTTCACTCTGACCCTCGGCTGGTCGGTACTGGAGGGCATCGGTGCCGCGATGGTCCTGCCGGCGATGGTGGCCCTGGTCGCCGGAAGCTACGAAGGCAAAGAGAGGGCACTCGCCTACGGAGTCCTCGGCGGCGTCGCCGGGGCCGGCATCGCGGTCGGGCCGATCCTCGGCGGCTGGGCGACGACCGAACTCAGCTGGCGGGTCGTATTCGTCGGTGAAGTCGTTGTTGCGCTCGCCATTCTCGCGAGCATCAGGACGGTCAGGGAGCCCGAGCTGAAGCCCGGTACCACTCTCGACTGGGTCGGCAGCGTGCTTTCCGCGCTCGGCCTCGGCGTGGTCGTTTTCGGTGTCCTGCAGGCAAGCACCTGGGGTTGGCTCAAGCCGCTCGATTCGCCGATCGAACCCTTCGGTTTCTCGCTGGTGCCTTTCGTGGTCGCCGCCGGTGCGATGGTGCTGGTCGGTTTTGTCGCCTGGGAGCGGCGCCAGGAGCGCATCGGAAAGCAGCCGCTCGTGCATCTCCGGCTCTTCAGTATCCCGTCGCTCCGTTCCGGAGCCTGGACCCTGCTCGCCCAGAACATGATCCTGATGGGCATCTTCTTCACGGTGCCGCTGTACCTGCAGGTGGTCCAGGGCCTCGATGCCCTCGAGACCGGCGTGAGGATGCTGCCGGCCTCGGTCTGCATGTTCCTGATGGCGATCGTCGGCGCTGCGCTGTCGAAGCGGTTCGGTGCCCGGCCCCTCGTGCGGATCGGACTGCTGGTCGTACTCGGCTCCGTCCTGCTGCTGCTCGGCACGATCGATCCAGAGCTCAACGACGCCGGCTTCCTGACTGCGATGGGCGTGCTGGGAACCGGAATCGGACTGGTCGTATCCCAGCTCGGCAACGTGGTCCAGTCCTCGGTCGGCGACGAGGACCGCAGCGAGGCCGGTGGAATCCAGAACACCGCGCTGCAGCTCGGATCCTCGCTCGGTACCGCGGTACTGGGGGCGATCGTGATCACGGGACTGCTCGGTGCCTTCTCGAGCAATGTCCAGCAGAACCCCGACATCTCCGCCTCGGTCAAGGACCAGGTCAGTGTCGCGGTCAGCTCCGGCGGCAGCTTCGTCCAGTCCGATGAGGTCCGTGCGGCAGCCGAGCAGGCCGGAGTCAGCCAGAGCGATACCGACAACGTTGTCGCCGAATACGAAGACGCCCAGCTGCAGGCACTCAAGACCGCCCTTCTGGGAGCGGGCCTGCTGATCCTGATCGCCATGCCGTTCACCCGGAACCTGCCGACCCGGCCGCTCGGGGACGCGGGATCCGGAGGGGCTGCCGCAGCCTCGTCTGCCTGATCCAGCGGGTGTCGACCCCCAAACAGCTCTCCCTTTCCGGGTAAGTCGTGTTGTAGTTTTTGAGGCGAGGCCGATGATGGTCTCCACTAACGGAGTGAGGGCGGGAACTTGATGTACCTGACGAAAATCGTGCTTGCGGCTGTCGGCGTCCTCGGCGCAATTCTTGTCGGCGTTGCTGCTCAGGCATTCGCTGCCCCGCAGGGCCCCTGGGTCAAGCCGGACTCCGATCTCTCCGCCCCGGGACAGGATGCTTCCCGCCCTCAAATATCCACAGCCCCCGACGGAACGACGACGGCGGTCTGGCAGCGGTCGGATGGCAGCAGACCAGTCATCCAGGCCTCCACCCGTCCCCCGGGAGGCACTTTCGGCACCCCGGTTGACCTCTCGGCCCCCGGCGGGGGGAACGCCGTCAGCCCCCGGATCACCACGGCACCTGACGGAACGACAACCGTCGTGTGGCAGCGCGACGACAACAGCAACTGGATAGTTCAGGCAGCGACGCGACCACCTGGCGGCCCTTTCGCAGCCGCGGTCGACCTCTCGGCACCCGGACAGAGCGCTCAGAACCCCGAGATCGCCGCAGCCCCCGACGGAACCGTGACCGCGGTCTGGAGCCGCGGCCCTGCCTCCGAAGAGGTCATTCAGGCTGCCACCCGCCCGCCGGGAGGCTCCTTCGGCAGCCCGGTCGATCTGTCGATTGCCGGCCCCGGTCAGAACGCTCGCGACCCCCGAATCGCGACGGCAGCCGACGGCACCACGACCGCGGTCTGGTCCCGCGACAACGGCAGCGTCAATGTCATCCAGGCCACCACCCGCCCGCCGGGTGGCTCGTTCGGTCCCCCGGTCCGCCTCTCGACCCTCGGGCAGAACGCTGATGTACCGCAGATCAGCACAGCACCCGACGGCACCGAGACCGTCGTCTGGATCCGGTCCAACGGCAGCAACGACATCGCCCAGGCCGCGACCCGCCCCCCCGGAGGCTCCTTTGGCACTCCGGAGAATCTCTCGGCTGCGGGCCATGACTCCTTTGCTCCCCAGGTCACCACATCTCCCGACGGCACTACCACCGCGGTCTGGGTCAGCCTCTATGGCAACTACATCGTTCAGGCCGCAACCCGCCCCCCCGGCGGTTCCTTCGGCGTCGGGGAAGACATTTCAGCTTTCGGCGGGGACGCCACCTCTGCCCAGATCAACACGGCACCTGACGGCACTGCAACCGTGGTCTGGTCTCGCGACGACAGCAGCAACAGGATCGCCCAGGCCTCCACTCGCCCCCCGGGAGGCTCCTTCGGCAATCCGGAAGATCTCTCGGCCCCCGGGCAGGACGCTTTCTCCCCTCAGATCACAACAGCGTCCGACGGAACCGCCACCGCGGTCTGGTCCCGCTCCAACGGCAGCAACTCCATCATCCAGTCGATCTCCACCGTCCGGCCGTCAGTGCTGCTCCAGGTAAACCGCTCCGGCAATCGCGACGGCACCGTCACCTCTGACCTGCCAGGAATCACCTGCGGCACGGACTGCGCCGAGATCTACCCATCTCTTACCGCGGTCACCCTGACCGCCGTAGCCGATGCCGGCTCCACGTTCACCGGCTGGACGGGGGAAGGCTGCAGCGGAACCGGGACTTGCCAGGTGAGCATGAGCGAAGCGAGGACAGTAACGGCGACTTTCGCCGAGCCAAAACTGGCGAACCTGAAGATCACCCCGAAGACGAAGAAGGTCAAGCCTGGCAAGAAAGCCACTTTCAAGGTCGTTCTCAAGAACTTCGGTGGAGCCACCGCAAAGAACCCGAAAGTTTGCGCCAAAGGACCGAAGAAGCTGCTCAAGCTGCCGAAGTGCCGCAAGCCAGGCAACCTGGCCGCCGGCAAGTCGAAGACGGTCAAGCTGAAAATCACCGCGAAGAAGAGCACGAAGAAGGGCAAGAAGCCCAAGGTCACGTTTACCGCAACAGCATCCGGCGGGCTGAAGAAGACCGGCAAGGCAACCGTAGTGGTGAAATAGAGATGCTCAGACAGATACCTGATTTGAAGAACGGCGTACTCGGTTTCGAGGCGGTCGGAAAAGTCACCGGAGGCGACTACGACGAAGTGATGGTGCCGGCGGTCGAGGCGGCTCTCCAGAGCGCCGACAAGGTCCGGCTCATCTACGTACTGGGCGGGCAGTTCGAGGGCTATACGCCAGACGCGGCTTGGGAGGATACGAAGATCGGCATCCACCACGGCTCTGATTTCGAGCGCATTGCCCTGGTGAGCGACCACAGGTTGTACCGCGACGCCGTCAGCGTCTTCGGCCGGGCGATGAGTGCGGAGGTCAAGTCATTCGCTACGGCTGATCTCGATGCGGCGAAGGCCTGGATTACCGCCTGAGGCGATCGCCGCGCCAGAGGCCGGGTGGTTCGTTGTCGCTTCAGGATCAAGATGCTCGGGTGAGTCGGCGTTAGGCTGGACTGGCAGTCATTCAACGCGACCGAATCAGGAGGCAGCAAGATGTCTGAGAGCGTGTACCGCGTGACAGAAGTGGTCGGAGTGAGTTCCGATTCCTGGGAGCAGGCCGCTCGCAACGCAGTCGAGAAGGTCGGAGAGTCGGTGCGCGACCTCCGGGTCGCCGAGGTGGTCAGGGAAGACGTGACCATCGAAGACGGCAAGATCTCGGACTTCCGGGTCCGTCTCGACGTTTCATTCAAGTACGACCGGGCCCAGTAACGGATCCGGGCGGATCGCTTTCGCGGGGGCGGCCGGTAAGTCGCCCCGGCGAGGCTGTCCGAGCGGTGCGGCCGCGGCCGTGGCTTACTCGGCGGATGAGCACCGCTGAAGCGTCGGGCGTGCCCCGCACGCGCATGCCTGCGGAATGGCAACCCCACGCGGCCTGTCTGATGGCCTGGCCGAGGCGGTGGCCGTTTCCTGATCGGGCGGGGCCGACTGCCACTCGACGTTTAGTCTGAACGGGTCCCCAAGCACTGCGGAGGCTTCCTATGCCGGTTGATCCTGACACTCCCCTCGACGAAATCTCGATACTCACCGATGCACTGTGGGAGGGCGGGCCGCCCGACGACCTGTTCCGGCGTCTGCGGTCGGAGTGCCCGGTGCACCGATCCGACACGATCGAGATGTTCCCCGAGGAAGACGGCTTCTGGTCGGTGACGACGGCCGAAGGCGTGCGCGAGGTGAGCCTCGACTGGCAGACCTACTCCTCCGAGCGCGGCGGGATCCTGGCTGCCACCCACGCGGGCCTGCCACTCGAGCTGACCACGGCGATGTTCATCGGCATGGACCCGCCGAAGCACGACCGGCTGAAAGCACTCTTCCAGCGCGGTTTCACGCCGAAGCGCATCGCCGAGCACGAAGACGCCATCAGGGAGATCACCCGCGAAGTCCTCGACCAGCTGGGGGACCGTGAATCATGCGACCTGGTCACCGACGTCGCCCAGCCGGTGGTCTCGAGGGTGATCGGCAGCTTCATGGGTCTCCCTCCGGGGGACGACCTGGTCTGGGCGCGACTGATGAATACGATCCTCGGCGCGAACGACCCCGACGTCAACCCCGAGGGCATTGACACCGTGATGCAGAGGGACGTGCCCGAAGTCTTCGAGCGCTGTTCGAAGCTGATCGCCGAGCGCAGGGAGAACCCGACCGACGACCTGACCAGCGTGCTGGTCCACGCCGAGGTCGACGGAGAGAGCCTGGAAGAGCACGAGATCGTGATGGGCTTCTTCCTGCTGATGGCAGCAGGAAACGACAGCACCAAGGCCACCTACTGCAGCGCGATGCGGGCGCTGCTGGAGGACCGCCAGCAGATGGAGGTGCTGCTGGAAGACCCGTCGCTCGTCCCTTCTGCGGTCGAGGAGTCACTTCGGATGTTCCCCGCCTTCGCGCATTTCCGCCGCACTGCGACCAAAGACACGGAGCTCCTCGGGCAGGAAATCAAGGAGGACGAGAAGGTGGTCATGTGGTACGTCTCTTCCAACCGGGACGAAGCGCGGTACGAGGATCCGGACCGGTTCGACGTCCGGCGCAATCCGGAGCACCAGGCCTTCGGCGCGGGCGGCAGGCACTTCTGCCTCGGTGCGGCGCTGGCCCGGCTGGAGCTGAGGATCCTCGTGGAAGAAACCCTTGAACGCTTCCCGGAGATGAAGATCGACGGCGAGCCGAAGTACGTGCGTTCCGGCTTCGTCAACCAGTTGCGCACGCTGCCCGTCCGCCTCCGGGACTGAGTGACCGAATTCCTGAGGTGACGGTCGACCGCAACTCCGAGAGAATCGATTCGACCGGCGACCTCGCCAGGGAGACGGTCGAGATACGTAGCGCTGAATCGGAGGCGACGACCCCGAAGAAGCCGCTGATCTCGCCGGTCGTCAAGTGGGTACTGATCGCCGATGTCGTCATCGCGGCGATCGCGGTGGCTGTCTTCATGTTGGTCTGAGCACGCGAGGGCTTGCGGCGGGAAGGGCTTCGATGTACTTTCCGTACATGAAGAGCCCCGTCTCGCCCTCACTCGTCCTGTCGGTCCTCGCCCTGTTCGTCGCCCTCGGCGGCACGGGCTACGCGATCTCGAAGCTTCCCGCCAATTCGGTCGGTACGAAGCAGGTCAAGAAAAACGCGATCAACTCATCGAAGGTCAAGAACCGCTCACTGCTGGCCAAGGACTTCAAGGCCGGCCAGCTGCCCGCCGGAAAAAGGGGTGAAACGGGCCAGACGGGTCCGACGGGGGCCACCGGCGCGAGTGGAGAAGCCGGCGACAAGGGGGACCCCGGCAGCGCTCTCGCCTACGCCTACGTCGAGGATCTCGGAGGTCCGGATGTGAACGTCGTCCCGGCCAAGTCCAAGGGGCTCGACAGCTCGATGGTCTCGCGGCCAGATACCGGTGTCTACTGCTTCGAGCTCTCCAGCCTCGGAACGGTCCGGAACGTTGCCGCGACTGCCGAATCAAGCTTCAACAGCGTCGCCGACAGCGACAAGACTGCTTCGGCACAACTGCTGACCGACAGTGACTTCGGCCTCGGCTGCCCGACCGACAGCGACATGGTCGTCGTAATCCGGGACCAGAGCGCCGCTGCCGCGTCGAACTGGTTCTTCTACGTCACGCTGAACTGAGAGGCCGGCCCGGCTCGGGGGCCGACCGGGCCGACCGGCCCCGGATTCGGCAGCGACTCGCCGCGATTCACGAAGCCCACCCCGAGAACGATCAAGGTTCTTTCGAACCGGCGGATCAGGGCCGCTACGGTCACGTGCCGTGGTGGCGATTGCCGGATCCAGAGGGCGACCGTCCGCTATATCCTCGGTGGCGATGCGTTCAGCGGAAAGGCGATCTTCAGGCAGTCCACCTTTGGCTCCTCGACCGTGATCAAGGTACGGGTCCCGAAGCGGGTCTACCGCCGGCTGGGAAGGAGCAAGTCGGGCAGGACGAACGTCCTCCGTTCTGGCGACTTCCACCAACGGCAGCCGCAACCAGAACACCCTGAGGAACGGCCTCAGGCGCTGATGTGAGTGCCGCCGGGCGGGGCCTTGGTCTGGTCGTCTCCGGAGGGCAGACCGGAGTCGACCGGGCCGCGCTCGATGCGGCGATCGAAGTCGGGCTCCCTTACGGTGGATGGTGCCCGAAGGGCGGCCTCGCGGAAGACTTTGGCTGTCCTCCCGGGCTACTCGCGGCATACCCCGAACTACGGGAGGCCCCATCAGCCGATCCGGCTCAAAGGACGGAGTGGAACCTGCGCGATTCGGATGCGACCCTGGTCATCCGGCCCGCTGCCGGATCCCCTTCACCCGGCACCGACCTGACCGTGCGGCTGGCCGCAGCGACGGGCCGGTCCCTGCTCGTGCTCGACCCGGACTCGCCGGGCGTGATCGCCGCGGCGATCGAATTCATCGATGGTCTCCACAATGGGTCCAGGCTGAACATCGCCGGCCCGCGGGAGAGCGAGGCGCCAGGCATCTATTCGCGGAGCCGGACGATCATCGAAGCTGCCGTATCGCAGCGCGGAGGCTGAACCCCGGCTGCTTGCCAGATCTGCCGCGGGTTGCGCATCGGCTAGCGACGGAAGGCGAGGTCGATCCCGGCCGACCACCCGGGCGCCCGGCCACCGGCAGGAGGGTGGATCGGTGCGGTGTCGATGCCGCTCCGGGCGATCAACCAGGAGACCACCGAGTTCGAGTTCCACATGTCCCCGGTATCCAGCTCGTCCCGGCCCCAGGTGGCGGTCGGAACCTGCGGTGTGAGTTCGAGCAGGCGCCGTGCCACCTCCGGGTCCTCGCAGAGCCGGTTCGGGCTTTCGACCGCCTCGTCCACGTCCGGTATCCGGCCTTCGGGCCAGCGTCGGATCTCGTATCTGAAGATGCTCAGCCGACCGGCCCAGCCGGCGCCCACCGGACCTTCCGCCACGGCTCCGTGCGAGCCGCTGCCCGAGCCGACGACCGGTGTCACTTCGATGACCCAACGGTCCGGGCCGACTGCGACTTCGAGTGCCGAGTGGTAGAGGTCGAGCGGCCTGCGGCGCTGGAAGAGTGCCGCCCCGGATTCGTAGATGCGCCCGTTGAGGCGCACGAACCGGCCACCCGCGCCGAGCGGCAGCCAGTAGAGGTCGATCCACGCAGGACGGACCCTGTCCGCCTCTACGATCCGCTGTCCCGATGCCGCCCTGGCCTGCTCGGCCTGTGGCGGGTTGTCACGGACGGCACGGCGAGCGGCCTGACTGGAGTCGATCGTGCTGAGTACGCGGGTACGATCGACTCCCGTGCCGGTGCGATGGTAGTCGTGGGCAGGCAAACGGACCTTTGTCGGCCTCAGGCGGGCCTCTCGCCGATCCGTCCGACCGAGCCAGATCCGGCTGCAGCGAGGCCCTCGGCCCGCTCGCGGATGCCGTAGAGCATCTTGCGCTCCATCACTAGCGAGCCGGGTTCCATCGGCAGTATTCCGATCCGCGCCCCCAGGGTCGGCAGACGGAAGCGGTTGCGGCTGATCAGCCTGGTGCCGCCGCTCTCGGCGCGCAGGACGAAGGTCCAGACCCAGTTGCCGTCGTCCGAGCGGAATGAGAGGACGGCGCCAGGGTCGAGGCGCACAATCTCCATCCGGTTCTCGCCGAGGGCGATCGAGTCACCGAGACGGGGGTTCTGGAATTCGGGCAGGATCCGGTCGACGCTGTGGATGTCGAGGCCGAGCAGGTTCTCGATCCAGTCATAGGTATAGACACCGCCACGCGGAGAAGGCCCCATCTGTGCCAGCCACGGCCACACCGCTTCCGGTGGTGCCGAGATCGAGATCGCCCTGGTGGAGCAGCCGTCGGGTGCAGGCAGCAGCTCGTCGCCTTCCAGCGGGCCGTCCGCCTCCTCGCCGGTTGCTCCCCAGTTGAGGACCGGGCGCCGGATCAGCCGGAAATACAGTCCGGCGAGCGCGGCGAAGAGCAGGACGAGGGCGGTTGCAATGCGACCCATTGCGGCATTATCCCACCGCTCTCGGGCTGCGCTGGGCACCGTTCTCGTGTCGGCTGGCCTCCCGTGCATTGCTAGGGTCCTTCGAACCATCCGGCAGGTCGGGACCTCCGGGCAGCCGAAGCAACGGGGGGAAGACTTGCCGGCAGAAGCATCTTCGAGGGCGATATTCGGGCGGACGATGGGGCTCGTGGCCGTGACCGTGGCTTTCGCCGCTGCCGGAATGTGGCTCGGCCGCGACATGAGCGGCTGGCAGTGGTTCATCCCCTGGCTCATATCGATCGGCGTCCTGGTGGGGCTCAACGTCGCCAACTCGGCCGGCAACCGCGGGCTCGCGGTGCTGCTCCTCTTCACCTTCGGCCTGCTGCTGGGAATCAGCGTCGGCAGCACCGTCCACTATTACGCCGCCACCGACTCCGAGGCCGTGGCGCAGGCCGCCGCGGCGACCGCTCTGTTCACGGCTGCACTGGGAACCGGCGGCTACGCCACGCGCCGTGACCTTTCCGGCCTCTACCGCGCCCTCTTCTGGCTGCTGCTGGGCCTGATCATCTTCGGCATCGTCCAGATATTCATCCGCATCCCCGGCGGCGCAGTGCTCTACTCGATCCTCGGCCTGCTGGTCTTCGGCGGCTACGTGGTCGTCGACTTCAACCGCATGCGGCGGGCCGGAAGCGACGAGGTGATTCCGCTCGCGGCCGGAATCTTCCTCGACATCCTCAACATCTTCCTGTTCTTCCTGAGGATCTTCGCCAGGCGCTGAAGGCAACGCCCCCGGTCAGGCAAGTTCGAGTCGTTCGGGGTCGACCGGGTCGTAGCGGACCTTGAGCCGCTGCCCGGGCGTGAGCTCTCCGAGATTGTCGACGAACTTGCGGCTGACCTGGAACGGCGTGCCGCCTTTCGGTCTGACCTCCAGGGTCAGCTCGACCATCCGGAAGCCGGTCGCTTCGCCACCGGTACGCCGGGCCTCCAGCAGGTAGGCATCGGCCTCGACCTGTCCTTCTCTCGGGCGCTCGCGGCGACTTGGCCAGTCGAGCAGCATCAGCACGAGCCCGGCACCTGCAACCCCGACTGCCCCACCGATTAGGCCGGGTCGAGCCGCGGCAGGCAGGAGGAAGGAGCCGACCAGCATCGCCAACCCCAGGGCGCTCATCAACAGGCCGGTAAGGAACATGCCTCAACCTACATTGAAGGATGGGTGATCCCGAAATATTCACATCCTCCGAGGCGGTCGACCTATACTCGGAAAAATGCGGCTATGTGGGCTGCTGCCCACGGCGAGGAGCTGGTTCGATGGGAATGTTCAAGGACATGCGCAGCCTGCACAAGGCCGGCAAGGAGGAGACCAAGAAACGCGGCGGCTCTTTCAAGATGATGAAGGACGGCCTGGCCCAGGCCAATGAGGCTGTCCAGCAGGTGCAGAGCGACCAGGCACTGGCAGAGAAGCTGGCGAACGACGGGGTGGACGGTCAGGCAACGATCAACTCAATGGTCGCAACCGGCAAACAGGTCAACATGCAGCCCGAGCTCCAGTTCGAGCTCTCGCTGAACGTGAACGGACAGACCAGCGACGTGACCCATGTCCAGGTCGTCTCGCCGGCGGTGATCGGCCAGCTTCAGCCGGGTACGACCGTGGCCTGCAAGGTCGACCCTGACGACCACTCACAGCTGATGATCGGAGTCGGCTGAGGCCGGTCGAATGATGCCGGGGTCGGCGTCCGGGCGGTCGACGCGTCTGGACGGGGTTTCGGTCAGGCCCGTGAAAGGGCCGCACTCGCGGCTGCTCGCCCGGTCCTGACAGCGCCCTCCATGTAGCCGCAGACCCACTGGTCGGAGCCGGCGACATAGAACGGCGGTTCATGGCTTCCGTGGAGCGGGCCAACTGCCATCACGTCGCCCGGGCGCCAGGCGGTGATGTATCCCTCGGTCAGCGGGTCGACGCACCAGTGGCGCAGGAAGAACGCCTGGGGGCTGCGGGCCTGGTCCCCGAACATGACTGCTGCCTCTTCGATCAGTTCGTCCTGAAGCAGGCCGGGGTCGGTGGCGAGCATCGGCCCCAGCCTCTCAGGCGGGATCAGCGAGGAGAGGATGCCTTCACGCTGGGGCCAGGCCCCGCCCATGTATCCGGGCTCGGTGTACGCGGATCCGTTCTGGCCCTGGCTCTCCCAGAAGGAGTCGGCATAGGCGAAGACCACCTTCGAGGTCAGCGAGTGCCGCTGCCGGTGGAGTGAAGCGATGCGTTCCGGGGAGACACCGCTCAGCTGTACCCGCCTGAGGGGTCCGACCGGCAGCGCGCAGATTACGGCGTCGCATTCGAACCGTTCACCGGAGCGGGCCGTCACCGAGCAACCGGCGGTGTCGATGCTGATCCGCTCGACTGTGGTGCCGTAACGGATCCTGTGACCCAGCCCGGCGGCCATCGTCAGCGCTACCGTGGCCGATCCTTCGGCGACCCGCTCGGACTCCCAGGTGTCGTAGTTGTAGAAACCCGGGCTGCCTGCCGCGGCCTCCTTTCTCAGGTCGGAAAGCAGCGAGGTCCGCTCGACTGATTCCGCGCCCAGCGCCGCCATCGCCAGCTCCCGGGCTCGGACTACGTTGGCCGTCGCTCCGACGCTGCGCAGCCAGTCGCCGACCGAAGCGTTGTCGAGCCTTGCCGCTTCCGGGTGGGACCAGGGGTCATCGGGGTCGACCTCGAGGCAGAGCTTGATGAATGCGGCCTCGGCCGCGGCGTAGCTGCTCCTGTCCTGGTCTGTCATCCAGTCGAAATGGTCACCGAGATGCCGACCATCGACCAGTACCGCGGTATCGACGCCGGGCAGACCCGGGAACGCGGGAACCAGGTTCAGGCCGAGCTCGGCGACCAGTTCGCGGTAGGCCTTCTGGAACTCTCCTACTACCTCGCCACCGAGCTGTACGAGACGTCCGTCTTCCAGAGTCGTCTGCTCGACCCGGCCTCCGGGGCGACTCCGGGCCTCGAGGACAGCGACGTCGACCCCGGCCGCCTCAAGATCGCGGGCAGCTGACAGTCCGGCCAGGCCGGCACCGACGACTACGACATCGGATCTCAACAAACACCCGCCGGATAGGAGGTAGCGGGCATCATCGTTCGGATCAGAAGCCGGGCCCGGTGCGATTGCCCATACAGAGCAGGCTGAGTCTCGCGGTGAGCGGCGCTCCGGTGGGGTTGAACAGCTTGAAGGCCCTGGTGACCGGCCTCGGGTCGTTACCGAGGCTGAGCAGTCCCGGGTCGAGATCCCATCCACCGACGATGCCGCGGCTGCCGACCGGGCAGGTCAGCTTCGCTTCCTTGACCTTGCCCGGCTGGACGGTGACCGTCCTCGAGACCCGTCCGAACAGCAGGTCGTGCCGGTGTCCCCGGCTGCCGCTCGTCTGCTGGCGCAGGCAGCGGATCGAGAAGAGGACCCGCGAAGGCTGCTTCACGTCGAGGATGAACCTCCAGCCGTTGCCGGCCGGCTGTGAGTAGACCAGGTCGGCGAACCCGGTGGACCTGAACCCGGGCTGGATCGCGACCCGCCCCGCGGGGCAACCGAGGGTCACATCGTGGAGTCCTACCGGCACCGTCGCCCGGCTGACGACGCGGGGTCCGGTGACCAGGCGATGCCTGTGACCGTCGTTGCGGACGGTCGTCCTCCTGATGCATACGGCGAACAGTTTGGCCTGAGCCCGGCCGGAGGCAGTGTTCCTCACCGTGGCGCGCCACACCCGGTTGGAGGTGGCCCGGGATTCCAGGACCTGCGGCGAAGCCGGGTTGCCGGTGCCCTGGTCCACATGGTCGATTCGCAGCGAGCCGTCGGAGACGAAGTAGCCCGCGGGGCATCGCACCGATACCCGGCGCTGCTGTCCGGGCTCGAGATCGACCTGGGCTTCCACCTTCTCGACGTCGAGAAGGTGCGGCGGATCTGCTGCTGAGGCGCCGGGTGCACCGAAGAAGGCAAGCGAAGTGAAGATCGCAAGGGCCAGGGCGGCGAAGGTGTTTCTCGCTTTTCTGCTCACCGTGGCTCTCATGCTGGGGGGAGCCGGGGGCGGTTCTGCCGCCGACTGAACCCACGACAACTTTAGCAGTGCCCCAGGCGCGCGAATCCGCCTTCGTCGGCGGGTTGTAACGTTGAGCCGACGCATGGAATACCTCTCACTCGGAGTCTTCGCCGGCTCTCGCAAGCAGAACGAGCGACGGCTGCCGCTCCATCCGCGCCACTTCGGCGACATCGATGGATCCCTGCGCGAGCACATTCACCTCGAGCACGGCTACGGCAGCCGCTTCGGCTTCAGCGACGCGGACCTGGCCCCGCTGGTCGGCGGCCACCGCACCCGGGAGGAGCTCGTCGCTGAATGCGACGTGCTGCTCCAGCCGAAGCCGCTGGCCGCCGATGTCGCGGAAATGCATGAAGGACAGGTCCTCTGGGGCTGGCCCCATTGCGTCCAGGACGAGGCGCTGACCCAGGCGGCGATCGACACCCGGGCGACGATCATCGCCTGGGAGGCGATGAACCACTGGAACTCCGACGGCACCTTCAACCTCCACGTCTTCCACCAGAACAACGAGCTGGCCGGCTACTGCTCTGTACTCCACGCGCTTCAGCTCGCCGGCATCACCGGCAGGTACGGACGACCGCTGCGGGCCTGTGTTGTCGGATTCGGGGCCACCGGGCGGGGCGCCGTGATCGCGCTGAACGCGCTTGGTGCCCGCGAAGTCTCGGTCCTCACCCAGCGTGAGGTCGCCGCCGTGGCCTCCCCGATCCACTCGGTGCGGATGATCACGTTCGAACGGGATCCGGACCGACCCGGCGACACTCTCGGGCTCGACGGGCGCGATGAGTCGGTGGAGGAGTTCCTCGCCGGCCACGACGTGATCGTCAACTGCGTCCTGCAGAACACGGAGGCACCGCTGACCCTGGTCAAGAACGAGGATCTGCCGCTCTTCTCATCCGGCAGCCTTTTCGTCGACGTCTCCTGCGACGAAGGCATGGGCTTTGAGTGGGCCCGGCCGACTTCGTTCGACGATCCGACCTTTGCCGTCGGCGACGGTCTCAGCTGTTACGCGGTCGACCACAGCCCCAGCCTGCTCTGGGATTCGGCGACCTGGGAGATCAGCCTCGCCCTGATGCCCCATCTGCGCACGGTGATGGAAGGGCCGGCGAGCTGGAGTCGCCGACGAGGTGATCAACCGGGCGATCGAGATCCGGGACGGCCAGATCCAGAACCCGAAGATCCTCTCATTCCAGGGGCGCGCCTCGGACTTCCCGCATGGGCAGGTATGAAGGGTGGCTCCGGGCTTGATCGACCACGTTCACATACGCGTCGCCGACCTGGGGGAGAGCACCCGTTTCTACGATGCCGTACTGGCGCCCCTGGGGATCGAGAAAACCGCCGAGCACGGGCCTACGGTCGAGTACGGCGACTTCATAGTGAGTGCCGGCGACGGACCGCTCAGCCGCGATGTCCACATCGCCTTCGCGGCGACCGGTCGTGAACAGGTCAGCCGGTTTCACCGGGCCGGCCTCGAGGCCGGTTTCCGGGACAACGGTGAGCCACGGCTCCGAGAGCACTACGAACCCGGCTACTTCTCCGCCTTCCTGCTCGACCCCGACGGACACAACGTCGAAGCCGTCTTCTGCGGGTAGCGGCCATTCGGGTAATTGCGCTCCGGGACACCTCGGTATAGGCTGGCCATCAACCGCAGGGAAACCCAAAAGGAGCTCGTCCAGATGCGATTCTTGCCTCGTCTCACCTACTCGAACGTCGTCGCCACGCTTGCGATCTTCATCGCACTCGGCGGCATCAGCTACGCCGCCACCAACCTTCCGAAGAACAGCGTCGGCACGAAGCAGATCAAGAAGAATGCCGTGACCGCCAAGAAGATCAAGAAGAACGCGGTCACCGCAAAGAAGATCAAGAAGAACGCGGTGACCACGGCGAAGATCAAGGGCAAGTCGATCACCGAATCCAAGTTGGCTCCGGGTCTGCTCGCCTCGATCGATGAAGAAGCGAAGCGGAAGGTGTTGAACGCCGACGGCAGCGTCCTCGGGGAATACGCCGGGTCCGTTCCGTTGGGTGGCCCCCTCGCGGTCTTCGAGGTTCTGGTTGACGGAGGCCTCTACACGTACTACGGCTCGGGCCAGCTGATTCCGATCTCTGGCGGCTCACCGTCTTTCAAGAACAACACCTGTACCGGCACGGCATACGTTGAGACCGACCAGGCCATTTTCGACATCATCTACTCGAAGCTGGCCGGCGGACCGTCGCGCGTTGTCTATCGGGAATCTTCCGGCCCTGCGACTCTCGGGCCGATCTCGGCATGGCAGTACACGACGGCGAGCGAGGACGTCGTCGGGCAGAACCTGTGGGAGCTCGACGGGAGCGGCGGCTGCACCCCGACGGGCGGCAGCCCATACACGGGCCTGCTCGCCGAGCTGGACTCAGTCCCCGCGCCGCCCGATGGCGTCGGACCGTTGAACATCGACTGACACCGCGCCGACGCGCCTCCGGTGTCCGTTGAGGCACCGGAGGCGCGGCCGTCGCCGCTGCCGCGACTAGAGTTCCACCATCGTCCAGACTCAAAAGGGAGACGAAAGTGAACGGGTTCCGTCGTACTTCTCGCGTAGTAGCGGTCCTGGCGGCCGTGTTGATGGCAGGGCTGGCCTTCGGGGTAGCGACCGGTTCCGCGGCGAAGAACCCCCGGATCTACTGGATCGACCTCTCTGGTCAGGCAGAGCGCAAGCCCGACTTCGTCTATTTCACGGCCAACTCCGGCGGTCAGGTCAAGAACCTCAAGTGGAAAGGGTGGGGACGCAACCGCGCCGTCGGTCGCGGCTACTTCAGGGATACATCACCCAAGTTCCCCGGAAAGCTGAACCAGAACGGACGGGCCAGGCTCGTTGCCAGCAAGCCGATGCGCTGCACCCCGGATTTCGGCAACAGGGAGGGGAAGAAGATCTACGTCTACCGCAAGGTCAAGCTGATCTACCCCAACGGCAAGGGCGGCCGGACCAGGGCAGACGTCTCGGATCGCGCGGGCCGGAATACCTGTCGCTAGCCGCGGGGCCGGCGGGTCGCGGGCTCGCACCCTCAATCCGAAGCAGCTTCGGCCGCCGTGACGGCACCCCGACGCTGCTCACTCACAAGCCCGGACGCCGTCGAGATCATGCCGGGAGCAGGACTCGAACCTGCGACACGCGGATTATGATTCCGCTGCTCTAACCAGCTGAGCTACCCCGGCGGGGGAGGGCAGTCTAGACAATGCCGGGGCGATGACGGCTCGCGACTTCAGCCCAGTTCGACGTGGCGAAAGGGCGGCTGGAGACGCTCCCGGAGCGTCCCCGCGGCCTTCTCGGCCTCTTCCGTCGGACGGGTGACCAGAAAGACCTCGGTCGCGTCGTAGGTCCTCAGCTGGTCCTCCACCGCCTGGACCACGTCCTCGTCACCGATCTCGGCCCTGGCGTCGAGTCCCGCAAGGGTCAGCGAGGCGATCGAGATCACCAGGTCGCGCTGGGCGCGCCGCTGGGCCGCACGGAGGTCGGTGGCCCAGCGGTCGAGGAAGGTGTTGACTGCCGGCGTCAGCAGGCGGACCTCCCCAGGCTCGTCGGAGGTCCCGAGGCTGACTTCGTCGGCGACGCGCTGGATCGTCTTCGCGTCTTCGATCGGGAACGTGGTGACCACGAGCAGCCGCCGCTCCAGTTCGGGATGCGGCAATCTTCCGATCGGATCGCTGGGGATGACCTTCGCCGCAACGATGACCAGCCCGACCAGGGAGAAGCCGGCCAGCATGATGCCGAAGCCCGGTCCTCCGAGCGCGAAGCCGATCGTTGCCGGCAGGATCATTGCCAGGAGGATCAGCGGAGGGTGCCAGGACTTCATCGCCCGAACCGTAGCGGGACTGCGATAGTTCGGCCATGGAAGAAGACCTGAACAAAGCCGTCGCAGCCGTGGTTCGTGAATGCCTCGGGGTGAGGCCGAACGAAGAGGTGCTGATCGTCTGCAACCCGGCGACCGTGAGGCTGGGTGAGGCCATGTGGGCGGAGGCCGACGAGATCGGAGCCGAGGCTGTCCTGACCGTGATGAGCGAGCGGGCCAGCCACGCCGGCGAGCCGCCCCGGGCGATCGCCGACGCGATGGTCGCGGCGGACGTGCTGCTGGCACCGACGGTCCAGTCGCTCTCCCACACGGCGGCCAGGAAACGGGCCAGCGAGTCGGGCACAAGGACGGCGACTCTGCCCGGGGCGACCGAAGAGATGCTGGCCCGGGTGATGAGCGACGACATGGCCAATTTGCGCCGGCGGGGAAGCAGGGTCGCGGAGATCCTCGACCGTGGTACCGAGGCACGCATCACCTGCGATCACGGCAGCGACCTGCGGCTCGGCCTGCAAGGCAGGGTGGCGATCCCCGATGCCGGGGAGCTGACCCACGAGGGAGCCTTCGGCAACCTTCCCTGTGGCGAAGGATTCATCTCCCCGGCGACCGCGGACGGCACCCTGATCGTCGACGGCTCGATCGCCGGCGTGGGGCTGGTTGACAAGCCGGTCCGGCTGACCGTCGAAAACGGGCATCTCGTGGACGCGTCTGGCCCCGAAGGCGCGCAATTGATGGAGTTGCTGACCGCCCACGGACCCGACGGCACCAATGTCGCCGAGCTCGGCATCGGCACCAACGAGAAAGCGATCCTGACCGGCAACATCCTCGAGGACGAGAAGATCATCGGGACCGCTCATGTCGCCTTCGGGGCTTCGGCGGCGATCGGTGGCAACGTCCAGGTTCCCGTCCACCTCGACGTCGTCTCGATGCGGCCGGAGGTGACCGTGGACGGCACTCCGGTTGTGCTGGAAGGCAGGCTGCTCGTGTGATCCTGCTGGCCGCGCCGAACCTCTCCGAGGGCCGGGACTTCGATCGTCTGGACCGGCTCCAGTCCGCCTTGGGAAACGAGGTCCAGCTGCTCGATCGCCACACCGACATCGACCACAACCGTGCGGTCTTCACGATCGCCGGTCCTCACCCGGACGTCGAGACTGCACTGGTCGCTCTGGCCGGTGCTGCACGGGAGATCGACATGCCTGAGTGGCAGGGCCTTCACCCCGCGATCGGAGCCCTTGACGTCTGCCCTCTGGTCTGGCTGGATCCGGCGGACCGGGAACAGGCCGATGCTTCCGCCCTGAGTGTCGCCGAGAGGATCGGCGAACTCGGTGTACCGGTCTTTCTGTACGGCGATCTGGCCGGCGATGAAAGCAGGCGCCCGCGCTCCTTCTTCCGCGAGGGCGGTCTGGATGCGCTCTGGCAGCGAATGACATCGGGGGACCTCGTCCCCGACTTCGGTCCGGACCGGCCTCATCCTCAGGCCGGTGGTTGCCTCGTCTCCGCCAGGCCTCCTCTGGCCGCCTTCAACATCGAACTCGACACCGACGACGTGGAGATTGCCAGGACAGTGGCCGCCCAGGTCAGGGAGGTTGGGGGTGGCCCTCGCGGTCTGCGTGCGATTGGGCTCGGGCTCTCGACCGGGCGCGCCCAGGTTTCGATGAACGTCGAGGATCCGATCTCGCTGCCGCTGGCCGAAGTGGTCGAGGAGGTCTCGGCGCGGGCGGAGGCGCAGGGCGCGAGGGCGGTCGAAGCCGAGCTGATCGGCCTGATCCCGGAGGCCGCCATGACCGGATATCCCGAGACGGTTCCGATCCGAGACTTCGACCCGGCCTTTCACATCATCGAGCGCCGGCTCTCCTGAACAGCCGGCACCGACTCGGCCGCGAAACCGGACCCCCGTCGGACGAGCCTCAGATCTCCGCCCACCACAGTCTGGCCACGATCTGAATCCACTACGGCCCGAAACCTTGGCCAGACCGCGGGGTGGGGAGGTGCCGATGTGAAGCCGGGTTCGTCGACGCGTGCGCCGCGCCGCGCGCTCTGTGGGGGCGCGGGCGCACCACCTATGCCCGGCCCGGTAAGTTTCACCCGTGGCACAGACCAAGAAAAAGCGCAGTCGAAAGAAGCGCGGCACACAGGCCGGAAACGTCGACACGCGGCGAAAGGCCAGGCCGAAGAACCGGGCGGAGGCCCGCAGTCAGGCGAAGTCGGGCACCAAGAGCCGGGCGCCGCGGGTAGACCGTCCGCCGACCTGGCGTAGTGCCACGGTCCGGGGCGTCGTCGCCTCGCTGGTATTCCTGCTGCTGCTGATCCTCCTCTTCGGACGGTCGATCAGCGAGGCACTGCCGATCGCCCTGTTCATGCTGGTCTTCTACATACCGGCCGGCTACTACATGGACAGCGTGCTCTGGCGCCGCAGGGAAAGAGCGCGGATCAGGGCTCGAGGAAAGCAGAGCTGAGCGTGGCCGGCATCGAGGTCCTCGGCAGCACCGTGGGTCCGGTTGCCGAGAACTCGTTCACGGTTTTCAGGACCGACTCGGACCGGGCGATCATGATCGACCCAGGCGACGAGCCGGACCGACTGATGGCTCCGCTGGCCGAGCGCGGACTGAAGCTCGAAGCGATCCTGCTCACCCACTGCCACTTCGACCACATCGGGGCGGTCACGCCGGTGGCGAGGGCGACCGGAGCGCCGGTCTGGTGCCCGGAGATCGAGGTGCCGGTGCTGGCCGACATCATGACCTACGTGCCGTGGCCCGGCTTCGGTCCGTTCGAGAACTACGAAGCCGACCACACGGTCAAGGGAGGGGAGACCCTGTCACTGGCCGGGATGGAGATCGAGGTGCTGTTCACCCCGGGCCACAGTCCCGGACATGTGACTTACTCGATCCGTGAGCATGCCGCGATGTTCTCAGGCGACGTGCTGTTCCAGAACTCGGTCGGTCGGGTGGACCTGCCCGGCGGGGACTGGGACACGCTGCTCGAGTCGATCCGGATGCTGGTCGAGTCGCATCCGCCCGAGACGACCGTCTACCCGGGCCACATGGGTGTGACCACGCTGGCGGCCGAGCTCGAAACGAATCCTTTCCTGGCCGAGCTGCCCCGCTGAGCATGGCCGAGAAGTTCAAAGCCCCGCGCGGCACGCTGGACGTCCTGCCGCCACAGATGACCCAGCGCGAGCGCCTGCTCAGGACCGCCCGCGAGGTGTTTTCGAGGTCGGGCTACGACTGGATGATGACCCCGGCCTTCGAAGACACGGCGCTCTTCGAGCGGGGTGTCGGCAAGTCGACCGACATCGTGCGCAAGGAGATGTTCACCTTCGAGGACAAGGGTGGGCGCAGCCTCACGCTGAGGCCGGAAGGAACGGCTCCGATCTGCCGCGCCTACGTGGAGCACGGAATGCACAAGCTGGCTCAGCCGGTGAAGCTCGCCTACTCCGGCCCGTTCTTTCGCCACGAGCGGCCGCAGGCAGGCCGCTACAGGCAGTTCCACCAGATAGGAGCCGAGGCGATCGGATCCGATTCGCCGCTGGCCGACGCCGAGGTGATCACCCTGTTGAGCGACCTGGTCGAAGAGCTGGGCGTGCCCGGGGTCGAGCTCCGGCTGGGCAGCCTCGGTTCGATCGAAGCCCGGCGCGAGTACCTGGAAGAGCTGAAGTCACACCTGCGCTCGCGTTCGGGCGAACTCTCCGACGACGTCAGCGAGCGGATCGAGATCAACCCGCTGCGGGCCTTCGATTCCGATCACAGCGGAACACAGGCGGTCATGGCCGATGCCCCGCAACTGCTCGACCACCTCGACTCCGCCGACCACGAGCACTTCGAAGAGGTCAAGGTCCTGCTGGCGGCCGCTTCGGTCGAGTTCACGATCGACCCGACCCTCGTCCGCGGCCTGGACTACTACACACGCACCATCTTCTCCTTCGTCTGCGACCGCCTCGGTGCCCAGTCGGAGATCGGCGGCGGCGGCCGCTACGACGGCCTGATCGCCCAGCTCGGCGGGCCCGATACACCGGCAATCGGATGGGCGGCCGGGGTCGAACGGATCCTGCTGGCTCTCGACGAAGAGGTGTCGGCACCGGGGCGCGACCTGTTCATCGCGGTTGAGGAACCGGATCAACAGGCCAAGGCCGTGGCGCTGGCCGGCGAGCTCAGGCGGGCCGGCATCTCGGTCGAAATCGACCTCGGAGGCCGCAGCATCAAGGGCCAGCTCAAGCAGTTCGGCCATGGAAGAAGACCTGAACAAAGCCGTCGCAGCCGTGGTTCGTGAATGCCTCGGGGTGAGGCCGAACGAAGAGGTGCTGATCGTCTGCAACCCGGCGACCGTGAGGCTGGGTGAGGCCATGTGGGCGGAGGCCGACGAGATCGGGGCCGAGGCTGTCCTGACCGTGATGAGCGAGCGGGCCAGCCACGCCGGCGAGCCGCCCCGGGCGATCGCCGACGCGATGGTCGCGGCCGACGTGCTGCTGGCACCGACGGTCCAGTCGCTCTCCCACACGGCGGCCAGGAAACGGGCCAGCGAGTCGGGCACAAGGACGGCGACTCTGCCCGGGGCGACCGAAGAGATGCTGGCCCGGGTGATGAGCGACGACATGGCCAATTTGCGCCGGCGGGGAAACAGGGTCGCGGAGATCCTCGACCGTGGTACCGAGGCACGCATCACCTGCGATCACGGCAGCGACCTGCGGCTCGGCCTGCAAGGCAGGGTGGCGATCCCCGATGCCGGGGAGCTGAACCACGAGGGAGCCTTCGGCAACCTTCCCTGTGGCGAAGGATTCATCTCCCCGGCGACCGCGGACGGCACCCTGATCGTCGACGGCTCGATCGCCGGCGTGGGGCTGGTTGACAAGCCGGTCCGGCTGACCGTCGAAAACGGGCATCTCGTGGACGCGTCTGGCCCCGAAGGCGCGCAATTGATGGAGTTGCTGACCGCCCACGGCCCCGACGGCACCAATGTCGCCGAGCTCGGCATCGGCACCAACGAGAAAGCGATCCTGACCGGCAACATCCTCGAGGACGAGAAGATCATCGGGACCGCTCATGTCGCCTTCGGGGCTTCGGCGGCGATCGGTGGCAACGTCCAGGTTCCCGTCCACCTCGACGTCGTCTCGATGCGGCCGGAGGTGACCGTGGACGGCACTCCGGTTGTGCTGGAAGGCAGGCTGCTCGTGTGATCCTGCTGGCCGCGCCGAACCTCTCCGAGGGCCGGGACTTCGAGCGTCTCGACCGGCTCCAGTCCGCCTTGGGAAACGAGGTCCAGCTGCTCGATCGCCACACCGACATCGACCACAACCGTGCGGTCTTCACGATCGCCGGTCCTCACCCGGACGTCGAGACCGCACTGGTCGCTCTGGCCGGTGCTGCACGGGAGATCGACATGCCTGAGTGGCAGGGCCTTCACCCCGCGATCGGAGCCCTTGACGTCTGCCCTCTGGTCTGGCTGGATCCGGCGGACCGGGAACAGGCCGAGGCTTCCGCCCTGAGTGTCGCCGAGAGGATCGGCGAACTCGGTGTACCGGTCTTTCTGTACGGCGATCTGGCCGGCGATGAAAGCAGGCGCCCGCGCTCCTTCTTCCGCGAGGGCGGTCTGGATGCGCTCTGGCAGCGAATGACATCGGGGGACCTCGTCCCCGACTTCGGTCCGGACCGGCCTCATCCTCAGGCCGGTGGTTGCCTCGTCTCCGCCAGGCCTCCTCTGGCCGCCTTCAACATCGAACTCGACACCGACGACGTGGAGATTGCCAGGACAGTGGCCGCCCAGGTCAGGGAGGTCGGGGGTGGCCCTCGCGGTCTGCGTGCGATCGGGCTCGGGCTCTCGACCGGGCGCGCCCAGGTTTCGATGAACGTCGAGGATCCGATCTCGCTGCCGCTGGCCGACGTGGTCGAGGAGGTCTCGGCGCGGGCGGCGGCGCAGGGTGCGAAGGCGATCGAAGCCGAGCTGATCGGCCTGATCCCGGAGGCCGCCATGACCGGATATCCCGAGACGGTTCCGATCCGAGACTTCGACCCGGCCTTCCACATCATCGAGCGCCGGCTCTCCTGAACAGCCGGCACGGACTCGGCCGCGAAACCGGACCCCCGTCGGACGAGCCTCAGATCTCCGCCCACCACAGTCTGGCCACGATCTGAATCCACTACGGCCCGAAACCTTGGCCAGACCGCGGGGTGGGGAGGTGCCGATGTGAAGCCGGGTTCGTCGATGCGTGCGCCGCGCCGCGCGCTCTGTGGGGGCGCGGGCGCACCACCTATGCCCGGCCCGGTAAGTTTCACCCGTGGCACAGACCAAGAAAAAGCGCAGTCGAAAGAAGCGCGGCACACAGGCCGGAAACGTCGACACGCGGCGAAAGGCCAGGCCGAAGAACCGGGCGGAGGCCCGCAGTCAGGCGAAGTCGGGCACCAAGAGCCGGGCGCCGCGGGTAGACCGTCCGCCGACCTGGCGTAGTGCCACGGTCCGGGGCGTCGTCGCCTCGCTGGTATTCCTGCTGCTGCTGATCCTCCTCTTCGGACGGTCGATCAGCGAGGCACTGCCGATCGCCCTGTTCATGCTGGTCTTCTACATACCGGCCGGCTACTACATGGACAGCGTGCTCTGGCGCCGCAGGGAAAGAGCGCGGATCAGGGCTCGAGGAAAGCAGAGCTGAGCGTGGCCGGCATCGAGGTCCTCGGCAGCACCGTGGGTCCGGTTGCCGAGAACTCGTTCACGGTTTTCAGGACCGACTCGGACCGGGCGATCATGATCGACCCAGGCGACGAGCCGGACCGACTGATGGCTCCGCTGGCCGAGCGCGGACTGAAGCTCGAAGCGATCCTGCTCACCCACTGCCACTTCGACCACATCGGTGCGGTCACGCCGGTGGCGAGGGCGACCGGAGCGCCGGTCTGGTGCCCGGAGATCGAGGTGCCGGTGCTGGCCGACATCATGACCTACGTGCCGTGGCCCGGCTTCGGTCCGTTCGAGAACTACGAAGCCGACCACACGGTCAAGGGAGGGGAGACCCTGTCACTGGCCGGGATGGAGATCGAGGTGCTGTTCACCCCGGGCCACAGTCCCGGACACGTGACTTACTCGATCCGTGAGCATGCCGCGATGTTCTCAGGCGACGTGCTGTTCCAGAACTCGGTCGGTCGGGTGGACCTGCCCGGCGGGGACTGGGACACGCTGCTCGAGTCGATCCGGATGCTGGTCGAGTCGCATCCGCCCGAGACGACCGTCTACCCGGGCCACATGGGTGTGACCACGCTGGCGGCCGAGCTCGAAACGAATCCTTTCCTGGCCGAGCTGCCCCGCTGAGCATGGCCGAGAAGTTCAAAGCCCCGCGCGGCACGCTGGACGTCCTGCCGCCACAGATGACCCAGCGCGAGCGCCTGCTCAGGACCGCCCGCGAGGTGTTTTCGAGGTCGGGCTACGACTGGATGATGACCCCGGCCTTCGAAGACACGGCGCTCTTCGAGCGGGGTGTCGGCAAGTCGACCGACATCGTGCGCAAGGAGATGTTCACCTTCGAGGACAAGGGTGGGCGCAGCCTCACGCTGAGGCCGGAAGGAACGGCTCCGATCTGCCGCGCCTACGTGGAGCACGGAATGCACAAGCTGGCTCAGCCGGTGAAGCTCGCCTACTCCGGCCCGTTCTTTCGCCACGAGCGGCCGCAGGCAGGCCGCTACAGGCAGTTCCACCAGATAGGAGCCGAGGCGATCGGATCCGATTCGCCGCTGGCCGACGCCGAGGTGATCACCCTGTTGAGCGACCTGGTCGAAGAGCTGGGCGTGCCCGGGGTCGAGCTCCGGCTGGGCAGCCTCGGTTCGATCGAAGCCCGGCGCGAGTACCTGGAAGAGCTGAAGTCACACCTGCGCTCGCGTTCGGGCGAACTCTCCGACGACGTCAGCGAGCGGATCGAGATCAACCCGCTGCGGGCCTTCGATTCCGATCACAGCGGAACACAGGCGGTCATGGCCGATGCGCCGCAACTGCTCGACCACCTCGACTCCGCCGACCACGAGCACTTCGAAGAGGTCAAGGCCCTGCTGGCGGCCGCTTCGGTCGAGTTCACGATCGACCCGACCCTCGTCCGCGGCCTGGACTACTACACACGCACCATCTTCTCCTTCGTCTGCGACCGCCTCGGTGCCCAGTCGGAGATCGGCGGCGGCGGCCGCTACGACGGCCTGATCGCCCAGCTCGGCGGGCCCGATACACCGGCAATCGGATGGGCGGCCGGGGTCGAGCGGATCCTGCTGGCTCTCGACGAAGAGGTGTCGGCACCGGGGCGCGACCTGTTCATCGCGGTTGAGGAACCGGATCAACAGGCCAAGGCCGTGGCGCTGGCCGGCGAGCTCAGGCGGGCCGGCATCTCGGTCGAAATCGACCTCGGAGGCCGCAGCATCAAGGGCCAGCTCAAGCAGGCCGACCGCATCAACGCGCAAAGCACGCTCGTCCTGGGTGAGGGCGGAACCGCCCGGCTGCGAGACATGAACACCGGCGAGCAGCAGGATGTCGAGCCGGGCGAAGTCCTGGAGCTGATCCGGCCCTGACTGCCGGAATCCCTGCGGCCCTCAGAGTTCCGGACCGAAGCACGCGGTTTCCGGGTTGACCGCAGCACCTTAGGGCCGTACGATCGAAGCAATTCGGATTCCGAAGGCTCGGGGGCAGGATGAAGCGACTTCTTCTGTTTTTGCTGGTGGGGCTCTTTGCGGCGGCGCTCGCGCCGGCGGCTCAGGCGCTCACGATCGCCGTTGATACGACCGACGACGACTACGGCGGGGCGCCGGGCAACTGCTCGCTGCGGGAGGCCATAACGGCGGCCCAGACCGACCTCGGATTCGGGGGTTGTCCGGCGGGCTCGGGAGCCGACGTCGTCTCGCTGCCGGCCGGGACCTACAGAATCACCCGCGCCGGTTCGGGCGAAGACTCGAATGCGACCGGCGATTTCGACGTGACCGGCCTCTCGCCGCTGAGCATCCTGCCCGCCGGCCCGAATGCGAAGGTCGTGGTCGACGGCAACGGCCTCGACCGTGTCTACGACCAGCAGGCGAACAATTCGCTTTCGATCGGTTTCCAGACGATCACCGGTGGCCTCCTGACGGGGATCGGTGAGGACGGCGCCGGAATCCGGAACGCCGTCGGCTCGCTGAGCGTCGAGGCGACCACGATTTCCGGGAACAGCACGCTCTTCCAGGGCGGCGGAATCGCGGTCTACAACGCGCTGAACATGGTCAACAGCACGGTGTCCGGCAACTCGGCCGCCCAGAGCGGAGGCGGCATCTACGCGGCCGGCGCTTCGTCGCTCACGGTCCGCAGCTCGACCATCACCGAAAACACCGCAGACTCCGACTGCCGACGCCAACGGTAACGGCGGCGGCTTCGCTGACGCCGCGGCGACCTCGATCAGCTTCTACAACGTGATCAATGCCTCCAACCAGGACCTCAACCCGGTGCCACCGCCGACGCCCGACTGCTTCAGCGGGCCGAGCTTCTTCCCCACGCTTCGTGTTGACCACCCAGGCGCTGGGTGTTGGAAACTGCCTGGTCGGATTCGACCCCGGCAACAACCGGGTGGTCTCCGATCCGGGAATCGGGCCGCTCCAGGACAACGGCGGCCAGACCCCGACCCATGCCCTGCTCGCCGGCAGCCAGGCGATCGGCAATGGGGGCGAGATGGGCCTGGACCAGTGTCCGGCGACCGACCAGACCGGCCGGGAACGACCCGCCGGCGCCTGCGACATCGGCGCGGTTCAGTACGTGGAACCAGCGCCCGCCGAAGCGAAGGTGGTGGTCCGCAAGTTGCTCCCGAAGAAAAAGGTTCTGAAGCGTGGCAGGTCGATCCGGATCAAGGTGGTGATTCGCAACACCGGCTCGGCGACCGCTTCGGGCGTGAAGGTCTGCCTGAAGCCGAAAGGCAAGGCGAAGAAAGCACTGAAGGTCAGGGGCAAGGCTTGCCGCAAGGCTGGATCCCTGAAGCCGGGTAAGACCACCAGGCAGAGATTCAAGCTGGTGGCCAGGAAGAATGCGAAGAAGAAGGCCTACCGATTGGTGGCGAAGGCGAGAGGAAAGGACTTCAAGAACCGCTCCCGTTCGTTCCGGGTGGAGGTCAGATAGCCCGGGCGGGACCCGGTCCCCTTTTCCTGAAAGACTGGCGCATCCATGACTCCGGACGCTCCAGCGCTCAGCCCGAATGAATACCGCGACACCTGGTGCGGCCAGGTCCTGGGGGACCGGGTGGGCCAGACGGTGCGGGTCTCGGGCTGGGTTCACCGGCGCCGGGATCACGGCGGTCTGATCTTCATCGACCTGAGGGACCGGACCGGCCTCGTCCAGCTCGTATTCAACCCCGATGAAGCCGGGGGCTCCTTCGACCTCGGCCACCGGCTGCGTTCGGAGTACGTGGTCTCGATCGCCGGCGAGGTCGTGACCAGAGAACCGGAGACCGTCAACCCCGAGCTTCCCGACCGGTCAGTTCGAGATCCACGTGGCTGAAGCCGAGGTCCTGGCCGAAGCCGATACGCCGCCGTTCGCGATCGAAGGCTTCAGCTCTGAAGCCGGGGAGGAGGCGAGGCTGCGCCACCGCTACCTCGACCTGCGCCGCGAGCCGATGCAGCGCGCGATCGAACTGCGCCACCGTCTGACCACCTCGATGCGCAGCTTCCTGGACGGAGAGGGCTTTCTGGAGATCGAGACCCCGATCCTGACCCGCTCGACTCCGGAAGGCGCTCGCGATTTCCTCGTGCCGAGCCGCCAGCACCGCGGATCCTTCTACGCGCTTCCCCAGTCCCCTCAGCTGTTCAAGCAGCTGTTGATGGTCTCCGGTTTCGAGCGCTACTTCCAGATCGCCCGCTGCTTCCGCGACGAGGACCTGCGAGCCGACCGCCAGCCCGACTTCACCCAGCTCGACATAGAGATGAGCTTCGTCACGGGCGAGGACGTGATCGAGCTGAACGAGAAGCTGATGGTCCACCTGCTCGGCGAGATGGGGATCGAGGTCAAGGTCCCGTTCCCGAGGATGGGCTACGACGAAGCGATCGCCCGTTTCGGCTCGGACAAGCCCGATACCCGCTACGGCTACGAGATCACCGATCTGACAGAGGTCCTGCGTGGCACGGAGTTCAAGGCCTTCGGCGGCGTGATCGAGTCCGGTGGCTCGGTCAGGGGCATCAACTTCGGGCAGAGGGAGCTTTCGAGGGCCCAGCTCGACGGCCTGATCGACGACGCCAAGGAGCTCGGCGCCAAGGGTCTCGTCTGGGCATTTCGCGAGGGGGACGGCTGGCGCGCCCCGATCGCCAAGTTCCTCAGTGCCGAGGAGCTGTCCGGCCTGAACTCGGCGATGGACGCCGAAGAAGGTGACCTGATGCTGGTCGCCGCCGACCAGCCGCACAAGGTCGCCGCCATCCTCGGCGGACTGCGTACCCGGCTGGCCGAGCGCTGGGACCTGATCCCGGAAGGCGAGAACCAGCTGACCTGGATCGTCGACTGGCCGATGTTCGAGTTCAACGAAGGCGAAGGCCGCTGGGATGCACTTCACCATCCGTTCACCGCGCCGTCTGGCGACTTCGACCCGGGCGATCCCGGCGCGGCGAGGGCACAGGCCTACGACCTCGTCTGGAACGGCGTCGAGCTTGGCGGAGGTTCGATCCGTATCAACAGCCCCGAGACCCAGTCGCAGGTCTTCGATGCTCTGGGAATCTCGCGCGAAGAAGCCGAGAGCCGGTTCGGCTTCCTGCTGGAAGCCCTGCGCTACGGAGCGCCGCCTCACGGCGGCATCGCCTTCGGCGTCGACCGCTTCGCCGCGCTGTTGGCCGGGGTCGACTCGATCCGCGACGTGATCGCCTTCCCGAAGACCGCTTCCGGCGGCGATCCGCTGACCGGCGCCCCGGCTCCGGTGGACGACATCCAGTTGCGGGACGTCGGCGTGGCCTTGAGGAAGCCGGCCAAGCCGGCCAAGGGCTGAGTCCCGGGCCGGGCGGTCGAAGTGAGCTACTTCCGCAGGCTCAAGGACCGGATCTCGAAGATCGGCGACGGCGCCGGCCGGATCCACATCGCAGACCCGCGCTTCGACGACTGGGAAGTCGTCCACGAGTTCGAAGACCTGCAGACCGGCCTGGCCTGGAGGGATGCCCTGCGCGAGCGCGGCCTCGATGCCGAGCTGACCTCCGACTGGGAACTCGACCGCTTCAATCGCGGGGACATCAACCTCCAGGTCCCGGCCGGCCAGTGGTCGGAGGCCGAGGAGATCATGTCCGGTCTCGACCTCGACTGAGCGCTTTTCGGGCAACCGTTGGGCGGCGGTGGTAGGTTGTCCCTGAGGCTCGAACCCGTTCGTTAGCCGCTTCATAAATTGACCCAACATCATCGGCACGGGAGCCGATTTCTCCGAGTCCCCCGCGGGATGGGAGATAGGCACCCACCTTTATATAAAGGGATCAATGCCGGAAGCGGAGACGGCGGGTTGGGGCCTCTTTTCTCGGCTTCCGGGCAGGTCTCCAGGGGCCGATGCGACGATCTGCGGCCCCGCCGGGGAGCCGGAGGTAGCAGCCTGTCAGGCGGCTACGGGCGCGCTGAAGTCGTAGTCGACACCGGTCAGTTCGACCGAGGCCTTCCAGAGCTTCGCGGCGACCTCATGATCCTGGGCCACCTTGCGAGGGGCAACCACGGTCGGGGCACCGCGCATTTCGGCGATGCCGTCGGGCCCGATGTAGCTGCCTCCGGCAAGACCGGGGGAGACCGCTGCGAACAGGGTCGGCAGCGCGCCGTGCTCGGCATCCTGGGCGAAGAGCGTATTCGAGACTGCCTTGACCGGGATGGTCAGGAGGCTGACCAGGCCTTCGCCGGTGCCGGTAGTGGCCGAGTAGAGGTTGGTCGCGGACAGGCCGGGATGCGCGGCCATGCTCTTCATCTCGAGGCCGGCTTCGTCGATCCGCTTCTGCAGGTCGAGCGCGAAGATCAGGTTGGCGAGCTTCGACTGACCGTAGGCGTTCCAGCGCTTGTAGGAGTGCTCGGACTGAAGGTCCTCGAAGTTCATCTTGCCCATCTTGTGGGCATTCGAGCTGACCGTGACGATGCGCGAGCCCGGCTTCTTCTTCAGCTCGTCGAACAGCAGGCCGGTCAAGGCGAAGTGGCCCAGGTGGTTGGTGCCGATCTGCAGCTCGAAGCCGTCGACGGTCTCCTTGCGCGGAGGTGCCATCACGCCGGCGTTGTTGATCAGGAGGTCGATGCCTTCAGGGAAAGCGGCGATGGCGTCACTGGCGAAACTCCTGACCGAGTCGAGCGACGCCAGGTCCAGCGGACGCACGTGGAAGGCGGCTGCTTCACCGTGCTCACCGAGATCGGCGCGCATCTCGGCGACTGCTGCCTCGCCCTTCGAGGTATCGCGACAGGCGACCACCACGGTCGCACCGTGCCGTGCCAGTTCGCGGGCGGTGACCAGGCCGATGCCGCTGTTGGCGCCGGTGACTACGGCGGTGCGGCCGCTCTGGTCGGGAATCTCTTCGGGGCTCCAGCTGTTGCTCATGAGGCGAGGCTACATCTTTACCCTGTGGGGGTGGAATCCCTGCTCGCCGAATACCACGAGGACCGCTCCCGCCTGGGTGAACCCGGCGATGGATCGTTCAGCGGTGCCGCGGGAGGTGCGGCCTGCGGCGACCTGGCGCGGATCTCGCTGGAATCGACCGGCGGCCGGATCGACCGGGTGACCTTCGACGCGGAGGGCTGCGCCGCGACCCGGGCGGCCTGTGCCTGCGTCGCCGAGATGGTCGAAGGCTCCGCCATCCTCGAAGCCGCGGCGATCAGCACCGACGATCTGGACGCCGCCCTCGGCGGGCTGTCCCCGGCGAGCAGGCACGCCGCCGTGCTGGCCGCGGATGCGCTCCACCGCGCGCTGTCGAGTCTGGCTTCGAGCGGCGTTGAGATCGCCGAACCGCACCAAGACCGGGTCCTTGTCGCTGTTTCCGGGGGCGTGGACAGCGCGGTCGCTGCCCTGCGTGAACGTGAGCGCGGGGCGGAGGTGGTGGCGGTCACGGTCAAGCTCTGGGCCGACCCGGACACTGACGGCACCAAGGCGTGCTGTTCCCCGGAGGCGGTGCTCGGCGCCCGGGCGGTCACCCACTCGATGGGCATTCCGCACTTCACGCTCGACCTGGAGGACCGGTTCCGCGCAAGCGTGGTCAGCGGCTTCCTCGACGGATACGCCGCCGGTCGCACCCCGAATCCGTGTGTCCTCTGCAACGGCGAAGTCAGGATCTCGGCCATGGTCGACCTCGCTGACAGGGTCGGTGCGACCCACCTGGTCACCGGCCACTATGCCCGGATAGTCGACGACGGCGAAGGCGGACTGCTGGCCGAAGCAAGCGACTCGAACAAGGACCAGAGCTACATGCTCGCGGCGCTGCCGACCCGGACGATCGAGCGCCTGAAGTTCCCGCTGGCAGGCATCTCGAAGCCGGAGGTCCGTGAGATCGCTTCCCGGAACTCGCTGTCGGTGGCGAAGAAGCCGGAGAGCCAGGACCTCTGTTTCCTGGCGGGCAGCAGCAAGAAGGCCTTCCTGGAACGCCACGGCGAGCTGCGCGACAAGGACGGTCCCGTGCTCGACAGCTCCGGCCGGGAGCTCGGCCGCCACTCCGGACACCATCACTTCACGGTCGGCCAGCGCCGGGGCCTGGGTGTGGCCGCCGGCGCGCCGATGTACGTGACCGCTACCGACGCGGACACCAACTCGGTGACGATCGGCCCGCGCGAGCAACTCGCGGCCGCGCGGGTCGGCGTGCGCGACGCGGTTCTCCACCGTGACGGCGCGCGGGTCGACCGGGTGAGGCTGCGCTACCGCTCCGCGGCTGTCCGGGCGAGGGTCGAGGCGGCGCCGGGCCGGCACGACTCGCTGGAGATCGAGCTCGACGAACCCTTCGAAGGCGTCGCCCCCGGTCAGGCGGCGGTGCTGATGAGCGGCGATACCGTGGTCGGCCACGGCACGATCAAATAGGCTCCGGCGTTCATGAAGTCGGCCGAAATCCGTGAGACATACCTGAGCTTCTTCGAGCAGCGCGGCCACCGGCGCGTGCCTTCGGCATCGCTGATTCCACCGCCCGATGACACCTCGACCCTGCTGACTGTGGCCGGCATGCAGCCGTTCAAGGCCTACTTCCTCGGCCGCGAGACACCGCCGGCGGGTCGTCTCACCTCGTCGCAGACCTGCTTCCGCACCCCGGACATCGAAGAGGTCGGCAAGACGCTGCGCCACCTGACCTTCTTCGAGATGCTCGGCAACTTCAGCTTCGGCGAGTACTTCAAGGACGACGCGATCAGGTTCGGCTGGGAGCTCTCGGTCGAAGGTCTCGGCCTTGACCCGGCGCTGATCTGGGTCACGGTCTTCGGCGGGGACGAAGAGCTCGGCCTCGGACCCGACGAAGAGGCGATCGCGATCTGGAAGTCGATCGGCGTGCCGGACGAGCGCATCGTCAGGCTGCCCCGGTCGGAGAACTTCTGGCAGGCCGGCCCGACCGGACCCTGCGGCCCGTGCTCGGAGATGTACCTCGACCGCGGAGAGGACTTCGGCGGAGCCGACGACCGGCCCGGCGACGACAGCGACCGCTTCCTCGAGTACTGGAACCACGTCTTCATGACCTACGACCTGGGTGAGGACGGCTCGCTGACGCCGCTCCCGTCGAAGAACATCGATACCGGAATGGGCCTCGAGCGCATGGCGGCGATCCTCCAGGACGTCCCTTCGGTCTACCAGACCGATCTGTTCAGTCCGCTGATCGAACTGGCCGAAGAGATGAGCGGCCTGAAGTACGAATCGACCCCGGAGGCGACCCGGGCGATGCGGATCATCGCCGACCACTCCCGCGGGATGAGCTTCCTGATCGCGGCCGGGGTGGTGCCGTCGAACGAGGATCGCGGCTACATCCTGCGCCGGGTGATGCGGCGGGCGATCCAGCAGGGCCGCAACCTCGGCTTCGAGGGTTCCTGGCTGGGTGCCTTCACCGAGCGCACGATCGAGATCATGGGCGAGGCCCATCCGCGGGTTGCGTCCGGGCGCGAGCAGATCGACCGCTGGGTCCGCTCGGAGGAGGAGAGCTTCGGCCGCACCCTCGACCGGGGGATGGTCCTGCTCGAGCAGATCGTCGAGCGCTCGCTGGACTCGAGCAACGCCTGGATCAGCGCCGACGATGCTTTTCAGCTTCACGACACCTACGGCTTCCCCTACGACCTGACCCGGGAGATCGTCTCCCAGCGGGGTCTCCAGGTCGACGACCAGGGCTTCGAGGAACTGATGGAAGCCCAGCGCCGCCGGGCCCGCAGCGGCGCCGCGGCCGGCAGTCGCGGCCGTGATCACGAGCGTGTGCTGGCCTTCGCCGCCAACGGGCCCGCCAGCGAGTTCGTCGGCTACGACCATCTCAGGGCCGAGACCGGCGTCAGCGCCCTCGACCGGACCAACGGCCGTGCCCTGCTCAAGCTCGACGAGAGCCCGTTCTACGCCGAAGGCGGCGGGCAGGTTGCCGACTCGGGCCGGATTTCCTGGGACGGCGGTGAGGCGATCGTCACCGACGTGGTCCGGGTTGGCGACGACCAGGTGGTCGAGATCGAGTCGTCCGGAGACGGGGCCGAGGAGGCGCCTCCGGTGGGGGCGACGATCGAGGCCGAGGTCGACCGCCGGCTGCGGTTCCGGACGATGTGCAACCACACCGCCACCCACCTGCTGCACGCCGCGCTTCGCGAACGGCTCGGTGAGCACGTCCATCAGGCCGGCTCCGCGGTAAGGCCGGACAAGCTGCGATTCGACTTCAACCACGGTGAAGCGCTCTCCCGGGAGGACATCGCCTGGGTAGAGGACCGGGTCAACGGCTGGATCAAGGATGCCGAACCGGTCCGCTGGATCAACATGGAGAAAGCCGAGGCCGAGAAACTCGGCGCGATGGCCCTGTTCGGCGAGAAATACGGCGACTGGGTCCGGGTGGTCGAGGTCGAGTCCGTATCCCGCGAGCTCTGCGGCGGGACCCACGTCTCCAATACCGCAGAGATCGGGATCTTCAGGGTCACCGGCGAGAGTTCGAGCTCGGCCAACGTCCGGCGGATCGAGGCGATCACCGGCCCGGACGCGATCGACTGGCATCGGGCCCGCACCGGCGAGCTCTTCGAGGTCGGCGAGATGCTCGGCGACGTCCGTGATCCGGTCGGTGCGGCCCGGCGCGCCGCCGAGAAGATCGAAGAGGCCAATCGCGGCAGGAAGCAGGAGGAGCAGAAGAAACTCGGTGGGCTGGCTGCGGAGCTGGCCGGAGCCGTGGCACCGATCGGTCCGGTCGAAGCGGTGATCGCCGAAGTCCCGGTCTCGAATCCGAAGCAGATCCTCCAGATGGCCAAGGCCGTTCAGGGTGAGCGGCCCGGGGCCGGAGTGGTTCTGGCCGGAGCCGACGAAGACGCCGGCAAAATCGGGATCGTCGCCCTGTTCGGATCCGAAGATGCCGGGTCGAAGGTCTCGGCGGCCGAGCTGATCCGCGAGATCGCGCCGATCGTCGGCGGTGGCGGCGGGGGCAGCGACGAGATGGCACAGGCCGGCGGAAAGGACCCGTCCCGGCTCGAGGAGGCCATGCGGGCCGCCCGCACCTACCTGGAAGGACGCTGAGCGTGCGCGTTCTCGCGCTCGACTACGGAAGCGCCCGGATCGGCTGTGCGGTCTCCGATGCGACGGGCACCCTCGCATCGCCGATCGAGGCGGTGGAGCCTCCCGAGGTCGGCCGGATCGCCGAACTGGTGGAGCAGCGTGAAGTCGAACAGGTCGTGGTCGGAATGCCGGTCTCACTGTCGGGTGAAGAGGGCCCTCAGGCAGCGGTTACCCGCGAGTTCTGCGGAGAGCTCTCCCGGGCCCTCGAGGTACCGGTCGAGACCTGGGACGAGCGCTTCACGACGAGGATGGCCGCACAGACCCGTCGCGACACCGGTGCCGGTGCGGCCGAGGACTCGATTGCGGCTGCCCACCTGCTCGAGACCTACCTCGCCGCCCTGGAGAGCCGCAAGCGATGAGCGAGCGCTGGTTCGAAGACCCGCCGGAGCATGACCCCGACGATCCCGACGCGGTCGAACGGGCGCTGAGGAGACAGGAGCGCATGCAGCGCCGGGGGTCCGCCGGGGCACCGCCCGGGCGGTCGGACGGCAGCGCGAAGCAGCGGTCGGGGACCCCGAAACGCAGGACTGCCCCGCCCGCTGGCGGCAGTGTCCTCGGTGGCGGTGCCGGTTCGCGCGGGCCCCGCCGCGGGCGCCTGGTTCTTCTGGCCGGCGCCGCCGTCGTGGTGCTGCTCGGCATCTGGCTGCTCGTCTCCATCTTCCAGCCGTTCGCCGGCGAGTCGGACGGCCAGACGGTCGCGGTCAAGGTGCCGTCCGGTGCCGGGGTGGCCGAGATCGGTGACCTGCTGGAGGAGAAAGGCGTGATCTCGAACTCGCTGTTCTTCCAGATACGGACCAGGCTGTCGGGCCGGAGCTCGGAGCTCTACTTCGGCAATCACGTTTTCCGCGAGGGCATGAGCTTCGACGAGGCGCTGAACGAACTCGGCAACCGGCCCCAGAAGAAGGTCGTGACCGTGACAATCCCCGAGGGCCTCAGCCGGTCGGAGGCGGCCGAAACGATCGAGGCCGCGGGACTCCCCGGGGATTACATGAAAGCGACGGTCAGCTCGCCCGACCTCGACCCCGACGACTACGGTGCTCAGGGCAGGGCAGAGAACCTCGAGGGCTTCCTCTTCCCGGCCACCTACGAGCTGAACCCGGGATCGGACGTCCAGGACCTGGTGGCAGAGCAGCTCCAGGCGTTCAAGGACAACATCGCCGGCGTCAACATGAAGTTCGCGAAGTCGAAGAACCTGACGACCTACGACGTTCTGACGATCGCCTCGATGGTCGAGCGCGAGGTATCGGTGCCCCGTGAACGGGCGACCGTCTCGGCCGTGATCTACAACCGTCTCAGCCGCGGCGAGCCACTCTTCATCGATGCGACCACCCGTTTCGCACTGGACAACTGGACCGAGCCGCTGACCGAGAGCGACCTCGCGGTCGACTCTCCCTACAACACCCGGACCAACGCCGGGCTGCCTCCGGGGCCGATCGGCAGTCCCGGCCTGGCCTCGATCGAAGCGGCGGCGAGGCCGGCCGATACCGACGTCTGGCTCTATGTGGTCAAGCCCGGCACCTGCGGGGAGCATGATTTCTCGAACAACCTCGACGACCACAACCGCAAGGTGGCTGCCTACCAGGAGGCCCAGGAGGCGGCCGGCGGATCGCCGACCGAATGCCCGTGAGCGACCGGCCGGGGGCGGCGACATGAGCCGTGACGCGACCGCACCGGCTTCCCGGCGACTCGCCGTACTCGGTCATCCCGTCTCCCATTCCAGGTCCCCGGCGATGCAGAATGCCGCGCTCGCGGAACTCGGGCTGGCGGCTGACTGGAGCTACGAAGCGATCGACATCGACCCCGGGGAGTTCGCCGCCCGCCTGCGCGAACTGCCGGGGCTCGGTTTCGTGGGGGTGAACGTGACGGTTCCCCACAAGGAGGCCGCCTTCGCCCTCGCCGACCGGGCGGGAGATGCCAGCCGCGGCGATTGAAGCCGCCAACACCCTCGTCTTCGAAGGCGGCGGCATCAGGGCAGAGAACACCGATGCCCCCGGCCTGCTCGCTGCGGTGGGGGACCTGAGCCCCGGCTCCGCGGTACTGGTGCTCGGGGCCGGCGGTGCGGCCAGAGCGGCGTTGTGGGCCCTTCTGGGGGCGGGTGCGGAGGTTTCGGTCTGGAACCGGACAGAGGCCCGGGCGGCGGCCATGGTCGACGACATAGGCGGCAGGCTCGACCCGGATCCGGACGGCAGCGGATTCGAGCTGATCGTGAACGCGAGCGCCGCCGGGCTCGGAGGCGGGGACGGACTGGCCGACCTGCCGCTTTCAGCCTCAGATTTCAGGGACGGCCAGACGGTGGTCGACATGGTCTACGGCGCCGATCCCAGCGCCCTCCTGGCGTCGGCTGAGCAAGCCGGAGCGAGGGTGATCGACGGACTCGAGGTGCTGGTCCGGCAGGGAGCCCTTTCGCTGGAGATCTGGACCGGACGCAGACCGTCCCTCGAAGTCATGCGCACTGCCGCCCGCGGTTAGCCGGAACCTGCGCAACTCGCCGAGGCACAGCCTGAGTCAGCCCAGTTCGCCGAGGCACAGGTTCTGGAACGGGTTTACGGCCTGTGGCGCTGTCAATCCGCGCCAGCAGGCGGCGAAGTCCGGCTGGTGCCTACCCGGCCGCAGCCGGCGCTGCTGGTGATCGTGGCCAGACGACGCCCGTCACCCAGCTCCTCCACGGCGAAGCCACCCGGCTCGTCCGGCAGCAGCAGGTCGAATACCGCCGGCGTGAATTCGTTCGCCGTCTCGGTGCGGCCGAACTTCGGGATCGAGATGTCGACCGCGCCTGTTCGTCCTCAGGTTGAGTATCAGGCGGCTGTCCGGACGTACGCAGATCAGTACCTGGTCCCCTCCGACCGTGGTCGTGATCGAGACGGTCCGGCCTTCGTTGCTCAACTCGACCTCGTCCGGCTTGCCGTCGCCGTCGTTCCCGGGGCGGTCGTTGCCGGATTCGCTGCCGCCGTCCGCACCCCCGCCCGGGCCGTTGGTGCCGGTGGCGCCGGGGGTCCCGCCGGTTGCGCCGGTGGTTCCGCGGGCCACATCGCCCGTCTCACCGGTTGCGCCGGTGGTCCCTGTCTGGCCGGTCTCGGCGGTCTGTTCGACCGGATCCGGGGCGACGATCGCGATCGCGGTCGAGACCCCGAGCAGGACCAGCATCACGATGATCAGTCGTCGGGCCGCCATCAGCTGTTCACGGAAGAGGCAAAGGTCATGGGTGAGGCAATAGCCTAGGCATCGCAATGAGCTTCCGCTTCACAACCGCAGGCGAGTCCCACGGACCAGGCCTGGTGACGATCGTCGAAGGCCTGCCCGCCGGACTGGAACTCGATCGCGAGACCCTCGACCGGGACATGGCCCGGCGCCAGCTCGGCCACGGCCGCGGAGGCCGGATGAAGATCGAGACCGACTCGGTCGAGATCCGGACCGGCGTGCGCCACGGCAGGACGCTCGGTAGCCCGATCGCCGCCCTGGTGGCGAACCGGGACTACAAGAACTGGGACGAACGCATGAACCCCTGGCCGATCGAAGGGGAGATCCCGGAGATCACGCTGCCACGGCCCGGTCACGCCGACCTGACCGGAATGTGGAAGTACAACCAGACCGACCTTCGAAACATCCTCGAGCGGGCCAGCGCCCGCGAGACGGCGGCCCGCGTGGCGGCCGGCGCGATCGCCCGCGCCTTTCTCACCGCGCTCGGTGTGACCGTGAGGAGCCATGTGACCAGGATCGCGTCGGTCGAGGCCCCTGAACGCCACGACCTGAAGCCCGAGGACTTCGAAGGGGTCGACGATGACCCCGTGCGCTGTCTGGACCCCGACACTTCCGCCCGCATGGTCGAGGAGATCAACGTGCTCCGGAAGAAGAACGAAAGCCTCGGCGGCACCTTCGAGATCAGGGTCTTCGGGCTGGTCCCGGGACTCGGCAGCCACGTTTCATGGGAGGACCGCCTCGACGGTCGCCTCGCACAGGCGATCTGCTCGATCCAGTCGATCAAGGGCGCCTCGATCGGCGAGGCCTGGGACGTCGCCTCGCGACCCGGCTCCGAGGCACACGATGAGATCTTCTGGTCGGAGGAACGGGGCTGGTACCGCGAGACCAACCACGCCGGCGGGCTCGAGGGAGGCATGACCAATGGCGAGCCGCTCTCGGTCAGGGCGGCCATCAAGCCGATCTCGACCATGACCAAGCCGCTTCGTTCGGTTGACATCAAGACCAAGCAGCCGGACAAGGCACACAAGGAACGCACCGACTCGACCGTGGTCCCGGCCGCCGCGGTCGTGGGGGAGGCGATGATCTGCCTGGTCCTGGCCAAGTGCTACCGGGAGAAGTTCGGCGGCGACCACATCGACGACGTGATCGGCGCGCTAGACGCGTACCGGGAGCGAATCGGCTGGCGATGATCTGCCTGGTCGGGTTCATGGGCGCCGGCAAGTCCACTGCCCTGGCCGAACTACGTGGCAAAGGACTGAGCACAGCCGATACCGACCGGCTGATCGAGTCCGAGACGGGCATTTCCATTCCGGAGATCTTCGCCTCCGAAGGGGAGGCCGGCTTCCGCGAGATCGAGCAGCGTGTCGTACTGGGCGCCCTGGCCGACGAAACGGTCGATGCGCTGGCCCTCGGGGGCGGCGCGGTCACCAGCCCGGCGCTGCGTGAGGCGCTTTCAGCACCCGGGCATACGGTGGTCTGGCTGGAGATCGACGAAGGGGCGGCCTGGCGACGGGTCCGCCGCAGCGACCGGCCCCTGGCCCGCGACGAAGCTGAATTCCGCCGGCTGTTCGCCGAGCGGCTGCCGCTCTACGAGGAAGTCGCCGACGCGATCGTTCCCGCGGTCGCCTTCCGGATCTGGGAGCGGGCCCTCGAGCCGGTCAGGATGCTGGACCGGCTGCCGGCGGGCACCCGGATGATCTGGGCCTCCAGCAGCAACGGCGACTACCCGGTCTACGTCGGGCGGGACCTGCTTGCCGGCCCGCTTTTCGCCGGCGACGGGCCGGCCATGCCGGGGGAGGGGCGCTCTTTCGGATTCACCGACGATGCCGTCGGCCCGCTCTACGCGGATCGGGTGCGCGGCCTCGAAGAAACGATCTCGGTCCCTCCGGGCGAGACCTCCAAGAGTGTCTCGCAGGCAGAAGACTCACTGCGCCACATGGCCAGGTCCGGCGTGACCAGATCCGACCGGATTATCGCGATCGGTGGGGGCGTGGTCGGGGACCTCGCCGGGTTCTGCGCGGCCACCTACCAGCGGGGCATTCCGTACGTCCAGGTCCCGACGACGCTGGTCGCCCAGGTCGATTCCGCCTATGGCGGCAAGACCGGTGTCGACCTGCCCGAGGGCAAGAACTACGTCGGCGCTTTCCACCTGCCTTCGGCCGTGATCACCGACGTGGATACGCTCGCGACGCTGCCCGAGGGTGAGATCAGGGCCGGCCTTGCCGAAGTGGTCAAGACGGCCCTGCTGGCGGGCGGTGACCTCTGGCAACAGGTGAGGGACCTGGAACCGGGCCAGATCGCCTCCAGAGCCGACCTGGTCTTCGCCTGCGCCCGCTACAAGTGCTCGGTGGTCGCTGCCGATGAGCGGGACCATGGCCTGCGGGCGGTTCTGAACCTCGGCCACACGGTCGGTCACGCGATCGAAGCGGTCACCGGCTACAGCCGCTACCGCCACGGTGAGGCCGTCGCGCTCGGCCTGCTCGCCGCCCTGAGGCTCTCCGACGCGGAGGAGCTTCGCAGCGAGGTCAGGGAGTGGAACCTGCGTCACGGCCTGCCGGTCACGCTGGCACCCGGAATCGACCCGGACGAAGTGGTGAGGGCGGTCCAGTTCGACAAGAAACGCACTGCCCGGGGCGTCGGATTCGTACTGCTGAAGAAGCCGGGCGAACCCCGTACCGACTGCCTGGTCGAGGCCGCTAGAGTTCGATCCTCCGTGGAAGAGCTGAACACATGAGCAGGGCACAGAACCGGGTCGCCGTACTCCACGGGGTCAACTTCGACGTGCTGGAGCGGCGCGACCCGAACATGTACGGCGGCATCAGCCTCGGCGAGCTTGAGTACCGGATCTCAGGCTGGGCCCGCGAGGCCGGCCTCGAGCCGACCTTCTACCAGACCAATTCGGAGGCGGAGTTCTGTGGCTACCTGCACCGTCTCAGCGAGATGGCCGACGCGGCGATCATCAACGCCGGTGCCTGGACCCATTACAGCTACGCGATCGGGGACGCTCTCGCAGTCGACCCGGTACCGGCGATCGAGGTGCACCTCTCCGACGTCGAAGATCGCGAAGACTGGCGCCGCGTTTCCGTATTCCACGGGCTGGTCGAGGCCAAGGTCTACGGAAAGGGCCCCGACGGCTACCGGGAGGCGCTCGGGCTGATCGCCAGGCGACTCGGTACCGCGGGTGACTGAGGCCGTCACCGGAGCAGGTGACGACTCGCGGCCGGGACGCCTGGCTGCGGCGGTGGCCGGCAGTGAGGTCGACGCGCTGCTGGTTTCCGACCTGACCAACGTCGAGTACCTGACTGGCTTCACCGGGACCAACGCGGCCTGCCTGGTCGGAGAAGGCATCAGGACTTTCTTCACCGACTTCCGTTACTCCGACCGGGCCGCGGCCGAGATCGACGGCTGGAACGTCGAGATCGTCGCCGGCGAGTGGCTGGCCGGTCTGGCCGACCTGATCTCGGCCTCGGTCGGGGACGGGACGGTCGGGCTGGAGGACGACCACATGACGGTCCGGACCGCCCGGAGCCTCGGGGACAAACTGAGCGGTGGGGCGTCCCTGGCCGACTGCGGAGGGCTGGTCGAGCGGCTGCGGCGCTCCAAGGACGCCCGCGAGATCGCGGCGATCGCTGCCGCGGCGGAGTTGACCGACACGATCTACACCGAGCTCTTCGAAGCGGGCCTGCGCGGGCGGACCGAAGCCGGGATCGCCTCCTGGGTCATGGCCCGCATGCGCGAGCAGGGCGCCGAGCCCTCGTTCGCTCCGATCGTCGCCGCCGGTCCGAACGGAGCCTCGCCTCACGCCGAACCCGGAGAGCGCCCGGTCGGCAGCGGCGAGCTGGTCGTGATCGACATGGGGTCGAAGCTGAACGGCTACTGCTCGGACTGCACCCGGACCGTCGCGACGGGGGAGCTCGATGGCGAGGCGACCGAGATCTATGAAGTGACCCTGCGAGCCAACGAGCTGGCCCTCGAGGCGGTGGCCGCCGGGGGAGAATGCTCCGCCATCGACGCGGTGGCGAGAGATCTGATCACCGGGGCCGGCTACGGAGAGTGCTTCGGCCACGGCCTCGGCCACGGGGTGGGGATGGAAGTCCACGAGGCACCGAGGCTGGGGCCACGCTCCGGTGACACCCTGATCGAGGGCGACGTGGTGACCGTCGAACCGGGGATCTACATCTCCGGCCGCCACGGGGTCAGGATCGAAGACCTGGTCGTTGTCGGGCCCGGCGGGGTCTCCCGCAACCTCAGCTCGCATACCAAGCAGCTGATCGTGGTCGGCTGAGCCGGCCCCTGTTCCGCCGCGCCGGTCGTACGGTTTCACACGAACGATCCGGATTGTGTATTATGTGATCACCGTCACACAGGGGTTCGGTTCTCACCGTTTCCCGGAGTGGCAGGGATAAGGGTAGAACTCCGAACCGCCTATGGCGAGGGATTTTCAGGAGAGAGGGTAAGTGCGAAAGGACCGGTCTGAGGGGGCCGGTCTTTTCATTGCGGAGAAGCCGCAAGGGGTAAAGGTAGGCCTGCCGATCCGGGTATCCGCCTCGGCTGGTGCCGACACTCTCTGCAAAGAAAACGGGCCCTGAAGGGCCCGTTTTCATGACTCAACTGTCTCTGTCGCCTACGGCAGGCCGGCCACTCCGTCCCAGCCGTTGGAGAAGCAGTAGCCACTCGGGGCGGCGCAGGCACCGATCGTTCCGTCGTCCAGGAACGTACGCGAATGTTCGATCGCGTCGGGGGCCCTGCGCGGCAGTCCGTGCGGGTCCTCACCGAATCCCCACTCGGGACGGGGAGGAACGTTCTCGAACGGCGGAGTCGCCGCGCCGGGATCGTCAACGCCGACGAAATCGTTCGGACCGCCGTCGTAGTAGACGAAGAAGCTCTCGCCGGGCCCGGCCGGGAAGGTCGAGACCTCGGGGATTGCTTCGTAGTTGAGCTGCCACTGCCTGTCCGGTACGAGGGTCGGCGAGTAGCGCTTCGCCCCGGAGGTCCTGGCCAATACCTCGGCCGTGTAGTTGGAGACCTGATGGTCACCGACGGCAACTCGCATGAGGACCTCGTGCGGGTTGGTGTTCGGCAGCGGGTTGTCAGTCAGGTTGTGGGCGTAGCCGTTGCCTTCGCCACGGTCCCAGAGCAGCTGCATCAGCGAAAGCAGCAGCGGCCGCTCGGCCAGGTTCGGGTAGTTGGCGTAGAGCCCGATGCCGGGGATCTTGAAGTACTCGTCCGAGTCCACCGATCGGCGGAGCAGGGTGGAGTAGTTGATTCCCGGAACTCCGAGGATGCCCCGGTCGACATCGGGGGAGAGTGCCGTCAGGGCACCACCCATGATGCCGCCCTGGCTGATCCCGATGTAGTAGCCACGGGTGTCCATCCCGGCGCTGGTGTCGATTGCCGATCCGGGGGTGATCGGGACGGCGCCGTTGTGGGTCATCTGGAACGCCGGCTCGTCAGCGAATCCGTCGGGATGGGCGAGCGCACGGCTGATCATCATGAAGTTGACGAAGCCCTGCTGCATCCTGTCGATCGCCTTGTTGAAGTTCGACATGTCGCCCAGTGACGAGATGATCAGGCCGATGTCGTTCTCCGAGAAGCCGTCCCAGTTGGCTCCGCACCAGCTCGAGTTGGTCGCGTTTCCGACTTCGCGGGTCGAGCCGGTCGAGAAGACCTGGCTCAGCAGTCCCAGCAGCCCGTGTCCGTAGACGCCGGTACCGCCGGGAACGACCGCGCCGGTGTCGACAACGGACCTCGGAATGCCACACTGGAACGGAACGTCCATCGTGAACGCCGGATTCCATTCGACGTCGCCGTTGGCGTCGAAGGAGAACTCCGCGCCACTCGGGCAGCCGTCTTCGTCCAGGTAGCAAGGCACGTCGCGGATGAAGCCGCTGACCGTGCGCTGGAAGTACGTGGCGTTGGGATCGGGGGAGTCAGCAGGCGAATTGGGGTCGTACCCCGGTTCGCCCGGGTTGTTGTCCCCACCGCACTGCGCCGATGCGAGATTCGAGAGGTCGCAGAAGGCGAGCACGTCGATGTCCGGTGAGGTACCAGCGATCTCTCGATCGGCGAGGTTGTTGTCGCCGAGCCTCGAGAAGGCATCGTCACGGATCTCGACTGCGCGGCCGGTCACGCTCTCTTCCGAGGCGACCGTGAAGTCCCAGGCCATGTAGAGGCTCGAACGATCCACGCCCGCCTTGTTCACCAGGTCGTTGATCACCGACTCCATGTGCGGACGGCGGTCTTCGACGATCTGCTGCTGGGTAGGCAGGTTGTCCCGGTAGACCTCGAAGGCGATCGGAGCGGGGATGTCGTTGTTGCTTTCGTCCTTCAGGTTGCGCAGCGCAACGATGTAGCGCTTGCCGAAGTCGAAGTTCACGGCCGGCCGGATGATCAGGTTGACCGGTCCGGTATTGCCGGGGTCCTGCCCGATTCCGCCGTCACCGGAGCCGCTCGGGTCGACCGTGGTCGGGTTCGAGTCGAGTTCGGCATAGACCGGATGGCGCTCGCCGGTTTCGGCGTCGATCAGCAGCAGCGCCTGGTCGGCATCCATGAACTCGGACTCGTCGTCCAGTCCCACCAGACCGCTGTTGTCGAATGCGGCAGGCGTATCCATTCCGGGGACCTTCAGGACGATCAGGTTGCCGGGGCTGAAGCCGTCGCCGCGGTTGATGTCGGTGACCGAAAGGTTGTTCGGACTCGCGTTGCCGGTGTTGATCGGCGTCGAGGCAGGATTGAGGTTCAGCTTCTTGCCGGTCGGCGTCGAGGCGTCGTCCTCGGTGTAGTAGTCGTTGGCGAACGGCTGCAGGCAGACGGTCGTATCGAACCAGTCGCAGTACTCGGGGTTGTCGCCGAGCGGGACGGTCGTGTAGTCGATCGGCTCGTCGCACTGCTTCGAGCTCTTCGCAAGCTTCTTTTTCTTCTTGGCCGTCTTGTTCTTCTTCCCGCGCTTGTACTTGCCGAGGACCTGAACGGTCTTGGCGCCACAGGTGGCCAGCTTCTTCTTGCCAGTAGAGGTGAGGGCGAGCTTGACGGTCTTGCTCTGCTTCTTGTTCTTCTTGAACTTGACCGTCTTCTTCTTGAAGCGGTTGTTCTTGCCACTCTCCTTGACGCTCAGCTTGACCTTCGCCTTGCCGGTCGACTTGACCACGACAGCCAGCTTGTTGGCCTTGAGCAGCGCAGCCTGGTTCTTGGTCTTGACCTTCTTGACCGTGACCTTCGCCTTCTTGTTCTTGGCATCTGCACTGCTGACCGTCATCACTGCCGTCAGGCCCAGAGCCATGACCAGCGCGAACGCAATTGCAGCGAAACGACGAACGTTCTCAGCTCCCGAGTGGTAAATCATTCTCCGTTGGTGCTCCCTCTTGTTGTCCGGCCACCCTGCGGGCCGATTGACCTCTTCGCGTCGATGTGACGACGCTCACACTGAATAGAACATAAAGGTATCCGAAAGTTGCGCGGCGCGCACCGAATCCCTTCGGGGTTCAACGGCTGAGGTCGACCGCCGGGTCGAGCCCCTTCACGAAAGCTGCGATCAGTTCGACCGTTGCCTCGACGTCGGCCAGATCCACCATCTCCACCGGGGAGTGCATGTAGCGCAGCGGTATCGAGACCAGGCCCGTCGGGATTCCGGTTCGGGAAATCTGAAGCGAGTCGGCGTCGGTGTGGGTAGCGTTGCCGCTGGCTCCGACCGAGTAGGGGATGCCCTGTTCCTCGGCGGTATCGCGGAGCAGTTCGTAGACCTTGGGGGAGAGGGTCGAGCCACGGCCGATGACCGGACCCGAGCCGAAGGGGTGGCTGCCGACTTCCTTCTCGTCGACTCCGGGGGCGTCGGTGGCGTGGGTGACGTCGATCGCCACCGCCAGATCGGGGCGTACCGTGAAAGCCGCCGTCCGTGACCCGAAAAGGCCGATCTCCTCCTGAACCGCGGCGACAGCGGCGAAACGCGCCTTCGTGCTGCCGCCCTCATGGACCCGGCGGAGAGCTTCCAGGGCCACGTAGGAGCCGAGCCGGTTGTCCATCGAGCGGGAAACCAGCCGGCCGCCGGCGACGGCCATCGGCTCTGCCTCGATGACGACAGGGTCACCGACCGAGACGAGCTCTTCCGCTGCCTCTCGATCGTCGGCGCCGATGTCGATGTGCATCTCCTTCAGCTTCACGACCTTCTTGCGCTGGTCGGGATCGAGCAGGTGGATCGGCTTGCGGCCGGCGACGCCCGGTACGGGTCCGTCGTTGCCGCTGATCGTCACCCGCTGGCCGACCAGGATCTGAGGGTCCCAGCCACCGATCGGAGCGAAGTAGAGGAAGCCCTTTTCGTCGATGTGGGTGACCACGAGGCCTATCTCGTCGATGTGGCCGACCACGGCGACCAGTGGCGCGGATTCGTCCTCGCCGATGGTGGCGACACTGGAGCCGAGGCCGTCGGTGGTTATCTCGGCGAAGCCGGCTGCCTCACGCCAGACCGTGGCGGCGTCGTATTCGTAGCCGGAGGGGCCGGGGGTGCGGAGCAGGGAGTCGAGCAGAGCGGGAGTTTCCATGCCGGGAGTATGCCGTTCCGGGCTGATCCGCCGGGCCCCCGGCCTCGCGCCGGCACCTTCGCCGTCCGGCGAATACACTCGACCGCGTGATTTCAACCAATCAGTTCAAGAACGGCACGCACATCGAGGTCGACGGCAAAATCATGCGGATCATCGAGTTCCAGCATGTGAAGCCCGGCAAAGGCGGAGCATTCGTCCGCACCAAGCTGCGCAGGATCGAAGACGGCTCCGTACAGGACAAGACCTTCAGGGCCGGCGAGAAGTTCCGCCCGGTCCGAACCGAGTCGCGCAAGATGCAGTACCTCTACGACTCCGGCGACATGGTCGTCTTCATGGACAGCCGCAACTACGACCAGATCGAGTTGCCGGCCGAACTGGCCGCCGAAGCGATGCGCTGGGTCCAGCCCAACGACGAGGTCGACGTGCTGTTCGTGGACGAGAACGCGACCGACGTACAGGTCGCGAGCGCGATCGACATGAAGGTCGTCAAGACCGAGCCCGGGCTGAAGGGCGATACGGCCTCGGGTGGTGGGAGCAAGCCGGCCACGCTCGAGTCGGGGGTCGAGATCCAGGTGCCGCTCTTCATCGAGGAGGGCGAGTTGATCCGGGTGGATACGAGGACCGCGGAGTACGTCTCCCGGGCCTGAGCCCGAGCCCGATGATCCGGCGCCGGATCGAGCTGCAGCCCAGGTCTCGTGGCTTTCACCTGATCACCGATGAAGTCGTCTCGGCGCTGCCGGAGCTGCGGCAGGTCGAAGTCGGACTGCTCCACCTGATGATCCGCCACACATCGGCCTCGCTGACTGTGAACGAGAACGCCTCACCGGACGTTCGCCGCGACCTGCGCACCTGGGTCGACGAGGCCGTCCCGGAGCGCTTCGACTGGACCCACACCCTGGAGGGTGCCGACGACATGCCGGCTCACGTCAAGGGCACGATCACCGGCTTCGAAATCACACTGCCGGTGGCCGACGGCGGACTCGACCTCGGCACCTGGCAGGGGATCTACCTCTGTGAGCACCGCGATCACGGCGGTGTGCGGAGCATCACCGCCACCATCCACGAGTAGCCGTATCCTTGACCGATGCGCCGTTCCGATCAGCGCCGTGACGCGGTTTTCGCCTGTTACCAGCAGGATGTGACCGGGCGGCCCCTCGCGACCCTTCTGGCTGACGCCAGGCCTTTCACGGTAGAGCTGGTCGAAGGCGTCGACGCCCACAGGGCCGAACTCGACGAGGTCATCACCGAGTACTCGAAGGGCTGGGACCTGAGCCGGATCGCCCCACTGGAGCGCAACATCCTCAGGGTGGCCCTCTACGAGATGAACTTCCGCGAAGACGTGCCGGCAGAGGTGGCGATCGACGAGGCGGTCGAGATCGCCAAGAAGTACAGCGGTACCGATGCCCCCGGCTTCGTCAACGGCATCCTCGGGGCGGCGGCCCGCGAGATGGCCGGCGTGGCCACCGACTCGGCCGAAGGGAGCGACCCCTCGTGAGCAGGCTGACCGAGATCAAGGACCGCCTGGACCGGATCACCGAAGAGCTCGGCAGCGATGAGACAGCAGATTCCCGCGCGGCCGAACTGGCGGCCGAGGCGGCCGGCCTCGTGGCCGAGGCGGCTGACGAAGCGGCGGCGGCGATCGCCCGCCTGGAGCAGGGTAGTTGAGCTACCCCGATGACCTTCGCCGGCAGGTAGACCAACACCTAGAGTCGGTCACCTTCTCGGCTGAGGTGGCAACCACCGGCCTCGACGAAGCGATGCGTTACTCACTGCTGGCCGGTGGAAAGCGGATCAGACCTGTGCTCTGCCTCGCCACTGCCAGGTCGCTGGGGCAGCCGACGGAGCAGTACCTCGACATCGCCGCGGCGCTCGAAATGGTCCACACCTACTCGCTGGTCCACGATGACCTGCCCGCGATGGACGACGACGACCTTCGGCGCGGTTTGCCGACTTCCCACATCCGGTTCGGGGAGGCGGTGGCGATCCTGGCCGGGGACGGCCTCTTCGCCGAGGCGATGCGGACCCTCGCCGGGGTGCCTGGCGAACCCGCCCGCGTACTCGAGGCGGTGCGTCTGGTCGCCGGTGCCACCGGGGTGGCCGGCATGGTCGGCGGCCAGTACGTCGACGTGACCGCAGAGGGACTCGACGCCGAAGCCCTGCTCAGGCTCCATTCACTCAAGACCGGCCGCCTGATCGAGGTCAGCGTCGAGAGCGCCCTCGCCTTCGGCGGGGTGCCGGCCGGAGAACGTGATCCATACGAACGCTTCGCCCGCGAACTCGGAGTGCTCTTCCAGATCGTCGACGACATCCTCGATGTGACGGGCAGTGACGAGGCTCTCGGAAAACCGCAGGGAAGCGACGAGCGCCACGGCAAGGTGACCTACGTCAGCCTCTACGGACTCGAGCGGGCGAGGGAGCTGGCCACCAGTTCCCACGACGCTGCAATCGAGGCTCTGAGCGGTGTCGAGGGCGAAACCGGGTCGCTGAGGAGCGTCGCCGACTACATTTACAGGAGAGAAACGTGACTTCCGACCCTCGCGACCCCTCAGATACCCCCCCGAAGCCGCTGCTCCCGGGAATCGATTCGCCCGCCGACCTCAAGGGGCTGGACGACGAGCAACTGCAGCAGGTGGCCGAAGAGGTGCGCTCGTACATCATCGACGTGGTCGGTGAGATCGGCGGCCACTTCGGTGCCAACCTCGGCACCTGCGAGATCGCGGTCGCCCTCCACAGCCTCCTGGATTCGCCGCGGGACCGCATCCTCTGGGACGTCGGCCACCAGGCCTATCCCCACAAGGTCCTGACCGGCCGCCGGGATGAGCTGCCGACCATCCGGCAGTACGAAGGCCTGGCGCCCTTCTGTTCGATCGAGGAGTCGGTGCACGACATCATGGGGGCCGGCCACGCTTCGACTTCGATCTCCTACGGGCTCGGCCTGAAGGAGGCCATGCGCCACGGCATCGGCAAGGACGGCAAGGTGGTGGCCGTTATCGGTGACGGAGCGCTGACCGGAGGCGTCGCCTACGAGGCCATGCATGCCGCCGGCGGTCTCGAGACCCCGATGGTGATCCTGCTCAACGACAACGGCATGTCGATCTCACCGAACGTCGGCGCGCTCTCCAGCTACTTCCAGCGCACCCGGCTGAAGCCCGGCCTCTTCCACGCCCGCGAAGGGGTAGAGGACAAGCTGACCAAGCTGCCGCTCGGTCTGGGAAAGCGGATCGAGCGCCTGGGTCCGGAACTCAAGTCTGCGATCAAGGCTTACTGGGCGCCGGGCCTGCTCTTCGAGGAACTCGACCTCGCCTACATGGGAATCATCGACGGCCATGACGTCCACGCCCTGAGGCAGGCCCTGAGCGAGGCCCTCGAGGCGGACCGCCCGGTCCTGGTCCACGTCCACACGGTGAAGGGCCGCGGTTTCGCCCCGGCGGAGGACGGCGGGCTCGAGGGCATGGAGAAGTGGCATGCGGCAAAGCCGGGATCGATCGTCGACGGGGCTCCCGCCGGCAAGCCGAAAGGCCGGCTGATCCCGATCCAGGAATCCGACGCACCGGCTGCGATCGCTCCCGAGATGCTCGAGGAGCCCGAGCCCAAGTCGGCGCCGCCGCAGTACACCCAGGTCTTCGGCGATGCGATGGTGACAGAGGCCGAGGCCGACCCGAGGGTGATCGGCATCACCGCGGCGATGGCCGGCGGCACCGGCCTGCAGACGCTGGCCGACAAGGTGCCGGAGCAGTACTACGACGTCGGCATCGCCGAACAGAATGCCGTCCTGATGGCCGCCGGCATGGCCCTTCAGGGCGGAAAGCCGGTCTGCGCGATCTACTCCACCTTCCTCCAGCGGGCCTACGACCAGATCGTCCACGACGTCTGCCTGCAGGAGCTCGACGTCGTCTTCGCCATGGACCGGGCCGGGCTGGTCGGCGACGACGGCCCGACCCACCACGGCGTCTTCGACATCGCCTACTTCCGTCCGCTGCCGAACGTGGTCGTGATGGCACCCCGGGACGAAGCGATGCTGGTTCACATGCTGCGTACCGCGATCGAACATGAAGGTCCGGCGGCCTTGCGCTACCCCCGGGGAGCGGCGGTCGGAGTCGATCTACCGGATGCCGGAGAGACGATCCCGATCGGAACCGGTGAGACCCTGCGCAACGGGGAGCAGGTCGCCCTGCTCGGCTACGGAACAGGGGTCGCAATCGCAGAGGAAGCCGCCGACCTGCTCGCGGCCGGGGGGCTCAACGTGACCGTCGCCGACGCGCGCTTCGTCAAGCCTCTCGACACCGAACTCGTAGAGAGGCTGGCACTCGGTCACGACCTGCTGGTGACGATCGAAGAAGGCGTGCTCCAGGGCGGCTTCGGATCAGCCGTACTCGAGCACCTCGAAGACAGCTTCCCCAACCCCGGTGAGCGCGCCCGGGTACTCAGGGTCGGCCTGCCCGACCGCTACGTGACCCACGGCAAGCCGAACCTGCTCCACGAAGAGGTCGGCTTCACCGCGGCTGATGTCGCCGAAAAGGTCGGCGCCGCCCTCGGCGGACGCGTCACCTCCGGCTGAAGCTTTCAGCTGCCGCAGACCTCGAAGCCGTAGTCGGCGGCGAGATTGTCCGCCTCTTCGAAGGGGTCGGTCCGACCGAGGACTTTCGGGTCTTCTTCGGCGACGTCGACGGCTTCCTCGACCGCTTCGTAGATTGCCGCAACCGTCTCTTCGTCGCCCTCAGGAGGGGTAAGCGCCCGGAGTCGGGCGACCTGATCGCGGTAGAGCGGGACGATCTCGTCGGTGATCGCCGCCTGCGATTCAGGGGCTTCTATCTCGGCGGGAAGGTCCTGGACGATCGCTTCGATGGTGGACCGTCCGGCGGCGCAGATCGCATCGGCCTCGGCAACATAGGTGGCCTTGCTCGGCGCCGCCTCATCGGATGAGGAGCCTTCATCGCCGCAACCGACGGCGAGCAGCCCCCCGATCGAGAGCAGCGCGGTGATGGTAAGCAGCCTCAGACTGACCCCTCCGCTCTTCAGCCATGGTCGGAGACGATTCGCAGGACGTCACTGCAGTACTTCTCCATGAAGGCCGGGCCGACCCCGTTGATTTCGGCCAGTTGCTCCTCATCAGCAGGTTTGACAGAGGCGATCGCGATCAGGGTCCGGTTGCTGGCCACGTGGTAGGCAGGGCGGTCTCCGGCGGCCCCGAGCCTCCACTTGCGCAGTGCTTCGTACAAGGCTTCGTCGCCCGCCGATAGATCCGGGGGCGGGGTGGAGCCGCGTTTCTTCGGCGAGGACCTGGGTCGCTTGACAGCCAGCTCCGCCGGGTCCGGCAGCCATCCGTCCGGGTCGCAGACGTCGCAGCAGCGGCCTTCGGGGGCGGGTTCGCTGTGGTCGCCGAAATGCTCGAGCAGCTGCCGCCGCCGACAGCGGTCGGAGAAGCTGAAGGCCTCGACCGCCCGGTAGGCCTTCCAGCCGCGGTCCTCGGCGACCCGGCAGGCTGCCGGAAGGGCCGAGCGCTCGTAGTCGTCGGCGAGCTGGACGAGCAGCCGTCCGCCGGAGGCCGGATCGACCGCGAGTGCGCCCGCCCGCTCGGCCACAGCCAGCCGGTTCCTCTGCTCGTCGGTCTTCGGAGCGTTGATCACTGCGCTTCCGTCACCGTCGGCATTGAGCCTGATCGATTCGATGTAGGCGACCACGTCTTCAGGGTCGACTTTGCGCTGCTCGTTGAAGCGGACCAGCCGGCCGAGGTCGGACCGCATTGCCAGCAGGACTGCGCGGGCCGGATCTCCGTCACGCCCGGCCCGTCCGGCCTCCTGGTAGTAGGCCTCGACACTCGACGGGATCGCCCAGTGCCAGACTGACCTCACGTCGGCTTTGTCGATCCCCATGCCAAAAGCGTTGGTCGCGGCGACCACCTCGACATCACCGTCCATGAACCTGACCTGGGCCGAAGCCCGGTCGTCCGGCGGCATGCCGGCGTGGTAGGAGACGGCCGAGATACCCGCCGCACGCAGGTCGTCCGCCACCTCTTCGGTATCGCGTCGGGTGCCGCAGTAGACGATCGCCGGGCGGTTGGCGGGGTCGGAGAGTCCGTGCTCGAGCAGCGCCGCCTTTCGGGCCTTGGAGCCTTTGCCCTCCAGTGCGACCGTGTCGAAGCTGAGGTTCGGCCGGTCGAAGCCGGAATGGATCTCGACCGGGTCGTCCATTCCCATGCGCTGGGCGATCTCCGCGGCGACCTGTGGCGTTGCGGTGGCGGTGCAGGCCATCAGCGGCGGGCGTCCCAGCCGCTCGGCGACCTTCGGCAGGCGCAGGTAGTCGGGTCGGAAGTCGTGACCCCATTCGGACAGGCAGTGGGCCTCATCGATCGCCATGAGGTCGATCCGGCGGGTTGCGATCAGGTCGAGGAAGGATGAAGAGCCGAAACGCTCCGGCGAGCAGTAGGCGATGCGGGCGCTGCCGTCCCTTACCGCGTCGAAGGAGGCTGCCGAGGCCTGCTCCGAAAGGCCGGAGGCGAACATCACCGCCGGGTGACCTTCGGCCCGCAGCCGGCGTACCTGGTCGGCCATGAGCGCGATCAGCGGACTCACCACCAGGGTCAGATCCTCTCCGGCCAGTCCGGGAAGCTGGTAGCAGAGGCTCTTGCCACCGCCGGTCGGCATCACTATCAGGCAGTCCCTGGCTTCCAGGGCCGCGGAGACCGCTTCCCGCTGGCCGGGCCGAAACTCGCCGTATCCCATGTGGGCCAGTAGCCGGTCGGGGTCGGCTTCGCCCTCGAAGACCCGCTGCGGCAGGGATTCGTCCTGCTCGATCCGCTCGAGGCCCTGGAGGGCGAGCGTCGCTTCTGCCTGTTCGTCGCCGAAGACCGGCGGTCCCGAGAGCATCGATGGATCTCCCGGGCCGGTCGACAGGTCGGGCTCCTCAGGCAGGGGTGGCGGCTCCGGGGGGCGCCTGGATACCAGTCCGGCGATGCGCTCGGCCGCCGGCGAGGCCGATCGCCGCTGTTCGGAGTCCATCGAGCGCCAGGCCGACCTCAGCAGCTCGAGGTCATCGTCGGTCGCCGCGATGCGCCGGCCTTCAGCCTGCTCGGATTCGAGCTGTTCGACCACCCGGTCGGCCTGTTTCAGAAAGGAACTCACGGGACAACACTAGGGACAGCCTCTGACGCCACCGACTCGCCCCGGCGTAGCCCGTGATCGAAGTCCGGCTGAAACTCGGCCTGACAACGTTTCGAGCCGGGCAATACCGGGTCTGGCCACGATTTGGAGCCTGTACGGATTCAGATCGTGGCCAGACCTGAGAGGGGTCGTGAGGCGAAGGGGCTTGGGGTCCGTGCGGTGAGGGGCGGCCTGGAACGGGGTCGCGGTGCGTCGGGAGGGTTCACACGGCCCGTGCAAAGTGAGAACCCCGCTGGGAGGGCGGGGTTCTCGGTGCTACTAGGGAGGAGAGAGATTCTTGATCTCTTATATGTTTTTGATCACTGGGAGGTAGGTGGACTCTTCATGCGCCGCGGGCGCTGTACCGCGTTGCCGCGGTCAAGGCCATGTAAGCGGCGCCGAATCCAACCAGGAAGATTGTTGCGACGGGCTGGTCACCGAAAATTCCGCTGACCACGCCGATTGACAGGATTGCGAGGCCGAGGGTCCAGTCGAAGCCGGCCAGGGCCGACAGCGATACCCGGCGACGGGGGGAGGCGGCGGCGAGGGCGACGCCCATGGCCACGCTTCCGAGGAGGAAAGAGAGCAGACCGACCGCGGGATCGAAGGTCAGCAGGTAGGGAACCACCATCATCAGCGGGGCTGCCGCGAGGATGAGGCCGTTGTGGAGATCTATGCTGACGGGTCGCTGGTTCATGGTCGTAGCTCTGGGATCAAGATACGTAAACATCCAGTTCTTGTGTGTGAGTCGAGTCACACCGGCCGCAGAGGGGGCGGCGGACGATCCGGGCAGTGCTTCAGGGTTGCCGTCAGGTTTGTCGGATTCGACTCCGGCAGCGAAGCTCCCGGTACCTTAGGTCGATGAGTCGAAGCCGACACCGTCTGGACCGCGTCCTCGCCGACCGGGGCATTTTCCCGTCGCGGACAGCTGCCGCACAGGCGGTCCGGGCGGGTCACGTCAAGCTGGGAGTCGACGGACCGGTCGCACTGCGGCCGAGCCAGGACGTCGCCGCCGACCAGGAGATCGAAGTGACCGGGACCCGGCCGTTCGTATCGAGGGGAGGGGTGAAGCTCAGCAACGCGCTCGACACTCTGGGGCTGGACCCGGAGGGTCTCGACTGCCTCGACGTTGGAGCCTCGACCGGCGGCTTCACCGACTGCCTGCTCCAGCGCGGCGCGCGCAGGGTGACCGCCCTCGACGTCGCTTATGGACAGATCGACCAGACCATGAGGGACCACCCTCAGGTCACGGTGATCGAGCGCCTCAACGCGAGGGACCTGCTTCCCGCTGACATCGAAGGCAGCCCCGACCTGGCGGTGATCGACGTCTCTTTCATCTCACTGACCAAGGTGATCGAGCCGGTCGTTTCGGTTCTCGCCCCGCAGGGCCGTTTGCTTGCGATGGTCAAGCCGCAGTTCGAGCTCGGCCGCAAGCGGGTCGGCCGTGGCGGCGTGGTCCGCGACCCGGCCGATCGCCGCGAGGCGGTCGAATCGGTGGCGGACTGGTGCCGCGGCAAGGGCCTGGCCCTGCTCGGCGTCGCCCCGACCGGCCTTCCGGGGCCGAAAGGAAACCTCGAGACCTTCCTGCATCTGGGCCTGACCGGCCAAGGCGCCGCCGACGGGGCTGCACTCTGCGAAGGTGTGGACCTATGAGTGCTCCGCTCGCACTGCTCTTCACTCACGGTCACGCTGACGGCATGGCCGCGGCCACCGAAACCGCGATGGCCACGGCCGAACGCCATGGCTGGCAGATGGTGCCCAGCGCCGAGGCCGGCGGACGGACCCCGCAGCTCTGTGTGGTGCTCGGCGGTGACGGAACGGTGCTCAGGGCCCTCAGGGCCATGACCGGGACGAAGGTTCCGGTATTCGGGGTCAACTTCGGCCGGGTCGGCTTCCTCGCGGCGGTGGAGAGCTCCGAGATCGAGTCCGGACTGGACCGGGCGCTCTCCGGTGACATCGAGTCGCTGGACCTGCCCGGGCTGGAGGTTCAGGCCGACGACGCTTCCGCCACCGGCCTCAACGACGCCGGCTTCACCCGGAGGCCCCGGGCCGGCGTGGCGGAGCTCAGCTACCGGATCGCCGGCGAAGAGGTCGGACACGTGCGCTGTGACGGGCTCGTCGCGTCGACGGCGACCGGATCGACCGGTTACAACCTGGCCAACAGCGGCCCGATCCTCGCCTGGGGCGTGGACGGCTACGCCGTGACCTACATCGCCCCTCATACGCTGACCGCAAGGGCCCTGGTGGTGGCTCCCGAGGACGTCCTCGTGGTCGTCAATCACCGCAGCCGAGACAGCGTCGACATCGTCGTGGACGGCGTCCAGGTCGGCGAGCTCGCGCCGGGGGCCGAGGCCGAGGTCCGCTACCGGCGTGACATGGCCCGCCTGGCGCAGCTGCCCGGTTCGAATTTCTACCACCGGATCCGCGAGAAGTTCGGCCACCTCGCCGTCTGAAGCCGGCAGGCCGGGCCCAGTCGTCCGGTTTCGCTGCTAAACACCGATCCAGATGCTTCGCGAACTAAGGATCGAAAACCTGCTGCTGATCGAGCGGGCAGAGCTTCTGCCTGGCAAAGGCCTGAGCGTGCTCACCGGGGAGACAGGCGCCGGCAAGACGGTGCTCGCCCATTCGCTGGACCTGCTGATGGGCGGCAAGGCCCGCCAGGGCATCGTCAGGCCGGGTGCATCCGAGGCCTGGGTGGAGGGTGTCTTCGACCTTCCCGGCGACTGGCACGATTCGAGCCGCTACGCGGAGATCCGAGAACGCCTTCCCGAAGACACCGAAGAGCTGGTCCTCGGCAGGCGCGTATCGGCCGGCGGACGGACCTCCGCCTTCGTCGGAGGCAGGGCCGCAAGCGCCCCCGAGCTGCGGATGCTGACCGAGGGCCTGATCGCTTTCTACGGACAGCACGAGCACCGGAAGCTGACCATCTCCTCTGCCCAGCTAGCCCTGGTCGATGGTGCCGGGGGGCCGGAGCACCCGGTACTTCTCGAGCGCTACCGCAGCATTCATGCGGCCTATCGCGAGTCCAGCTCAGAGCTGGAGAAACTTTCCGAGGGCGAGCGCGCACGTGCCCGGGACCTCGACCTGCTCCGTTTCGAGCTGGCCGAGATCGAAGAGGCGGCGCCGCGTCCTGACGAGAAGCAGGAACTCGACGCCGAGCGCCAGCGTCTTCGTCACGCCGAGAGCCTGCGTACCGCCGCGGAAGGGGCGGCCTCGTTGCTGCGGGGTGATGGCGTCGAAGACGGCGCGGCCGGCGGGGTCTCGCAGGCTGCCGGCATTCTCGCCGGGGTGGCCGGGGTCGACGAGGGACTCGATCGGCTCATCGAGCGGGTGAAGAGTCTGGCCCTCGAGATCGAGGACGCGGGGGTCGAGCTGCGCGACTACTCGGCCGGCATCGAGGCCGATCCGGAATCGCTGGCTCAGATCGAAGGGCGGCTCGACCTGCTGGCCCGGCTCGAGCTCAAGCACGGCGGTTCGATCGATGAGGTTCTGGCCCATGCAGAGAGGTGCAGGCTGCAGATCTCGCAGCTTCAGGGCGGTGAGACCCGCGAGGCGGAGCTCAGGCAGGAGGTGGACCGCCTGGCGGCCGAGATCGGTCCGGCCGCCGAAGCCCTGAGCGCGAGCCGACGGCGGGCCGCCGATGCGCTCAGCGACCGGGTCAATCGTGACCTCGGGGATCTGGCGATGGAAGGAGCCCAGCTCGGCGTCGAATTCCGCCCCGCTCCGGACGGCTTCGGCCCGGGTGGTGCCGAGACGGTCGAGTTCATGCTCTCGACCAATCCCGGCATCGAGGCCCGTCCGCTGCGCGACACCGCATCGGGCGGCGAGCTGTCGAGGGTGATGCTGGCCCTGGCCGAGCCCGGGTCCAGAGACGACCGCACGCTCGTATTCGACGAAATCGACGCCGGGATCGGTGGAAACACGGCATCGGCCGTCGGTGAGCGTCTGCGCGCGGCGGCGGAAGGCCGTCAGGTGATCGCGATAACCCACCTCGCTCAGGTCGCCTCCCGTGCCGACTTCCACTTCACGGTGACCAAAGACAGCTCGGCCGAACCTGCCCGGGCATCGGTGGCGCGACTCGAGGGGGAAGCCGTTGTCGATGAGATCCGCCGGATGATGGGCGGCACCAGCGACGACGAGGCAGCGACGCGCCACGCCCGCGAACTGGTGGCGTCCGGGCGGTAGGCATTACCCTCGTACCGTGAGCGCCATGCTGAACAGGCTGGGATCGCGCGACCCCGGCGGTGCGGCAGGCGGACCCGGGGCGGGTAACCAGACCGGGACGGTCCGCCTGGGACGCAAGACCAAGGATCTGGTCAAGCAGATCGAGGCGGGTGAGATCGCCGTGATCCGCCACCGGAACATCGATCGCATCGCGGCCGAAGACCTCGTCACCTGTGGTGTCGGGACCGTGCTCAACAACGAGCCCTCTTCGGACGACAAGTACCCCAACCGCGGACCGCTGATGCTGGTCGAGGCCGGCATCCGCCTGATCGACTTCCCCGACGACGACCTTTTCTCACTGCTTGCCGACGGGGAACAGGTCGAGCTGCGCGGTGACGAGCTGTTTCGGGACGGCGTGCTGCTGGCGCAGGGCGTCGACCAGACGCTGCCCGATCTCGAAGCACGGTTCGCGGCCCAGGAGGAGCAGATCCACCATGCGCTCGCGGCGTTCGCCGAGAACACGGTCAACCACATCCGCGAGGAAGGCGAGCTGCTCAGCGGCAACATCGAGCTTCCCGAGACCCGCACGGATTTCCGCGACCGCCAGGTGCTGATCGTGGTGCGCGGACCGAATTACAAGCGTGACCTGAAGGCACTCCGCGCCTACATCCGCGACGTCAAGCCGATCCTGATCGGCGTCGACGGCGGGGCTGACGCGATCCGTGAGGCCGGCCACCGGCCCGACATGATCCTCGGCGACATGGACTCGGCCACCGACCGTACCCTCAGGTGCGGTGCCGAGATCATCGTCCACGGCTACAGCGACGGCCGGGCGCCCGGCCGGCAGAGACTGGTCGACCTCGGTGTGGAACACACGGTCCTGCCTTCGGTCGGGACCAGCCAGGACGTGGCGATGCTGATGGCCTACGAAAAGGGAGCCGACCTGATCGTCACGGTCGGCGCCCATTTCAACCTGATCGAGTTCCTCGACAAGGATCGCGACGGCATGTCTTCGACCTTCCTGACCCGTCTGCGTATCGGCGAGGTGCTGATCGACGCCAAGGGCGTGAGCCGTCTCTACAGCGCCGGCCTCTCTACCGGGCCGCTGCTGCTTTTCCTCGGCGCATTCCTGATCCTCGTCGTGATCGTGGTGCTGAGCTCGCCCGCCCTCGCCGACCTGGTCGACCTGATCTGGCTGAAGGTGAAGATCTGGCTCGGATTCTGAGCCGCGCAGGTCGTAAGCTCCTCTGATGGGTTACAGCCCCAGATATCATGCCGCCTCGCTGGCGGCCGTTTTCTTCGCGTTGGCGGTCGGCATCCTGATCGGCTCGCAGATCGGCGGCGACATACTCGACGACACCCGCAAGGACCTCGAAGCGAGCCTGACCAGCGACCTCGACGACTCCCGGGCCGAAGTCGACCGACTCGAGGAGGAGCTCGGCCGCGCGAACGAGTTCGGCGAAAGCGTTTATCCGGCTCTGACGGCGCTGCAGCTCAGAAACCAGCGCATCGGGCTGGTCGGCTTCGGGGAGCTGCCTTCCGGGGTCACCGACGCCGTCGAGAGATCCCTGGAGCCGACAACGGCCGAACTCGTGGCGGTCGGTGTGGTGCGCCAGCCGCCGCGGACCGAGGACCTGGCTGACTCTCTCCAGGGGACGCCTTTCGCTCGAATGAACCAGCGACCGGCATTGCTGGCCTCCTACGGCAGGACGGTCGGTCGCCAGCTGGTGACCGGGGGCGAAGTGCTCCGGCAGAGCCGCGCCGCGCTGATGTCGGAGTCGAGCGGACAGTTCGGCGACCTCGACGGCCTGATCTTCTACAGGGGAAACCTCGAGGACCTGGAAGCCGATGAGCTGGCGCAGAGCGAGCGCCTCGACGACGGGATCGTGGAAGGCGCAGCATCGACGCGGGCCCGGTTGGTCGGGGTCGAAGAGGTGTCCACCGATCCGTCTTCGGTCGCCTGGTACTCGGAACGCGGCCTCTCCAGCGTCGACTCGGTCGACCTGCCCGCCGGCCGGGTGAGCCTGGTCTACGTGCTCGCCGGGGCCCAGGGGAGTTTCGGGGTCAAGGAAGGCAGCGACCGGCTGCTGCCCGATCTGCTCAGGCCGACTCCCGGACCCGCATCGGCTGCGGGCAACGCCACAGGGCAGGGCTGAGCGGTCGTCTGGCTGGGCCTCCCGGTGGCGGTCCTGGTCGCGCTCTTCGTCGTGCCCGCCGGCTATCGGGGCCTGCTCAGGGCCGGTCACGTCAGGGTCAACTACCGCGACCGCCGTCTGGCCTTCCCGCTGGGCGCGGTGCTGGTCACCGCCGCCCTGGTCAGCCTCGCGCCGCTGGCTGTGCTCGACGAGCGCGGCGGCCTCGATCTACTGGACCCCGAGCTGAGGCAGTGGATCGTCTACCTGGTCGGGATCGCGTTCCTGGGCCTGCTCGATGACTCGCTCGGGCTGGGGTCGAGCCCGGACACACCCCGCGGCTGGCGCGGACACGCCTCTGCCGTGCTTCGCGGTGAACTCTCGACAGGCGCGGTCAAGGCGGTCGGCGCCCTGGCCCTGGCCGCCTATGTGGTCACCGGGACCGGGAACGAATGGCTCGGCTACATAGCCGACATCGCCCTGCTGATCCTGGTCACCAACGCCTTCAACCTGCTGGACCTGCGTGGGGGCCGGGTCGAGAAGACGATGATCCTGCTGGTCGCCGCTTTCTGCCTGGCCGGCTGGACCCTCGCCCCGGTCGAGCTGCTCGGGGTTTTCATCGGTCCTTTCCTGGTCGGAGCGTGGTTCACCCTGGGAGAACGGGCGATGCTCGGCGATACCGGATCGAACCTGGCCGGTGCCATCGTCGGCATCATGCTCTTGACAGAGCTGGGCGAAACCGGGAGGTTGGTGGCATTGGCGATCGTGCTGGCGATAACCGCGTATGGCGAGTTCCGATCGATCTCGAAGCTGATCGAGAAGCTTCCGCCTCTCCGGTTTATAGACTCCGTCGGGAGAGCTAAGTGAGCAACCAGAGCCCGTCAGAAACCCGCTTCATTTTCGTCACCGGCGGCGTCCTCTCGGCACTCGGAAAAGGAATCGCTTCGGCTTCGATCGGACGGTTGCTGGTCGCCCGCGGCTACCGGGTGCAGATCCAGAAGTTCGATCCTTACCTCAACGTCGACCCTGGCACGATGAGCCCCTTCCAGCACGGCGAGGTCTTCGTCACCGAGGACGGCGCCGAGACCGACCTCGACCTCGGCCACTACGAGCGCTTCACCGACGAGAACACCTCACGGGCCTCGAACGTCACCGCCGGCTCGGTCTACAACTCGGTGATCCGCCGCGAGCGTCGCGGCGACTACCTCGGCGGCACCGTCCAGGTGATCCCCCACATCACCGACGAGATCAAGAACCGGATCCTGATCGTCGCCGAGACCAAGGCGGTCGACTTCGTGATCACCGAGATCGGCGGCACCGTCGGCGACATCGAGTCCCTGCCTTTCCTCGAGGCGATCCGCCAGCTCTACACCGAGCTGACCCCCAGGCGCGCGATGTTCGTCCACCTGACCCTGGTTCCCTACATCAGCCACGCCGGGGAGATGAAAACCAAGCCGACCCAGCACTCGGTCAACGAACTGCGCCGTATCGGCATCCAGCCCCACGCGCTGATCTGCCGCTCGGTCACCGGGCTCGACCGCAGCATCCGGGAGAAGATCGCCCACTTCGCCAGCCTTCCGGTAGACGCCGTGATCTCCGGGCAGGACGTGGACAACGTTTACAAGATCCCGCTGATGTACCGGGCCGAAGGGGCCGACGACTTCATCCTCGACCACTTCCGGATCGACGACGCGCCGATGCCCGACCTGACCGAGTGGGAAGAGATGCTGCGCATGGCCGACCGTGCCGAGGGCACCGTGAACATCGGACTGGTCGGAAAGTACGTGCAGCTGGCCGATTCCTACAAGTCGGTGATCGAAGCGCTCGAGCACGGCGGCATCCACAACGGAGTCAAGGTGGAGGTCAAGCTGATCGACTCCGACGATTTCGACCCGTCGGAGATGGAAGGCATGGACGGCATCCTGATCCCGGGCGGCTTCGGCGAGCGCGGGGTCGAAGGCAAGGTCCAGGCGGCGCGCCACGCGCGCGAGAACGGAATCCCGTATCTCGGCATATGCCTCGGCATGCAGATCGCGGTGATCGAGTTCGCGCGCTCCATGGCCGGGATGGACGGGGCCAACTCCGCCGAGTTCGACCCCGAGACCCCGCACCCGGTGGTCGACCTGCTGCCCGAGCAGAAAGAGGTCTCCGACATGGGTGGCACGATGCGGCTCGGAGCGGACCCGGTCAAGGTCCACGAGGGCACAAGGCTGAGCGAGATCTTCGGTGAAGCGGTCATCTACAAGCGCCACCGCCATCGCTACGAAGTGAACAACCTTCTGCGGACGAGGCTGGAAGAGCACGGCCTGGTCTGCAGCGGCACTTCTCCGGACGAGAGGCTGGTCGAAGTGGTAGAGCTGCCGGACCATCCCTTCTACGTCGCTTCGCAGTTCCACCCCGAATTCAACTCGAGGCCCAACCGCCCCGAACCGCTCTTCAGGGAGTTCGTCAAGGCGGCCGCCGCAAATGCCGCCGCCCAGCCGGACCGGGGCGCCGACGGAGTCGAAGAAGAAGTCAGGTCTTGATCGATTCATCCGAATGAGCCGTTTCGCGCGGTTGTGTGAGGTCGCCAGCCCGACCGGGCAGGAAGCGGAAGTGGCCGCCATGGTCCGCGCCGAACTCGAATCGTTCGGTCTCGAGGTTCACGAGGACGACGCGGCCGGCCCGGCCGGGGCCGGCTGCGGCAACCTGCTGGCGAGGATCCCCGGCGAGAAGCCTGGCTTCGTCATGTTCTGTGCCCACCTGGACACGGTTCCCCATCAGGGTCCGATCGAGGTCGTACTGGATGACGGGATCTACCGGAGCGGGGGAGAGACCATCCTCGGCGCCGACAACAAGGCCGCGGTCGCGGTACTGATGGAACTCGCCGCCCGACACCGGGAGCAACCGCCTGCGCTGGGGATCGAGCTGCTGTTCACTGTGGCCGAGGAACAGGGGCTGCGCGGTGCCGCGGCCTTCGACCTCTCGACGATCAGGTCGCAGATGGCTTTCGTGATGGACCACGCGACCGACATCGGAGAGGTGATCGTCGCCGCGCCCAGCCATCACGCCATTTCCGGCTCCTTCACCGGTGTCGAGTCCCACGCCGGCCTCGAGCCCGAGTCTGGCCGTTCGGCGATCGCCGCGGCCGCGGCGGCGATCTCCGAGATGGAGCTCGGCCTGGTCGAGGAGGGCACCACCGCCAACATCGGTCTGATCGAAGGCGGCACCTCCGGCAACGTCGTACCCGGAAGCTGCGACCATCGCCGGCGAAGCCCGCTCGATCGACGCCGGGAGGGCGGTCGAGCTCGTCGTGGCGATGAGCGACTCGATGATCTGGGCGGCTTCCGAAGCCGGCTGCGAGGTCGACATCAAGACCGAGCAGCACTTCGAGGCCTATGCGGTCCCGGAAGACTCGGCCGGGCTGAGCGTCGCCGAGTCTGCGCTGGCAACCCGTGGTCACGCCGCAAAACGGGTGACCACCGGTGGCGGCAGCGACGCCCACGTCTTCCGGGCGGCCGGACTCGACGCGATCCTTCTGGCCAACGGCACCTACGAGAACCACACCCACCAGGAGTGGGTGCCACGTGAGAACCTGGCCGAGATGCTGGAGATCTGCGAGCAGATCGTGATCGAGGCGGCGGCACGATGCTGAAACTGCGCCGCGGGCTCGTCGTCGCCACCGGCCCGCTCGAGGTCCGGGTGGGTGAGGAGACCCGTCCGGCCTGGGCCGACCTCGCACTGGTCGGTCCCTGCGACATCGGTGACGAGGTCGTGGTCAACGTCGAAGCACTCGACCTCGGCCTCGGATCGGGCGGCTTCGACGTCGTCCTGGTCAATCTGACCCGCGGGCTGATCGGAGAAGGGGCCGAAGGCGAGCACGTGATGAAGCTCAACTACAGCCCGCTTCAGCACCCGGTCGCGACGATTGAGCGCGAAGTCGCCGAGCCGGATGGAGGGGACGCCGATTCTTCTCCGCCACCGGTGCTGGCGATCGGCCTTCACGGTCATCTGGCCCCGGCGGCCTGGGCCTGCGCTTCCAGGGCGATCGCCGAAGGAAAGGAGCGACCTTCGGTCGGCTACATCCAGACCGGTGGCGGAGCCCTGCCGGGGGCGCTCTCGAGGGACGTGCGCAACCTGCTCGAGGCGGGGCTGCTGGCCGGACACGTGACCGCCGGGCCGGCCTACGGCGGCAACCACGAAGCGATCACGCTGGTCGGCGCGATCGATGCCGCCGGCTCGCTCGGCTGGGACGCGGTTATCGCCGGCCCCGGACCCGGAATCCTCGGCTCGGCCACGACCTATGGCCACGGAGGGATGGCGGCGCTCGACGTCGCCCACGCCGGGCTATCTCTCGGGGCCCCGGTGGTGCTCTCACCGCGACTGTCCAGCGGGGATCCCAGGCCCCGCCACCGCGGCCTCAGCCACCACTCCCGCACGGTGATGCGCCTCGTGCTCGCGGGAGTCGACGTTCCTCTGCCCGAGGGGTCCGAAGAGCTCTCGGCCGTGATCGAAGAGGAGGGAGGGGGTCGCCACCGCATCACCACCGAAGCGGTCGACCTCGACGGATATCTCGAGGCCGGCCTGCCCGCCCGCACCATGGGCCGCGACCTCCAGCAGGACCCCGAGTTCTTCGCCGGCCCGCTGGCCGCAGGCTCGCGCCTGGCTTCGCTGATCCTCGGTTGACGGCCGGTCCGGGCCGCCGCCGGGCCGGCGGGAGCAACCGTTCAGCGGACGTTTCGTTGCGGGGCAAGGGAAGGCCACGAGGGGGACGAAAGGTTGGCCATGCCGCCTGCCGTCGCGATCCCGGAACCAGCCATCGAGTCTGGTCGCTTCGAGCACCTGCTGCTCGAGTTCCTCGCCTACCTGGAGCTGGAGCGCGGCCTTTCCAGGAATACCTTGAATGCCTACCGGACCGACCTGCTCCAGTACGGGAGCTATTTGAGCGAACGGGACCTCGATGCGACCGCCGTCACCCCGGAGATCATGGCCGAGTACGCCGCCGAGATGGCTTCCGGTTCTGACGGGCACAAGCCCGCTTCGGCCACGATCCACCGCAAGACCGCAGCCCTGCGTTCCTTCTACAAGCACCTTCGCCGCGAGGAGATCATCTCCGGCGATCCGACCGCCGGGATGGCCTCGCCCAGGCGTTCGAAGAAGCTGCCCAAGGTCCTCAACCAGGCGGAGGTTGCGAAGCTCCTCGCTGCCCCGAAAGGCGATTCGCCCCAGGTGTCCAGGGACCTCGCCATCCTCGAGGTCATGTATGCCTGCGGGCTGCGGGCGTCGGAGGTTGTCGATCTGGAGCTGACCGACATCGATACGCATGAAGGCATGCTCAAGGCCCGGGGCAAAGGCAACAAGGAGCGAATCGTGCCGCTCGGCCGCCAGGCGATCTATGCGATCGAGCGTTACCTCAGGACCTGCCGACCGGCTCTGGCCAAGGGGCGTCCCGAGAAGGCGCTGTTCCTCAACTTCCGGGGAAAGGCCCTGACGCGCCAGGGCCTCTACAAGATCGTCCAGGGCCACGCCAGGACGGTCGGTCTCGAGGACCGGATGAGCCCTCACACACTTCGCCATTCCTTCGCCACCCACCTGCTCGCCGGCGGCTGCGACCTGCGCTCGGTACAGGAGATGCTCGGCCACGCCGACGTCGCCACCACCCAGATGTACACCCACCTCTCCGGGCAGCAGCTCAAGGACGTCTACTTCAAGACGCATCCCCGCGCCACCGGCGTCTGATCGGGTACCCCGGGTTGATAGAACCCACGGGTGCCCGAGCTGCCCGAAGTAGAGACGATCCGACGGCAGCTCGAGCCAGATCTGGGCGGTCGCAGGTTCGAGGCGGTCGAGGTACTCGACCCGTACTTCGCCAAGCCCGCCAGCGCGGCTGCCTTCGAGAAGGCGGCCGGTGGCCGGATGGTCACCGACGTCGGCCGTCGTGGCAAGTACCTGGTCTTCGAGCTCGACGACGGCAACTCGCTGGTCATCCACCTGAGGATGACCGGCAGCATCACGCTGCTGGCGCCTGACGGCACCGCCAACCCCGGTGATGCCCGCATCTACAGCGCCGGCGATACCGGCCGGCATCTGAAGGCCCGCTTCACGCTCGACGACGGCGGGGAGCTGCTGTTCGCCGACCCGCGCAGGTTCGGGCGGGGCTTCGTCGCCGATCCGGAGACCCTCGAGGCCTATTTCGACGAACGGCTCGGGGTCGAGCCGCTCTCGCCGGAGTTCACGGTCGAGGCGATGGCCGGGATGAGCGCCGGCCGGACCGGTCCGCTGAAGTCCTTCCTGCTCAACCAGAAAGGGGTGGCCGGTGTCGGCAACATCTACGCCGACGAAGCGCTCTTCCGGGCGGGACTCCATCCGCTGTCCCCGGGCGGTTCGATGAAGCCCGAGCACCACCGGGCGCTGCGGGACGGGGTGGTCGAGGCGCTCCAGCGCGGCCTCGACCTCGGTGGCGCGTCGATCGACGACTACCGTGACGCCCACGGTGAAGCCGGAGCCATGCAGAACGAGTTCCTGGTCCACCGGCGGGAGGGCGGGGACTGCCCGAGGTGCGGCGAGACGATCGTGCGGATCGTGGTCGGCGGCCGCTCGACCTACTTCTGTCCGGGCTGCCAGAAACGGCTCAGGCGCCGTCCGCGCCGCAAGAGAGCCGCCTGAGCCGGGCCGGCTGATCGTCCGACCCAACCGGCAACCTTCGGGCTGATGTCGAAGACCTTCAAGACAGAGGCCGTGGTCCTGCGCTCGATCCGCTACGGCGAGGCCGACCGGATCCTCCACCTGTACTCACGGGAGTACGGTCGGCTCGGGGCGATCGCAAAGGGCTCGAGAAAGCCGAAGACGAGGTTCGGAGGCCGGCTGGAACCCTTCTTCAGGCTGGCTCTCGTGCTCCACCGCGGCCGCGGTGACCTCCACACGGTCACCTCTGCGGAGACCGTCGAGGGGCATTCGAGGCTGCGCTCATCCGGGCGTGGCATCGCGGCGGCCAGCGATGCCTGCGGCGCGGTCCTGAGGCTGCTCGACGGGGCCGAGCCGAACCTTCCCGCATACAACCTGCTCTGCCGCTACCTGGCACTGGTCGACGCCGAACCGGAAGGCCCGGCGGCAAGCCCGGGGGGGATGGTCACCTTCAGGCTCAAGCTGGCTCTGGCGGCGGGCTTCGCGCCGGAGCTCTCGGGCTGCTCGCGCTGCGGGACCAGCGACCACCTGACCGCCTTCTCGGGGGTCGCCGGCGGAGTCGTCTGTCCTACCTGCGAGGCCAATTCGTTCCCGCTCTCGGCCGAAGCGCACGAGTTCATGGTCGGAGCCCTGGGAAGGCCGATGAGCGAGGCCCCGCAGGCCGCGGGGAACGCCGTCCGGCAGGCCGGAAGGGCGATCGGAGAGACCCTCGAGCACCACGCCCAGGTGCGACTGCCGCGACCCGAGGAGAAGCTCGTCGCATGAGCGATCCGGCCGCAGGCCCTGACCCCGCACTCGGCTTCGCCGCGATGACCGGACAGCGCGAGGGGATGATCCTCTCCGAGCGTGCCGTGCCTTCCTACCCGGCGACACGCGCCGTGCCGGAAGAGGACAACGCGCTGCGCAGCCCGTTCCAGCGTGACCGTGACCGGATCGTCCACAGCAAGGCCTTCCGCCGGCTGATGCACAAGACGCAGGTGTTCATCGCGCCGGAAGGTGACCACTACCGGACCCGCCTGACCCACACCCTCGAGGCGACCGGTATCGCCCGGACCGTCGCCCGGGCGCTCGGCCTGAACGAGGACCTGACCGAGGCGATCGGCCTCGGCCACGACCTCGGACACCCGCCTTTCGGCCACATCGGTGAGCAGGCTCTCGACGAGGCGAACCGGGCGCACGGCGGACCCGGCTTCAGGCACAACGAGCATTCGCTCCGGGTGGTCGACGTGCTCGAGCGTGACGGGCGCGGTCTGAACCTGAACCAGCCGGTCAGAGAAGGCATCCTCAAGCACACCGGCCCGGTCAAGAGCGAGTCGCTCGAGGGGCAGATCGTGCGGCTGGTCGATCGCGTCGCCTACATCAACCACGACATCGACGATGCCCTCCGGGCGGGGGTTCTGAGCCATGAGGACCTGCCCCGCGAGGAGATCGCCCTGCTCGGTCCCACCGGGTCCAGCCGGATCGACGCGCTGGTCAAGGACATCGTCGAGCAGTCGAAGACCGGGCCCGAGATCCGCCAGAGCGAGGAGCTGGGGAGCGCCATGCTTCGCCTGCGCAAGTTCATGTTCCAGAACGTCTACCTCGGCGATACCGCCAGGGCGGAGCACGAGAAGGTCCACCGGGCGCTGCGGACCCTTTTCGAGCACTACCTCGAACGGCCGGATGAAGTGCCCGTGTCGGACCCCGATGCCGACGACCTCCAGCGGGTGACAGACCTGCTTGCCGGCATGACCGACCGCTACTGCATCAACCACTTCACCGACCTTTACGTGCCCGAGCGATCCCGGCTCTGAAGGCGGGCTTCCGCGGCTCTGAAAGCCTCCTGCGGTCCGGGGGCTAGAGTAGCCGCTGTTGTCCAAGTTCACCCCTGACACCATCGATCGCGTCCGCGCCGCGGCCGACATGGTCGAGATCGTCTCGGCCCGGACCGACCTGCGCCGCCAGGGAGTCCGCTACACCGGTCTCTGCCCTTTCCACGAGGAGCGATCGCCGTCGTTCTCGGTCCATGCCGAAGAGAAGCTCTACCACTGCTTCGGCTGCGGGGTCGGGGGAGACCTCTTCGACTTCGTCGCGGAGGTCGAGAACGTCGACTTTCCCGCCGCGGTCGAGCTTCTGGCCGAACGGTACGGGGTCGAGATCACCAGAGAACAGGAAGATCCACGGGCCGAACAGCGCCGCAAGGCTCGAAACAGGATGAGCGAACTTCTGGAACGCGCAGCCGGCTTCTACTCGGCTTTTCTCCAGGACGCGCCTGAGGCGAAGAAGGCGCGGGAGTACCTTGAGTCGCGCGGGCTCGGCACCGAGGTCCTCTCGAAGTTCGGCGTCGGATACGCCCCCGGTGCATGGGACACCCTGATCCTGCGGGGCCAGAGGGCCGGCTTCAAGGTTGAGGAGCTTGCCGCCACCGGACTGGCCCAGAAGGGCCGCAACGGCGGCATGTACGACCGCTTCCGCAAGCGCATCACCTTTCCGATCCGGGATGCCCGCGGCAGGGCGGTCGGCTTCGGGGCCCGGGCGATGAGCCCTGACCAGAAGCCGAAGTACCTCAACTCGGCGGAGAACGAGCTCTTCCACAAGTCGGAGATCCTGTACGGGATAGACCAGGCCAGGCCGGCGATGGCGAAGGCCGGCAGGGCGCTGGTGGTCGAGGGCTATACCGACGTCCTCGCCCTGCACCAGGCGGGTCTCACGGAGACCGTCGGCATCATGGGGACGGCGATCACCGAGCAGCAGATCGCCCAGCTTTCGGCCACCGTGGATACGGTCGTCCTCGCACTGGATGCCGATGCCGCCGGCAGGAAAGCGATGCTCAGGGCCCAGGAGGTGGCGGCCGGGAGGAAGCTGACGATCCGGGTGGTCGCGATGCCCGCGGGCGAAGACCCGGCCGAGATCGCGACTGCCGAAGGGGGCGGCGAGCGCTTCCTCGAAATGGTCGCCGGAGCAGTGGACCTGCCGGACTTTCAGATCGGGCTGATTCTCGATTCGGTCGATTCGAACTCACCTCAGGACCGCGACCGCGGACTGGGGGAGGCGGCTCCGGTGCTGGCGGCGATCGCTCCCGGTGCGACCAGGGAGGACCTGACCAGGCGAGTGGCGGAGCGCCTCGGAATCGATCCGACCGTGGTCGTGGCCCGGGTTGAGCAGGCACCTGCCGAAACGGGCGGCGCCGAGGGAGGTTACGCGGCGCGGCCGGACCGCTCCGGCGAGGCGGGCCGTGGTTCCGGCTCTCAGGATGGTGGAGAGCGGGCTCCGGTCGCCGACAGCCTGCTTTCCAGGCGTGAGCGGCGCGAGCGCTCACTCCTGGCGATGTGCATCGCCAGGCCGGAAGAGGGCCGGGAGTACATCGCCCGGCTCGAGCCCGCCCATCTCAGCTCACCACTGACCGTGCGCGCCGTGGCCTGGCTCAAGGAGCACCTCGACAGTCCCACCGAAGGACTCGATCCCCAGGACCGGGAGCTTTCGAGCCTGATCGCGGCCATGGTCGTGGCGGCCGAACCGGCCCAGGTCGGCGAAGGGTCGATCCGCCGCAACTTCATGGAGCTCGAGCTGGCCGAACTCGAGGATCGGATCGCCGACGCCGCTTCCGGAGACCCGGACGCCCGGGCCGAGCTCAACCGGCGGCGCTCGAGACTGGTCGACGACCTGCGCCGGGCCGAGGCCGGTGGCCCCGGGACCGCCTGACGCAAACCTTTTTCGGTCACTCTCCGCTAGGGTTCTGCCTCCACTCGACGCCTCGAAAAGAGGTTCCCCGGCTTTCCGGGCAGTGACCTTCGGGGGTAGCTCAACGGTAGAGCATTCGGCTGTTAACCGGACGGTTGTGGGTTCGACTCCCACCCCCCGAGTGGATCCGCCGCCAGGGCTTCGATCAACTGCGAACCCCTGACGGCGCCGTCGTTCTGCCGTGACCAGACGGCGATCTCCGCCGCCTTCTCGCTGAAGGCCGGATCACCGAGGACTTCGGCCGCAGCCCAGCGGAGTGACCTGGGTCCGGTAAGGCTCCACTTGACCGCCAGGCCGACCCCTGCCCAGGTCACGCGGGCGGCAGTCTCGTTCATGTCTCCGGCCGCCGGGCAGATCAGCAGCGGGACTCCCTCGGCCAGGGAGCGGGCGACCGTGCCGTGGCCGCCGTGGCAGATCACCAGCTCGGCCTGGGGCATCACCTGCGAGTAGCTCAGCCAGTCGACCAGGACGGCGTTTCCCGGAACCTCGATCGGCCGGGAGGGCACGACCCGGTTGGTCGTCGCGACCACCCGCACGGGCTGCCCTTCCATCGCCTCCAGGGCCGAACGGACGAGCCGGTTGTCGGGGTCCTGCGAGGTACTCGGGGCGACCAGGATCAGCGGATCCTCGCCCGGGGGAAGTTCTATGTCGGCATGGGCCATCTCGAAGGGCATCGGCCCGGTCACGTGGACCGAGCCGGGCCAGTCGCGCGGGTATTCGAGTTGGGGATAGGTCGCGACCAGGGCAAGGTCCGGGCTGATACCTCCGTGGAACCTCCCGGTCGGCGGCAGCCCGGCCACTTGCCGCTGCGCGTTGAGGTCGTCGCGGCCGCGGATCAGCCCTCGTTCGAGCAGGCGGTCACCGGCGTCCCAGAGCCTTCTGCCGAGCCGGGTCCTGGGAGGCAGGGCGCCGGTCGAGAACATCGGCATGCCGGGGTTGCTCACCGGGTAGACGTGGGGGACGAGCGTCGCCCTGCGGCAGCCGTACTTCTCGGCCGCCAGGGCAGGGGCCAGGGTCAGGATGTCGTTCACGACGACATCGGGCCGGAAGTCTTCCAGCAGGGGCATCAGTGCCAGTGCCGCGTCGCCGCCACCGGGTGAGCCCGACTGCGGCGGAGGGAAGACCTGGTATTCGTCGGCTCCGGTGAAGGCCAGTCCGGCTCCTTCGACCGCCTCCTTCCACTGTGGCCAGGTCTCGACGATGACCTCGTGGCCGCGCTCCGACAGCGCCCGGGCGAGCGAGACGGCGGGAAAGACATGTCCCGGGTCGCCGAATGCGGCGACTATGCAGCGCAGGGGCGCTTCGCTCACATCCCGCCGCTGTCAGGGCCCGAGCCCGGCCGTGACATGACGATCTCGGGCACGACGCAGTTGGGGGAGACGTTGAGCAGGAAAGAAACCGCCTCGGCGATGTCGTCGGTCTTCATCATCTTCTCCGCCGGCACCTGCTCCTGCGCGAACTCGGTCATGTCCGTCGCGACGAAACCGGGACAGATCGCAGTCACACCGACCCCGGAGGTTCCGAACTCCTTCTGGCAGGACTGCGAGTAGGAGATCACCGCCGCCTTGGTCGCCGCATAGACCGAGAGCCAGGCCGGGTACTGCTTTCCGGCGATCGAGGCGAGGTTGACGACAAGTGCCTTGCCGTGCTCTCCACCGGCGGCCTTGAGCATCTCCGAGGCTTCACGGGTGGCGATCACCAGCGCCCGCAGGTTGACCCCGACCTGCAGGTCGAAGTGCTTGGACTGGATGGCGTCGATCGGCTGGCCGATGCCGACTCCGGCGTTGTTGACCAGGCAGTCGAGCCGGCCCCACTGGCGCTTGTGCTCGGCGACAAGGTCAACGACCGCCTGCTCGCTGGTCACGTCGGCAACCACGGCTTCGACCTTGAAGTCCTCGTTGGCGAGCGCTTCGGCCGTAGCCAGCAGCTTGTCTTCACGCCTGCCGGAGATCGTGACCGCGTAGCCGCTCTGGGCCAGCCTTCTCGCGATAGCCAGACCGATACCTCCGGAACCACCAGTTACAAGTGCTGCTCTCTTCGCCACGATCTCTCCGTTCGGATAGGGAAACTGCGCTCAGACTAGATCAGATGGGCGATGTCGCGACGGGTTCGGCCGGGTCGCGGTGCAGGAGATCACGTGAACGGCAACAATGTTGCCCATACGGAGCAGTACGTCGGGTTACAGCATTCTTTTCGGGGAAGGAAGTCAATGAGTGAAGAGAAGCCAGATAGCGATCTTCTGGGAGCGTTTGCCAAAGAGGCCCGCCAACGCTGCGATGTGATCGCCGCCGGGCTGGACACCGGAACCAGCGACTTCGAGGCCCTTCGCCAGGAGGCCCACGCCCTCCATGGCACGGCTTCCGCATTGGGGCTGGGCAGGCTGGGGGAGCTCGCAGGACTCATGGAGTCGGACCTCTCCGAGGCTGCCGAGGCAGGTGAGATCCGCCCGAACCGCGCCAACCAGATCTCCGAAGCCGCTGAAGCTCTCGCCCAGGGGGTAAAGGCCGCAGCGGCCGAGGAAGAGGAGCCCCCCGACGTGGGCCGCTCGCTCTCCCAGCTCTTCGCGATCTAGACGGCTAGCTCGAAGAGATCAGCTCGGCCAGCGAGGTGATCTGCGCGTCTGACAGCTGGCCTTCGTAAGGCGGCATCGCTCCGCCGCCGCTCCTGATCTGAGCCTCGATCTGTTCGGTCGAGAGCGAGGTGTCATCGAGGTTGGGCCCGATCGCCCCGCTGGCATCCGCCACGCTGAGTGTGTGGCATCCGGCGCAGCCCGAGGAATCGAATACCGCGATCGCGGCGGCGTTGGGATCGGCGCTGCCGCCACCGCCACCGTTGCCACTGTCGCCGCCCGCACTGGTCGTACCGGTGGCTTCGGTGTTGTCGGTGGAGCCCGAGTCGTCGTCCCCGCCACAGCCGGCCGCGAACAGGCCGCCACAGGCCATTACGGCGAGACCGATCAGGATGCCTCTGCGGACTTTGGTTGTCGGATCAGAAAGAAATCCCATTGCTCCACCCCTTTGCTACTGCTGCTCGGATATCGACATTTTCAGCGACTTGTCTTCATGTGCCGAGCAGTTGGTTTCGTAGTCTCCCGCCCGGTTTAAGGGAATCTTAAGGGATTGGCCGGGGGAAATCGAGTAACCGGCCACAAATTGGGTCGAAGAATCGCGATTGTCGATCACCAGAGTGTCGCCGACCGTGCCGACGATCCGGTCCGGAACCCCGGGCACGTTCTTGCCCTGGGCGACGAGCTCCGAGGCGTTCGGCGGGATCTTGATCGTGACGGTTTCGCCCTGGCGATCCCCGCCGCCACAGCCGGCGAAGATCACGGCGGCCGCAGCCACCGTGATCAGCGCCGTCAGGACGGGACGCCTCGAATCAGCTCTCGGTCTCTCGCGCTTCCGCTTCAACCTGAACCTCTCCGGCGTTCTCGAACACCAGGGTCACCTGGATGGTGTCTCCTTCGGCGATCGGCTGCGCGAGTTCGAGCAGCATGACGTGGTAGCCGCCGGGCTCGAGCGAGACTTCTTCGCCGGCCGGGAGCTCCAGGCCGTCCTCGAGCTGGCGCATACCCATCATCGCTTCGGGCATGTCGCCGCTCTCGCTGTCCATGCCTTCCATGCTTCCGTCTCCGGACTCGCCGTCCATGCTGCCTTCGCTCTCCATGTCACCCTCGGAGTCGTCGGCAGGCTCAACCGCGATACCACCTTCCATGGTCGTTCCCGGATCCATGTCGGCATCGGATTCAGCATCCATGCCGCTGTGGCTGCCGGTGGTCTCGTGGATCTCGGTCTTCCCGGCAACGTCACTCGGCACACTGGCCGAGACCAGCCGGTCGCCGTCGGCGCTCTCGAGGTTCATGTAGACCGCCCCCATGGTCGCGGTCGGGGCGGTGACCCGGGTCCATACGTCGTTCACGGCAACCGAATCGCTGGACGAGTCGTCCGAGCTGCAGGCGGCCAGCAGGGCGCCGCAACAGACGATTGCGGTGAGTATCAGTGCGGGTTTCTTCAGGTTCATTTCGTATCTCCTTATCGCTTCAGTAATTTCGTTCTTGTTTTATGAATCGGATTGATCCGCTCGCTGGTCGAGCAACTGCTCGATGTCCGAGCGCATGTCTTCAGCGGTGGTACCGAAGGGCCATTCGACCTCGACCACGCCGTCCGAATCGACCGCGTAGAGGAGGGCGGAGTGATCGACGTCATAGCTGCCGTCCTTCTGCTTCTTGCCGATCCGGTGGGAAGCCCCGAAGACCTCCTCGACCCTTGCCAGCTGAGCCTTGTCCATCGTCCTGAATGACGAGAACTGCTCTTCGGGGAAGAAGAAGCCGAGGTAGCCGTTGAGGACCTTCCCGGTGTCGCGCTCCGGGTCGACCGTGACCATGCCGACCTGTATCCGCTCCTTCTGCCCCTCATCCATGTCCTCCATCGCGAGCCGCAGGTCGGCGAGCGTCGTCGGGCATACGTCAGGGCAGTTGGTGAAGCCGAAATAGACCAGCATCAGTCCGTCGCCGGAGCCGGTGAAGGCACCTTCGGTATTGCTGCTTTCTGGATTTACATTCGGAAGTGAGACGTTGCCGACCTCTGTCCGGGGCTGGCGCGTCATTCCGTTGAGTGGTTCCTGGCTGTCGTCCGAGCCGCACCCGGCGATTACCAGAGCAGAAACGGCGGCGACCAGGCAGACCACGAGGCGTGAACCTCTCATGGGACTCCTTTCGCTCGGGAACCAGGCGGCTCGCCGGGTTCCGGAAACGGGATTCGTCTAGGCGGAAAGGAGGGGAGGCCCGCGACTGCCGTTGGCCGCGGTGAATCCGTCTCGAAGAGAACGGATCCATGATGCGGCAAGCGGGGTCGAGACGGGCCCGCTGAAGTCAGGCCTGAGAGCCCTGGCGAACCAGGAGGCGACCCTTGCGATCGACCTCTCTCCGAGGTAGGCGCCGGCGAGCAGCGGCATCAGCACCGCCAGTACCGGAGTCAGCAGCAGCAGTCCGGCGGAGCTTCCGGGCCCGGCGATCGCCGCGACTGCGGCGATGAGAAGGGCGACCAGGAGTATCGGCGTACGGAGAGACATCGACAGGAGATTGTACAGAGCCGCGCACCGCCTCCGGCGGGGCATCCGTCCGTTCAGGCCCTTACGGCCGGCTCCCGGGAAGGCGTCTCCTGCTTTTTCGAGAAGCGCAGCGCCCTGTCGGAGACGGGCCGGTGGCGAAGCAGGATCAGGTCCTGAAGGTACTTCCGGTCAGGTCTCCAGGGCTCCTTCGAGCCGGCTTTCGGGAGTGCTTCCTCGGTTCGCATCGCGTAGCCGGAGGTGATGGTCATCAGCGAGATCTCTTCGACCGAAGGGTCGTCGAACCTGGGCACGCAGATGTCGACGCCACGCTCGTCCATCAGCGCCAGCAGACGGCAGACATAGCCGCCGACCAGATCGGCCTTCAGGGTGAACGGCACGTTCGGGTAACCGATCGTGAAGGCGTAGTTCGGAATGTCACTCAGCATCAGGCCCTTGTAGGTGACGGTCTCGGGAAGGTTGACCTTCTGCCCGTCGACGACGAACTCGATGCCGCCGAAAGGAAGCAGGTCGAAACCGGTCGCAGTGACGATGACGTCGGCTTCGAGTTCGGTTCCCGACTTCAGCCTGAGGCCATCTTCGGTGAAGGTCTCGATCTCGTCGGTCATGACCGAAGCGTCACCGCGCCTGAGTGACGTGAACAGGTCTGCGTCGGGCACCATGCACAGGCGCTGGTCCCACGGTTCGTATTTCGGGGTGAAGTGGGTCTCGACGTCGAAACCTTCCGGCAGGTTGCGTCTGGCGATCGAGAGAAACAGTCTCCGGACCAGGCCCGGCCGGCGTCTGCATAGCTGGTAGACGGCGATGGCCATGAGGATGTTCTTCCACCGTGTGACCGCGTAGCTGATGCGGTCTCCGGCGAAGCGCCGCAGACCGTCGGCGATCACGTCCTTGCGGGGTATGGGGAGGATGTAGCTGGGGGAGCGCTGCACCATCGTCACGTGCTCCGCCGTATCGGCCATTGCCGGTACCAGGGTCACCGCGGTCGCTCCGCTTCCGATCACGACCACTTTCCGGTCCGAGTAGTCGAGGTCCTCGGGCCACTTGTGGGGGTGGACCAGCTCGCCCTTGAAGCTGGACATGCCCTTGAAGTCGGGCACGTAGCCCTGGTCGTAGCGGTAGTAGCCACTGCAGACGTAGAGAAAGCTGCAGTTGTAGGTGAATGCCTGTCCGCCCGCGCCGTCGTTCGCCGTGACGGTCCACCGGGCTTCCGCGCTCGACCAGTCCGCCCGGACCGCCCTCCGGTTGAAGACGATGTGGCGCTCGATGTCGTATTCGCGAGCCGTTTCGGTGATGTAGCGGAGGATGGCGGGGCCGTCTGCGACGGCGTCGTCCTCCAGCCAGGGCCGGAACCGGTAGCCGAGCGTCTGCATGTCGGTGTCGGACCGGAAGCCCGGGTACTTGAAGAAGTCCCAGGTTCCGCCGAGCGACCCGCGCGACTCGAGCAGGGCGAAGCTCTTGTCCGGCAGCTCCGACTGCAGCTGGCAGGCGGCCCCGATCCCCGAGAGCCCGGCGCCGACGATCAGAACGTCGAAATCTGTCTGGTCTCCCTGCCCCTCCATCGCATGCGGGACCTTATCGGCGCGTCAGGGGAAGAGCTGCTCCCCGGTGTCGCCGTCGACAACCGAGATCGCCGCCGCCGGGCAGGCCTCGGCTGCCTCGATCAGCAACTCGACCGGTCCCCCGGCCACCACCTCGGCGATGTCGTCGTCCAGGCGGAATATCGACGGTGCCACATCGACGCAGTCACCGTGACCGCTGCAGCTGTTTTCGTCAACTCGCGCTCTGCAGTTCATTTTCTTTGCCTTTCTCTGGCTGGTTTTCCTTGTGTGACTGTTGAATCGTGCGGCCGGCCGCCGCGATCACGCGGGGCTGGTCGACGGCGAGCGCCGCCACCAGGTGGTTCTGGCGGAAATAGCTCACCGAGAAGCTGCCTTCGTCCGGGCCCTCGTCCACCTCGATCCTGTCTGCCAGTTCGGCGTGCCCGACGTACTGGATCCGGGACCCGTACTGGTCGCTCCAGAAGCTGGGCAGGTGCGGCGCGGGAGCATCCTTCCCGAGCATCGAGAGGGCCGCGGCCCGGCCTTGCCGGACGGCGGCATCCCAATGTTCGGACCGGCTGTGCCTGCCGGTGTGCGGGTCGAAGCTCCGGGTCACGTCTCCTGCCGCGAAGACGTCTTCAAGGCAGGTGCGTGCTCCGGCGTCTGTCCGGATGCCGTCGAGCTCGAGGCCGCTGCCGACGAGCCAGTCGGTCGCGGGACGCACACCCACACCGACCACCACCGTGTCGCACTCCACACGGCGGCCGTCCGAAAGGAGAAGCTCCTCCACACGGCCGTTGCCGCGGGCGGACTCAACCATGGCGCTGGTCAGCAGGTTTGTGCCGCGTCCGCTGTGGAAGTTGGTGAATCGCCGGCCCGTCTCCGGTCCGAGTATGTGCTCGAGGGGGGACCCCAGCGCCTCGAGTATGGTGACTTCGTCCCCGAGGCCGCGCGCGGTCGCCGCCACTTCCTGGCCGATGAAGCCGGACCCGATCAACGCCAGATGCGCGCCGTTGCCGATCTCGTCCTTGAGCCTCCGGGCGTCGTCTGCAGTCCGCAGCGTATGCACGTTGGAGAAGTCGGCAAGCGCCGGCAGCATGTTCGCCGTGGCGCCGTTCGCGATCAGCAGCCTGTCGTAGGGCAGCAGGGTGCCGTCGTCGAGCCTGATCCGGTGCTCCGGCGCCTCCAGTTCGACCGCAAGTCGGCCCAGGAGCAGGTCGACTTCGTTGTCTTCGTACCAGGCGGCCGGGCTGAGTGCCAGATCCACTTCGCCCTCGGATCCGGAGAGGTGGGCTTTGGAGAGCGGAGGCCGGTCGTAGGGGATTTCGTTCTCGCCACAGACGATGCGAATCGGGGACCCGTATCCCTCCTTCCTCAGGGTCCGGGCGCACCTGTGTGCAGCCAGGCCGCCACCGACGATCACTACTCCACGGTCGCTCATGACGCTTCGCCTCCTGGCAGGACGGCATTGCCATGCGTCGCTGTGATCCGTTTGTCCCTGCCACCGAGTCCGTTGTCGATCGGCCGGGAAACTCTCTTGCGCGGCGGGCTCTTGCCGAAGCGAGCCGAACCGATTCGGTAGAGGAACAGCACGATGATCGGGGGCGTGGTGACGATCAGCCAGCCCCTCATCCAGATCGCGCTTCCGTCGGTGCCTGCGCCGAGCGTGTGGCCGATCGCCAGGAAGTAGACGAGGATGGTCGCCCGGTGCGCCTTGCGCCAGAGCTTCGTGCCGATTCTGCGCCGGAAGTAGAAGCTCAGTCCGAGAAGCAGGGCCAACAACCCGGCGATCGTTCCCAGGCCGGTCCAGACCGGCCGGTAGTCCATGGTGAACGGGACCAGAACGCCGCTGACTCCCGGATTCAGCCACGGATCTCCGATCAGGGTGATGCCGTGGACGGCGATCGCGATCAGGCCCGCGAGGGCGGTCTGCTCGTGGATGGCCGTAAGGATGCGGGGCATTCCGGGCCGGCGGGCGAGCTTGCTCGCCATGGTCAGGCCGATCGCGACGGAGATGGTGACCAGGACCAGTGCAACCAGGCCGGATGCGCGGCTTGCGAGCCACCAGCCGTATTCGGTGACTGCTCTGTCGACGTTGTTCATGCTGCCACCTGCCTTGTCTGGAGCGACGCCTGATTGATCTGGGGGATCCTGAGAGTCAGGTTCATCTGACCGACGACTTCGACCTCACCGTCTTCGTGGACGAGCAGGCCGCCGTGGCGACCGAGAATCTCGCGACCGTCAGCCGGTCCGGAAAGAAGTGCCGCCTTGGCGAGGGTCTCGGATTCCAGCGCAGTGCGGCCGAGCGCCGTGGCGCCGATCAGGCCCGACCAGCACGGTTCGCCGGTGGCGGGGTCGATCAGGTGGTGGGCGGGGCTACCGTCATCGCGTCGCCAGGCCCTGGCGTTGATGCCGGAAGTCGCGATGCCGCCCGAGCCGAGCCGGAACCGGTGAGGTTTGCCTCCGCTCACCGGGTGCTCGACCTGGACCTCGTAGGGGTCGGCGAGGGCGTCGGGACCACCGATACGGATGTCGCCACCGCAGCTGATCAGAAAACGGGAGTAGCCGGCCAGCGCTTCGGCGACCAGGTCGGCGGCCAGTCCCTTGCCGGTGCCGCCGGTGTCGAATCCGAGACCGGCCGGGCGCCGGACCACTCCGCGGCTGTCGTCGACGGCGAACTCTTTCCATCCCCCGGTCGCGCTTGGCCGGGCCGCCTGCCTTGCGGGCGCAGCCGCGAGGGATTCGGTGACCGGTACGCCGGACATGCCGGCGCGGGACTCTTGGTAACCCGCGGCCTCGACCTCTTCGATCAGGGTCGGATCGACCAGCCCTCCGGTCCGCCGGGCGGCCCAGATTCCGGCCTTGACAGCGGTCCTCATCAGGTCGGATGCGGGGACCTCGTCCCTCGGGTCCCGGTTGAGCGAGCTGAGCTCGCTTTCCTGGCTGAACCTCGAGAGGCGGCCGTCAAACTCGTGGATGAACTCCCGGACCCGTCGGCCCGCCTCGTGGGCCGAAGCGGCTTCCGGGTCCACCGGGGGTCCGATCAGAACTCTGATCCGGGACCCCATCGCCTCGAACTGTTCTTCGAATTCCTGCATGTCGATCCTCTCTCCTTACGAACTGGCGGTGACGACCGGTGCCGGAGCCGGAGCCGGCGCGGGAGCGGGTGCCGAAGTGACCGGCGCCGGTGCCGACCCGGTCGAAGGGCTACCCGCCGAGGAGACTGCGGTGCCGGTCTCGGCCGGGACCACGGTGGTGATCACGTGCCGCTTGATGATCCGCCTCACGGTCACCACCGGACGCTGCGGCTTGTCTGCCGTCAGCGCACCGGCTCCGAGAGACGGATCACTGCCCTGGGCGAGCTGGTAGGACAGAAAGCCCAGGGCCGAGACGAAGAGCGCCGCCGAGGCCAGGAAGACCACCACCGGCGAGGGCTTGCGCCTCCGCTTCGTGCGAGATTCAGTCATCGTCTTCGCCTTCGTAGCCGGACTCATAGTGATCGTCCGTCCCCTCATGTTCGCCGGATTCATCGTGATCTTCCGACTCTTCGTACGCTCCCTCGTATTCGCCGGCTCCGCTGGATGAGCTGATCGCTGAGGGAGTTTCGGACGGGGCAGGCGCAACGTAGTCCGAAGCCGGCTCGACGTAGGCGGAGGGCGAAGACGTATATGAGGGCTCCGGGGACGCCGGGGCTGTGCCGGTGGAAGCCGCCTTCTTCGTTCGGTGGATGGTCCTGTGGATGACCTCGGTCTTGACCTTCGGTTTGACCGCCGCGGCAGGCTCCGGATCAGACTGGCCGGGATCTGAGGCGATCGCCACTCCGGCCAGACCGCCGAGCGCCAGCACCGTTGCCGATACCGCTGCTTTTGTTTTCACGTTTTCCATTTTGAAATCAACCCCTCGTTTCGCTTTCGGAATCTGATCGGTCGCAGGCAGTCTCCGCAACGCCCGACAACGCCCGGCCAAAGGCAGGGTTAGGAGCAGGTAAAACCTGATTCGGAGGTCCGCGGCGGCTATAAACTCGCCCGATGAAGGCCATGGAGGAACCTGGAGCGAGAGTTCTGCTGGTTGAAGACGAAGACTCGATCGCCCAGCCGTTCAGCCGCTCCCTGGAGGCGGCCGGATTCGTGCCGATCGGGGCGAAGACAGCCGCTTCCGCGCTCGAGATGTTCGAGCGGCTGAGTCCGGACCTGGTCGTCCTCGACCTCAGCCTGCCCGACGGCGACGGGCGTGACGTCTGCGTGGAAATCAGGCGCCGGTCCGAGGTCCCGATCCTCATGCTGACCGCCAGAGGTACCGAAACCGACCGGGTGATCGGCCTCGAACTGGGCGCCGATGACTACGTGGTCAAGCCGTTCAGCTCCCGCGAGGTGATTTCGAGGATCCGGGCGATCCTCAGAAGGGCCGGCAGCGGCGGCCCCGAGGCCGAACTCGCTCCGATCGAGATCCTCGACCTGTCGATCGACCTTTCAGCGCGCCGGGTCCTCCTCGACGGCGAAGCACTCGATCTGTCCCGCAAGGAGTTCGACCTTCTGGCCGAGCTGGCCAGGCATGCCGGCAACGTGGTCACAAGGGAAGACCTGATGGCGAACGTATGGGACGTCAACTGGTTCGGTTCGACCAAGACGCTCGACGTCCACATAAGGGCGCTGCGTCGCAAGCTCGGCGACAGCGCCACCGACTCCCGCTATATCCACACGGTCCGCGGAGTGGGCTTCCGCTTCGCCGATCCGGGAGCTGAGCGGCCGTAAGCCTCCGCACCCTCCTTCTGATCGCGGTCGCCTATGTGCTTCTCATAGCGATAGTCGCGCTGGGCCTGCCGCTCGCCCTGAGCTTCAGGGACCGTGTCAACGACGAGGTGCGAACCCAGGCCCGGAGCCAGGCGGCGATCGTCGCAACCGGAGCGGCCAGCCTGATCGGGACACCGGACGATCCGGCGCTCGATCGCCTGGTTCGAATCGCCGGCAGGGCGGTTCGCGGCAGGGTGCTTGTCGTCGACGGTTCAGGGACAGTCATCAGCGACAGCGGCGGCTCCAGGAACATCGGGGAGGACTACAGCTCACGGCCGGAGATCGCCGTCGCTCTCGACGGGGAAGGCGTCCAGCGTGAGCGGGACAGCGACACCCTCGGCACCAGGTTGCTGGCGACCTCCGATCCGATCGTCCGGGGCCGGCGCACGGTAGGAGCGGTTCGAATCACGCAGAGCGTCGACGCCGTGCAGTCTGCGGTCCGGCGCTCGCTGGTCGGCATCGGGCTGCTCGCGCTCCTGGTGATCGCATTCGCTCTGCTGGTCGGCGCGGTCATCGCGAACCAGATCGCCCGGCCGATCAGGAGGCTCGAGTCCACTGCTCGCGAGTATGCGACCGGCGAAGGCGATCCGGCCACCGAGCCGGTAGCCGAGATCCGTGGCAGTACCGAGCAGAGGTCGCTTGCCAGGTCGTTCAACGAGATGACGGCCCGGGTGGGCCGGCTGCTGCGCAGCCAGAAAGAGTTCGTTGCCAGTGCGTCCCATCAGCTGCGGACTCCACTGACCGGCCTCAGACTCAGGCTCGAAGGCCTCAGTGACGACCTGGAGGACCCCGCTTCCCGAGCCGAGGCCGAGGCCGGGCTGGTCGAGGTCGACCGCCTCTCGAAGATGGTCGACGAACTGCTGGTGCTCAGCAGGGCGGGGGAGAGGGATGTTCCGGGGGAGCAGATCGAACTCGAAGAACTGGCCGCAGAGGCCTGCGACAGGTGGGCGGCGGCCGCGGGGGAGCGGTCGCTGGTTCTCGACCTGCCGCACGAAGGAGAACCGAACCCCGTCTTCTGCGCCCGCGTAGACCTCGAGCGTGTTCTCGATGTCCTCATCGAGAACGCCGTCAACTACTCGCCTGCCGAAAGCGAGATCACTGTCGAGGTCGCGACGGGCCGCATCAGTGTGCTTGACCAGGGCGAGGGCCTCGAGCCCGGTGAGGAGGAGGCCGTATTCGAGCGCTTCGCGAGGGGTCGGGCCGGAAGGCAGGGCGTCAAGGGCACGGGGCTCGGACTGGCTATCGCCCGGGAGCTGATCAGCCAGTGGGGCGGGGAGGTCACGATCGGCTCGCGGCAGCCGACGGGTGCCCGGGCCACGGTGAGCCTTCCCGTCGAAAACAGGGGGCGAAGTTGAGTCCCTTCAGATTTTGCCCTGCGTTAACCATTGCTTCCGTACGGTGGTTCCCATGAACGGCAATGAGCAGCCACCGATCAACGCGCGCAGCGTCGCGACCTGGCTCGGGCTCGGCCTTCTGGGCATCGTTCTCGCGGTTGCGATCGCGCTCGTCGCACACAATCTGACCGACCAGCCGATCGGGATAGCCGGCGAACCGGTATCCGCCGGCAGGGCCCTCGATCCACCCGCCGACCGCGGATCGCGGAGCGGCACAGGGGGATCGAAGGCCGACCAGGGTCAGGGCGGGCGCAATCAGGAGCGCAACGACGAAGCGAGATCTGAAGATGGCAATCAGTCCGTGGCGCCAGTCGATACCGGCGTATCCGGTGCTTCATCTGGGGGCGGAACATCTGCCGGGCCGGCGCCCTCGGGTGACTCGGGATCAGGCGAATCGGAAGACAGCCATGACGAGGGCGGCGGAGACCACGACGGCGATGACGACTGAGCAGGACGGTCAGTCTCCACTGGCGGTGCTCGGAATATGATCGCCGCCGCGGGCCGGTAGCTCAGTCGGTTAGAGCAGCGGACTCATAATCCGTAGGTCGAAGGTTCGAGTCCTTCCCGGCCCATGCATGACCGCCCGTGAGGCCCGACGGCCGGTCGCGTCTACCCAACCATCAGTCTGGACCTGGGGGGAGGCAAGGCCCGTTCAGACCTTGCGGGGCACGTTTCCGGTGAGTTTGAGTACCAGGCACATCGCCTTGTGGCCGGTGTCGGCGGTCGGTCCGAACATGCAGGGGCATCCTCCGTCGATCACGGTTATGCCGTGGTGCCGACCGTATTCGGCCGCCTCCTCCGAGACGCTGCCCGGGCCGGGTCCACGGTGCATCCAGACATGCCCGATTGACAGCTCGGCGCATTCGCGCATCGTTCGCTCCGCCGTTTCGGGTCGGGTCGCGATCACCACCGCCTCGACTCCGCCGGGAATGGAAGCGAGATCGGGATAGCTCGTATCACCCTCGACCTCTTCGGCATTCGGATTGACCGCGAAGACCTCGTAGCCACGATCACGCAGGCGCCCGTAGACCACGTTGCTGCCGTGGTCGGAGGCTTCGCGGGATACGCCGGTGACCGCGATCCGCCGCTTCTCGAGGAAGTCGGCGGCCGCGTCCTTGATCTTCGTCTTACGGGTACTTCCTGTCTTTCCGCTCATCGGCCAGGAATTCGTCGACCCCTTCTGCCTACTTTTTGCCTGCCTTGTTCTTCTTGCGGGTCTTCGCACCCTTCTTGGCGGCCTTGGAGCGTTTCTGGGGCCCGCCGGTGACCAGGTCTTTGACGTCTTTGGCGGCCTTGTCGAGGTCGTTGGCGACCCGGCGAACCGCCTTCATCTGGGCGCTGTCCTTGTCAGGACGCAGTCTCGAGACCTCTTTGGCGACCTTCTTGCGCACCCCTTCAGCCCTCAGGCGGTCGTAGAGATCCTTGTCGACCCTCTTCTTACTCTTTGTCTTGGCCACGACGGCTCCTTTCGATTCGTTCTAGATGGACCGGTGCGGGTCAGAATCCCGCACCTTCATCGGACACCTCTCCCAATGTATTGCCGCTGTCCCTCGAATTCAAACGCCGCTGACGATCGGATCCGGAGCGGTTGGGAGAATCGGAGGGTGGGTTCGTCGCGGATACAGACGCTTGGATCGAAAGGGCGCCGGATCGCCGCCGGTCTCGTGCTGGCTCTGGTCCTGCTCGCCTCGGGCTGTGCGGGGGGTGAGGAAGGCGGGACCAGCGACAACCGACCACAGCGGGCGGCTGACGGCAAGGGGGCGGGGCAGAATCAGGCGGCCGGACAGAATGCCGGCCAGGGTGGGGGAGGTCGGGACGGCGGCGCCGTCCAGGCGAACGGCGGTGGCACCAGCCAGACGAATGACGCCGGCGCACAAGGTGAGCCGACCATCGCCGGCCTGCTCAGCAGGCTCAAGGTCTCGGCCGAGGTCGAAAAGGGCTACGACCGCGATCTCTTCTACCACTGGCGGGACCTCGGCGAATGCGACGTACGGGAGGTCGTTCTGGCCAGGCAGGACCGGCGAAGCGGACCCTGCGGCGCCGATTCAGGGCGCTGGTTCTCGGCCTATGACGGCGCCAGCACGACGGACCCGGGCGAATTCGACGTCGACCACATGGTTCCGCTGGCCGAAGCCTGGGCATCCGGTGCTCGCCGGTGGCCCGAGGCCAGGAGGGACGATTTCGCCAACGACCTCCGGCCTTACTCGCTGATCGCCGTATCGGCATCGAGCAACCGGTCCAAGTCTGATCAGGACCCCGCCGAGTGGATGCCGGAGCAGCCGGGCTTCGAATGCCCCTACATCGCCCGCTGGATCGCCGTGAAGTTCCGCTGGCGCCTCAGCGTCGACCAGCGTGAGCGGGCATTCCTCGCCGACGCGCTATCCGCCTGCCCGCCGGGCGACCTGAGGCTCGAAGCCCGGGTCACGAGGGTTCCGTAGAAGACCTGCCGGCGCTGGGATTCCTTCTCCAAGCGGATTTGGCGACGGTGGTTGCTTCACAGAAAAGCCCGAGCCTTCGCGTGCGGATGGAATAGGTTCGATCCGTTGGTCCCAACCCCGAAGGTTTCGAGAAGGAGACAGGATGGACTACGAGGCGGCGATGCGGAGCTTCTACGAATTGATCAGCGCAGGAGACATCGACGGGTTCGGCGAGATGCTTGCCGACGATTTCGTCGAACACGAAGAGCAACCCGGATTCCCACCGAGCAAAGAGGGCGTACTGGAGTTCTTCCGGGCGCAGCTGGCCGCCTTCCCGGACATGAGCATGAACCCACAGGACGTTCTGGTCAGCGGCGACAAGGTGGTCGCCCGGCTGCGGGTCACCGGTACCCATCAGGGCGACTTCATGGGCATGCCGGCGACCGGCAGGGAGATCGACGTGAAGCTGATCGACATCACGCGCTTCGGCGATGACGGCCTCGCCTACGAACACTGGGGAGTGCTCGACTCGATGACGATGATGCAGCAGCTCGGCGCGGTGCCGGACGGCCCGTCGCCCCAGTAGCGCTGCTGCGGTCTGAAGGCGACCCCTGCACCGGGACACTTCGTCACAAAAGGGTGACAGTCTCACTGCCCCACCCGGCTACTCTTGCCCAAGGCAACACACAGATTCGAACCCAACAGAGAGGCTCCTGATGTCAGATCGACCTGTATTTCTCTACGCCGCCATCTACGACGACGCGGTCGGCGCAGAAGCCGACTACGAAGCCGTCTTCGAACTCCACGCAGCCGGCCTGGTCGGAACCTTCGACTCGGCGGTCATCGAAAAGGACGAGGACGGCAAGGTCCGGGTGAGCAAGACCGAGAAGCCGACTCAGCACGGAGCCTGGGGTGGGATCGGCGTCGGTGCCGTCGTCGGCATCCTCTTCCCGCCGTCGCTCATCGCATCGGCCGCCGTCGGCGGTGTCATCGGTGGGGTCGGGGCGCATCTGTTCAAGGGTATGTCGCGGGGCGACCTCAAGGATCTGGGCGAGGGCCTGGACGAGGGCCAGGCAGCGATCATCGTGATCGGCGAATCGAAGATCGACGAGCAGATCGAGAAGGCGACCAAGCAGGCCAAGAAGATGATCGCCAAGCAGATCGACGCCGACGCCGAAGAGCTGAAGAAGGAAGTCAACGCGGAGATCGACGCCTCGACCTGAGGCGTCAGCATGAAGGGCCGGGGGGCATAGGCTCCCCGGCATGGGTGTTGCCCAACTAATCTCGATCGGGGCCGTGGTCGGGGTCAACAACTTCGCCGTGGCCCTGATGCTCGGGGCGCTGGGTCAGTACCGGCGCCGCTGGCGCATCGCCGGCGTTTTCGGGGTCTTCGAGTTCACCGTGCCGCTGATCGGATTGCTGATCGGATCGGTACTGGCCGGGTATATCGCTGGTGCCGGCGAACTGATCGGAGCCGCCCTGCTGGTCGTCCTCGGCGTCATGGCCGTTCGCGCTCCGGCTGCCAGCGAAGAGAATCGGGAAAGGCTTGCGGGTCAGGTCTCGACCTGGGGCGGTATCGCCGCCTTGGCGGCCGGGCTGACCTTCGACAACCTGGTGGTCGGGTTTGCCCTGGGGCTCAGTGATGTCGAGCCTCTGCTGCTCGCTTCGACGATCGCTCTGTTCGCGGTCGCTTTCACGCTGATCGGCCTGGAGATCGGCCGGCGTGGCCGGCGCAGCCACGAAGCAGCGGCCCAGACCGCCTCCGGGATCCTGCTGATCGCCCTCGCGGTCGCGGTCGCCCTGGGCTGGCCCGGCTGAGGGACGGCTCAGCCGCGTGCGGTGAGCCAGATCGCGTCGTGGCCCATCGGTATGCGCAGGACGCGACCCTCTGCCTCGTGGGCGACCAGTGCCTTTTCGGCGGCCTGCCGGTCGGGCCGGTCATTGCCGGCGGCCATGATCGCCGCGACTTCCTGGGTCGCCAGGCCGCCGGGGTAGAGGGCGAGGGCTTCGAGCGGATCTTCCGGTGGATCGGCACGATTCAGGTCGGTACCCAGGTTGGCGACGATCACGTCGTAGGCCTCGACCGGCTGGAAGCCTCCCGCTTCGACTCGCGATTCACCCCGCGTGAAGACGATTGAGGGGGCCGTATAGCGCACGCCGTCGGGGGAATCCGCGGTCTTGCCCTGAAGCTCGGAGGCTCCGCCTCCGGCGGTCCGGGCTTCGACCCAGTCGCGGCGGTAGGCCTCCTGAACCTGGGGCAGGTCGAGTGCTGCCATGACCGCCTCGTGGTCCAGGTCGCTGACCGAGCTGAGCGCGGCCCGCAGCCCGCTTTCGTCATCGAGCAGAAGCGGGGTGTTGAACTGAAGCAGCTGAAGCGCCCTCAGTACCCGCCATTCGAAGCCCGGCTGGAGCAGACGGGTGGCGACGATCGCCTGGCAGGCGCGGCTGCTGGTCGCCGGGCGCTCCTTGGCCTGGAGTGCGAACGGCATGCCGTGCATGTCCCTCATTCCGAGCTGGAAGGAGGCCAGCTGGGCCGGTGTGAACCTGGGCTGCTGGCCGGGCGCCGAAAGCCCGATGGTGACCAGCTGCCACTCGATCTGGTCGCGGTAGCGCCACTCGATCGTGCGAAGCGCCGGACTCGCCGAGTAGCCCCACGGGCAGGAGGGATCGTTGAATAGGCGGGCGGTCACCGGTCCGGGACCGGGGTCTGTCGGGTTCATCGTGCTCCTGTCGCTTGCTGAGTGCCTCGAAGGATAGTCGCAGGGCCGCCGGCCGAGGCCGGCCTTTCGGCCCAGCTAGCATTACCGGGTGAAATCCCCTCCACTGGAGCTGAAATGAAGCGCTTCGCCGGCACTTTGTGTGCCGCTCTGGCAGTGGTCGCAGTGTTTGCGCCGCTGTCGTCGGCCCATCAGGGCAACCCCAACTTCAAATCCGAGATCACCTCGATCGGCCCCGCCGGCGCTGCCGACGGCATCGCATTGTCGGTCAAGAACTTCGACGATGGCCTGGAGCTCGTCAACCGCAGCGGGAAGGTGGTCATGGTCATGGGCTATGACGGCGAGCCTTACCTGCGTTTCAGCCCTGACGGAACCGTCGAAGTGAACCTCAACTCGCCCAGCTACTACCTCAACGAAGATCGCTTCGCAGATGTAGAGATCCCCGATCGGGCCGACCCCGAAGCGGCTCCCGAGTGGAAGCAGATCGACGACACCGGGGTCAGCTACTGGCACGACCACCGCTCCCACTACATGGGTGAAGGCGTCCCGGTCCAGGTGACCGACGAGAACACGGTTACCAAGATCTTCGACTACAGCATCCCGATGATGGTCGACGGTGAGTCGGTCGATGCCAGAGGCACGCTGACCTGGGTCGGCTCGGACGAGGGCGTGCCTGTCGCCCCGTTCATCGCGTTGGCCCTGCTGGTCGTCGCAGGAGGGGCCTGGCTCGTGATGCGGCGTCGCCGCGCCGATGCCGACGATGGCACCGCAGGGAGTACGGGGGAGGGCGACGACCGCCCGACCACCGAGGCCTGGTGAATTCGGCCCGGGGCTCGCATTCGCGGGTCCCAGCGACGGTATTTCTTACCCTGGGGCTGTTGCTGCTGTTGCCGGGAGTGGCCTGGGGGCATGCTTCGCTCACCGAGACCACTCCGGTCCGGGGCGCGGCGCTGGATGCCGTCCCGGCGCAGGTCGAACTCCGGTTCAGTGAACCGGTGGAGACCAGCTTCGGCGCGATGCGCGTCTTCGATTCCGGGGGGCGCGAGGTGCAGCAGGGCGAGCCGTCAGCCGGTGCCGACGGTTCAGAGCTCTCGATCGATCTGGAAGGCGGCCTTGCGGACGACTTCTACACGGTCACCTACCGGGTCGTCAGCGAAGACGCACACCCGGTATCCGGCGGCTTCGTATTCACGGTCGGAACCCCCGGCTCGGCACCGTCGCGCACGGTCAGCGAGCTGTTGGCCGACACCGAAACCGGGCGAATCACCGAGGCGGTGTTCTGGCTCGACCGTTGGGCCGGCTACCTGTCCATGGCGGTCGCGGTCGGGCTGCTGGGCTTCCTGCTCCTGGTCTGGGCTCCGATCCTTCGGGGGCGCGAGGCGACGGCCTCCGCCGGTGCTGCTGCGGCTTCGGCGAGGTTCGCGCTGGTCCTTATGGTTGCCATCGCCGTCGGCCTGGTCGCATCGCTCATGGCGCTCGTCCTTCAGGGCGCCACCGCCGCAGGAACCTCCTTCTGGGCGGCTCTGGACCCCGAGGTTCTCGAGCGCGTTCTCGAGACCCGATTCGGCGAGGTGATGGCGCTCAGGTCCGTGGCCTGGCTCGGGCTGCTGCCGCTTGCCGTGGCCGCGACGGGAACTTTCGTCCGCAGGCATCCGCTCGCCATGCCGCAGGTCGCCCTTGCCGTCGTCGCATCACTGTTCCTGATCGCCTCACCGGCTCTCGCCGGACATGCCTCGACCCAGGAGCCGGGCTGGCTTCTGATGCCCGCCACGGTAGTCCACGTGGCGGCTATGGCGGTCTGGTCCGGAGGGCTCGTAGCGCTGCTGCTGGTGCTGCCGGCCGCGACCCGCGAACTCGCCCCAGGCGCGACCCGGACGGAGTTGCTGCGCGACAGCCTGCTGCGGTTCTCGACGGTTGCCCTGACGGCTGTGGTCCTGATCGCCCTAACCGGGACGGTGCAAAGCGTGATCGAGGTTGGCTCCTTCGGCGACATGGTCGAGACGGCTTTCGGGCGTGCGGTCCTTGCCAAGATCCTGATCTTCACGGTTCTGATCGCGGTTGCCGCTTCGATGAGGAGGCGCGTGATCCCGGCGCTGGTCGAAAGGGCCGACTCAAAGGAATCCCCGGGCGGGCCGGGGCTGAGCGTCCGCCGCAACCTGCGGATCGAGACCGGCCTCGCCGTGCTTGTGCTCGCGGTCACCGCTGCGCTGGTCAGCTACCCACCGCCGACCGCAGCGGAAGGCCAGCCGGTGAGCGGTACCGTCCTCGCCGGATCCGACCAGCTCGACTACACGGTCGACCCTGCGCGGCCGGGCGGCAACGAGGTCCACATCTACCTGTTCGACGGGGTCACCGGCGCACCGGTCGAGATCCAGGACCTCGAGCTTTCTTTCTCGCTGCCGTCGAAAGAAATCCCGCCGATCGAGGAGGAGGTCAGGCGGGTCGGACCGGGTCACTTCTTCGCGAGGTCGGCAATGCTCTCGGTCGAGGGCGAATGGCGTGCGCGGGCGGTGGTCAGGCTGTCAGAATTCGAAGAGACGGTCGCCGACTTCGATGTGGAGATCGGATGAACACCCCCGATACCAGTGCAGGGAGCCAGGAATGAAGACGAAGATCATCGGCATCGTGGTCCTTTTCGCCATCGCCGTTCCGGCTTCCGCCGACGCCCACGTCGACATCAGCCCGCTCGAGGCGCCCGCCGGCAAGTCGACCGGATTCAGCTTCACCGTGGGGCACGGTTGCGAAGGCGCGGCGACGACCGGGCTGACCGTGGAGGTCCCCGAGGCCGTGGGCAAGTTCAAACTCGAGCAGCTCCAGGGCTGGAAGAGCTCGAGTCCTCCGGGTCGCATGGTGTGGAAGGGCGGCCCGCTGACCGACGGAGAGCTTCTCGACTTCCCGTTCAGGGCGAGCGTCTTCGGCAGCAAGGGCGACCAGGTTCCGTTCAAGGTGATCCAGAGCTGCGAGGGCGGCCGCGAGATCGCCTGGATTTCGGTCGAGGAGGAGGGACCCGGACACGGAACCCCGGCCCCGACGCTGACCCTGACTTCGACCGCGGCTCAGCCGAAGCCGGCGCCCGAGCCGAGTCAGGAAGATTCCGGCCCCGCGAGCGAGGAGCAGACGCCCGCAGCTGCCACCGGCGAGCAGCAGGCTGCCGCCGAAGCGGCCTCGACCGACGAGGATGACGGGGGAGGGATCGGAGGCTTCGCGGTACTCGCCCTGATCGCTGCGGTCGTGACCACGCTGGTCGTAATCGTCCGCGCACGCCGTTCGGGCACCTGACCCGATCCCGGCGAGGGTCAGCCGCGGGGACGCCGCCGCCGGCCCGAAGGCCGCTTGCCGCGCTTTTCGAGCTTGTCGCGGCTCGATTCTTTTGCTGCGACGGGCCTCAGGCTACGGCTCTGCGGGTAGAGGATCTCCTCGGCACAACGCTGGTGCCAGTGGGAATGCTCGGTTCCACCGATCCGGGCGATGTACTGGACCACGACGTGCTCGGCGCCGACCTCGATCGAGTCGTAGCAGCCCTGGCAGTTGTAGAACTTCTGCGAAATCGAGCGGATGATCCAGATTTCGTCGCCATCGGCGGTGAATCCGGTCAGGCTCTGACGGCGGTTTGGGAGGCCACTCAGCGATCTCATAGTTCCTGCTCTTGAAGGGAAACCGGGGGTAGCAGCGAAATGGACGGCGTGAGCACTGCGACCCCCGAAACCAAGACCCTGTCAACTTACATCCAGGACCGGATCGAAGAGTTCTCCCGGTCGCAGAAAGATGTAGCCCGCTACATCGTCGACCATCTCGACGAAGCGGCCTTCCTGACCGCCGAGGAGTTGGCCCGCCGGGCGGGGACCTCTTCTTCGACCGTCGTGCGCTTTTCCCAGGCACTCGGATTCGAGGGTTACCCCGAGCTGCAGGGATCGGCGATCGAGGAGTACCGGGCGACCGTCGGTGGCTCCGAAGGCGCCCCGAACCGGATGCTCTTCGCCTTCGACCACTCCGAGTTCGAGGCGTCACTGGGCACCGACCATTCCAATCTTGAAGAAACCGCGCGCAAGCTGACCCAGGAGCAGATCGACCAGGCCGTCGCGGCGCTCGCCGCGGCCGATCAGGTCGTGATCGTCGGCACCGACCAGATGGCCTTCTTCGCCAGCTACATGCGCCATACGCTCAGCCTGCTGGACATCAGGGCCGAGATCGTCACCTCCACCGCCGGGCCCTCGCTTCAGCGCCTCGGCCGGATCGACGAGCAGACCCTCGTGATCACACTTTCCGCCGGCCGGGCCCACCCGCTGCTGGCAAGAGCCATGAAGCTGGCCGGTCACCGCGACGCCCGCACCCTCGCGATCTCGGACGCGACGCTTTCCGACACGGTCAAGCAGGCCGAGATGAGCCTCTACTACTCGTCCAACAGCCCATCTTTCCTGCGCTCCAACACCGCCCTGATGGCCCTGGTCCACGCTTTGGCCCACGGTGTCTACTCACGCGACGAGGACGCCCACCGGGACCGCATCCGGGCCTACAAGCTGAAGTAGGCGATCGAACGGTGGCTCGGTGCCGCCGAATCTCTATATTCATGGGGATGGCTGAAGAAGCGACATTCCGAGTCAAGACCGGCCTTGCCGAGATGCTCAAGGGCGGTGTGATCATGGACGTGGTCGACGCCGAGCAGGCGAAGGTCGCAGAGGAGGCCGGCGCCTGCGCGGTGATGGCCCTGGAACGCGTTCCGGCCGACATCCGTCGCGACGGCGGCGTGGCCCGCATGTCTAACCCGCGCATGATCAGAGGTATCCAGGAGGCCGTTTCGATTCCGGTGATGGCCAAGGCCCGGATCGGCCACATGGCCGAAGCCCAGGTCCTTCAGTCGCTCGACGTCGATTTCATCGACGAGTCCGAGGTCCTGACCCCGGCCGACGAAGCGAACCACATCGACAAGTTCGAGTTCGACGCACCCTTCGTTTGCGGAGCGACGAATCTCGGGGAAGCACTGCGCCGGATCGGCGAAGGCGCTGCGATGATCCGCTCGAAGGGCGAGGCCGGTACAGGCAACATCGTCGAGGCCGTGCGCCACATGCGCGACATCACCTCCGGTATCCGCCGCCTCGGAACTCTCAGCTCGACCGAACTGATGTCTGCCGCCAAAGAGCTTTCAGCTCCGCTCGAACTGGTCCGCGACGTCGCCACCCGCGGGTGGCTGCCCGTTCCGCTCTTCTGTGCCGGTGGCATCGCCACCCCAGCAGATGCCGCCCTGATGATGCAGCTCGGGGCAGAAGGAAACTTCGTCGGCTCCGGCATCTTCAAGAGCGAAGACCCTGAACGGCGGGCCAAGGCGATCGTCGAAGCGACGACCCACTTCAACGACCCCGTGCGGGTGGCCGCGGCCTCCGAACAGCTCGGCGAGGCGATGCCGGGCATCGAGATGTCGACCCTGGGCGAAGACGCAAAGCTTGCCGGACGGGGCTGGTAGTCCCGGGCCGGCTGTTGCCGGCAAACCCCTTCGAATCGGCGTGCTGGCCCTTCAGGGCGGCTTCGCGGCGCATGTGAGGCATCTGGGTTCGGTCGGCGCCCTTGGCGTCGAGGTCCGGACTCCCGAAGACCTCGAAGGCCTCGACGGGCTGATCCTGCCGGGAGGGGAGAGTACGACGATCAGCATGGGCCTCGACCAGTACGGGCTGTCCGGGCCGATCCGGGAGCTGAAGGAGTCCGGCACACCGATCCTCGGAACCTGCGCCGGCATGATCGTGGCCGACCGCGATCACCTCGGCCTGCTCGACATCACCACCCGGCGAAACGCTTTCGGCCGCCAGTTGGCCAGCTTCGAGGACGACATTTCCCTGGCCGGCATGCCGGAGCCTGCGTTCCGGGCGGTCTTCATCCGGGCTCCGTGGGTTGAGGAGGTCGGCCCCGGAGTGGAGGTGCTGGCCGAGGTCCGCGGGCATCCGGTGGCGGTCCGTCAGGACCGGGTCAGCGCCTTCTCATTCCACCCGGAGCTGACCGCCGACGACCGGCTTCACTCCTGGTTCGTAGCCGGCTGTCGCGGCTGAACCGGTCGCCGCTCAGTTGGGCAGCGACGACCCGGCAGCGGTGAAGAACCAGACCAGCAGCGATAACACCGCGAAGAAGACCGAGCCGATGATCACCGCCTCGAGCAGCGTGGGCGTCTGCCGAAGACTCGAGGTGTCCGACATCGCCGTCAACCAGCCGGGCCGGATCGGCTCGACGGTATGTGAGCCGGTCAGCTTCATGTAGAGCTCGTTCATCAGGCCCAGCAGCCAGGCGACCAGCATGATCGAGAAGATCACCCCGAAGAGCACCACGGCGTACGGACCCATGCTCGGAAACTGGGTGGCCGCGACCTGGGAGCCGATCCAGAGCCATGCCAGCGGGATCAGCGTCCACAGGGAGAAGGCCGCGAAAAGCATGACCACCGCAACAGCCGCCGCGGCCAGCCTGCGTGCAGGACTCGTTTCGCTACCCGATGTCATCGGTCCACCATAGGATCACAGTATGTCTGGTCATTCCAAGTGGTCCTCCATCAAGCACAAGAAGGGTGCCGCCGACGCGAAACGCGGTCAGCTGTTCACCAAACTCGCCAAGGCGATAACGGTTGCGGCGAGAGAGGGCGGCGGTGACCCCGAAGCGAATCCGTCACTGGCCACGGCGATCCAGAAGGCCCGGGACGAATCGATGCCCAAGGCGAACATCGAGCGGGCCATCGACCGGGGTACCGGCGAGGGGCCTGACGCGGTGGTCGTCGAGCGGATCCAGTTCGAGGGCTACGGACCGGGCGGTGCGGCCGTCCTGGTCGAGGCCCTGACCGACAACCGCAACCGGACCAGCGCCGAGGTCCGCCACGCCTTCACCCGCCACGGCGGAAGCCTCGGGGAACCCGGCTCGGTCGCCTGGATGTTCGAGACTTTCGGAGTGGTCGAAGTTGACGCCGGGAAGTACGGAGAGGACGATCTGATCGTGGCGATCGACGCTGGTGCGAGTGATGTGGTCGAGGAGGACGGCAGGCTGCGGGTCCTCGCTGCGCCGTCTGATCTGACCCCGGTCAAGGAGGCGATCGCGGCCGAAGGGATCGAGATCGAAGCGGTCAGGCTCGCCACCGAGCCGAAGAATACGGTCGAGGTGGCCGAATCGGAGGCGGGAACGCTGATGAAGATGCTGGACGCGATCGAGGATCAGGACGACGTCAACGAGGTCCACGCCAACTTCGACATCCCGGACGAGGTTCTCGAGAAGATCGCCGGCTGAACCGGGCGCAACCGCCTTCGCGGGGAAGGCATCCGATGTGGGGCGCAGAATGTAGCCCTGATGAGAGTCGTGATGGGAATAGACCCCGGGACGGCCAATCTCGGTTTCGGAGTGATCAGGATCGAAGGCGGCCACATGGTCGCGCTGGACGGAGGGGTGATCGAAACCTCGTCGTCCGACCCAGCCGAAAAACGGCTCTCGCAGATCCACGACGCGCTCTTCGACCTGATCAAGTGGCATCAGCCCTCAGCTGTGGCCCTCGAGGATCTCTACTTCGGCAAGAACGTCGGCTCGGCGATGCGGGTCGGCCAGGCCAGCGGGGTCGCGATGCTGGCTGCTTCCCGCAACGACGTCGAGTGCTTCGCTTATACGCCGCAGGCGATCAAGAACGCGGTCTGCGGTTCGGGCGATGCGGCCAAGCGGCAGGTGCAGAAGATGGTCGCCACGCTGCTCGGCCTGTCCGAGCCTCCGCGGCCCGACCACGCTGCCGACGCGCTTGCGGTTGCGATCTGCCACGGCGGCTCCGCCGGGCTGCGCGAGGCCACCGCCGCCGCTTCTGCCGGACCGATCCGGGTGGCGAATTGATCGCCACCGTCAGAGGCGAGGTTCTGGTCAGGCGCGGCGAGTACGTGGTGATCGAGGCTGCCGGAGTCGGCTACCGGTTGCGGGTCAGCAGCGAGACGCTTCGCAGCGTGCCGGCCGCCGGCAACGAGGTGTTCCTCCATGCCGAGACGATCAGCCGGGACGACAGCATCACCCTGTACGGCTTCGCATCCGAAGAGGAACGCGACCTCTTCTCGCAGCTGATCGGAGTCAGCGGGATCGGTCCCAAGGTTGCGATAGCGGCCCTTTCCGGTGGCCCTCACCGTGAGCTGGTCTCGGCCATCGTCGGGGGCGACGCCAAACGCTTCCAGGCCGTTCCCGGAATCGGCAAGCGCACGGCCGAGCGCATCATCCTGGAGCTGAAGGACCGGGTCACCGCCGAGGCCGAGGCCTCGGGCGTGGAGGTAGCAGGACCGGCCACCGGTTCGGCCCGCTCGCTGGCCAGGGACGGGCTGATCAACCTCGGCTATCCGCCGCTCGAGGCGGAGCAGCTGCTCGACGGCCTCGATACCGATGCCGACCCCGAGGTCCTGATCAGCGCGGCACTGAAGCGCGCCGGCACCGCCGGCGGACCGGGGTCCTGATGGACGACACACCGGAGCGCCCCGATCTGCCAGAGATCGGCGGCAGCAGGATCAATCTCGGCCTCGAGGCCGATCTGCCCGCCGGGTCCGAGCCCCGCGTCCACGACGCGCGGGCCGACCAGCCCGACCGTGACCTCGACCGCTCCCTGCGCCCGCCTTCCCTGGAGGACTTCGTCAACCAGAAGCAGGTCACCGAGCAGCTCGGTCTGTTCATCGAGGCGGCGAGGAAGCGCGAGGAGCCCCTCGACCACGTCCTGCTGGCCGGGCCGCCCGGACTCGGAAAGACCTCGCTTGCCAACATCGTCGCCGCCGAGATGGGCGTTCCGCTGGTCCAGACCGCCGGTCCCGCGCTCGAAAAGAAGGGCGACGTCGCAGCCTTCCTGACTTCGCTCGAGCCCGGCAGCGTCTTTTTCATCGACGAGATCCACCGGCTCGGCCGGGCGGTCGAGGAGACGCTCTACCCGGCTATGGAAGACGGCGAACTGCCGGTCGTGCTCGGGCAGGGCGCCGGGGCGCGAACGGTCACCCTTCCGTTGCCGCCGTTCACGCTGATCGGAGCGACGACCCGGAGCGGCCTTCTGACCACGCCTCTGCGAGACAGGTTCGGGGTCTCCCACCGCCTCGAGTACTACTCGCCGGAAGACCTCGCGCTGATCGTGGCCCGCTCGGCAAAGATCCTCGAGGTCGAGATCGATTCCGACGGGGCACAAACGATCGCCGAGCGGTCGCGCGGTACGCCGCGGGTGGCCAACCGGCTGCTCAAACGGGTCCGGGATTTCGCCGAGGTCAAGGGCCGGGGCGTGGTCGACGCGGCCATCGCCGAGTCGGCACTGGAGATGCTCGAGGTCGACCGGGCCGGGCTCGACCGCTCCGACCGGGCGCTGCTGACTCTGATCGCGACCCGCTTTTCGGGCGGCCCGGTGGGGCTGTCGACCATCGCGGTCGCGATCGGCGAAGAGACCGATACGATCGAGGAAGTACTCGAGCCCTACCTGCTCCAGCTCGGGATGCTCAAGCGCACCCCGCGCGGCCGGGTGATCACCCGGCACGCATTCGAGCACCTCGGCCTCGAGCCCCCGCGGGGCCACGACCAGCTTTTCTGAGCCGGTCCGCGGCGCCGGCTCAGCCGGCGGAGACCTTCGCCGGCTCGGTGCCAGGCGGCAGCGGTTCGGGCGACTCGGAGGCGTTCCGGGAGTACATGAACTTGGCGAAGATCCCGCCGGTGATGAACATGAAGGCGCTGTAGACGGCGGCCGGGATCATCAGTTCGTCGTTGATCATCCCGGCGACCACGATCGCAACGGTAGCGTTGTGGATGCCGAGTTCGAGGGCGATCGCCGTCGCCTGGCGGTCCGACAGGCGGGCCACCTTGGAGGCGGTGAAGCTGAGGGCCATCGCGACCACGTTGAGCGCGAACGCCGCGGCCGCAACCCTGGTGAAGTTCTCCTGGATCAGGTCGAATTCGGAGATCACGGCACCGATCACGACCAGCACGAACAGCACCAGCGAGGCCCGGCTGAGTCCCGGTCGCCACCGCTCCATGCGCTCCGGGGCCCTCGAGCGGGCCAGCATGCCGAGGCTGAGCGGCAGGATCGTGATCAGGAAGGTCCGCAGTACGACTCCCCACATGTTTACGTCGTCGAGGGCGCTCCCGGCGTCGAAGTAGTTGTTGGCGAGCCCGAGGTAGAGCGGGATCGTGACCAGAGCGGTCACGCTCGAGATCGCGGTCATGGTGACCGACATCGCCGTTTCTCCCTTGGCGATGTGGGTGAAGACGTTTGAAAGGGTGCCGCCGGGCGAGGCACCCAGCAGGACCAGGCCGAGCGCGAGCAGCGGGTCGAGGTTGAACAGCTCGGCCATGACGAAGGCGAGCAGGGGGGAGACCAGCAGCAGGTTCACCATGCCGATCGAGATTCCGCGCGGGTAGACGATGACCCGCCTGAAGTCGGCGATCGTCAGGCCCAGACCGAGGGTGAACATGATGATCGCCAGAGCCAGCGGCAGTACGACCGAAGTAACCATCGAAATGCTCTCCCATCCTCGAACCCGGCCCGGCCGGCGCCGGACACCATGGGGCAATCTACCGGGCGCCGCGACGGCCCGTACCGGAGCATCGACGCCGAGACGCCCGCTCCACTAGCCTTCCCGCCGATGCCTTTCTTCATCTGTCCCAACTGCGGCAACCGCGAGACCAGCGGTGAGCGTACGGCCGGCTTCAGTTCACGCCCCAAGGGCTGCTCGAAGTGCGGCTTCGGCTTCGTCTTCGAACTGCTCGACGACTACTACCCGGCGCCGAACGCCGCCTTCTTCGTCTGCGACCAGCAGGGCCGTGTCCTCGACGCGGGCCGGGGGAGCTACGAGCTGACCGGCCTCAAGGACGAGGACGTGATCGGCCGCCCGGTCAAGGAAGCCCTCGGGCTCGAGTGGGTCGACAAGGGCGACGGCGGACCCGAGGCCGATACCGACGGCGACGGTGAGACCGATCCGATCGAGACTTCGCTCGAGTGGGGTGTGCGCTCACTCGGCAAGCGGGTCGCGCTCAAGGCCGAGAAGGATTCCGCAGCCGAGGCCATCGCCGACGTCTTCCCCGCCTATGACGAAGACGGGGGCCTGATGATCGTCTTGACCCCGGAGGGATAAACTCTCCCCCAATGGGAGGCAGGCGCCGCAACATATTCGTGCTGCTGTTCGTTCTTGCGCTGTTGATCGTTTCGGCGATCATCGTCGTGAAGAAGCCGGCAGAGCTGGGACTGGATCTTCAGGGCGGAATCGAGCTGACCCTTCAGGCGAGGCCGACCCCGCAGCTCCCGGAAGTGACCAACGAGGCGATGGAGCGCTCGGTCGACATCATCCGCTCGGGCTGCGACCGTCTCGGCGTCTCGGAGATCGAGGTCTCACGGCTCGGTCCGGACCAGATCTCGGTCGGCATTCCCGGCGCGACCGACACCGGATCTGCGACCGACTGTGCGACGACCCCTGCCCGGCTCTATTTCTACGACTGGCAGAACAACCTGATCGGACCGGCGAAGGAGCTCGGAACCGACTTCGGCACGCAGGACCCCGACGACGTCCAGAGGCAGGTCCGCGAGAAGTGGATCGATGCCGGCCGGCTCCCGACCGAAGGCCAGAACCGCCAGTTCATCGCCGAGGGCGCCGAACCCACTCTGTGGGATGCGGTGAACCTGGCGACCGAGCAGGAGCGGGTCGAGCCCTGCCCCGACTGTTCCTCCTCCGACCGCTTCTACCTGTTTGAGGAAGAGGAACCGCATGAGCTGATCTCGGGACCGGTGGCCGACCGCGAGGATCTCTACTTCAACGACCAGGGCCGTCCGATCCCGGAAGAGGGCATCGTAAAGAAGGTTCCCCAGGGCACCATCGTGGTCGAGGAGCTGCCGTCGGATCCGAATACCGGCAGGACGATCAACGATCCCGAGCAGGCGGGCTACTTCGTGCTCGAGGACAACGCCGAGCTGACCGGCAGCGACATCGTCGACCCGCAACAGAACACGGACCCGGTCACCAACGCACCGAACGTGACCTTCGACTTCACCGACGATGGCCGCCAGGCCTTCCAGACGATCACCCGGCGCATCGCCCAGGAAGGTCAGGCACGGGCGCTGGGCCAGGTCGACGCGAATACGGCCGCCGCGCTCTCGGGCAACTTCGCGATCGTGCTCGACAACCAGGTCGTCTCGCGCCCGATCATCAACTTCCTCGAGAACCCGGACGGCATCGACGGTCGTACGGGGGCACAGATCTCCGGCGGCTTCGACATCGCGGAGGCCCAGACCCTGGCCGAGTTCCTCCAGCGAGGTGCGCTGCCGGTCGAGCTGACCCTGACCAGCCAGAGCCAGGTTTCGGCGAGCCTGGGCCAGGAAGCGCTCGACCAGGGTGTGCGCGCACTACTGGTCGGCCTCGCCCTGGTCGCCATCTTCCTGATCGTCTTCTACCGCTTCCTCGGAGTGATCTCGGCCCTGGCCCTGATCGCCTACGCACTGATTTTCCTGGCGCTGATCAAGATCATTCCGATCACGCTGACCCTGCCCGGCATCGCCGGCCTGGTTCTGACGATCGGCGTCGCGGCCGACTCGAACATCGTCATCTTCGAACGAATAAAGGAAGAGCTGCGTGCCGGACGCTCGCTGGTCTCGGCGATCTCGATCGGCTACCGCCGCGGGATCAGCACGATCATCGACGCCAACGTGGTCATCCTGCTGACCTCGTTCATCCTCTTCGTGCTGGCGACTTCGGGCGTCAAGGGATTCGCCTTCACGCTGGGCGTGGGGACCCTGGTCTCGCTGCTGACCGCAGTCGTCTTCACCCAGGCGCTGCTCGGCTCGATGATCAATACGAAGATGCTGCGCCGCGGCATGGGCATCACCGAGGAGCACCACGAGGCCGACGAGGCAGAGAAGAAGGCCCGCTGGCACTTCGACTTCATGGGCGCTTCCAAGGCCCTGTTCGTGCTCTCCGCCGTGATCCTGCTGATCGGTGGCGGTGCCCTGGCGACCAAGGGGCTCAATTTCGGAATCGACTTCGAGTCCGGCACCAGGATCGAGATGAGCCTCGACCAGCCGACGACCGTGGACGAGGTCAGACAGGCGGTGGCCGGCGACGGCCTGGGTGACGCGACGATCCAGGAGGTCGACAACCCCGCCCTCGGCGAAAACGCCTTCCAGATCCAGAGCGAGACGCTGGACCCGTCACAGATCGCCGGGGTCGAAGAGACGCTCGACGCGGAGTTCGGGGTCGGCGCCGACGGCTTCAACAGCACCAGCGTCGGACCCACCTTCGGCGCCTCGGTTGCGCGCAGCGCCGGGCTGGCCATGTTCTTCTCGCTGCTGCTGATCACCGGTTACGTCGCACTGCGCTTCGGCGGCCGGTTCACGGCTCCGGTCCTGATCGCCATCCTCCACGACATCCTGATCGCGCTCGGTCTCTACGCCCTGTTCGGCTTCGAGGTCTCGAGCGCGACCGTCGCCGCCTTCCTGACCATTCTCGGCTACTCGCTCTACGACACGATCATCGTCTTCGACCGAATACGCGAGAACGATCCGAAGATGCCCAGAGCCACCTACTCGCAGGTGGTCAACCGCTCGATGAACGAGGTTCTGACGAGGTCACTGGCAACCACCGTCTCGACCCTGGTCGGAGTCGTCGCGCTGCTGATCTTCGGCGGGGAGACACTGACCGCCTTCGCGATCGCGATCCTGGTCGGCATCAGCTCCGGCACCTACTCGTCGCTGTTCATCGCCTCGCCCGTGCTCGCCCTCTGGAAGGAGCGCGAACCGGCCTACCGCCGTCGTGCGCGCCAGCAGATGGAGAGCCAGGGATACATCCCGGCCTTCGCCGAGGATCTCGAGGTGGCCAAGGTCGACGGTGACAACGGTGATTCCGCCGCCGGCACGAAACCGGCTGCGGCCGGACCGAAGGGGAGGTCGTAGGCATGGCAATCGTCATCTGGCTGATCGTCGGGCTGGCGCTCTGGCACCTGACCATCTTCGTTCCCGACCACTTCTGGGGAGGAATCGTCGGTGCTCTGCTGGGAGCCGTCGGCGGCGCCCTGGTAACCGGAGCGCTCGTCCAGGTAATCCTCGGCCGGGGCCTGAACGACGTCGACATGCTGACCTTCCTCGCCGCGATCCCGGGCTTTCTCGCCGGGTCCTACCTGATCTACTGGATCGGCGAGCGAAGCGAAGACCCCGAATTCCAGCTCCAGGACTGATCAATCACGTTTGAGGCTTCGCCGTACCGGATCGAGCAGGCGCTGCGGATCTCGCAGGCTCTCGATCTGAGCAGGCCTCTTGCGGCCACGCTGGCCCGTCGCGGCCACACCGAACCGGCCGCCACCGCGAGCTTCCTCGAAGGTCGCGAGGTTCACGACCCCTCGGAGTTCGAGGGCATGGCGGATGCGGTCTCGTCCGTCCGGGCCGCGGTTTCGGAGCGTCGCCGGATCACTGTCTACGGCGACTTCGACGTCGACGGCGTGGCGGCGACGACGATCATGGTCACCGTCCTCCGGCAACTGGGTGCCGACTGCGACTGGTTCATTCCCGACCGCCAGAGCGCGGGCTACGGTCTCAACCCCGAGGCGATGGGGGAGATAGCCGCTCGCGGCACCGGCCTGGTGATCACTGTCGACTGCGGTGTCACCTCGGTCGATGAGGTCGCGCTCTCGAGGAGCCTGGGCATGGAGGTGATCGTCACCGACCACCACCGGCCCGGCGAGGTCGTTCCCGACTGCACGGTGCTGCATCCCTCGCTCAGCGCTTATCCGTTCGAAGAACTCTGCGGCGCGGCAGTGGCTTCGAAATTCGCGGCGGCACTGAGGCGGGAAGCGGGCCTGGACCAGGCCCTGGACGAAGACGACCTCGATCTGGTCGCCCTGGCGACCGTCGCGGACGTGATGCCGCTGGTCGGTGAGAACCGCAGGCTGGTCAGGGAGGGCCTGCGTGTCGCCCGGCGGGCCGAGCGTCCGGGGATGCGTGCCCTGATCGCCGAATGCAGGCTCGAACCGTCCCGGATCTCATCCACCGACTTCGGCTTCCGCCTGGGGCCGAGGATCAACGCCGCCGGCCGGATCTACCGGGCTGATGCCGGGGTCGAGCTCTTCCTTTCGGATTCAGATGCCCGCGCGGTCGAGATCGCGGCCGAGCTCGGCCGGATCAACGGTGAGCGCCGCCGCATCGAGCGGGAAGTCCAGGCCGAGGCAGAGAAGGCGCGACGCCAGCTCGCCGAGAGCGAACCGGCTGCCCTCGTGCTCGCCGGCGAAGGCTGGCATCCGGGCGTAGTGGGGATCGTCGCGGCCAGGTTCGCCAGGGAGCACGGTGTGCCGGCGGTGATCATCTCGATCGACGGGGACCAGGCCCGGGGCTCGGCCAGAGGGGTTCCCGGGCTTGACCTCCACGCGGCAATCGCCTCGGTGTCAGGACTGCTCGAAGGCTTCGGCGGGCATGCGGCAGCGGCCGGGATACAGGTGCGGACCGGGCGCATCCCGGAGTTCCGGGAGGCACTCGGGCTGGCGGTCGCCGAATTGGTCGGTGAAGAGGGGGTATCGCTCTCCGAGCGGGTCGACGCCTTCGCCGGTGGGGCCGAGCTGACCATCGACCTGGCCGAGGAGTTCGAGAGGCTGGAGCCCTGCGGCAAAGGCAACCCTTCGATATCGCTGCTGATCCCTTCAGCCAGGATCGAGGACCTGCAGGAGATCGGGGAGGGCAAGCACTGCCGTTTCACAGTCGTCTCCGGCGACGCCCGAGCCTCGGGTATCTCCTTCGGCAGGACCGGTTTCGGCGTAGATGAAGACACTCCGCTTGACCTGCTCGCCGAACTCTCGGTCAATCACTTCAACGGTTCCTCCTCCGCTCAGCTTCAGGTCCGGGAGGCCTTTCCGCTTCCCGCAGCCGGCGACCCGGAGGACCCCTGGAGAGGCATGCCGGGCTGCGAATCCGAAGAGTGGTGGCGGCGCTTCGACGCCGCGATGGAGACCGGCGAGGTGCCCTCGGCCACGGCCGGGCCGGAAGGCTCTGCCGCCGTCTCCACACCGATCGCCGGCAGTGCCGAGGTCGTCCTGGCCGAACTCGTCTCATCCGGGGAGCCGCTCCTGGTGCTGACTTCCGATGCGAGGGCACGCTGGCAGGGTCTCGGCGGAGAGACCGGCATCGCTCGCTTCCACACCGTCCACGGACTGCCCGCGCTTCAGGTCCGTGGACTCTGGGCGGGCAGCCCACGCGGGCGGCTGGACGATTTCGCCGCTTCGGCCGGGGAAGGGGTGGCCCTGAGTGACTTCGAGACAGCCGTTGCGAACCCGGAGATGCTCACCGGGGCCGGCCGACTGCTGCTCTTCGATCCGCCGGCCTCGGTCACTGAACAGAACGTTGTCGCGACTTCCGGCGTGCCGGTATCGGCCACTGAAGACCCCGTCTCACGACGATTCGCCATCTCGGCCTGTAGTCGGCGCCACGACCTGACCCCGGACCTCCGGGTCTTCTACCGCGGCCTGCGTGATGCGGGAGAGGGGGTCGAGTCCGGCCTGGCGACCGGCGAGAGCCTCCGGGCGTGTCTGGCGGGTGCGCCTGAGACGGCACGCTCGCCGGAGCGCGCGGCGCTGCTGCTGACGGTCCTGGTCGAGGCAGGTCTGGCCCGGACTGCCGGCGACGGCGATGCCCGCACCGCCGGGGTCGTATCCTCGGGAGGTGCGGATCTGGCCGCCTCGCGGTCATTTTCGGAGCACCAGCGAATCCACCAGGAGCAGATCGAATTTCTGAAGGCGTCGAACAGATAGAGCAGGACCAGGCAAGCCCCACGGGACTGAGCCCGCGCGAGCAGTCGCTGCTGGACGACCTGCTGGCCGTGATCGACGATTTCGAGGCCGGCGACGGATCCGGCTCGTTGCCCGCCCGCGAGCCGCTGGACCGGGAGGAAGTCCGGCGGGCATTCCTGTTCGCCTGCCGGCACCACGCCGACCAGATGCGTCAGTCCGGGGTCGAGTTCATCACCCATCCGGTGGGGGTGGCCCGGATCTCCGTCGGAATGAGCCTCGATACCGAGACGATCTGCGCGGCGCTGCTGCATGACACGGTCGAAGACACGTCGGCCAGCCTCGAAGAGATCGAGACCGAGTTCAGCCCGCAGATCGCGAAGCTGGTCGACGGGGTCACCAAGCTGACCGAGATCACCTTCGAAAGCAGGGACGAACGGCAGGCGGAGAACTACCGCAAGATGATGGTGGCGATGGCCTCCGACGTCAGGGTCATCCTGATCAAGCTGGCGGACCGCCTCCACAACATGCGGACGCTCGGCTCGCTTCCCAAGAAGAAACAGATCACGAAGTCCCGCGAGACCCTCGAGATCTACGCGCCGCTGGCCCATCGCCTGGGTATCCACGCGATCAAGTGGGAACTGGAAGACCTCGCCTTCGCGACCCTGCACCCCCGCAAGTACGCCGAGATCAAGCATCTGGTCGCCCAGCAGCGCAACGAGCGTGAGGAGTTCGTAGGAGAGGCGGGCGGCTTCCTGGCCGAAGAGCTGCGCAAGGTCGGCATCGAGGCCGAGATCGCCGGCCGGGCGAAGCACTTCTACTCGATCTACACGAAGATGACCAAGAAGGGTCGTGAGTTCAACGAGATCTTCGACCTGACCGCGATGCGGGTCATCGTCGACTCGGTCAAGGACTGCTACGGCGCGATCGGTGTCGTCCACTCGCTCTGGAAGCCGTTGCCGGGCAGGTTCAAGGACTACATCGCGATGCCCAAGGCGAACATGTACCAGGCCCTCCATACGACCGTGATCGGGCTCGAGGGCAAGCCGCTGGAGATCCAGATCCGGACCAGGGAGATGCACCAGCTGGCCGAGTACGGCATCGCTGCTCACGTCGCCTACAAGGAAGGCTCGCCCGGAGAGCAGCGAGGCAGCATGAGCTGGCTGCGGCAGCTGATCGAGTCCGAGTCGGATCAGAACCCGGCCGAGTTCCTCGAGTCACTCAAGGTCGACCTTTTCGAGGAAGAAGTCTTCGTCTTCACGCCGAAAGGCGAGGTCATAAACCTCTCTTCGGGCTCGACCCCGCTCGACTTCGCCTACTCGATCCATACCGACGTCGGCCACCGATGCGTCGGGGCCAAGGTGAACGGCAAGATCGTGCCGCTCCATTACCAGCTCAAGTCGGGTGACATCGTCGAGGTGATGACCGCCAACCAGGAGCGCGGACCGTCCCGGGACTGGATCAAGGTGGTCAGGACCAGCCGCGCCAAGAACAAGATCCGGGCGTGGTTCCGCGAGGAACGCCGGGACGACGCCGAGCGGGACGGGCGTGAGGCCCTGGCCAAGGCGCTACGCAAGCGGGACCTGCCGCCCCAGAAGTTCGCGGGCTCGCCGATGCTGGCCGACGTGATGAGAGAGATGGGCTTCCGCAAGGCCGACGACTTCTACATCGCCCTGGGCCGCGGCAAGATCTCACCGAAGACCACGGCCAACAAGCTGATGCAGCGGTTGCGAGCGGGTGAAGTGATCGAGCCGGCTCCGGTCGAGAGCGTGACCAAGCGCGACCGACAGTCAACCGCCCGCGAGGCCTCGGACTTCGGCATCGTGGTCGACGGCGTGGACAACGTCGCCCTGCGCCTGGCCAAGTGCTGTCTGCCTGTGCCCGGGGACGAGATCCTCGGCTATGTATCGCTGGGGCGCGGGATCACCATCCACCGCTCTGACTGCCGCAACGTGGCCGATCTGAACAGCTCTCCCGAGCGCATGGTGGACGTCGCCTGGGAGGGTGAGAACGAGGCCACCTTCAGGGTCGAGGTCCAGATAGACGCCTACGACCGTACCCGCCTGCTGGAGGACCTGGCCCGGACGTTCGCCGAAGCCGGGGTCAACATCATCTCGGCGACCTGCGCGACCAATCCGCCGATGGTCAAGAACAACTTCGTGGTCGAGGTCGCCGACACCGGCCAGTTGAAGCAGTGCATCAACCGGATGCGCCACGTCGAGTCCGTCTTCGACGCCTACCGGATCACGCCCAGCGGCTGAGCGGTTCCCGGGTCGCCTTCCCGGCGGTCAGTCGAGTCGCCGCTCGACCGAGTCGAGCTTGTCGGCGAGGGTCTGTTCGCGGTCGGTCCGCTGGTCGACCTTGAGCACGGTGTAGACCCGCGGGACGCCGCTCCCGAAGGGAACCTGGTGAAGTTCCGCCGCCAGCTCGAAGATGTCCTCGATCTCGCCTTCCAGCGCGGTACCCATCGCATGCATCTCGAATCGGACCCGGTCCTGGGCCTCGAGCCTCCGGCGGACTTCGACCAGGATGTCTCCGAGGCTGGCACCTTCCCGCCCGATCGGCAGGACCGTTATCTCTGCTGTGGCCATGCTCCGATGCTACCCGGAGTCCGTCCCCGGCAATCCCCGGGAGGCCGGAGTCAGGCGATGATCGAAAGCGCGGCCGGTGCTGCCCGCAGGACCACCCGTTCGTGCTCGCCGATGAAGTCGCCGTCGACCTGGACCGGGAAGGGCCGGATCTCGCCCTCGTCGTCGGTTGAGAGCGATCGCAGCTCGGCCACCTCGAGCTTCTCGAAGGCTTCGACCTGGTTGTGCTTGGCTGCGGCGAGCCGGTTGGACAGCAGCCTCGGGATGACGCTCATCGCGTCGAACTGGTTGGCCCGCTTCATCACGACCATCCCCAGCTTGCCGTCGTCGATCGCCACGTTCGAGCAGACGTGGATCGGCTTGTTGGCGAAGTAGGTGAAGGGATCCGAGTTCTGGGCCAGCACGGTCACACCCTGAACGCTGCGGCCCGCCGCCTCCACACCGATCCTCACCGGATGCACCATGTAGTTGCGGGTATAGGTCGACAAGGCGGACCAGGAGTAGAACCACGGTCCGGCCTTCGCCTTCATCTTCGGGTTGGCATCGACCTTCCTTACGACGCTGGCGTCGATACCGGCTCCGCATGAGAAGACGAAGTAGCGCTCGTCGACCATGCCGAGGTCGATCTTCCTCGGCTGGAAGTCGTCAGCCAGCGAGAGCAGGTGTTCGGTTGCGTCGACGACGTCGTTGGGGATGCCGAGCGTGCGGCAGACCACGTTCGTATTGCCGCCCGGCAGGAAAGAGACCGGGATGTCGGTTCCGGCCAGGCCGTTCACCACTTCGTTCACGGTGCCGTCACCGCCGAAGGCGACCACGATGTCGTAGCCACCGTCCCGGGCGTCGCGGCCGATCTCTGTCGCGTGGTCCTGGCTTTCGGTCGCCTCGACTTCGACCTCGAAGCGACCCTGCAGCGCGTAGATGACCAGGTTCTTCAGCCGTTCGGAGACCGTGGTCGCGTACGGGTTGACGATGATCAGCATCCGCCGCCGCAAGGTGGAGTCGACCATCAGGTGATCGCTTCGTAGATCAACAGGCCGTCGGCCTCGGTTTCGCGGACGCGACCCTGGTCCTGAAGGATGTCGGTGTGGCCGATCACCTCGGAGAGGGTGAGGAATGCCTGGGTGACCGCGACGTTCCCCCAGATTTCCTCGGCCACCGCGTGGGCGGTGCGGGGGCGGGTGGCGATGATGCCTTCGATCTTCTCGAGCCGCCGTTCCTGGGCCGCCATCCTGCGGTCGATCAGGTCGACGTGGTCGGTGATCGGATCGCCGTGGCCGGACAGCATCAGCTCGATCGGCAGTTCCCGGGTCATAGCCATCGACCGGTTGTAGTTGACCAGCGAGCGGGTCCTTCCGGGGCTGCCGTCCAGGGGACGCGAGATCAGCGGGTTGGAGGAGATGTGCGAGAGCAGGTGGTCCCCGCCGAAGGCCATCTTGCGCTCCCGGTCCCAGAAGACCGTGTCGGAGGGACTGTGGCCCGGCCGGTGGAGCACGGTCAGGCTGCGGTCCCCGATTTCCAGCGTGCCACCGTCGGTCAGCTCACGGGTGACGGTCACCGCGTCTCCGTAGTCCCGGTAGGTCGTCGACAGGCTGCGCAGGGTGTTGGCGATGTCGGGCGAGATCCCGTGGCTGAGCATCAGGGACACGGCCAGGGCGTCTTCGGCGTCGGAGTTCTTGCCGAACTCGGCCAGCCGGTTCACTGCCAGGTCGAGCGCGGCGACTTCGGCACCCGACTTCCCGACCACCGTGTCGACCAGACCGATGTGGTCGATGTGCTGATGGGTGACCACGACCAGGCCGATCTGATCGATCTCGTGCCCGGTTTCGGCAATCATCGATTCGAGCTCGGACAGCGAACGTGGCGAGCGCGGCCCGGCGTCGATCAGGGTCAGCGGATCGCCTTCGACCAGGTAGCAGTTGACCCTGCCGACGGCGAAGGGAGTCGGGACAGGCAGGCAGTGGATTCCGTGTTCGGCTGCTTCGGCCAGGACCTCGTCGGGGTCGCGCTCGCTGGGTCTCTTCTCCTCAGCCATCCGGGTCCGCCTCAGCTCCCGCGGATCAGGGCGAGCAGCTCGTCCCGTCTGTCAGCCATGTCCTGTTCGGATACGAGCGACTCGAGGTTCAGCCGCAGCAGGGGCTCGGTATTCGAAGGGCGCACGTTGAAGTGCCAGTCGGGGTAGTCGACCGAGACCCCGTCCAGGTGGGAGATCCTGGCGTCGGGGTGGAGGGCTTCGATCTCGGCCATCCTGCCGGCCGGGTCGTCGACTTCCGAGTTGATCTCGCCGGATATGAAGTAGGTCGAACGGAACTCGTCGATCAGTCCGGCCAGGTCCCGGTCGCTGGCTCCGAGCAGCTGCAGGATCCAGAGGGCCGGGATCGTTCCCGAATCGGCGCAGTAGAAGTCGCGGAAGTAGTAGTGGCCGGACACTTCTCCGCCGAAGGCGGCGTTCTCCTCACGCATGCGTTTCTTGAAGAAAGCGTGGCCGACCCGGGACAGTTCGGAGCGCCCGCCGGCTTCAGCCACGGCATCGGGCACGGCGCGACTGGAACGGGGGTCGTAGAGGATGGTCGCACCCGGCTCCACCTCCAGGGCGATGCGGGCGAGCAGGGCGCAGATGAAGTCGCCGTCGCAGAAACGCCCGCGGCCGTCGATGAAGAAGCAGCGATCGGCGTCGCCGTCCCAGGCGATCCCGAGGTCGGCGCCCTCAGACTGAACGGTCTCGATGATCAGGCGTCGGTTTTCTTCGAGCAGCGGGTTGGGCTCGTGGTCGGGGAACTCGCCGTCCGGCACGAAGTAGAGCTCGACCAGGTCCATTCCGAGCTCTTCCAGAATCGGCCCGACCATCGGTCCGGCCATGCCGTTGCCTCCGTCGACCACGACCTTCAGCGGCCTGATCTTCTCCCGGTCCACTGCCTTGAGTGCTTCGCTGCGGTACTCGTCCCAGAGGTCCACCTGCTCCGAAGAGCCACCGCCGGGAGCGTCACCGAGTCCCGCCGCGACGAGCTTCTCGATGTCACCGATGCCGGCGTCGCCGGAGAGCGCCAGGGCGCCCTCGCGAACCAGCTTGACCCCGGTATAGGCCTTCGGGTTGTGGGAGGCGGTGCACATCGCACCACCGTCGAGCTCACGGCTGCCGACCAGGAAGTAGAGCATCTCGGTCGCCACCTGACCGGCGTCGATCACGTGGGCTCCTTCGTCCATCATGCCTTCGAGGTAGGCGGCGGCCATGGCCGGCGCGGTCAGGCGCATGTCCCGCCCGAGGCCGACCCTCAGGTCCGCCGCGTCCTTGCCGCGAAGGTCGGCCAGCACCCGCACGAAGGCACGGCCGATCTGACGGGCCACCGCCTCGTCCATCTCGTCCCCGTAGAGGCCTCTGATGTCGTATGCCTTGAAGATCGACACTGGTCCGCTACCGCCCTTCGTCGCTGGTTTGAGGTTTATCTCCGGACAGCTGCCCGTCGCCGGCTCCGTCGCTCTCCGCGGGCTCGTCCCCGAAAGCCCCGTGGAGTGCCCGGTAGCTGTCCTCCAGCGACTGGGGCATCACCCGGTGGTCTGCGATCACGGGCATGAAGTTCGTATCGCCGCCCCAGCGCGGGACGATGTGCATGTGGATGTGGTGCTCGACCCCGGCACCGGCTGCGCGGCCCTGGTTGAAGCCGACGTTGAAGCCGTGCGGACGGTAGACGTCTTCGAGCCGGCTCATCGCCACCTTGGCGAGTTCGAACATCTCACCGGTCGTCTCCGCCGGGATGTCCTGGATCCGTCCGATGTGTTCGAAGGGCGTGATCATCAGGTGACCGTTCGTATAGGGGAAGAGGTTGAGGATGACGAAGCAGCTCTCTCCCCGGTGGACGATCAGGGCGGTCTCGTCATCGTTCTGGGCCGGCTTGGCGCAGAAGACGCATTCCTCCTCGTTGTCCTTCGAGGCGTCCTTGACGTACTTGAGGCGCCACGGCGCCCAGATCCTGTTCTCGCTCATTCAGGCCTCAGGCTATAGCCAGCGGCGCCTGCGGAAGAACGCGGCCATGCCGACGAGGATCAGCAGCATGATCCCGATCACGACCGCGAAGCTCAGGATCGAGCCGCTGCCGGGCTCGCCACCACCGGGCAGGCCGATGTTCATGCCGAAGATCGAGGCGATCAGGGTGAGCGGGAGGACGATGACGCTGATCGCGGTCAGCACCCTGAGCGAGTCGTTGACCCGGTGGCTGAGCATCGACTCGTTGGTCTCTTCGAGCGCGACGATCACCTCCTTGTAGTTCTCGAGCATGTCCCAGATCCGCTCGTGGGCGTCGACGATGTCGTCGAAGTAGATCTCGAGGTCCAGCTCGGAGGCCAGGTAGCGCGTCTTGACCTTTTCCAGGTCGCGCAGCACCGGACGCTGGGGACGGATCACCTTGCGGAAGTTGATGATCTCCTGCTTCGCATTCGAGATGTCGCGGACCACGTCCTCCGAGCGGCCCTCGAAGATCTCGTCTTCGAGTGCGTCGAGCTTGTTGCCGACCTTGCGCAGCATCGGGAAGCAGTAGTCGAAGGAGTCGTCGACCAGGCGGTACATCAGGTAGCCGGCGCCGCGCGAGAAGATCTTCTCGCGGAGGGCTTCGTCGGTGCGGCAGCGCTCGAACAGGTATTCGACCGGTGGCAGCGGCTGGTTCGGCAGCGTGACGACGTAGTCGGGGCCGACGAAGAGGTCCAGCTCGCCGGCGCCGAGCCTGCCGGCGTGGTGGTTGAAGACCGGGATGTGGAGCACCAGGAACAGGTAATCCGGGTACTCGTCGATCTTCGGCCGCTGATTGCGCGAGAGCACGTCCTCCATGTCGAGGGCGTGGAACTCGAAGTGCTCCTCCAGCCAGGCCCGCTCAGGGCCTCCGGGGTGCTCGATGTTGATCCAGCGCAGTCCACCTGCCTGGAGCTCTTCGATTCGGGGTGCTGCGGGTTCGGCCGTCTGGGAGGCGCCTACCGGCGACTCACGGGGCCGTCTGAGACGAGGGAGGTTCGGCATCGCCGCCTCCGATCATGTCCGCGCTCTTCGTCTCCATCGGGAGAAGGTTATGACACGACGGTCAAAGATGTGTGAAAGACCTGAGAATGAACCGCGATCCCCATCCGAAGAAGGCCAGCCCAACCAGCCCGACCAACCCGACCAACCGACCACCCGACTGGTCTGGCCACGGTTTAACTCCCATGCGGCTCAAGATCGTGGCCAGACAGGTCGGGGTGCGGGTCGGGAATATGTGGTGCCGCGTGTCGAGGGCTTGTCGTGGCCCGGGTCGAGAGCATGTGACGGCGCGGGCGGAGGTTGAGTCTGTGCGGGGCGGCGGGTTGGACTGCGGACCGGGGGTCTGCTAGGTTTTCAGCCACATAAGCGCCACATCTAGAGGGGTGGAGGGACTTGGCCCAATGAAACCCCGGCAACCAGTCAGACGAAAGTCAGGCGAAGGTGCCAAATCCAGCGGTCTCACGACCGGGAGATGTGGGGAGAAGTCCGATCGGACCTTCGCCCCACAGGCGAAGGTTTTTTCATTCAGAAAGGTCGATCGGATGTCAGTTCAGAATTTGAGATGCAAGGAGTGCCGGGCGGAGTACGAGCTCGGAGCCAGCTACTTCTGTGAGCAGTGCTTCGGGCCCCTCGAGGTCACCTACGACTTCTCGGGTCTCGATCCCGAGGCCACGCGGCGCAGGATCCAGGCCGGATCGGGAGGGATCTGGCGCTACTCGGACTTCCTTCCTTTCGAAGGCAAAGCCGGAGATCCGCTGGAACCGGGAATGACCCCGCTGATCCGCGCTGACCGTCTGGCCGAGCGGCTCGGCACCGGAGCCGAGATCTGGATCAAGAACGACGCCGCCAACCCGACCCACTCGTTCAAGGACAGGGTTGTGGCAGTCGCTATCGCGAAGGCCCGGGAGCTCGGCTACAAGACCGTGGCCTGCGCCTCCACCGGGAACCTGGCCAACGCCGTGGCCGCCCACGCGGCGGCGGCAGGGCTTGAGTCCTTCGTCTTCGTGCCTTCCGACCTGGAGGAGCAGAAGCTCCTGGCCACCGACATCTACGGCACCAACCTGGTCGGGGTCAAGGGCAACTACGACGATGTGAACCGGCTCTGTACTCAGCTGGCCGACGAACGCCCCTGGGCCTTCGTCAACGTCAACCTGCGCCCCTACTACGCCGAAGGCTCGAAGACGCTCGCCTACGAGACGGTCGAGCAGCTCGGCTGGCGGCTGCCGGACCGGGTCGTTTCTCCGATCGCCTCGGGTTCGCTCTTCACCAAGATCGCCCGCGGCTTCGAGGAATGGATCGAGGTCGGGCTGGTTGAAGGCGAGTTCCCGAAGTTCAACGGCGCTCAGGCCGAAGGCTGTTCTCCGGTCGCGACCGCATTCTCCGACGGCAGCAGCGTCTGCCGGCCCCAGAAGCCGAAGACGATCGCCAAGAGCCTCGCCATCGGCGATCCCGCCGATGGCCCGTATGCGGTCGAGCAGGCCAGGCGGACCGGAGGCGGAGTCGATTCGGTCAACGATGACCAGATCCGCGAAGGGATCAGGCTGCTGGCCGAGACCACCGGAATCTTCACCGAGACCGCCGGAGGGGTCACGGTCGGGGTGCTGAAGAAGCTGGCCGAGAGGGGAGACCTGGCCGACGGGGAGCGGGTCGTGGTCTACATCACCGGCGAGGGTCTGAAGACGCTGGACGCCAACCGCGATAGCTTTGCGCTCACCGAGATCGACCCTGATCCGGCAAGCTTCGAGTCCCGCTTCGGCCAGGAGGTCGCAGTCTGATGCCAGTCACAGTCAAGATCCCGACCCAGCTACGTGCCGCGACCGGCGGCAGTCCCGAACTCGTGGCGGAGGGCGAAACGGTCGGTGCGGTGCTCGACGCCGTATTCGCCGAGCATGGTGACCTGCGCGACCGGATCACCCAGGAGGGTGAACTCCGGCGCTTCGTCAACGTCTACGTCGGCGGCGAGGACATCCGATTCGGCGACGGCATGGATACCGCTGTCGCCGACGGCTCCGAGGTCACGATCCTTCCCGCGGTGGCAGGCGGCTGAAGCCTCCGGTCCTGATTCTGAGCGGGGGCCGCGGCACGCGCCTGCGCGAGAAGACCGAGTCGCTTCCCAAGGCGCTGGTCGAGGTCGGCGGGCGGCCGCTGCTCTGGCATGTGGTGATGATCTACGCCAACCAGGGCTTCACCCGTTTCCATCCGCTCACCGGCTATCTGGGAGAGATGGTCGAGGAGTTCGTGGCGGGGGAGCGTTGGCCGGACGGGGTGGAGGTCGAATGCCTGGACACCGGAATCAATACGCCGACCGGCGGCCGTTTGAAGCTGGCCGAGCCGCTCACCGGCGGCGAGCGGTTCTGTGCGACCTACTCCGACGGCGTGGCCGACATCGACCTCGGGGCCCTGCTCGACCTCCACATCGAGAGCGGGCGCACGGCCACGATGACCGCGGTGCGGCCGAACATCCAGTGGGGCGTGGCTTCGATCGACGAGGGCGGGGGAGTCACCGGATTCATCGAAAAGCCCCGGAGCGAGCACTGGATCAACGGCGGCTTCTTCTGCATGGAGCCGTCGGTTTTCGGGCGCCTCGAAGAAGACTCGGTCCTCGAACGGGAGCCGCTGGAGGCCCTGGCCGCCGACGGGGAGCTCGGCGCCTACCGCCACGACGGATTCTGGGACTGCATGGATACCTACAAGGACCTGGTCACCCTGAACGACCTGTGGGACAGAGGGGAGGCATCGTGGCTCGGTCGCTGGTGACCGGGGGCCAGGGGTTCATCGGCGGGCACCTATGCCGGAGGCTGCTCGGGCGCGGTGACGAAGTCGTCGTGATCGATCTTCCCGATGCGCCCGGCCGGGCGCTGGCACTCCACGGAGTCTCGGGCGAGGTCGAGCTGATCGAAGGTGATGTCGCCGACCGCGACGCCGTCGATCGAGCGGTTCGGGGTTGCGACTCGGTCTTCCACTTGGCCGCCCAGACCCTGGTCGGGCCCGCTGCCGAGGACCCCGCGGGGACCTTCCGCTCGAACGTGGAAGGGACCTGGACCGTGCTCGAAGCCTGCCGCGGGGCCGGCGTCGGCCGGGTCGTCGTCGCTTCCTCGGACAAGGCCTACGGCCCCAGCGACTCGCTGCCCTACCGAGAGGGCGACGAACTGCGCCCGGCGGCGCCTTATGAAGGCAGCAAGGCCGCGACGGACGTGATCAGCCGCAGCTACTGGAATTCCTGGGGCCTGCCGGTCGCAGTCACCAGGCTGGCCAACGTCTACGGTGGCGGCGACCTGAATTTCTCCCGCTTGATTCCGGAACTGGTCACCGCCTATCTGGAGGACCGCGAACCGAAGATCCGCTCGGACGGCTCTCCCAGGCGCGACTTTCTTCACGTCAGCGACGCGGTCGGCGCCTACCTGGCGATCGAGGCCGCGCTGCCCGGGAGCGGGGGAGAGGCGTTCAACGCCGGTACCGGTGAGCCCAGGTCGGTCAGCGAGGTGATCGCCGCGGTGAAGTCGGCGACCGGCTCGGAGCGCGAATCCGACTTTCTCAGCGACCGCAATCCCGCCGGCGAGATCGACTCCCAGTACGTGGATGCCACGAAACTGAATGACGTAAGCGGCTGGGCACCGAACATGACCTTCACCGACGGGATCGCCGAGGCAGTCGAGTGGTACCGAGGCTTCCTCGAGGCCGGCGGCAGCCCGGGGCAGTAGCCACGCCTGTGACGGCGTAGCGGCCGGCGTGCTGATGCGGGCCCCGGGTCCGGAGGTTAGGCTTGGTCCATGTGTGGTCGCTACACCCTGACCAGCTCTGACGAACGCCGCCTCGGCAGCCGGTTTCAGATTTCACTCGACGAGACGGGCGACTCGGGACTGGGGCGCTACAACGTGGCGCCGACGCAGGAGGTACTTGCCGTTCAGAACAAGGCTCAGGTCGATTCCGATTCGGACCGAGAGCGCGAGGCGGTCCTCGCCCGCTGGGGCCTGGTCCCGTTCTGGGCCAAGGACCTGAAGGTCGGCTACAAGATGATCAACGCCCGGGCCGAGGGGCTCATGAAGAGCCGGGCCTATGCGCCGCTGGTCAAGAAGCAGCAGAACCGCTGCCTGATCCTGGCCGACGGTTTCTACGAATGGATGAAGGCCGAGAACCCGAAGAGTCCGAAGCAGCCGGTCCGCTTCACGGTCGACGGCGGCGAGCCTTTCGCTTTCGCGGGGCTGGCGACGACCCGCGAGTGGGAGGGGGAGGATCTGACCTCCTGCACGATCATCACGACGCAGGCCAACGAAGAGGTCGCCCGGGTCCACAACCGGATGCCGGTGATCCTGCCCGACGCCGAGGCCGAGGCCGCCTGGATGAGCGGTGACCTGGATCCCGAAGAGGCGGTTTCCCTTTGCCGCCCCCTGGACGCGTCGCGCATCACAGCAAAGCCCGCCAGCACATCGATCAACAAGGTAGGTGGCAGCAAAGAGGGCCCGGAAATGCTCGAGGCCTGAGCGCCGCCGCCCCGGACCCGGGGCGGGTGAGCGGCGCTACTCGACGTCCGCGGCTTCGCCTTCCGGCGCGGTCGGCTCATCCGGATCGGGCGCTTCCAGGGGCCACTCCTGCTGGACGGCCTCGACTTCGACCTCCGCTTCCGAGTTGCCGGCGGTTGCGCTGCAGCGGATCACGGCTTCGGGCCTGTCCAGGGTCCTGAAGATCACCGAGTAGCCGAGCGTCGCCGCGCCGGCGCCGGTTCCTTCGGGCATGTCCCAGATGATGCTCTGGTTGCGTTCTTCGTATTCGTCCCAGTCGACCACGGTCACCGCGGCCGAGTCGGTGAACTGGCGGAATACGTCTCTGATCGGGAGGAAGAGGGCGTCGGCACCCCGCGCCTTGAAGATCGCCACCGAGGCCTCGGGAACTTCCTGGGCCTGGAGTTCGTCGCTGGGCCGGGGCCAGGTGGCACGGGCCCCCGGGGTCTGGGCGATCCTCGAGTCTTCGAAGGTGGAAGTGATGTCGCAGCGCACGACCGTCGGCTTCGCCTGTCCTCCCGAGTCGACCGAGACGACCCCGGCGACGCGGAAGAGCAGGTCGCCGCTCTCGATCGGTGCGATCGCCGCGATCGAGGTCCGGGCGAGGCCGAAGCTTCCGTCGGAGCCGAGCTTCTCGGGCGCGGGTGTCTGGACCGCCTCGACGGTGTCCCATTGGATCTCGACCGCCGTGCCGCCGCTCTTGGTCAAATCGACGGCGATGACCGCAAGCGTGGCCAGCAGTCCGACCAGCACGGTGGCGATGGCACCCCGCGGGAATCGGCTCGATTTCATGTTTTCTGGTGAGGGTTCCATTGGCGGGGTTGCTTCTGTGCGAAGACAAGGGTAGTGAGATGGGACGGAAGGGATCAGGGTGGTCGGCAGGGTCACGCCGGTGACGAAGGCGCGACCCGGTGGAAGTAGGGTGGTCGTGTGGAATCAGGCGTACTGATCATCGGCGCAGGGCTCGGAGGCCTGACTGCCGCCAGGGAACTGGTCTCACAGGGGCATCGCGTAACGGTCCTGGAGGCCAGGGACAGGGTCGGGGGCCGGATCCATACCGACACCTTTCCGGGGACCTCGACCCGGGTCGACCTGGGGGCCGAATGGGGCAGCCCCGAGCACCATCTTGCACTCGGCGCAGAGCTGGAGCGATACGGGCTTCACTTCCAAAAACCGGCTCCGGCGCGAGTGCGGGTCTGGAGGCTCGGCGACAGCACGCGAAAGTTCAGCGAAGACGACGACCGGGCCTGCCTCACCGACTCCGAGCGGGCCGAGTTCGATGGCGCTCTGGCGACGATGGGAGAGGACATCCGGGCACTGGGGTTCGAGGGTGCCGGCCGGAGCCCGGCCGCGGATCGGCTGGACGTCACTTTTTCGAAGTACGTCGGCTCGCTGGAAGTCGGTCCGGCAGTGAGCGAGATGATCCACTCGCTCGCTTTCAGCTTCGCGGGGGGCGACCCGGACGAGTACTCGACCTGGATGCTGCTGCGTGAACTGGCCGGCTACGATCGCGACCCCGAGGCGTTGCTGGCAGATGACTACCGGATCTCGGGCGGCAGCAGCTCGCTTCCGCTGGCGATCGCCGATGAACTGGGCGATCGCGTCAGGCTGGGAGTCCAGGTGAGCAGGATCAGGGAAGAAGGCCAAGGGGTGAGCGTCTCGACGGTTGACGGTGAAGAGCTTCTGGCCTCAGCCGTGGTGGTCGCAGTACCGATCAACGTACTCGGCGAGATCGAGTTCGAGGACGCCGCCATCAGGGAGCGAATCGACGCGATCGGCGGGCCGCATGCCGGTGCCGCATCGAAGGTGTGGCTACGCAGTCCGAACCTGCCCGGCCGCTTTCAGGGACTGGCCTGGCCAGAGACTCCCGAGGTCTACTCCCATGCCAGCGACCCTGAACTGGTCGCGGCCTTCGGACTGCCACGCCTTGTCGCGGACCCGGACCCCCGGTCGATGAAGGATCTGCTCCACCCGTTACTGCCTGATCTTGAGGTGGAGGCAGTCTTCGCCCACGACTGGTCGCAGGATCCTTTCGCCCGGGGCACTTGGCTCGCCGTGCGTCCGGGCCAGCATCGTCCGGTGGCCGCGCTGAGGGACTGGAAAGGCCGCATCCTCTTTGCCGGTGCCGACCTCGACACCGGCTGGGCAGGCTGGATGGACGGGGCGATCACTTCCGGAAAGCGAGCCGCCTCTGAGGCGACCAGGCAGATAGGGGCCGGAGAGTGAACAGCGAATCCGGCGACGACCCGTCTTTCGAAACCGCTCCCCGCCCGGCGCGCGGCAGGCCACTGCCCGGCAGGGCACGGGTCGTCGTGATCGGCGGCGGCATCGCCGGCTGCAGCGTGCTCCACCACCTGGCGCAGCTCGGCTGGACCGACACCCTGCTGGTCGAAAAAGGAGAGCTGACCTGCGGCTCGACCTGGCATGCTGCCGGCCTCTGCACCCAGTTCCACTCGAGCCGGCCGATGACCAGGCTGCTGATGCGCAGCCTCGAGATCTATCGCGACCTGGAAGGGCCGTCGGGCATGCCGGTGGACATGCGCACCGTCGGAAGTGTGCGCCTGGCGACGACCCCGGAGAGGGTGGACGAGGTCCGTGCCCGCGAGGGACTCGCCCGGACCCTGGGCCTGCCTTACGAGGTGGTCGGGCCGGAGCAGGTAGCCGAGCTCTTCCCGCTGGCCAACGTCGAGGACGTTCTCGCCGCGGCATACCTTCCGAGCGACGGTTACGTCGATCCGACCGCGGTCACCCAGGCTTTCGCCCACAACGCCCGCGAAGCCGGGGCGACGATCTCCCAGGGAACGGCAGTCACCGGCTTCAGCCGGACCCAGGACGGCTGGACGGTTCATACCAACCGCGGCGAGGTCGAATGTGAGCACGTGGTCAACTGCGCCGGCATGTGGGCGAGACAGGTGGGTGCCCTGGCCGGTGCCCGGCTCCCGATCGTGCCGCTCGAACACCACTACGTGGTCACTGAAGCGATCGACGCCGTGAGGGACCTGGAGAATGAGCTGCCGGTACTGCGGGACCCGGAAGCCTCGTTCTACGTGCGCGGTGAAAACGACGCCTTGCTGGTCGGGCCATTCGAGTTCACGCCGAAGTCGTGGTCCGAGAACCGGGTTCCCGAGGACTTCGAAGGCCGGTTGCTGCCGGCCAACCTGGAGCGCATCATGCCGGTGCTGCTCGATGCGGCGAAACGTGTGCCGGAGCTCGAAGACGCGGGACTCAAGACCCTGCTGAACGGCCCCGACGGCTATACGCCGGACGGACTCTGCCTGATGGGCGAGGTCGCGGACCTGCCCGGCTTCCACGTGCTGGCCGGCTTCAGCATCTTCGGCATCGTCTTCGGCGGCGGCGCCGGTGAGTACCTGGCCCAGTGGATCGTCAACGGCCGGCCTGACGAAAGCATGTGGGACGTGGACGTGCGCCGGTTCGGCCCCTACGCCGATTCCTACAACCATCGTGTGCCGAGGGCGATCGAGACCTACGCCCGCGAGTACAAGACGCACTACGAGGACGAAGAGACCCTCGCCGGCCGGCCCATGAAGACGGATCCTCTCTACGACCTGCTCGCCGACCGCGGCGCGGTCTTCGGTTCGCGCTTCGGCTGGGAGCGGCCGCTCTGGTTCTCGGGGCCCGGTGACCCCGATACCGACGAGCCTTCGATGCGAATCCCCGACTGGCACGGACCGGTGGGGAGGGAGTGCCGAGCGGTCCGCGAAGGCGTCGGCGTCCTGGACCAGTCGAGCTTCGCCAAGTTCCTGATCGGAGGCCCGGACGCCGAACACGAACTGTCGCGGCTCTGCGCAAACCGGTTGCCGGCCGAGATCGGCCGGATCTCGCTCACCCAGATGCTGAACGAGGCGGGCGGCATCGAATGCGACGTGACCGTGGCCCGGGTTGCCGAAGACAGCTTCTACGTCGTCTCGGCCGCCGCCACCGAGGAGCACGACCTCGCCTGGATCCGTGAGAACCTTTCGGCCGGTGAAGGGGTGGAAGTCCGCAACGTGACTGCGAGATACGGCGTGCTGACGGTCGCCGGCCCGAAGTCGCGCGAGCTTCTGTCGGGGCTGACCGACTTCGATCTCTCGAAGAAGGGCCTGCCGTTCTTCAGGCAGGCGGAGATGGAGATCGCGGGCGTACCGGCGAGGGCCATGCGGCTTTCTTACGTCGGCGAGCTCGGCTTCGAACTCCACCACCCGGTCGAGTATTCACGTGCGCTCTACGGCGCCCTGATCGGGGCCGGGGAGGAGCTCGACTTGACCGACTTCGGCTACCGGGCCCTCGAATCGATGCGCCTGGAGAAGGGCTACCGGCTCTGGGGAAAAGACATCCTGCCGACCCATACCCCGCTTGAGGCAGGCTTCGACCGGGTGATCGACTGGGATCACGACTTCATCGGCCGGGAGGCACTTCTCCGGGTGAAGGACGCCGGACCGGAACGCCTGCTGGTAGGCCTGGCACTGGACCCCGACCGCCGCGACGCCTACCCGCACCAGTACGACCCGGTCTACCTCGGCGACGAGCTGGTCGGGCACATCGCCGCCGGCGGCTTCGGCCACACCCTCGACCAGGCCGTCGCACTTGCTTACCTGCCGACGGAGATCGCGCTGTCGAGCGAGCCGGTCGAAGTCGCGATCCTCGGCCAGAGGACTGAAGCGAGGGTGTCTCAGGCGCCCCTGTTCGACCCCGACAACGAACGCCTTCGTTCCTAGCGGTCCGTGAGGCGTTCACCCGCCGTCGGTCCTCGCCACCGACCCGGACCACGCGACGGTGACCGTCAGCGTCAGTCAGTGATCGTCTGGTCGCCGATCCTCGGAATTCGGACGTAGCCGAACTTGGCGCCCGGCTTTACGTTCAGGCCAAGGCTGGTTCTGAATGCCTTTGCGCCTTGCCTGGTCAATTCGACCACGTGGGAGGGACAGGGCCTGACCCATCCCCTCACTACAAAACACAGACTCAGGACTGTCGCGGACCTGGGCAGTTTCTCGGCTCCGACGAGCCTGGTGGACAGCGAGTTCCTGCCCAGGTCAATCACTGGATTCCTGAACCTGATGACGGAGCCCGTCGATCCTTCTCCGGCCCTCTTGATGATCCACCCGCTTCCCCGGTGCCTGATCTTGCCGGCCGGCCTGTCATCCGAAACGGCGACCCGCCCTCCGGAAATGGGGAAGGCGAGCTTCCTGGGGCCGCCCGTGGCCGATCCGCTCGGAGTGACGGTGGCGCTTACCCGCTTCAGACTCCTGGCCATCCGCTTCGTCAGCTTCAGAGTCGTTTCGCCACCGACGACAGGCTCGACGGAGCTTGGCGCGCCGGTCGCGGCGGGTGAAGAAGACCACAACAACGACGCTACGAGCAGGGAGAGGGCCACAATGCTGAACGCGATTCTTCGGATATCCATCCGGTACGCCATCTGCCTCTCCGTTCTGCGTGCGTCAAGACTGCCGGTGCTGCGGGGGACACTATCGCTCGGGGGGATCGTCCTTCAGTCGGCGACCCGGTGCCAGCGCAAAGAGCGGCACCGGAGCTACGCGCCCGGCAGGATTCGAACCTGCGACCTCATGCTCCGGAGGCATGCGCTCTATCCAGCTGAGCTACGGGCGCCGAGCGGGTGAGTCTAGTGATCCTCCTGCCATCTCCGGGTCAGCCCGGGGGCGGCTGCCGCGGTCGGCCTCGCGGCATCTACGCTAGGTGCCATGGATCTGTCCGTCGCCTTTCTCGGAACCGGTGGCCCCGTGCCGACCGCGCTGCGTGGCACCGCCAGCCTGCTGGTCAGCCGGGGAGGGGATCGCCTCATGTTCGACTGCGGCGAAGGCACCCAGCGGCAGCTAAGGCTGTCGACCGGGCTGGTCCAGGTCGACCAGCTCTACCTGACCCACTTCCACCTCGATCACTGCCTGGGGCTGCCCGGGCTGCTGAAGACCTACGACCTCAACGACCGCACCGAGCCGCTTTCCCTCTACGGACCGGTCGGGTTGAACCGGATGCTGAAGGACTTCTCGCCGCTGATCGGCCGGCTGGGTTACGACCTGCTGGTCGAGGAGCTCGAGCCCGGCGATCTCGTCGGGCATCCCGACTACGAAGTCGAAGCCTTCAAGGTCGAGCACCGCACCCGTGCCCTCGGCTACGCGATCCTCGAAGACGACCGGCCCGGCAAGCTCGACCCGGAAGAGGCCGAGCGGCTAGGGGTCACTCCCGGGCCCGACTTCAAGGCCCTTCAGGACGGCCGGGCGGTCGAAGGCAGGAAAGGAACAGTCGAGCCGCGACAGGTCGTCGGCGAAGACCGGCCCGGCAGGGCGATCGCGATCACCGGTGACACATCTCCCTGTCCGGCGACCGTGGCCGCCGCAGCTGACGCCGACCTGTTGGTCCACGACTCGAGCTTCATGACCGCGGATGCCGGCCGGGCAGTCGAGACGGGCCATTCGACCGCGGCCGAGGCCGGCCGCATCGCGGCCGAAGCCAACGTGAAGATGCTCGCCCTGGTCCACATCTCCTCCCGCTACCACGTCCGGGCCGCCCTCGAGGAGGCCCGGGCCGAGTTCCCTGCCGCTGTCGCCCCGCGCGACTTCGATCTGGTCGAGCTTCCTTTCGCCGAGCGAGGTGAGCCGAGGCTGGTCAAGGCGGGGGCGGTCCGCGACCCGGCGCAGACAGACCCCGAACCTTCCCCCGACGGGCCCGAGAACGGGTAGAGACCCGGCTCGTTCCGCCGCTGGTCGGTGGTAAGGTGCCGCAGTCGGTTCTTTAACCCGGTCCCGCGAGGCCAGGAAGGGTCGTAGTGAGCAGCAGAGACGTACTTGACAGCGAAGATGTTGGCCGCACCCTTCGCAGGGTGGCCCACGAGATCGTCGAGAAGAACCCCGACCTCTCGTCGATCGCCGTCGTCGGGATCCACACCAGGGGCGTAGTGCTGGCCCGTCGCATCCACGAACTGCTGCTCGAAATGACCGGTACCGATGTGCCGCTGGGGGAGATCGACATCTCTTTCTACCGCGACGACCTCGGTTCGAGGTCGGCCGGCGATCAGCCGGTGGTCCACGCGACCAGGCTCGACTTCCCGCTTGAAGACCGCACGATCATCCTGGTCGACGACGTGCTGTTCACCGGGCGCACGGTGCGCGCGGGCATCGAGGCGCTGTTCGACTACGGCCGGCCGGCGAGGATCCAGCTCGCGGTGCTCTGCGACCGCGGGCACCGCGAGCTTCCGATCCGGCCCGACTACGTAGGCAAGAACCTTCCGACTTCACGCCACGAGCGGGTCGCGGTCAGCCTGAACGAGACCGACGGCAGCGAAGGGGTATCGATCTCGAGTCCGGTGGAGGTGGTCGAATGAAGCACCTGCTCTCGATGGAGGACCTCGACCGGGACGGCATCGAAACGATCCTCGAGCGGGCTGCAAGCTTCGAAGAGGTCTCGCGTCGGGAGATCAAGAAGGTGCCGACGCTGAGGGGCCAGACGGTGGTCACTCTCTTCTACGAATCCAGCACCCGGACTTCATCCTCCTTCGAACTGGCGGCCAAGCGGCTCTCCGCCGACGTGGTCTCGGTCAAGGCCGGCGGCTCGGCCGTGGACAAGGGCGAGTCGCTGAAGGACACGGTCGAGACCCTCTCGGCCTATGACCCGGCGGCGATCGTGCTGCGCCACCCCTACGCCGGAGCTTCGAACATGCTGACCGGATGGGTCGACGCGGCGGTGATCAACGCCGGCGACGGAATGCATCAGCACCCGAGCCAGGCACTGCTCGACATCTTCGCCCTGAGGAACCGGATCGGCAGCCTCGAAGGCAGGAGCATCTGGATCGTCGGTGACGTCCTCCACAGTCGGGTCGCCCGCTCGAACATCCAGGGCTTCCAGAAGATGGGTGCGAGCGTGACCGTGGCCGGGCCACCGACCCTGATTCCCCGTGGGATCGAGTCGACCGGATGCGAGGTCCGCTACTCGCTGGACGAGATCGAGTCAGCGGATGTGGTCTACCTGCTGAGGATGCAGAAAGAGCGCATGGGGGAGAACTTCGTGCCTTCGATACGCGAGTACGCCCGGCTCTTCCAGGTGAGCAGCCGCAGGCTCGGGCCACGCCAGCTTGTCATGCATCCCGGGCCGGTCAACCGCGGGGTCGAGATTTCCAGCGACGTGATCGACTCCGGCCAGTCCCTGATCTCCGAGCAGGTCGCCTCCGGGCTGGTCGTGAGAATGGCGATCCTCTACGAACTGCTGACCGGCTCCGAGGGCTCGAAGAGCGGGACGGGCTCTGACGAGCCGGTGCCGATCGGGGAGCCGGCATGAACCCGGGCCCGGAGACTGTCGAGCAGCAACTGCCAGAACCGCTGGTCCAGCGTGCCGGACCGAAGGCTTCGCTCCTGATCGCCGGCGCCTCCGTCCTCGATCCGGTTGCCGGGGTCGACGGCACCCACGACCTGCTGGTCGAAGACGGCCGGATCGCCGAGCTCGCCGCCCCCGGCACGATCGAGGCCGCCGAAGGGGTGGAGACCGTCGACGGATCCGGCAGGCACGTGTTTCCCGCTTTCTTCGACCCGCATGTCCACCTGAGGACCCCCGGTCAGGAGTACAAGGAGGACCTCGAGACCGGAACCCGCGCCGCCGCGGCCGGTGGCTACGCCGGCCTGCTGGCGATGGCCAATACGAGCCCTCCCGTTTCCAGTCCGGCCGACATCGACGCCCTGCGACACCGGGCACGCAGCGAGGCATCGGTCCCGGTCGGCTTCCTCGCGACGGTGACCCGCGACATGGAGGGCAGGGAACTGACCGACATGGCTGAGCTGAGGGAGGCCGGGGCGGTCGGTTTCACCGACGACGGCGTGCCGGTGGTAAACCCCGGTGTGCTCAGGCGGGCGCTCCAGTACCAGGCGATGTGTGGCGGGCGGATCGCGCTCCACGAAGAGGACCCGGCGCTGACCGCCGGCGGGGCGATGCATGAAGGCGAGGTATCGATGGAGCTCGGCCTCCGCGGGGTACCTTCGATCACCGAGTCGGTGATGATCGCCAGGGACGCGGCGATCGCCGGCTACGAAGGCGGGGCGATCCAGATCCAGCACCTCTCCGCCGTCGAGTCGATCGAGGCGGTTCGCCGGGCCCGGGCCGACGGGGTGGACATCACCTGCGAAGTCACCCCTCACCACCTCTGCCTGACCGACGAAGCGGTCCGCGACCTCGACGCCTCGAAGCACAAGATGAACCCTCCGCTGCGCTCGGAGGACGACCGCCAGGCGCTGATCGAAGCGCTGCTCGACGGCACGATCGACTGCATCGCGACCGACCACGCCCCGCATGCGGTCGAAGAGAAGGAGGTTCCGTACGAGGCGGCGATGATGGGCGTCACCGGCCTGGAGACGGCGTTCTCTTCGCTCTACACCGAGCTGGTGATGCCGGGAATCCTGCCGCTGTCGCTGCTGGTGGAAAAGCTCGGCTGCGGCGGAGCGCCCTTCGGGATCGAGCCCTTCCGGATCGAGGCAGGTGAGCCGGCCAACCTCTGCCTGGTGGACCTCGAGGCCGAGTGGACGGTCGGTGAGCATGGCTACGAGAGCCGCTCGCGCAACTCATGGTGTGCCGGGCAGACCCTCTCCGGCAAGGTGCTTATGACCCTGGCTGCCGGCCAGGTCGCCTACCGGCTGCGCAGCTTCAGTCTGGGAGTGGCATGAGCGTGCCCACACCCGGATACGTACTCCTCGAGGACGGCAGCCGTTTCGACGGAACCGTCTGCGGCAGCTGCGAGAGCCAGACGGTCGGTGAGGTCGTCTTCAACACCGCGATGACCGGCTACCAGGAGGCGGTGACCGATCCTTCCTACGCCGGTCAGGTCATCACTTTCACTTACCCGATGATCGGCAACTACGGGGTCTCCCCGGCGGCGATGGAGTCGGGCCGGGCCCATGCCCGTGGGGTGATCATGCGTGACGCGAGAAACGGCGACGACGCCGCTTCGGCCGAAGGCGGCTGGCTCGACTGGCTCGAAGCCAACGGTGTCACGGCGATCACCGGTGTCAATACCCGGGCGCTGGTCCGGCACATCCGCGACAAGGGAGCGATGCGAGGTGCCGTCGTCGCGGGCGGAGTCAGCCAGGAAGAAGCGATGGCCGCCATCGCGGCCGAGCCGGCGATGGCCGGATCGGACTTCGCCAGCCAGGTCAGCCCGGACGAGCCCATCGAATTCGCCGGTGACGGTCCGCATGTGGTTGCGCTCGATACGGGAATCAAGAGCTCGATCACCGAACAGCTGACCGGGCGGGGCTGCCGGGTGACGCTGCTGCCGAGCAGCAGCGCCCCCGGAGACGTCCTCGGCCGGGACCCCGACCTGATCTTCCTGGCGAACGGACCCGGAGACCCGGCCGCGGTTGCCGACGTGGTCGAGACGATCCGGGAACTGGTCGGCAAACGGCCGATGGTCGGCATCTGCCTCGGCCACCAGCTGCTCTGCCGGGCGGTCGGGTTGGAGACCTTCAAGCTGCCTTTCGGCCACCGCGGCTCGAACCACCCGGTCAAGGACCTCGAGACCGGGGTGATCGAGATCACCTCGCAGAACCACGGTTTCGCCGTGGTCGGGCCGGACGGCGGCAGGACGATCGAGGGGGACGACCCGGTCCGCTGGCAGACCGAGGTCGGCGAAGCGGTGCTGTCTCACATCAACCTCTACGACCGGACAGTCGAAGGGCTGCGGCTGCCCGACGCAGAAGCGATGACCGTCCAGCACCACCCCGAGGCCGGTCCGGGCCCGCGCGACTCCCGCCACCTCTTCGACCGCTTTCTGGAACTGGCCCGCTGATGCCACGTCGTGACGACATCCACAAGATCATGCTGATCGGCTCCGGCCCGATCGTGATCGGCCAGGCGGCCGAGTTCGACTACTCCGGCGCCCAGGCCTGCAAGGTGCTGCTCGAGGAGGGTTACGAAGTCGTACTGGTCAACTCGAACCCGGCGACGATCATGACCGACCCGGAGTTCGCCACCCGGACCTACGTCGAACCGCTGCTGCCGGGCCCGGTAGCGGCGATTATCGAGAAGGAACGGCCGGACGCCCTGCTGCCGACCCTCGGCGGCCAGACGGCGCTCAACCTGGCAATGGATCTCTCGGCCGACGGCACTCTGGAGAAATTCGGAGTCGAGCTGATCGGTGCCAACCGTGAGGCGATCATCCGGGCCGAGGACCGTGAGGTCTTCCGCCGCGTGATGAACGAGGCAGGCATCCGAATCCCGTGGTCGATAACGGTCGAAAGCGTCGAAGCCGCGCTCGAATCGCTCGACGCGGGCGACGCGACGCTGCCGGCGATCATCCGGCCGGCCTTCACCATGGGTGGCCAGGGCGGCGGAATCGCCGAGACCCGCGAAGAGCTGGTCGAGGTGGTCTCCAAAGGCATCGCCGCCAGTCCGATCGGCCAGGTCCTGGTCGAGGAGTCAGTGATCGGCTGGGGTGAGTTCGAGCTCGAGGTGATGCGCGACCACAACGACAACGTGGTCATCATCTGCTCGATCGAGAACCTCGACCCGATGGGCGTCCATACGGGCGACTCGATCACGATCGCTCCGGCCCAGTCGCTGACCGACCCGGTCTACCAGTCACTGCGTGACATCGCGATCAAGGTGATCCGGGTCGTCGGGGTCGAGACCGGCGGCTCCAACGTCCAGTTCGCGGTCAACCCCGCCGATGGCGAGATCGCCGTTATCGAGATGAATCCGAGGGTCTCCAGGTCCTCGGCGCTGGCCTCGAAGGCGACCGGCTTCCCGATCGCCAAGATGGCCGCCAAGCTGGCGATCGGATACGCGCTCGAGGAGATACCCAACGACATCACCCGGGCCACGCCGGCCGCCTTCGAGCCGACGATCGACTACGTGGTCACCAAGATCCCGCGCTTCGCCTTCGAGAAGTTCCCCGGTGCCGACCACCGGCTCTCCACCTACATGCAGAGCGTCGGCGAGATCATGGCGATCGGCCGGACCTTCAGGCAGTCCTTCGCCAAGGGCCTCGCATCGAGGGAGCTGGACGCGACCACCGCGATACCCGACTCCGACGCAGATCTTCTGGACGAGATCAGGATCCCGACGCCGGAGCGGATCGATCTGATCATGGCCGGTCTCGCCCGGGGCATCAGCGTCGAGGACATCCACGAGCGCACCCACATCGACCCCTGGTTCCTGCGCGAGCTCTCCCTGCTGGCCCTGGAAGGCGACGGAAGCGAGGGCAGCGAGCTGGTCTACAACTCGGTCGATACCTGCGCCGCCGAGTTCGAGGCCCGCACGCCGTACTACTACTCCTCCTACGAGGCGGCCGGTTCGCCTTCGGAAGTCAGAAGGGGGGAGAAGCCGTCGGTGGTCATCCTCGGCGCCGGCCCCAACCGGATCGGCCAGGGGATCGAGTTCGACTACTGCTGCGTCCACGCTGCGATGACCGTCAGGGACTGCGGTCGCGACGCGGTCATGATCAACTGCAACCCCGAGACCGTCTCGACCGACTACGACACCTCCGACCGGCTCTACTTCGAGCCGCTGACACTCGAGCACGTGCTGGCCGTATGCGAGCTGGAGAAGCCGGACGGCGTGATCGTCCAGTTCGGCGGGCAGACGCCGCTGAAGCTGGCCCAGGGACTGAAGGAGGCCGGCATCCCGCTCCTCGGCACCCCGGTAGAGGCGATCGACGCGGCCGAGGACCGCGGCAAGTTCGGTGCGCTGATCGACCGGCTCGGCATCAAGCCACCGCCCTACGGTTCGGCGATGTCGGCAGAAGAGGCGGTCGCGGTGGCGGAACGGGTCGGCTATCCGCTGCTGGTCCGGCCGTCCTTCGTCCTCGGAGGCCGGGCGATGGAGATCTGTTACTCGCGACAGGACCTCGACGCCTACCTCGAAAGCAACGTGAAGGCATCGCCCGATCACCCTCTGCTGCTCGACCGTTTCCTCGAGAACGCGATCGAGGTCGACGTCGACGCGCTCTGCGACGGCGACGAGGTCTGCGTCGCCGGGATCATGCAGCACGTCGAGGAGGCCGGAGTCCACTCCGGGGACTCGGCCTGCGTGATCCCGCCGATGAGCATCGGCGACGAGATGATCGAAGAGATCCGCGAGGCGACTTCGGCGATCGCCCTGGAGCTCGGAGTGATCGGGCTGATCAACATCCAGTTCGCGATCGCCGAGGGCGGTCTCTACGTGATCGAGGCGAATCCGCGCGCCTCCCGGACGGTCCCGTTCGTCTCCAAGGCGATCGGCTCGCCGCTGGCCAAGCTGGCGACCCGGATCATGCTTGGGGAGAAGCTGGCCGCGATGGAGCTCCCGGAGTCGAACGGGAGCCACGTCAGTGTCAAGGAGGCGGTGCTGCCTTTCGCCCGCTTCCAGGGCGCCGACTCCGTACTGGGTCCGGAGATGAAGTCGACCGGAGAGGTGATCGGAATCGGACCGGACTTCCCGACCGCTTTCGGCAAGGCCCAGGCTGCGGCCGGGGTCTCGCTCCCGGACCAGGGGACGGTCTTCATCTCGGTCACCGACACCGACAAACCGGCCGCGACCCAGCTCGCGGCGAGGTTCCATGACCTCGGCTTCGGGGTCGTATCGACCGGTGGTACGGCCCAGGCGATCTCCCGGATGGGCGTGCCGGTCGAGACGATCAACAAGATCGCCGAAGGCTCGCCCCACGTCGTCGACCTGATCGAAGAGGGGCGCTGTGACCTGGTGATCAATACGCCCACCGGATCCGGGGCCCGCGCAGACGGCTATGAGATCCGCTCGACCGCGATCCGCCACGGAGTCCCGAGCCTGACCACCATGACCGGGGCCTCGGCCGCCGTGAGGGCGATCAGCGCCCGCCAGAAGGGCCCCGGCGAGGTCTACTCGCTCCAGGAACTGCATGGCGCCTGAGCGGCCCCTGGCGCCTTTCGGTCGCAGGTCCTGCGCGGTCACCGCCGCCGGTGATGACGGCGGCTACCGGCTCTTCACCCTGCTCGACGAAGAGGGTCCGAAGCCGGCACCCGGCCAGTTCTACATGCTGACCGAAGGACCCGACTGGAAAGGCACCTCGGGCAGGCCCTATCTGCCGCGGGCGATCTCGGTGGCCCGCACGGTCGGGGAGCGCGGGGCGCTCAGACTGGAGTTCCTGATCGACGTGGTCGGCCCTGGCACCGGGCGTCTGAACGCTCTCGCCAAGGGTGACAGCTGCCTGGTCGCCGGACCGTTCGGCAGGCCGTTCTCGATGCCGAAGCAGCTGAACCCCGGCGCGGTAGGTGCGGTACTGGTCGGCGGCGGGATCGGCATCGCCCCGATGGCCGTCCTGCGGCGGGATCTGGTCAGTCGCGGGGTACCGACCCGGACCCTGCTCGGCTTCCGCGACCGCGAGCACTCCGGCGCGGTCGAGACGCTCTTCGGTTGCGAGGAGACCAGGCTCGCCTTCGAAGACGGCAGCGGCGGCCATCGGGGCTACGTCACCGACCTGCTCGAGGTGATCCTCTCCGGCGACGACCCGGACGGCGCCGTGGTCTACTCCTGCGGTCCGCCGGCGATGCTCGAGGCCGTGCGGCAGATGTGCGGCAGCCACGGGGTGCCGGTCGAGCTGGCGCTCGAATCGCCGATGGCCTGCGGCTTCGGTGCCTGCTTCGGCTGCGCCGTTCCGAAACCCGACGGCAGCTACCTGCGGCTGTGCGTCGACGGGCCGGTGGTGCGGGGTGACGAGATCGCGACCGCGATGGCCGGGGAGTCCTGAGTGGACCTGAGTACCGATCTCTGCGGGATCGAGCTCGACGGACCGGTCCTGAACGGCTCCGGTACCTACGACGCTCTGGCCGCACGGAAGGCTTTCGGGCGGGCCCTCGACCGGAACTTCCCTTTCTCCGCCTTCGTCTCGAAGACGATCACCGGCCCGCCGCGGGCGGGCAACCCGCCGCACCGGCTCTGGGAGACCCCGTCCGGCATGATCAACTCGATCGGGCTGCCGAACCCGGGTGTGGATAGCTTCGTCGAAGGCGATCTGCTCGAGCTGGTCGGGCTTCCGGTCCCGCTGATCGTCTCGGTCATGGCTGACAGCGCGGAACAGTTCGCGACCCTGATCGAAAGTGTGGCGGCGGTTCCCGGCGTCGCCGGAATCGAGCTCAACGTCTCCTGCCCGAACGTCCACTCCGGCCTGATCGTCGGGGAACAGCCGGGGGAGACCGAGGCCCTGATGAAGACGCTGCGGCCCCTGACCCGGCTCCCGCTGATCGTCAAGCTGACCCCGAACGTCGCCAACCCCGAGCAGGTGGCTCTCGCGGCGGAAGCGGGGGGTGCCGATGCCGTTTCGCTGATCAACACGGTCAAGGCCGCGGCGATCGACCCCGACCGCAGCCGGACCTGGCTCGGAGCCGGTGCCGGCGGCCTCTCCGGCCCGGCTGTGCGGCCGATCGCCCTGGCCCAGGTCAGGGCGGTCGCGTCTGCCGTCGCGGTCCCGGTAGTCGGCATGGGCGGGATCGAGGACGGCGAGAGCGCGCTCGAGTTCATCCTCGCCGGAGCCCGGGTGATCGCCGTTGGAACCGGGAACTTCCGGGACCCGGCCGCTGGTCTCTCGGTGCGCGAAGGTCTGGCGGCGGCCCTCGAGCGCCGCGGTTTCGACTCGCTGGCCGCTGCGCAGGCCTCAACCTTGAGTTGAGGTTGAGGTGAATTTGGCGTTTTTGGCCCTGTCGGCCGGGCCCGCGCGGCGATCATGGCTATACTCGCCGCCTTCATGGCCCTCTCCCCGAAGAGCATTTCCACCGCGTCCGAAGCCCCGGAGAGGTCACTGGACCAGAGGATGGACGCACTCAAGCGGGCAAACGACATCCGCACCGCCAGGGCCCAGCTCAAGAAGGACCTCAAGGCCGGCAGGGTGAGCATCCACGACCTGCTCGAGTCACCGCCGGAGTACGTATTGACCGCCAAGGTCTTCGACATGCTGCTCGCCGTGCCCAAGTACGGAAGGGTCAAGGCGAACCGTGTGCTCAACCAGTGCCGGATCTCTCCGGCGAAGACGATCGGTGGCCTTTCCGAGCGGCAGCGCAAGGAAATGGTCAACCTTCTCCGCCGCTAGGCATCGCCCGGCGGGGACTCGGCCCCTGCGGTGTTTGGGGTCCTGTACATCCTCTAGGCTGGCGCTCCGATGAACGCCGCGCAATCGAAAGTCTTCGTGATCACCGGTCCTTCCGGCGTCGGCAAGGGCAGCCTGATCGGCCGCCTCCGCGGTGAGCTTCCGGAGATCGAGCTCTCGGTGTCGGCGACCACCCGCGCGCCTCGCGAGGGCGAGGCCGACGGAGTCGATTACCACTTCCTCTCACCGGAGGATTTCGAGCGCCGTGTCGACGCCGGTGAGTTCCTCGAGCACGCCCGTTACAGCGGCAATCGATACGGAACGCTTCGTTCCGAGGTGGAGCACCGGATCGAGAACGGACATCCGGTCGTGCTCGAGATCGAGGTACAGGGTGCCCGCCAGGTCCGGACGACGATGCCGGAGGCGGTCCAGGTGTTCATCGCGCCGCCGCGCCTCGAATCGCTGAGGCAGCGTCTTGAGTCCAGGGGCACCGACGGGTCGGATGCGATCGAGGCGCGTCTGGAGGTAGCCGAAGAGGAACTGCGGGCCCGGGGAGAGTTTCCCCACGAGGTCGTAAACGACGATCTCGAGCGTGCTGCCGGTGAGCTCGAGGCCATAGTGCGCGCCAAGCTGTCAGAATCAATCGCATGACGATGATCAAGCCCCGCGTAGACCACCTTCTCGACCACGCCGACTCTTCGTATGCGTCGGTGGTAGTCGCCGCTCGTCGCGCCCGGCAGATCAACAGCTACTTCCAGAGCCTCCAGGAGGGCGGTTACGGTGACTACCCGCCGCCGATGGTGCCCGCAGAACCCGGCAAAGGGGCATTGACCCTGGCGCTGGAAGAGCTTGCCGGCGGCAAGCTGAAGTACGAGTACCGCTCCTGATCCGGGACTGTCCGGCCCCCTGATGGCGAAGATCCTGCTTGGCGTAAGCGGCGGGATCGCGGCCTACAAGGCGGTCGAATTCGTCCGCCTGGCAACCGCAGCGGGGCATTCGATCCGGGTCGTCATGACGGCCTCTTCGCGCCGCTTCATCGGCGCGGACACCTTCGAAGGCATCCTCGGCTCGCCGGTCCTGACTTCGGAATTCGAGAAGGACCCGATGCGAGGGACCTTCCCCGGCCAGCCCTTGCCGGAGCATGAACCGATCGGCCATCTCGCCGTGGTCGAGTCGGCCGATGCCTTTCTGGTCGCACCCGCCTCGGCCAATACGATCGCCAAGCTCGCCCACGGACAGGCGGACTCGATGCTGACCACTTCCTTCCTGGCCTGCCAGGCGCCGCGACTCGTCGCTCCGGCGATGAACGACCGCATGTACCTCGATCCCGCCACGTCCGGAAACCTCGAAACCCTGAGGGAACGGGGGGTGGATGTGATCGAGCCGGGAGTCGGCAGGCTGGCCTCGAAGGGTGAATACGGAGTCGGACGCCTGCCCGATCCGGCCGAGCTGCTGGAGAGGGTGGAGGCATCGCTGAAAGGCGACCTGACCGGAATCCGGGTGCTGGTGACCGCCGGAGGCACGCGGGAGCCGATCGATCCGGTGCGCTTCATCGGCAACCGCTCGAGCGGGCGGATGGGCTTCGCGCTGGCCGAAAGGGCTCGGGCGCGTGGCGCCGAGGTCACCCTGATCGCCGCCAACGTCGGCCTCGAAACGCCCGCCGGTGTCGAGCGTGTCGACGTCGAGACGACCGCCGAGCTGGCCGGGGCCTGCCGGGATGCGGTGGCCGGATGTGATCTGCTGCTGATGGCCGCGGCCCCGGCGGATTTCCGCCCTGAGCGCACCGCCGGCTCGAAGCTCACCCGCGAGGGCGACGGCCTGGAGCTGAGCCTGAGTCCGACCGAAGACATCCTCGCTTCGCTCTCGGCATCTGCCGGGCCGGCTCAGACCCTGGTCGGATTCGCGGCCGAGCACGGCGGCGATGCTGAAGGCCGGGCGAGGAAGAAGCTTGAACGCAAGGGTCTGGACCTGGTGGTCATGAACGACGTATCCGACAGTCGGATCGGTTTCGATTCCAGCGACAACGCCGTGAGCCTGGTCTCGACCGGGGCGGTGACTCACCATGGGATCGCCGACAAGGCGACGATCGCCGACCGCATTCTCGATCGGGCCGTCGAGCTCCACCGGGAGAAAGCTGCTTGAAGGCCGTAGTCCAGCGGGTCAGCTCTGCCTCGGTCGAAGTCGACGGCAGGGTGGTTTCCCGGATCGGCCCCGGGATGCTCGTATTGCTGGGGGTCGCCGACGGCGATTCAGCTGCCGAAGCCGAGAAGATGGCCCGCAAGCTACTCAGGCTGCGGATCTTTCCGGACGCAGAAGGGCGCATGAGCGAACCCGCCGGTGAGCGGCAGATTCTCTGCGTCAGCCAGTTCACTCTGCTGGGGGATACCTCGAAGGGCAACCGGCCGAGCTTCGTCTCGGCGGCCCCGCCCGAGCTCGCCGAGCCGCTCTACCTCGACGTCTGTGAACGGACCGGGGCGTCTCGGGGTGTGTTCGGGGCCCACATGGAGATCCGGATGACCGGCGACGGGCCGGTAACGGTGCTGCTCGAGGTCTGACCGGCTTGGACCCTTCGCAGCGGGGGGCTATACTGGCCACTGCGTCACCGTTGGAAGTTCCTGGAAGTGGGCCTTGCCCGCTTTTTTTTGGCCCGGATGGAGCTTGAAGGCATGAAAACGAGTGCTGAACAGATCGAGAACCGCATCGCTGAAATTGACCCTGAAGTCGAGTTCCTCACCGTCGAGAGCGCCGGTGGTGATGTCCTGCGCATCTACATCGACTACCCCGGCGGCGTCAACCTCGAACTCTGCCAGAAGGTCACCAGCGGACTGGGCGAGCTGCTCGAGCAGCATACGCTCGAGGTCTCTTCACCCGGCCCGTACCGTCCGCTCACCAAGCCCCGGCATTTCGCCCGTTTCGAGGGCCGCAGGGCGAAGGTGAGGACGGCGGAACCGATCGAGGGACGCAGAAACTTCACCGGGACGATCCTCGAAGCCGGCGAGCAGGAGTTCACGCTCGGCTGCGACGGTGAGATCGCCCGGATTTCGTACGCGAGCGTCGAACGCTCTCATCTTGTGCCGGTAATTCCAGAAGGAGCATCAAATTGACCCAGGAAATCGTCGACGCGGTAAAGGTTCTCGAGCAGGAGAAGGGCATCTCGGCGGACACGCTGATGGACGCTCTCGAAGACGCCCTGCTCTCCGCCTACCGCAAGAGTCCTGGCTCGGCCAGGTATGCCCGGGTCGACCTCGACCATGAAACCGGTGACTTCCGGGTCTTCGAACTGATCCTTCCCCCCGAGCTCGAAGAGAAGCTGCTGGATGAAGCGGCCGCCGAGCAGGAGCGCACCATCGATCCGGAGACGGGCGAGCTGCGCGAGCCGGAAGACCCCGAACTAGACCCCGAGATGCTGGCGCCGTACGAGGCCCAGATCGAGACCCGCGACGTCACCCCGGAAGGCTTCGGCCGGATCGCCGCGCAGACTGCCAAGCAGGTCATCTACCAGCGGATCCGCGAGGCGGAGCGCCAGATGATGTACGACGAGTTCCGCGACCGCGTCGGAGAACTGATCACCGGGCTGATCCAGCAGTCGGACAAGCGTTACACGCTGGTCCAGCTGCGGGAGAGGGTGGAGGCGCTCCTGCCGAAGTCCGAGCAGGTCTACAGCGAACGCTACGACCACGGGATGCGGGTCAAGGCCGTTATCACCGACGTCTCCGAGTCGACCAAGGGCCCGAGCATCGTCGTATCCCGCCGCAGCCCCGAACTGATCAAGGGGCTGTTCGAACTCGAGGTTCCCGAGATCGCCGACAAGCTGGTCGAGATCGTCGGAGTCGCCCGTGAGCCGGGCTACCGCTCGAAGATCGCGGTCGTATCGCATGCCGACGGCGTCGACCCGGTCGGGGCCTGCGTCGGCCCCCGGGGTTCCCGCGTTCGAATGGTCGTATCCGAACTGCGTGGCGAGAAGATCGACATCATTCCCTACAACGAGGAGCCCGCCCGTTTCGTGGCCAAGGCGCTCTCTCCGGCCCGCGTGCGTGAGGTCCTGGTCGACGACGAAGACATGCAGGCCACCGTCGTGGTGCCCGACGACCAGCTCTCGCTGGCGATCGGCCGCGACGGCCAGAACGCCCGTCTTGCCGCCCGCCTGACCGGCTGGCGTGTCGACATCAAGTCCGAGAGCGACTTCGCCCGCGAGGAAAGCCAGCACGAGTACGAAGGCGAAGAGGAGTTCGACGGGCGCTGCATGGCTGTCCTCTCGAGCGGACGACGCTGCCCCAACGCTGCGATCGGAGGCTCCACCTACTGCGGGCTGCCCCAGCACCAGGCGCTCTCACGCTTCTCGACCAGCCACGTCGGCGTGCTCGCCGAACTGGGTGAGGCCGAGATCGAGACCCTGGCCGACCCCGACTCGGACGACGCCGAGGTGACCGCCATCGTCGCCGGCGCGGAAGCTTCTTTCGTCGAGCCGAGCGAAGAAGAGGTCGTCGAGGAAGAAGTCGAGTCCGATGAAGCCGCGGTAGAGGAGGAAGTCGCGGCCGAGGAGGTCGAGACCTCCGGCGACGACGCAGCCGAATCGGTTGAAGCTGCCGCCGAAGATGAGGCCGAAGCCGCAGCCGAGGAGGCTCCTGCCGAGGCCGAGGCCGAAGTCGAAGCTGAAGGGGAGGCCGCATCAGAGTGAGCAAGCGCCGGGTTCATGAGATCGCCAAGTCGGCGGGTGTGACCAGCAAGGAACTGCTGGCCGCCCTGAATGCTGCCGGGGTGGAGGCCAAGGCCGCCGCCTCGAGCGTCGAGGAGGACGTGGCACTGAAGGCCCTCGCCGCCGGTGATTCGGCCTCCTCCGCCGCGCCCGCCCCGAAGAAGGCAGCCCCGAAGAAGGCTGCCCCGACGAAGGCTGCCCCGACGAAGAAGACGGAGGCAAAGCCCGACGCTGAAAAGGCCACCGTCGCCCAGCCTGCCGCGAAGGCCGCCCCGTCAAAGACGGCGGCCAAAGCCACTCCCGAGGCGGCCCCCAAGGCCGCTGCACCGAAGCCCGCCGCGCCCGCTGCGTCTGCCGGCTCAGGCTCGAAGAAACCGGTTCGTCCCGCCGCGCCCGCTGACGGCAGCCCCGCGGCCGCCGGCGCCGGCGGAAAGAAGCGCCGGCGTGTTGTCATCGATTCCCAGGCTTCGCGACGCGAACAGGGCGGGGGACCGCCTCCCCAGCGTCCACCGCGCCGACGTGGTGGTCGCAGGCGCAGGCCGCTGCTGGAGGAGCCGACACCGGTCGATACCGATCCGGCCGAGCCCCAGGCGACCACGGTCAACTCCGGTGTGACCGTCCGGGACCTCGCCGAGCTGCTCGGTCTGAGCTCGGCCGAGCTGATCAAGAAGCTGATGATGATGGGGGAGATGGCGACCCTGACCCAGACCCTCACCGACGAATCCGTGCTGGCGATCGCCGAGGAGTACGACCGCAAGATCGAGATCGTCTCGGCGGCCGAAGAGGAGACTCCCGCCCCGGAATTCGACGATGCGGAAGACAGCCTGGTCGACCGGCCCCCCGTGGTCACGATCATGGGTCACGTCGACCACGGCAAGACCTCGCTCCTCGATGCGATCCGCGAGACCGAGGTCGCCGCGGGCGAAGCCGGAGGCATCACCCAGCACATCGGCGCCTACCAGGTCCACCATGAGGATCACACGCTGACCTTCCTCGATACGCCCGGCCACGAGGCCTTCACCGCGATGCGTGCCCGAGGCGCCCAGGTGACCGACGTCGCCGTGATCGTGGTTGCCGCGGACGACGGCGTCATGCCACAGACCCGGGAGGCGATCGACCACGCCAAGGCCGCCGACGTACCGGTCCTGATCGCGGTCAACAAGATCGACAAGGAGGGTGCCCAGCCTGACCGCATCCGCAACGACCTCGCCGCCGAAGGGCTCAACCCCGAAGACTGGGGAGGCGACACCGTCTACTGCGACGTCTCGGCCAAGACCCACCAGGGCCTCGACAACCTGCTCGACATGATCATCCTGGTGACCGAACTCGAAGAGCTCGGAGCCAACCCGGACGCACCGGCGTCGGGATCGGTGATCGAGTCCCAGCTCGACCCGGGTCGCGGCCCGGTCGTCACGGTCCTGGTTTCAAGAGGCACCATGCGGGTCGGGGACTCCGTGGTGGCAGGACCGGTCTGGGGCAAGGTCCGGGCGATGCACGACTTCCTCGGACGCAAGGTCGACACCGCCGGGCCGGGAATGCCGGTCGAGGTACTCGGCTTCGACGGTGTCTGCGATGCGGGCGAGTTCGTCCAGGTGGCTGACAACGACCGCAGGGCCAGGCAGATGGCTCAGGAGCGGCTGAACCGTCTCAAGGCCGAGACTATCGCCCGCCGCGCCGCCCGCAAGGTGACCCTGGAGGAGATCTTCGCCAGGGCTCAGACCGGCGACCTCAAGGAACTCAACATCGTGCTCAAGAGCGACGTGGCCGGTTCGCTCGAAGCCCTCCAGGACGAGATCGCCAAGGTCCCCCAGGAGCAGGTCGGCATCAACATCATCCGCGCCCAGACGGGCGGAATCACCGAGTCGGATGTGATGCTCGCTTCCGCTTCCAACGCGATAATCATCGGCTTCAACGTTCGTCCGCTCACCGATGCCCGTCGGGCGGCCCAGGCCGAGGGAGTCGACGTCCGCACCTACTCGGTCATCTACAAGATCACCGAGGACCTCCGCAACGCGATGGAGGGAATGCTCGACACGGTGGAGGTCGAGGAGTCCCTCGGCGAAGCCGAAGTGCGCGAGGTGTTCAAGGCATCCAAGGTCGGCCGGATCGCCGGCTGTGTGGTCACCGAAGGCACGATCACCCGTACGGGTTCGGTCCGTCTGGTCCGCGAGGGCACCGTTATCTGGACCGGCAAACTCGATTCACTGCGCCGCTTCAAGGACGCTGTCAACGAGGTCACGGAGGGCCAGGACTGCGGCATCGTGCTGGACGGCTACGCGGACGTCAAGGTCGGCGACATGCTCGAGTTCTTCTCGACCAAACAGGTCGAGCAGACCCTCAAATAGGAGTCTCCCGTGGCAAATTCGCGAATGCGGAGAGTCAATGAAGTACTGCGTGAGGTGATCGGCCAGGCGGTGACCGTCGAGTTGAGCGACCCCCGGCTGGACATGGTCGCGGTGACCCACGTCGACGCGACTCCGGATCTGCGTTCCGCCAAGGTGTACATCACGGCACTGGGGGACGAACATACGCGCGATAACGCGCTGAAGGCGCTGAAGAGCGCCCACGGTGTGCTGCAGAGCGCGATCAACCGCGAGACGCATATGAAGCGCACTCCGACCCTCACCTTCACCTACGACGAAGCGGTCGAGACCGGACTGCGTATCTCGGCACTGCTGGAAGAGGATCCGGCACCGGAGGAAGGTGCAGCGGCCCCCGGGGACCCGGAGGAAGAAGAATGAAGCCCCCGGACGAGGCAGGCGGCGTGGCGGTGGCCGATGATCTCGAAGCGATCGCCGGTCTGATCAACTCGAACCGCAAGTTCCTGCTGACCACCCATGAAGGTCCCGACGGCGACGCTCTGGGATCACTGCTGGGAACCCAGCACATGCTCAAGTCCCTGGGAAAGGACTCGGTCATGTTCCTGGCGGCAAAGGAGTTCCCGCTGCCGATCGAGTATCGCCACCTCCCGCTGGAGGATGTCTTCCACGAGCCTCCGGCCGACATCCGTGACCGGGTCGTCGTCTTTCTGGACTGTGGAAACATCGACCGGATGCCGGTCGACTTCCTGCGCGACGGTGGCAGCACGGTGGTCAACATCGACCACCACCACGACAATACGCGCTTCGGCGAGTACAACTTCGTCGATCCGGGAGCCTCGAGCACGGCCGAGATCGTCTACGAGCTGGCGGTCGCGCTCGACGTGAAGATCAGCCCGGCGATGGCCAGGTCCCTCTACATCGGCATCGTCACCGACACCGGCAAGTTCATGTACGACTCGACGGACGCCCGGACCCATGAGGTCGCGGCCGCGCTGGTCAGAGCGGGGGTTGATATCGACGATGTCAACCGGCGGCTGTACGAAAGCGTTCCGATCGAAAAGGTCCGCCTGCTGAGCCGCGCCCTGGCCAATGTCGAGCTCCACTGCGGAGGCCGCCTGATCATCACCTGCATAACGGCCGAGGACTACGAGCAGGCCGGTGCGGGGGAAGAGATGACCGAGGGCATCATCGATCACCTGCGGGCAGTCGACGGAATCAGTGCCGCGGCCGTGATCAAGGAACAGGTCAGCCGTGGGCAGGCGGCCCGCAAGGTCAGCCTCCGCTCCGGCGACTCGGATACCGATGTCTCGGTCATCGCCCGCCGGTTCGGCGGCGGCGGCCACGTGCGCGCGGCCGGATGCTCGACCGAGCTCGAGGTCGATCAGATCATCGCCCAGATCTGCGAAGCCCTGGCCGAACAGCCGGAATCCTGAGCCGGCAGGGGGTGGGGGTGTCGCCGTTGAACGGGGTACTGGTCTGCGACAAACCAGCGGGCGTAACCTCGCATGACGTCGTCGCGGGGGTCCGACGCGAACGGGGCGGCAAGGTCGGCCACGCCGGAACGCTCGATCCGTTTGCCACCGGGGTCCTGACCGTCCTGCTCGGACGGGCCACCCGGCTTCAGCGCTACCTGCTCCATCTGCCCAAGACCTACGTCGCCAGGGCGCGGCTCGGCTGGACATCGACCACCGGAGACCCGGACGGCGAGCTCGAGCAGACCGGCCGCATACCCGGGGAGTTGGCCCTGCCGACCGGTGAAATAGAACAGATGGTGCCGATGACCTCGGCGGTCAAGGTGGACGGGGAACGGCTCTACAAGCGAGCTCACCGCGGTGAGGTCGAGGAAGAACGACCCGTCCGCACGGTGACCGTCCACCGGGCCGAGCTGCTCGAGGCCGGTGAGGAGTACGCCGTATTCGAGATCGAATGCAGTTCCGGAACCTACGTGCGCACCCTGATCGAGACGCTCGGCGACGCCTACTGCGAGGAGCTGCGGCGGACCGCCGTCGGGCCGATCACGATCGACCGGGCGGGGGACGTCATGACGCCGCTGGAGGCGCTCTCTTTCCTGCCGCGCTACGAGCTCGACCAGGCGGCGGCCACGGCTCTCGGTTTCGGACAGAAGGTGCCGGCCCCTTCAGACATGGCGGAGGCGGAGCCGTCCGTGCTGGTCCACGGGGATAACCTGATTGCCGTGGCAACCCGAGCCGGAGAATTTCTGAAGCCCGAAGTCGTCCTGGAGCCCCGGGGCTGATGATCAAGGTCACCGCACTCGAAGACGCCGAAACCCGGCCCAGGCGGGTCGCCATCGGCACCTTCGACGGCGTGCACATCGGGCACCGTGAGGTGATCGACGGCGCCGACACCGTGCTGACATTCGACCCGCACCCGCTCGAGGTCCTCCACCCGGCCGCCGCCCCCAAGCTGATCATGCCGTTCGGGGTCAAGCGCGACGTGCTCGACGGGATCGGTGTCGAAGAGATGGTCGTGATCGGCTTCAACGAGGATTTCACCAGGCTCTCGGCCGAACAGTTCATCGAGCAGATCCTGGTCGACCAGCTTGCCGCCCGGCAGGTGGCGGTCGGGGACAACTTCCGTTTCGGAACCGGAGCCAAGGGCACCCCGGAGATGCTGGCCGCCCGCCCCGAGTTCGAAACCAGGGTCGTGCCGCTTGTCGAGCAGGGCGGTGAAACCGTTTCCTCATCACGAATCCGGGCCCTCGTGGCAGCCGGCGACATGACTCAGGCACAGGCCTGCCTCGGCGTGCCGTTCATGCTTGAGGGAACGGTGGTCGGAGGAGACAGGCGGGGCCGGGAGCTCGGCTACCCGACCGCCAACATCGTTCCCGACGACCGTCTGGTCACTCCGGGTCACGGCGTCTACGCGGCCTTCGCCAACGGCATGCCGGCCGCGGTCAACATCGGTGTCAGGCCGACCTTCGAGACCGGACGGGGGGTGCTGATCGAGGCCTATCTGCTCGACCAGGACCTGGACCTGTACGGCCAGACCCTGCGGGTCGCCTTCGTCGAACGCCTCCGGGGAGAACGGCGCTTCGATTCGGCCGAGGCCCTGATCGAACAGATGAAGCTGGACGTAGAGAAGACGGCGCGCGTCTGTGGTAGCTTCCAGCGGCCGTGAGTGGGGTACCCACGCGGACCCCGAAACAAGGAAAGCTATGACCATCACCAAAGACGACAAAGCCGAACTGATCGGCAAATATGCCCGCAAGGACGGCGATACCGGTTCGACCGAGGTTCAGGTCGCCCTGCTGACCGAGCGGATCAACGACCTGACGGGCCACCTGCGCGAGCACGGCAAGGATCACCACTCCCGCCGTGGCCTGCTGATGATGGTCGGCAAGCGCCGCCGCCTGCTTCGTTACCTGGAACGGACCGACCTGGACCGCTACCGCGCCCTGGTCGCCGAACTCGGACTGCGTCACTAGCCTGAGACCTGGTCCCTGGAATGGTCGAAGTCGGTGACAAGGCTCCGGATTTCTCGCTTCCCGACCACGCCGGTCAGCTCGTAGCGCTCTCGGACTTTGCCGGGCGCAAGCTGCTGATCGTCTTCTTCCCGCTGGCATTCAGCCCGGTCTGCAACGACCAGCTGGCCGCGTACAAGGAGATCCAGGGGGACCTCGACGAAGCCGGCGTGACGATGGTCGGAATCAGCGTCGATTCGGCTTTCGCCCACAAGGCCTTTCGCGACCAGCTCAATGTCGAGACAGCTCTGTTGGCCGACTTCGAGCCCAAGGGTGAGGTCGCGAAGGCATACGGCGCCTATCTCGACGACTGGGGCCATTCCAACCGCTCACTCGTCCTCGTTGACGGAGACGGAGTGGTCGAGTGGGTTCACGTCTCCGAGACCCCGGTGGTAATCCCGCCGCCCAGCCTCATCCTCGAGAACATCTAGGACCACCCCGGCCGCTGTCCTCCGGTTGCGGGCCCCAGGTTCCGCGAATCGCCCCGGCATGTACCCTTCCCGGTGATAGGAACGACAGTTCTAAAGACAAATGGTCGCCAACCGGGCGGCCGGAGGTAAGAAAACCTGATGAGTATGTTTGAAACTACGCGCGTATCCGTGCGTGTCGGCGATCACGATATCTCGATCGAAACCGGCAAGATTGCGAAACAGGCCAGCGGTGCCGTCATCATGCGATGCGGCGACACCATGGTCCTTTCAACGGCAACTGTGGGCGGTCTGCGTGACGTCGACTTCCTGCCCCTGACCGTCGACATCGAAGAGCGCTACTACGCCGTGGGCAAGATCCCGGGTTCGTTCTTCCGTCGCGAGGCCCGGGCCGGCGAGAAGGCCACCCTGACCGCCCGCATGATCGACCGTCCGATCCGTCCGCTTTTCCCCAAGGGCTGGCACTACGAGACCCAGCTGGTCACGATCCCGATGTCGGTCGACCACGAGCATCCCTACGACATCCTCGCGATGAACGGTGCCTCCGCGGCGCTGGCCATCTCAGAGGTTCCGGTTGCCGCCCACGTCGGTGCGGTACGCGTCGGCAAGCTCGACGGCGACTTCGTGGTCAACCCGCATGAGGAAGACCACGCAAACCTCGACCTCGACCTGATCGTCGCCGGTACGGACGAAGCCATCCTGATGGTCGAAGCCGGTGCCAACGGCGTCACCGAGGCCGAGATCCTCGACGCCCTCGACATCGCCCACGGTGAGATCAAGAAGATCACCGCGGCGATCGAAGAGCTGCGCCAGAAGGTCGGCAAGGAGAAGCTGGTCATCGAAGCGCCTTCGATCGACGAAGGGCTGCTCGCCGACGTGCGTTCGCAGTTCGGCGACAAGATCAAGCAGGCCGCTTCGGTTCAGGCCAAGCTCGAGCGCCAGGATGCGCTCGGCGCGGTCAAGGACGAAGTCGTTGCGAGCCTGGCCCCGGCCGGCGCCGACGGCGAGACCGACCACGACAGGGTCTCCGAAGTCAAGTCCGCTTTCTCGGTTGTCGAGAAGGAGACCATCCGCAAGGCGATCGCCGTCGACAAGAAGCGTCCCGACGGCCGCGCCCAGGACGAGATCCGTCCGATCGAGTGCGAGGTCGACGTCTCGCCCCGGGTCCACGGTTCGGCTCTGTTCACCAGAGGCGAGACCCAGATCCTCGGCAACGTCACTCTGGGCACGACCCGGATGGACATGCGGGTCGACGGTCTCGGTCTGGAAACGACCAAGACCTTCTGGCACCACTACAACTTCCCGCCGTTCTCGGTGGGCGAGGCCGGCTTCATGCGCGGCCCGAAGCGTCGCGACATCGGTCACGGCGCTCTCGCCGAGCGCGCCCTGGCGCCTTCGGTGCCGGACCAGGAGTCGTTCCCGTACGTGGTCCGCGCCGTATCCGAGACGCTGGAGTCGAACGGCTCCTCGTCAATGGGTTCGGTCTGCGCTTCCTCGATGGCGATGCAGGCGGCCGGCATCCCGGTCACCGCACCGGTAGCCGGAGTGGCGATGGGCCTGATCAAGGAAGGCGACGATTACATCGTGCTGACCGACATCGCCGGAGTCGAAGATCACCTCGGTGACATGGACTTCAAGGTCGCCGGTTCCGCCGACGGGATCAACGCCCTCCAGATGGACATCAAGATCACCGGAGTCACCTTCGAGATCCTGACCGACGCCCTCGAGCAGGCCCGCAAGGGCAGGCTGTTCATCCTCGGCAAGATGGCCGAAGCGATTGACGGCCCGCGTGAGGAACTCTCCAAGTACGCACCGCGTATCGAGTCGATCAAGATCGACCAGGAGAAGATCGGTGCGGTCATCGGCAAGGGTGGCGAGACCATCCGCGGGCTCTGCGAGGAGTTCGAGGCAGAGATCGACGTCGAAGACGACGGCACGATCCGGATTTACGCCCCCACCGGAACCCAGGTCGAAGAGGCCGTGGCCCGGATCGAAGGCATGACCAAAGAAGCCGAGATCGGCGACCGTTATCCCGGCGCCAAGGTCGTGAAGACGACCACCTTCGGTGCTTTCGTCGAGCTGACCAAGGGCACTGACGGACTGCTCCACATCTCAAACGTCAAGCCCGGAGGACGGGTCGAGACGGTCGAAGAGGTGCTCGAGTCCGGCCAGGAGATCGACGTCACCGTGGCCGAAGTGGACCGCGAGCGCGGCCGCATCGGACTGCGCATGACCAGCGACCCGGCGATCGACGGCAAGAGCAAAGAAGAGATCGCAGCCCTTTCCAGTGGTGGAGGAGGCGGCGGTGGACGCGGCGGAGGCGGCGGCGGACGTGACGGCGGACGGCGTCGGCGCGACCGTGGTGACCGCGAACGTCGCGGCTAGTACAGATGGAAGAAACGGCTCGGCTGACAGAGACCGCTTCGGGCATCCGGGTGATCACCGAGGAGGTTCCTCTGGTGCGCTCGGTTGCCCTCGGCCTCTGGGTCCGGACCGGTTCGCGTGACGAGACCCCTGCTCAGGCAGGGGTCTCTCACTTTCTGGAGCACCTGCTGTTCAAGGGCACCGCGAACTACTCGGCGATCGAGATCTCGGAGCGCTTCGACGGGCTCGGGGCCGCTTTCAACGCGGCCACCGGCAAGGAGACGACCCACCTGCACGCCCGTTTCCTCGACGAGCACACCGACGAGGTCTTCAGCCTGATGGGGGAGATGCTGCTCGAATCGACCTTCCCCGACATCGACTCCGAGCGCGACGTGGTGCTCGAAGAGATCGCCATGTATGAAGACGAGCCCTCCGACCGGGTCCACGACTACCTGGCCGACGCGATATTCGGCGACACGCCGCTGGGGCGCAGGATCCTCGGCAAGGCCGATGTGATCGCCAACATCCCGGTACCCGAGATCGCCGCCTACCACCGCAGTCGCTACACGGCAGAGAACCTGGTCGTGGCCGCCGCCGGCAACATCGATCACGATCAGGTTGTCGCCCTGGCCGAGAACCTCGAGCCCGACCGCAACGGCGACCGCATCGCCCCCGACCGGGTCGAACCGCTTGCCGGTGGCAGGCTCGAGTTCGCTGTCAAAGACACCGAGCAGTACCACATCTGTTTCGGCGGTCCTGGCATCAACCGGGCCGACGAGCGCCGCTTCACCCTGGCCGTCCTCGACTCTATCCTTGGCGGCTCCAGCTCTTCGCGGCTGTTCCGCGAGGTACGCGAGGAGCGGGGGCTCGCCTATTCGGTCGGCACCTACTCCGAGCAGTTCACGGATACCGGCGCGGTCGCGACCTACGTCGGGACGCGGGAGGACAACGTCGAAGAGGTCTGCGAGATCCTCGGACGCGAGTATTCGAGGATCCGCACCGAACCGGTCAGCTCCGGTGAACTGGACCGGGCCAAGGAGCACGTCAAGGGCCGGCTCGTCCTTTCCGGTGAGTCAACAGCCGCGAGGATGAACCGGATCGCCCGGGCCACCCTCCACGAGATCCCGCTGCTCAGCCTCGACCAGATGCTGGCCAGGGTTGACGCTGTCGGGATCGACGACATTTCCGAGCTCGCCGCCGAGCTCTATTCGCCGGACCAGGTGTCCGCCGCGGCGGTCGGCAAGGACGAAAACCGCTTCCGACAGGCGGTCGCTCCGGTCAGTGAGGCTCTGGCCGCATGATCCGGGTGGGGGTATCCGGCGCCGCCGGTCGAATGGGCTCGACTGTCTGCGATGCCGTGGAGCAGGCGGACGGCCTCGAACTGGCCGGCAGGGCCGACCCCGCGCTCGGCACCGAGCTGGCGGACATCCTCGGCGACTGCGATGTGGTGGTCGAGTTCAGCACTCCCGATACTTCGCTCGAAAACTCGATCACCTGCCTCGAGGCCGGGGTCCACGTGGTGGTCGGGGCAACGGGTTTCGACCTGGACGCCCTGAAGAATGCGGCCGAAGAAGCCGGTGGTGGCGCGAAATGCTTTGTCGCGCCCAACTTCGCAATCGGGGCGGTACTGCTGATGACGCTTTCCCAGCGGGTGGCCGAGCACATGCCTGAGTGCGAGATCATCGAACTCCACCACGATCGCAAGGTCGACGCGCCCTCCGGAACCGCGAAGCGCACCGAGGAACTGATCAGCGAGGCCGGCGGCAACGTGCACCAGCCGATTCACTCGGTCCGCCTGCCCGGGCTCGTTGCCCATCAGGAAGTCCTGTTCGGTGGCGAGGGCCAGACCCTCTCGATCCGCCACGACAGCATCGACCGCTCTTCCTTCATGCCGGGGGTGGTGCTCGCGGTGCGCCGGGTCGGTGATCTGCCCCAGCCGTTCACCGTGGGGCTCGAGCAGCTGCTCTGAGCGCCTGGACGATGGCCTGATCGTTAGGCTGGCGGTCATGTCAGATACCGACGTTTCCGCGCTCGACGCCACTGCCCAGGCCGAACTCGTAGCCAACGGAGAGGTGAGTCCGCCAGAGCTTCTGGAAGGTGCGATCAGCCGGGCCGAGGCGATCAACCCGCAGATCAACGCGATCGTCCATCCGCTCTACGAGGAAGCCAGGGAGACCGCCGCCGGTGACCTCCCCGACGGGCCGTTCAGGGGGGTGCCTTTCCTGTTCAAGGACCTCGGCGCCGGCTTGGCCGGGCAGCCGTACCACATGGGCAACCGTCTGATGAAGGAGATCGGCTTCAGGATGCCGATCGACAGCCACCTCGGCACTCGCTTCCGCGAAGCCGGACTGGTCACCATGGGCCGGGCCAATACCCCCGAAATCGGAATCCTGCCGACCACCGAGCCCGAGTCCCACGGAGCTTCGAAGAACCCCTGGGATACCACCCGCAGCACCGGCGGCTCGAGTGGCGGTTCAGCGGCCGCGGTTGCGGCAGGAATCGTGCCGATCGCCCACGCCTCCGACGGCGGCGGCTCGATCCGCATCCCGGCGAGCGCCAACGGTCTCGTCGGCCTCAAGCCGAGCCGGGCGAGGATCTCGCTGGCGCCGATCGTCGGTGACTCGATGTCGGGCCTGACCACGGAGTTCTGCGTCTCGAAGTCGGTCAGGGACAGCGCCCGCATGCTCGACTGGGTCCACGGACCCCAGCCGGGCGACCCCTACGGCTGCCCCGAGCCCGAGCGACCCTACGTAGAGGAACTGGATCAAGACCCGGGCAGCCTGAGGATCGGCCTGATGACGGACACCATGACCGGGGACGAACTCGACCCTGAGGCGATCGAGGCGGTCCGGTCGGCCGCCGGCAAACTGGAGGCTCTCGGCCACACCGTCTCTCCCCAGAGCCCACCGCATCTGAGCGGGCCGGACGAGCTGTACGAGACTTTCATCACGCGCTGGGCCGGTGGTATGGCCCAGAACGTCAGCGTGCTGGAGACGATCGTCGGTCGACCGTTCACCGCCGATGACGTCGAACCGCTGACCTGGGCCCTGATCGAGCGCGGCCGCAGCGAGAGTGCCGCCACCTACCTCTCGGCGGTGGCGACTCACCAGACGATGGCCAGGATGTTCGCCGACATCTACGAGCAGGGCACCGACCTGATCCTCACGCCGGTACTCGGCACGCTTCCTCCGAAGCTGGGGCACTTCGACCAGTACGGGGATGACCCGATGGACGCGATGCTCAAGGCCCGGCGGTTTGCGGCCTTTACCGGCGGGCTCAACGCCACCGGCCAGCCGGGGATCTCGGTTCCCCTGGAAGAGAGCAGCGAAGGCTTGCCGATCGGCATCCAGCTGGTCGCGCCGATCTGGCGTGAAGACCTGCTGATCAGGGTCGCGGCCCAGCTCGAGCAGGCCCACCCCTGGGCCGGGCGCAGGCCCGCTCTGGCCACCGCAGGCTGAGCAACGGCGATCCAATAGGCTGACTCCGTGAGCGAGATTCAGGGTGTAATAACGGCGATGGCCACGGTCTTCGACGCCGACGACCGGGTCGATCTGGCGTCGACCCGCAGGCTGGCAAGGCATCTGGTCGAGCACGGATCCAACGGCCTCGTAGTCGCCGGTACAACCGGTGAATCTCCGACGCTCGACGACGAAGAGAAACTCGCCCTGCTGGACGCCGTCCTCGACGAAGTCGGGGGGGAGGCGACCGTCATCCTCGGCAGCGGCTCCAACGACACCCGGCATACGGTCGAGCTGACCCGGGCCGCGGCCGAACACGGAGCCGACGCCGGCCTGGTTGTGACCCCGTACTACAACCGCCCCAACGAAGCGGGCCTGCGCGGCCATTTCGAGGCTGTCGCCGAAGCCAGCCCCGACCTGCCGCTGATCCTCTACAACATCCCCGCCCGGGTCGTGGTCAACATGCCGCCCGCCTTTCTCGCCGAGCTGGCGCAGATTCCGAACGTGGTCGCGGTCAAGCAGGCAAACGACGCCGAGCTGCAGGAAATCCCCGGCCTCGACCTCCTGGCGGGCAACGACACCGCCTTCCTCGACTCTCTGAAGGCCGGCGGAACCGGCGGCATCCTGGTCGCCGCCCACCTGGTCGGCGAGCGCATGCGCGAGGTCTACGACCTTTTCCAGGCGGGCGATCTGGAAGGTGCCGAGAGGACCGATTCCGAGCTGCGGCCGGTCTATGACGCGATGGCAGTGACGGTCAACCCGATCCCGGTCAAGGCGGCGCTGGAGATGGCTGGTCTATGCTCGGCCCATATGAGATTGCCGATGGTCGAAGCGACCGCAGAAGAAAAGATGCAGATCCGAAGCCTCCTCGCCTCCGCGGGCGTGGAGCTCTGATGAGCGACAGCTTTCGCGTCCTCCCGCTCGGCGGGCTGGGGGAGATCGGCAAGAACATGTCCGTGGTCGAGTACCGCGGCAAGATCGTCATCGTCGATACCGGCCTCAAGTTCCCGACTCCGGAGATGCTCGGCATCGACCTGGTTCTGCCCGACTTCTCCTACCTGCGCGGCCGGGCCAACGACATCGAGGCGATCGTGCTCACCCACGGCCACGAGGATCACGTCGGCGCCCTTCCTTACGTGCTGCGGGAAATCGGAATGCCCAAGAAGATCTACGGCGGCACGCTCACGGTCGGAATGGTCCGCTCCAAGCTCGACGAGCACAAGCTCAAGGAAGCCCCGCTGACCGAACTGCCGGCCGGCGAAAAGACGAAGGCCGGCCCGTTCGAGATCGAACTTGTCCACCTCGCCCATTCGATCCCCGACATGCGCGGCGTGCTGATCAAGTGCGACGCGGGATCCGTCTTCTTTACCGGCGACTACAAGTTCGACCAGACCCCGGTCGACGGCCGCCCGGCCGACGTCGCCAGGCTGGCCAAACTCGGCGAAGAGGGACTGACGCTGCTCTGCGGAGACTCGACCAACGCCGACCGTCCCGGCATCGCGCTTTCCGAATCGGCCGTAGGGCCGGCCCTCTACGAGACCTTCTCCCGCTGCGAGGGCCGGATCATCGTCACCTCGTTCGCCTCCAACATCCACCGCGTCCAGCAGGTGATCGACGCCGCAGCCAGACTCGACCGCAAGGTGGCCCTGGTCGGCCGCTCGATGCGCAAGAACTTCAACATCGCCTCCAACCTCGGTGTCGCCAGCGCGCCCGACGGGATCCTCATCCAGCCTCGCGAGATCGAGAACTTCCCTGATGAGCGGGTTGTCGTGATGTCGACCGGCTCCCAGGGCGAGCCCTTCTCTGCGCTGAGACGCATGGCCAACAACGACCACCGCGACGTCTCCCTCCACTCGGGCGACACGATCGTCTTCTCGGCCAGCCCGGTGCCGGGCAACGAGCGATCGGTCAACGAGACCATCGACACCATCTACGAGCTCGGAGCCTCGGTCATCACCGCAAAGGACGCACCGATCCACGCCTCCGGCCATGGCTCACGGGAAGAGATGAAAATGATGCTCAACCTGACCAAGCCGAAGTACGTACTGCCGGTCCACGGTGACTTCCAGCGCATCCGGCTCCACTCGGAGATCGCCCAGCAGGTCGGTATCCCCGAAGAGAACATCTTCAAGGGCAGGAACGGCCTGCCGCTCGAAGTCGGGCCCGACGGCGCCGCCTTCGGCAAGGAGGTCAAGTCGGGTGTGATCTACGTAGACGGGATCGAACTGGCGGACCCCGAAGACGCCGCGCTTCGCGATCGCCGCACAATATCCGGGGACGGAATCGTCTTCGTGGTCGCCACCATCGCCGCCGACAACGGAGACGTGGTCGTCGACCCCGAGATCATCGTGCGCGGTATCGGAGCCCTCGATGAAGACGACGAGCTGACCGACGAGCTGCGTGACATCGTCGAGGACTCCCTCGAGGACTCTGCGAGACAGGGAGTCAAGAACCTTGAGCTGATCCAGTCCGACCTCCACGACCGCGTGGCCAAGTTCGTCCTCAAGCGACTCAAGCGCCGCCCGCTGGTCGTCCCGGTGGTCGTCGAGGTCTGAGCTATTCCGTGACCAGGACTCCGGAGGTCTCCCGTAGTGACGGGGATCCTGGGATGAGAATGAGCTTCTCAGTCGTCGTTCTGTGACGGCTTGCTGGCGATGACGACTTCGGTCGGAAAGAGCATCTGCGACATGTATTCGCGGCGGATTTCGACGAAACCCATCTCGTCGAGAACCGGGGCGGCGAGCACTCCCCGGCAGTTGGCGGTCACGCCGAGTCCGTGGGCGTAGAGCCAGTCCCACAGTCCGTGGCGCCTCTTCTCGGCTTTGGTCATGTTGGACAGGACGATCCTGCCGCCGGGGCGGAGGACCCGGCCCATTTCCCCGAGAGCTTCCGGGATCTGATCGCGAGCGAGCAGGTCGAGCATGTAGCCGTTGGTGATCAGGTCGAAGGATTCGTCTTCGAACGGCAGTTCCAGTGCATCGGCCTTCAGCAGTTCGACCCGATCAAGCAAGTTGGCCGCGGCGAGCCGCCGGCGTGTCTGTTCGAGCATCTTCTCGGACAGTTCGATGCCCGTGTTCCGTCCGGAAGGATTCCGGTCGGCCAGATCGCAGAGCTGAACCCCGGTTCCGGTCGCGATTTCCAGCAGCGACTCGCCATCACGAGGCTGAGCGAGCTCCAGGACACGGGAACGCGCCTTGGACTCGGTGAGCCTCGCCCAGATTTCGTAAACAGGGGCAAGTCGGGAATAGGTCTTCACCGCGTGCTCCCCGGAGTGGCTCGCCTCAAGGACTCGGGTGCGCCAGTCCTCAGAAAGCGACGGATCGGCGATCGCAGAGTCACCGGGGCTGGTCGGGTTCGAGAGAATTTCGTTCGGATTCGGGAGTGGTTTCGATGGCATGGCGGCGATAGTACAGCAATACATGGACTAATGTAATATATGACCATGGCTATCCCTACCAATCCAGAATCCATGTCCAGGAATCCGAGCGCCCCGGGAGAGACCAGGGAAGGGGAGGGCCTGCCCCTTGAGCGTGCCGGCGACCTTGCTCGTCTCTTCAAGGTCTTTTCGAACGAGAACCGGCTGAGGCTTCTGGATCGCCTGGCGACCGACGAGGAGCTATGCGTACAGGATCTCGCTGCGGCGCTGGGGATGACCATCCAGGCAGTGTCGAATCAGCTCCAGCGGCTCGCCGATCAGGGGCTGGTCGTCGCCCGGAAGGAAGGAGCTCGCTCCTACTATCGAATCGCTGATCCCTGCATCCTCCCGATGCTCGATCTCGGAAAGTGCCTCGTCGCCCCGGAAGAGACTCCCAGGTCCTGATCCCGATGAGGGTCAAGCGGGGCCATGCCCGGGTCCGCGATCAGGTTCGTGCAAAAGCAAAACCGCCGGACCTAGGGGGAGGGGAGGCCCGACGGTTGTTGCTGTTTTGCGAAAAAGCGAACCCGGCGAGGCAGTCTGGGGGAGATCCCCGCCGGGTTCTTGTGTCTCGTCCAATAAGGAAGATAGGGAGGGGCTCTAAACCGGCCCTAAACGCTGACTAACGGTTTCTTTCGCATCCGTTTCGGCCAGTGGAAGCTCGACCGTGAACAGCGCTCCGCCCTGTTTCGAGTCGCCGACGCTTGCCGTTCCTTCATGCTCGATCGCGATCGCGTGGACGATCGCGAGGCCGAGGCCGCTGCCGTTCGACGAGGCCCTGTCTCCGGGTCCCGCGTTCCTTACGAAGCGGTCGAATATCTGCGCCCGGACCTCGTCCGGGATGCCGGGGCCGTCGTCGCCGACCGAGAGTGTCGCGGTGCCGTTCTCCGGCGAGTCCGAGACCTCGACCGTGATCTGCGTGCCGGGCGGTGTGTGCCGCACAGCGTTGTCAACCAGGTTGATGACCACCCGGTGGAGATCGTCCGGGTTGCCGTTCACCGTTGTATCGCCTTGTGACACCAGCTCGATCCGATGCTCCCCGGCGAGCGGCCGTACCTCTTCGAGCGCACTGGCGGCGATCGTCGCCAGATCGCAGTCCCGGTGCTGGGGCGCGCGACCCGAGTCGGCGCGGGCGAGGATCTGGAGGTCGGCGACCAGTCGGCGCATGCGCTGGGAAGAACGCAGTGCCGATTCGACCGACTCCTTCTCGAACTCCTGACTGGGCGAGCGGGCGAGGGAGTCGTCGAGCAGCTCCAGGTTCGCCAGCACGCTGGTCAGAGGGGTACGCAGCTCATGAGAAGCGTCGGCGATGAACTCGCGCTGCCTGGCCAGAGACCTCTCCCTCTCGGCCCTCGCAAGCGATAGCTCGTGGAGCATGCCGTTGAAGGTCCGGGTCAGTTCCGCCACCTCGTCGTCTGCGACCGGTTCATGGAGGGTCACCGAAGGGTCGCGGGTGCGGGCAATCTCCCGTGCGGCTGAGGTGAGGCCGGAGATGGGCCTCATTGCCCGGCGGGAGAGCACGACGCCGGCCAGGGCGGCCAGCAGCGTGGCGCCGAGAGTTCCGGCGAGGACCGATATCCAGACCTGCCCGATCGACTGGTCGAGGCGATCGACGGGCCTGGCGAATCTGACGAATCCCGGCGAGATATCACCCCCTGGTGCAGGCGTGAGTACCACCGTGGCTACCTGGTACCCGGCGCTGGTGATGACGTTATCGCCGGTCGGCGGGCCGACCGCGGGGAAGTCTTCGGTTGAATAGGTCCGCTGGCTGCCGAGCAGGGTGAGTGACGACGGTCCCGTCGTATTCGAGAAGGCCTGGTTGACGTCCACAGTGGGGGCGAAGCCCGGGGTCAGATCCACGTTGCTTTCGACGTCCCGGGCCAGCTTCTCTGCGCCCTCACGGGTTTCGGCTTCGTAGTTGTCCCGCAGTTGCTGGGTGGTGAACTGTCCGACCGCCAGGCCGAAGGCGACCAGGATCACGAAGGTCAGGCCGGATGAGACCGCTGCCAGTTTCCAGCGGATCGGCCAGCGCGAGGGCCACTTGCTCGACTGGCGCAGCTGATTGAGGGCTTTCACGGCGCTCAGCCCTTGATTACGTAGCCGGCTCCGCGCTTGGTGTGGAGGATTCGCGGTTCCCCGCCATCCTCGAGCTTGCGCCGGAGATTAGAGATGAACACGTCGATGGTGTTGGTTTCATCGAGCGGGTCGTATCCCCAGACTTCTTCCAGCAGACGCTCCCTCGAGACGACCAGTCTCTGGTTGCGCATCAGGTACTCCAGAAGTTCGAATTCGCGTTTGGTCAGCTCGATCTCGCGCTCGCCGCGCCGCGCCTCCTGGAGGTCAGGATTGAGCTTGAGGTCTCCGACCGTGATCAGTGCCGAGCCACGTGGCGGGTGTCGGCGCAGCAGGGCCCTGATACGGGCCAGCAGTTCGGAGCGGTCAAAAGGCTTGACCAGGTAGTCATCTGCGCCGGTGTCGAGTCCGGCGACGCGGTCCTCAGGGTCGGCTCTGGCGGTCAGCATCAGTACCGGCACTTCGTTCGATTCGCGGATCCTCTCCATTACCTCCATGCCGTCCATTCCCGGGAGGCCGAGGTCGAGCACGACGAGATCGGGGGCGAATTCGTCGAGGTCCTCGAGTGCCTCGGGACCGTCGAGGGCGGCGCGCACCTCGTAGCCCTCGGCGCGCAAGGTCCGACGCAGCACATCGACGATGTCTTCGTCGTCCTCGACTATGAGAATCCGCCCTCCGGCAGAGTCCGCTTCACTGAGCATGCGGCAAGTCTAAGCGGTGCCGCACCCGGATCGGCGGTGGGGTCCGCGATCGGGCGCTTTTCAGCATCCGGGAAGGTATTGCCGCCGCCCTGTAGAACAGTCAGACATGTTTGTGCGCAGAGCAAGGCGCGGTGGTAAGCGGCGTCCGGGCAGGGGCGCCGGTAAGGCTGCGGTGAAAGACCCGGGGCCGGCCCTGGACCAGAAGCACCTCGACCTGATCGGCCTCGGGCTGATCCTGCTCGGGATCTACCTCGTCTTCGTGCTCTATTTCGGATGGGAGGGCGGCAGCCTCGGCTCCGGCCTCAGCGACGGCCTCACCTGGCTTTTCGGCCTGGTCGCGTACGTGACGCCGATCGCCCTCTTCGCCGCCGGTGGCATCCTCATGTTCAGGCCTGCCCTGCCGTCAACCAGGCCGCTGCGGACGGGTGCCCTGCTGCTGCTCGCCGGCCTGCTGCTCGCCTTCGCCGCGGGAACTTTCGGCCTGGCTGGTGGCCGCGGTGCCAACACCGCCTACTTCGACGCCGGCTGGTTCCCCGAGCACGGCGGCGTGATCGGCGAGACGCTCTACTGGGCATCTTCCTCGCTGCTCCAGGCTTTCGGTGCCCATCTGCTGGCGGTTTTCGCCCTGCTCGGCGGCACGCTGCTGCTGACCGGCACCACCGTCGCGGCGATCGTCAGCCGGAGTGGCCACGCGCTGAAAAAGGCGGGTGCGACTTCGGCCGAGGCGACAAGGGTGTTGACCAGAACCGGCGGCCGGCAAGTGGGAGAGGCTGAAGCCCCTGCTGAAGGCGTTCTGGAACCTGACTCCGAGACCGTGATCCTCGGCGACGACGAAGTGACCTCGCTGCTCGACGAAGACGAACCCGGGAGCACCGATGCGGCACCATCTCCGATCGAAGTCGACATCTGGTCGGAAGAGGGTGGCGAGCGTTCGATATCGGCCAATACCGAACCGCTCGAGCCGATCGAGATATTTCCCGGTGCGAACGGCGATGAAGCGGAGGCGGTCGAGGAGGAGCCGGCCGGCACGATCACCGGCGATTTCGACGAAGAACTGGCCGACCTCGAGGACGAGGTCGTAGCCGAACCTGCCACCGAAGAACTGAAACGTCCTGCCGGCGAGCAGCTGCCGCTCACCCCTATGGGCAAGGAGCGCGGCGCGACCCGCTCCGAGCAGGTGTCATACCGACCGCCCCCGGTGAAGGTCCTCGAACGTGGCCGCAAGGACAGCGGTCCCGACCCGGCCGAGCAGAAGGAACTCGCCCGGAAGCTGGTCGAGACCCTGGGTCACTTCGGAGTCGAGGCTTCGATCATCGGGGTCGTTGCCGGCCCTCACGTCTCCCGCTTCGAGCTTCAGCTCGCGCCCGGTACGAAGGTGAAGAAGGTCAGCGAGCTCGCCAACGACATCGCCTACGCACTCGCTTCCACTGAAATCCGCATCCTGGCGCCGATCCCGGGCAAACAGGCGGTCGGGGTCGAGGTTCCGAACTCGGCCCGCAACATGGTCAGGCTCGGTGACATCTACAAACGCACCGAATCCGCCGCGGCACCGCTGACGGCCTGGCTCGGCAAGGGGATTGACGGCAAGCCCGTCAAGACCGACCTCGCGAAGATGCCGCATGTCCTGATCGCCGGTACCACGGGCTCGGGCAAGTCGGCTTCGGTGAACGCCGTGCTCTCTTCGATCCTCATGCATTCCTCTCCCAATGAGGTACGGCTGGTCCTGGTCGACCCGAAGCAGGTCGAGCTCAACCACTACGAGGCGGTTCCCCACCTGCTCACTCCGGTGGTCACGAATCCGAAGCTGGCGGCCAACGTGCTGACCAACCTGATCGCAGAGATGGAGAGCCGCTACGGATTGATGAAGACGGCCAGAGCACGCAACATCGCGGACTACAACCGGATTCAGGCCGAGGCCGGCGAACCGGGACTGCCATACATCCTCTGCGTGATCGACGAACTCGCCGACCTGATGATGGTGGCCCCGGCCGATGTCGAGAACTCGATCATCCGGCTGGCCCAGAAGTCGAGGGCGACAGGGATCCACCTGCTGCTGGCGACCCAGCGGCCTTCGACCGACATCATCACCGGCACGATCAAGGTGAACATCCCTTCGCGGATCGCCTTCGCTGTCTCGTCGCAGACCGACTCGAGGGTGATCCTCGACCAGGGCGGCGCCGAGTCGCTCCTCGGGCAGGGAGACATGCTGTTCCGTGGGCCGGGTACTTCGAAACTGCAGCGGATCCAGGGCGCCTTCGTCTCGGAGGAGGAGATCGCCAGGATCACCGACCACTGGTCGGCCCAGGGCGAGCCGGACTTCGAACAGGAACTGCTGAACGAAGCGACGCCGGTCAAGGACGAATCCCCGGATGGAGACTTCGACCCCGACCAGGACGACCTGCTCGACGAGGCGATCCAGCTCGTGGTCGATACCGAGACAGCCTCGGTGTCGATGGTTCAGCGGCGCCTGCGGGTCGGGTACACCCGGGCCGGCAGGTTGATCGACATGCTCGAGCGACGCGGTGTGATCTCCGGCTACGAGGGTTCGAAGCCGCGACAGGTACTGATCACCGCGGCCGATCTGCCGAGGGTTCTGGGCGGTGGCCCCGGCCCTGGCGCCGACGCCGACGCCGAAGTGACCGATCTGGTCGAAGAACCGGATCAGCCGGTTGAGTCCGAGGCACCTGCCTTGGAGGAGACCGCCGGGCAGCCGGAGCCGGTGCCCGCAAGCGACGGCTGAGTTTCGTGGCCCTGCTGCCGGCGGGGTCGTCGGCGCCCGCCGCATCCGGACTGTAGGCTCGGGCCGGTCCAATGCCCCCGGAATCGAGCGACAGCGTGAAGGCAGGTGTCCTGGTCACCGGGACCGAGGTGCTGACCGCGGTTATCCGCGACGAGAACGGACCGTGGCTTTCGCAGCAGTTCCTCGACCTCGGGATCGAGCTGATCGAGATCATGGTGGTCGCCGATCGCCCGGCCGACCTGCTCGCCGGCCTGCGGCACATGCGTGACTCGGGAGTGGACCTGATCGTCACCACCGGCGGACTGGGCCCGACCGCCGACGACCTGACCGCGGAAGTTGTGGCCGAGTTCACCGGCCGTCCGCTGGAACTCGACAGCGGGATGGAGGACAGGATCGCCGCCATCCTCGCCCGGTACGCGGCCACTTCGCCGATCGACCTGACCGGCGAGGCGATGCTCGCGGCCAACCGCAAGCAGGCGATGGTGCCCAGAGGGGCCGTGGCGCTGAATCCGGTCGGGACCGCTCCGGGCCTGATCGTTCCAGGCGAGGGCCTGGTCGTGCTGGTGCTGCCCGGCCCACCACGCGAGCTGAGGCCGATGTGGGAGGACGCGCTTTCGCAGCCGATGCTCGTAGAGGTTCTCGCGCGGGCCACTCCGCTGCTCTCCTACCGCCTGCGGATGTTCGGCACGCCCGAGTCCGAGCTGGCCTCCTCGCTGCGCGAGATCGAAGCCGGTGGCCTGGATACCGGAGCCCTCGAAGTAACGACCTGCCTGAGGCGCGGCGAGGTGGAGATCGACGTGCGCTACCGCGAGGGGGCCGGAGCCGAAGCCGAATCGCTGAAACAGGCCCTGGCCGAGAGGCATTCCGAGACTCTGTTCAGTCTCGACGGGACGACCATCGACTCGATCGTCGCGGAGCTGCTCGCCGACCGCAGGCTGGCCCTGGCCGAATCCTGCAGCGCCGGGCTCCTGGCTGCCCGGATCACCGACCGGCCGGGTGCTTCGGGGTACTTTGCCGGCGGCGTGGTGGCCTACTCCAATCAGGCCAAGGCGGAGCTGCTCGGGGTCGATCCGGCCCTGATCGAGCGGCACGGAGCGGTATCTCCGGAGGTGGCTCACGAGATGGCCACGGGGGCACTGGAGCGCTTCGTGGCGGATGTAGCTGTATCGATCACCGGAATCGCCGGACCGGACGGTGGAAGCGAGGAGAAGCCGGTCGGTTTCGTCTGCTTCGAGGCGATCACTGCAGAGGGCGGCTGCGAGGCGCGCAGCCTGGTCATCCCGGGCGGGCGCAGCGATATCAGGGACCGGTCGGCCCTGGTCGGCATGCATCTGCTCCGACGGCTGCTTTCGTGACCCGTTCGTGAAGCTTCTTTTCGCTTTGTAACCCACCTCTGAGGCGGCAGCTGCGAGCTTGAGGCCTGCGACTCCGGGGGACGGGTTTTCGTCCGACGGGGAACGTAAGGTCTAGATCCGAACTTATGTTCGATCGAGTCCGACGAACCGAACAATGCGATGCGGCCTCCAACGGCCGCGGCGAGGTGATTTCCAGATGAGCGCAGACAGGACCAACGACATGGAGCCGGCCACCGACAAGGAGGTCAAGGCCCGCAACGCAGCCCTTGACGCTGCCAAGAGCCAGATCGAGAAGCAGTTCGGCGCCGGTTCGCTGATGAAGCTCGGCGACAAGGCAGCCCTCAGCATCGAGGCCGTTTCGACCGGTGCCCTGCCGCTGGACATCGCTCTCGGGGTCGGCGGCATCCCCCGTGGCCGCATAATCGAGATCTTCGGGCCCGAGTCCTCGGGCAAGACGACGATGGTCTACCACATCATCGCCGAGGCACAGAAGCGTGGAGGGGTCTGCGCTTTCATCGACGCCGAGCACGCGATCGATCCGGTCTACGCCCGCAAGATCGGGGTCAATACCGACGAACTGCTGATCTCCCAGCCGGACTACGGCGAGCAGGCCCTGGAGATCGTCGACGTCCTGACCCGTTCGGGTGCCGTCGACGTGGTGGCCGTCGACTCGGTCGCCGCCCTGACGCCCCGCGCTGAACTGGAGGGGCAGATGGGCGAGGTGACGGTCGGCCTCCAGGCACGGCTTATGTCACAGGCTCTGCGAAAGCTGGCCGGCAACCTCAACCGGGCCAACACCATGTGCCTCTTCACCAACCAGATCCGGGAGAAGATCGGTGTCTCCTTCGGCTCGCCGGAGACCCAGCCGGGCGGCCGGGCGCTCAAGTTCTACTCATCGCAGCGGCTCGACATCCGGCGGATCGAGACCCTCAAGGACGGGACCGAGGCGGTCGCCAACCGGGTACGGGTCAAGGTCGTCAAGAACAAGGTGGCAGCGCCGTTCAGGCAGGCCGAGTTCGACATCGAGTACGGCCTGGGTATCTCCCGTGAAGGAAGCCTGATCGACCTCGGCATCGAGCACGACTTCGTCCAGAAGTCCGGTTCATTCTTCTCCTACGGGGATACCAGGCTGGGTCAGGGTCGGGCGAATTCGAAGCAGTTCCTGGTCGAGAACCCCGACATCGCTGACGAGATCGAGCAGCGCATCCTTAACGCCGAAGGTATCTCCCGTGACGGCCAGCCGCTGGAGGGCACCGAGGCAGCCAAGGAGGAGTCCGCCGGCGAGGCTCCCGTTACAGAGGTCGAAGCGGCGAAGCAGCCCCAGAAGCAGGCTGCCTAGAACCAGGACTGCAGTTGGCTGACGAGCTTCTCGCTGCGGCGCTGGCGGCGATCGGTCGCAAGGAGCGGACCGAGTCCGAGATGCGCCAGTGGCTGGCCGAGCGCGAGGCCGGCGCGGAGGACTGCGAGCGGGTGATGGAGTACCTGGTCGAGAACCTCGCGCTCGACGACGAGAGGTTCGCGATCGGCTACGTCGAGGACAAGCGGCGGCTGTCCGGATGGGGAAACGACCGGATCGAGTCGGCGCTCTACGGACGTGGCATCCCGGCCCATCTGGTTTCGATGGCACTGGCTCGTGGCGACGAAGAGAGCGAGGTCGACCGGGCCACCCGCGTGCTGCTCGAGAAGGGCAGCGGCCTGGAGGATGACCGGTCGCGCCAGCGGGCACTCGGACTGCTTGCCAGGCGGGGCTTCTGCGCGGAGGACGCCTATGCCGCCATTCGGCGCGCCCGGGAGTACCCGCCCGGAGACCGGCAGGAGGCCGAGCGCACCCTCGGGGGGCATCGGAGGGTCCAGTAGCCTAGGCGGAGTCCTCATGGCTCTGCGATCTTTCATCCCCGGCTGGTTCAGTGGCGACGACGATCGCCCGCCCCGGACAGCGGCGGGCCCTCCGGACGAGGCCGAGCTGAGCACCAGGCGCGAGGAGATCGCGCGCATGGAGGAGCGGGCGCTGCGTCAGCTCGAATCTGCCTCGACCCGACTCCGTGAAGCCGAGCGGCGTGCCGAGGCACTGGAAGCCAGGGAGCTCGAACTCGCTGCCTCCCGGGAGGAGCTCGAGACCCTTCGGGAGGAAGGGGTGGCCGAACTCGAACGGCTGGCAGGCCTTTCGCGCGAAGAGGCCGAGGGCCTCCTGCTGGAGCGGGTCGGAAGGGATGCCGAACACAGGGCCGGCCTGATCATCAAGAGGACCGAAGACGAAGCGCGTCTCGAAGCCGAGCGGCGGGCGAGGGGCATTCTCGCGGTCGCCACCCAGAGGCTCGCCTCCAGGCAGACGAGCGAAAGCAATACCCAGACCGTCCAGCTGCCCAACGAAGAGATGAAGGGCCGGATCATCGGCAAGGAGGGCCGCAACATCCGTTCGCTCCAGACGCTAACCGGGGTGGACATCATCATCGACGAGACCCCGGAGTCAGTCGTGCTCTCGAGCTTCGACCCGGTAAGACGGGAGATCGCCCGGATCGCCCTGGAGAACCTGATCGAAGACGGACGCATCCATCCGGCCGCCTGTGAAGCCGCCTGCGCCGAGGCGACGACAGAGGTCGAAGCCGTGATGCTGAGGGCGGCCGAAGAGGCCCTGCTGGAGACCCGGGTGACCGGAGCCCACCCGGAAATAGTCCGGCTGCTGGGGCGACTGCGATTCCGTACCAGCTACGGGCAGAACGTCCTGGCCCACCTGGTCGAGTGTTCGAATCTGGCGGCGATGATGGCCGGTGAGATGGGGGCATCGGTAGAGGTGGCCAGAAGGGCGGCCCTGCTGCACGATCTGGGCAAGGCGGTCAGCCACGAGGTGGAGGGCACCCACGCAGCGGTCGGAGCGCGTCTGGCGAGGCGCTACGACGAAATCGAGGAAGTCAGCCACGCGATCGAGGCTCATCACAACGAGGTCGAACCGAGGACTGTCGAAGCGGTGATCGTCCAGGCCGCTGACGCGCTTTCAGGGGCCCGCCCGGGTGCCAGGGGAGACTCGCTGGAGCAGTACGTCAGGCGGCTCGGTGACCTCGAGGAGATCGCCCTGCGCCAGCCGGGTGTGATCAAGGTTCATGCGATGCAGGCGGGCAGGGAGATTCGTGTCATGGTCGACCCGGGCAGGGTCGACGACCAGGCCGTGGCGGTGCTTTCACATGAGATCGCCTCCGCGATCGAAAGGGAGATGGAATACCCCGGCCAGGTCAAGATCACGGTGATCCGCGAGCTTCGCTCAACCCGGGTCGCCCACTAGCCGGCAGCGAAGCCGTGCGACCGGCACTTCCTCCGGCCGAGTCGCTAAGATTCCGTCGCGATGGAGCTCAGAGACATTTTCCTCTTTTTCGGGATCTCCACGGCCGTCCTGGCCGTTGTGGTCAGCATCGTCGGCCTCCGGACCGAGAACTTCCCCAGCCCCAGGCAGATGTGGGGCCTTTTCGCGGTGGCCGCCGTTCTGGTCGTCGGCACCGGCTTCTACGCGGTCGAGTTCTCGGTCGAAGAGGCCGAAGAGAAGAAGGAAAAGAAGGAGATCATCGGTGAAGAGGCTTCCGTATCACCGCTGGTCATCCCCGGCGTGAGCTGAGGCCCGTGACCCCGGGAGCGGGGTAAGCTCGGCAGCAATGAAACGGTTTCACGTCACCACCTTCGGCTGCCAGATGAACGAGCACGACTCGGAGCGAATGAAAGGCATGCTCAGTTCGCTCGGCTATTCCGAGGTCGAGCAGCGTGACCAGGCCGACCTGATCCTGTTCAACACCTGCTCGATCCGCGAGAACGCCGACAATCGCTTCATCTCACACCTTGGTGAAGCCAAGCGCCTGAAGTCCGAGGACCCCGATCGCATCGTCGGTGTCGGCGGATGCTGGGCCCAGTCGGTCAAAGACGAGGTCTTCCGCCGCTTTCCTTTTGTCGACGTCGCATTCGGACCGGGTCAGATCCACCGGCTGGCCGAGTTTCTGAACTCCGACTCGCTGAGCGCTCAGGGCTATTTCGAGTTCGAGGAGTTCTCGGGCGACCTGCCGGCGCAGCGCGCTCGTCCTTTCCAGGGCTGGCTCCAGATATCCCAGGGCTGCAACTGCGTCTGCTCGTACTGCATCGTGCCGTCCACCCGCGGGAGAGAGCAGAGCCGCAGACCGGTTGACCTGGTCGAGGAGACCCGCAGGCTGGCCGCCGACGGAGTCCGCGAGGTGACCCTGCTGGGACAGAATGTGAACAGCTATGGCCGCGACCTCCCCCCGGAAGACAAGATCCGGTTCTCCGACCTGCTGCGGCTGGTCGACCAGGTGGACGGGATCGACCGGATCCGCTACACCAGCCCCCATCCGAAAGACATGAAGGAAGACGTGATCGCCGCCCACGCCGAGCTCGCCGCCCTGTGCGAACACATCCACCTTCCGCTTCAGTCCGGTTCGAGCCGCATCCTGAAGAGCATGAGGCGGACCTACGGCCGCGAGCGATACATGGATCGGGTGGCGATGATCCGTGGAGCGCTTCCCGACTGCGCGATCACCACCGACATCATCGTCGGCTTCCCCGGGGAGACCGACGCCGACTTCGCCGAGACCCTCGATGTGGCCGAGGAGGTCGGCTACGACGGCGCCTTCACCTTCATCTACTCGCCCCGCCGCGGGACGCCGGCCGCCGAAATGGAAGACCAGGTCCCGCATCCGGTCAAGAAGGAACGCATGGCGGCTCTGATCGAAGTAATCCAGCGGCGCGCCCACGAACGTGCCCAGCGCTTCGTCGGTCGCTCGATGGAGGTGCTGGTCGAGGGTCCCAGCCGCAACGACCCGAGTCGGATCCGCGGAAGGATCAGGCACAACAAGGCGGTCAACTTCGAGGGTGCCGCCGAGCCGGGACAGATGGTCGAAGTCGAAATCGGCGCGGCTTCGTCGCAGACACTCACCGGCAGCCAGCGCCTGCTCAGCGGCATCGCGGTGTGAGCGACCCCCCGCAAGGGCCTGGCACGGTACCGCCGGGCGCATTGCCCGTGATCGCGCTGTTCGGGCCGACCGCGGTCGGCAAGACCTCGGTCGCGATCGAACTGGGCAGGCTGATCGCCGAGTCCGGGGGGGAGGCCGTCGCGGTGAACTGCGACTCGATTCAGGTCTACCGGGGCCTCGAAGTGATCAGCGGCGCCGCCGACAGCGAGCAGCGGCGGCAGCTCGAGCACCGGCTGATCTCGTTCGTGCCGGTCGACGAGGAGTTCAGTGCCGGGCGCTACTCGAAGCTCGCCCACGGCGAGATCGACAGCCTGCTCGAGCAGGGAGCCTGCCCGATAGTGGTCGGCGGTACCGGTCTGTACCTGCGTGGTGCGCTCACCGACATGGAGTTCAGGCCGCCGGTGCCGGAGGCGCTCAGGGCGGAGGTCGAGCGGGAGATCTCGACCCGCGGCGTTGCCGCCGTGCACGCGGATTTGCCGGCCGACAGCCGCAACCGGATCAATCCGAACGACCGGGTCCGGGTCGCGAGAGCGGCTGAGCTGCTGCGGAGCGGACAGGCCCCTGCTCCCGATCACCGCGGAGGTGGCAAGTTGTGGACGGCGGAACTGCGACGTCCCACCCTCCTGATCGGACTGGTCGAGCAACCGGATCTGCTCGATTCGAGGATCCGGGCCAGGGTTGAGGCGATGGCGGCGGCTGGTGCCGCCGACGAGGCCCGGAGAGCGCTGCAGGCCGGAGCCTCGAGGACGGCCCGGGCCGCGATCGGAGTGGACGAGTTCCTCGATGGGGACCTCGACCTCGCCGCGTCGAAGCATCGCCGGTTCGCGAAGCGCCAGATGACCTGGATGCGCCGCATGCCAGGGGTCGAGATCCTCGAACGGTCAGGCAGGGACGACCGGCAGCTTGCCGCGGCCGTACTGACCGCGGCGCGCGGGTTCATCGACCGTTCGAAGGCCTGAATGCAGGCCGCTGGGCATCCGGATAGCTTGCGACATCGCATGAAATTCGAGAAATGGCAAGCCCTCGGTAACGACTACCTGATCGTCGAGCGAAGCAACCTCCCGTGGGAGCTGAACGAGCCCCGCATTCAGATGATCTGCGACCCGCATTTCGGGGTCGGCTCGGACGGCGTCCTGCTGATCGATACCAGCGATGACCCGGAATACGTGGCCGAGCTCCGCATCTTCAACCCCGACGGCTCGGAAGCTGAACTCTCCGGAAACGGTGCCAGGGAGGCGATTCTCTACCTCCGGCGTCACGGCTGGACCGAGGACGATTCTTTCACGATCCTGACCAAAGCCGGACCGGTGACCCCGCAGATAACCAGCGAGCGTACGTGCTCGGTCGCGATGGGCCGCGCGGCGACTGCTTCAGCGGATTTTCCGACCGGCTCCGAAGATGGCCTGGGCACGGTTTCGGCAGGAGGCAAATCATGGGACTTCCGCCATGTTTCGATCGGCAATCCGCAGTGTGCGATCGAGGTCGGCGCTGAACTGGAGGCGCTTGACATCGGTCGCATCGGTCCCGAAATCGAGAACAGCGGCCTGTTCCCCAATCGCACCAACGTCTCTTTCTTCAGGGTCTCCGGCTCACGGGTGAGGGCGCGCATCTTCGAGCGGGGCGTGGGCGAGACGCTGTCATCCGGTACCGGCGCCAGCGGGGCGGCCGTCGCCGCCTTCCTGAACGGCGCTCCGAGCCCGATAACGGTCGAGCTCGACGGCGGCGAGTTGCTGGTCGAGGTCGACGCGGACCTCGAGGTGACGCTTACCGGCTGGGCGGAAGCGATAATGGCCGGGGAGCTGTCACCCGAGTTTTCGGCAACTCTCGGTGGGCTCTCCGTTTGAGCCTCCGGTCCCGACTGTCAACCTGAGAACAAAGGAGTAACCATGGCCCTGACCGACCCGTCGAAGCGACTCGAGGCCATGCCTCCGTACATGTTCGCCGAGCTCGAGCGCAAGATCGCCGACAAGCGTGCGGCCGGAATCGACGTGATCAGCCTCGGCATCGGCGACCCCGACATGCCGACCTACCCGCATGTGGTCGAGGCGATGCAGTCGGCCGTCGCGGAGAACTCGAACCAGAAGTACCCCAGCAACCGCGGCCGGGACGAGTTCCGCCACGCCTTCTCCGAGTTCTACCTGAAGCGGTTCGGGGTTGAGATCGTGCCTGACGGTGAAGTGATGCCGGCGATCGGCGCCAAGGAGGCGATCTACAACCTCTGCTTCGCTTTCCTCGATCCCGGCGACGTCGCACTGGCCTCCGACCCCGGTTACCCCGTCTACACAGGTGGTCCGATCCTTGCCGGTGCTGAAGCTGCGCTGGTCCCGCTGCGGCCCGAGCTGGGTTTCGCTCCTGACCTTGACGCGATCGATCCGCTGACCGCGGAGAGGGCCCGGCTGCTCTTCCTCAACTACCCGAACAACCCGACCGGTGCCACGGTGCCGGAAGGCTTCTTCGAGAAGGTGGTCGAGTTCGCCCGCAGGAACGAGATCCTCGTGGTCCACGACAACGCCTACTCGGAGACCACCTACGACGGCTACGTCGCCCCGAGCTTCCTGGCGACGCCGGGTGCCAAGGAGGTCGGCATCGAGGTGTTCTCCCTCTCCAAGGGCTACAACATGACCGGCTGGCGGATCGGCGCCGTGCTCGGCAACGCCGACGCCATCGAGAGCTACTGGCGGCTCAAGACCAACGTGGATTCCGGGCTGTTCGAGGCGCTCCAGCTGGCCGGTGTGGCCGCACTCGAGGGCCCCGCGGAGCCGCTCGAGGAGATGAACCGGATCTACACCCGCCGTCGCGACCTCACGGTCGACACCCTGCGGGCGATCGGGGTCGACGTGGCCAGCCCGAAAGGCACGATCTACATCTGGGCCCCGGTGCCGGAAGGCCACACCTCGACCAGCTTCGCCGAGATGGTGCTCGAGGAGGCGGCCGTCGTGATCTCACCGGGCTCGATGTACGGCCGCAGTGGGGAGGGCTTCTTCAGGATCTCCCTGACCACGCCGGACGACCGCCTGGTCGAGGCCCTCGAGCGCATGCGCAAGCACCTCAGCTGAACCGGTGCGACGGCGGCGCCCATCGCCGGCAGGGCACTGCGCCTAGGATGAAGACATGTCAGCAGACGGGTCCGCCGGAAACGGCAAGGTGACGCATGAGCGGGTGACCGCGGTCGATACGGCGAAGACGCGCCGGGCCCGTCAGCGTGCGCTGATGATTGCGGTCGACCAGACCGGCGAGAGCACGCTCGATGAGATGTCCGAGCTGCTGAGGACTGCCGGGGTGGCGGTCGTCGGGGAAATGCTCCAGCGTCGCAGTGAGCCCGATCCGGATCGTTATTTCGGCCAGGGCAAGCTCCAGGAGGCAAAAGCGGAGATCGAACGCACCGGTGCAAACCTCGTCGCCTGCGACGATGAGCTCGCACCCCGTCAGGAGCGAAATCTCGAGGCCGTACTCGGGGTCCCGGTGATCGACCGGACGGCGGTGATCCTCGACATCTTCGCCGACCACGCCCATTCGGCCGAAGGAAAGCTTCAGGTCGAGCTGGCCCAGCTCGAGTACAACCTGGCCCGGATGCGGGGCCTCTGGACCCACCTCGAACGCCTGGGTGCCGGTATCGGCACGAGGGGTCCGGGCGAATCCCAGATCGAGACCGACCGCCGGCTGGCCCGCGACCGGATCTCGGCCTTGCGCAAGAGACTGCGCGGAGTCGAGAAGAACCGAGGGGTCATGCGCAGCCGGCGGCAGGAGTCGACCGTGCCCCAGGTCGCCCTCGCCGGCTATACGAATGCCGGCAAATCGACCCTGCTGAACGCACTCACCGGGGCCGACGTAGGGGTCGGTGACCGCCTGTTCCACACCCTCGATCCGACCACGCGTGGCTACGAGTACGACGGTCGCCGGTACCTGGTCACCGACACGGTCGGCTTCATCGAAAAGCTGCCCCACCAGCTCGTCGAGGCCTTCAAGGCCACGCTCGAAGAGACGGTGCTCGCCGACCTGCTGCTGCACGTGGTCGACGCCTCTTCCGACGAGGACCAGATGGAGGTCCAGATGCAGGCCGCCGATTCAGTCCTGGGCGAGATCGGTGCCGGCGACAAGCCGCGGGTGCTGGTGATGAACAAGGTGGACCTGCTCGATCCGGCCAGGCGTGCGGAGGCCAGGATCGCCATGCCCGACGCCGTCTTCGTATCGGCGGCCACCGGCGAGGGCCTGGACGAGCTGAAGGCCGAAGTCGACCGGACCTTCGAGAAGACGATGTCCCCGGTCGAGCTCTTCGTCCCGTACTCCCAGGGAGCCAGGCTTCACGACCTCCACGAGGTGGCGGGCCGGATCGACCGGGAGGATGAAGCCGAAGGGGTCCGCGTGCGGACCCGCCTGCCGTCCGGGCAGCTCCACCGGTTCTCGGACCTCGCGGTCGGCTGAGTGATCCCGCGCCGGGTGTCCGCCGGGCTCGGGTAGAGTCCCCGCCCATGGAACTGAGGTTTCGAATTCTCGACGACGCCGCGACGCTCCCTTCGCGGGCGCATGCCGGCGACGCCGGGCTGGATCTCCACTCCGCGCAGGCGGCTCACATCGGACCGGGGGAGAGATGGCAGATATCCACCGGGCTGGCGGTCGAGATACCGGATGGCCACGCAGGCCTGGTCCTGCCCAGGTCGGGCCTCGCCCTGCGCTACGGGATCTCCCTGGTCAACGCTCCGGGCCTGATCGATTCCGGCTACCGGGGCGAGATCGGCGTGCTGCTGCTCAATAACGACCCGGCCGAGATCTTCAGGGTGGAGCCGGGCGACCGGATCGCCCAGCTCGTCGTCGTCCCGGTGACGGGGCTGAGCCCTGTGGCCGCTGAAGAACTCGCAACGTCGGAACGCGGCGAGGGCGGCTTCGGCTCTAGCGGGCGCTGAGCGCCGCTGAAAGCGCGGCCTGGTGGGCCGCGGTCTCCAGCTCGTCGTCCAGCGCAACCAGCCCGGTTTCCGGCCCGTAGGACCTCTTCAGGCCGGTCTCGATCAGGTGGTCGGCCAGCCAGGCGTTCTTGGGTAGCAGGGGCCCGTGGAGGTAGGTACCGATCAGGTTCTCGCGCAGCACGCCCTCGAAGCCGTCTTCGCCGTTGTTGCCGTGGCCGGCGACCACGGTTCCGAGGGGCTCTACGCCCGGTCCGAGCCAGGTTCGGCCACCGTGGTTCTCGAAGCCCGCGAGGGTCCGCTCGTTTCCACCGAGCCCGGTCTCGATCGCGACCGGGCCGATCAGGCGTGGGCCGTCGGCCCGGACGGTGTGGAGGTCGACCAGGCCCAGCCCCTCGATCTGCTCCGACTCGAGTTCGTAGTGGGTACCGAGCAGCTGGTAGCCGCCGCAAACGGCCAGCATGATCCTGCCATCCTCCAGGCAATGCCTGGCGGCGTCGCGTTTGGTCACGACCAGGTCACGGGCGACCGCCTTCTGGTCCCGATCCTGGCCGCCGCCGATGTAGACCATGTCGTACTGCTCCGGATCGAAGCTCTCGCCGATGCCGCAGCCGGTCAGCTCGAACTCGATCCCGCGCCACTGACAGCGCTTCTGCAGGAAGATGATGTTCCCGCGATCCGCGTAGATGTTCATCTGGTCGGGGTAGAGGCTGAGCAGTCGGAACTTCACCGGCCGGACTCTACGAGACCCGGGGGCGCGCGAGGATCAGGGTCGAGCCCATGTGGCGGTCCGTCTGTTCGATCACACCGCTGTCGAACGGCGTCAAGTCCGCCTCGCTCAGCTCCAGCTCGATCGTGCCGCGGTCAAGGCGGTCGAGGGTGACCCTGTTTTCGGCGCGCGTGGAAACCCCGTCGGGACCGAGGCTCTGACGCAGTCTGAGCGCGGTTACCGAGTCCGGGTGTGAGTCGATCGCCACGGGGTGGCTCGAGTGGACCCAACCGCCGATTTCCCGCAGGTCGGGGGGGACGCCGGGGTAGTGGATGTCAACTTCGGGCAGGTCCTCGCAGATCGCGAAAGCTGCCACCCCTTCGGGCCCCAGGAGCCGGGGCAGGGCGGCGAACAAATTCATCCGTGCCTCCCTGCCGCCGAGGATCTGGACGAGTTGTTGAGGGGCGATAACCAGCTGGAACCGCCGGTCGAGGAGGGGGCAATCCTGCTCACCGAGTCCGGTCGCATCCCGGATGACCCCTGGCCGGCTGCCCGACGGCCTGCTGCGGTCGAAGTCGGCGATCAGGTCCGGGTCCCGGTCGACGCCGGTGACGTCGATGCCGAGACGGCTGAGGTGATGGCTGACGCGCCCGATGCCACAGCCGAGGTCCAGGACCGGACCACCGCCCTCGGCGGCAAGGCGGCTCCAGGTGTCGAGGTCGGCCAGGTAGCGGCCCGACTCCACCATCTGCCACAGGCCCTCGTCGGAGAACCCGGTCCCTGTCTCGTTCACGACTGCCAGTACCGGCCGGCGTTGCTCTGGTCGGCGAGCAGCTGGCGCAGCTCGAGCAGGGCGGTGTAGGTCGGCAGCGCGAAGACCTTGGCCGGTCCGCCTTCGAGCGCGACCTCCAGCGAGCGTTCAATGTCGTGCACCACGGCCAGCCGTTCCTCAGGCCAGCCCGCGTACTTCAGTCGCAGTGCCATCTCGGGCGCGCGGGTACCCGTGCAGACGAAGCTGCCAACCCGTTCGGCAAGCAGTTCGAAGTCGGCGTCCCAGATCCAGGACACGTCGCGACCGTCGGCGATCCGGTCGTTCAGGGCCAGCCACAGGGTCAAGGACCCGGGCTCCAGGGCGAGCGTGCGCAGGACTTCGTTGGCCCCGGCCGGGTTCTTGACCAGCAGGATCGAGAGCACGGTCTGGTCGATCTCGATCCGCTCGACCCGTCCGAAGACAGCCTTCATCGAAGAAAGGGCCGCCACCGCATCGGCCAAAGGTATGCCCAGGGAGCCCGCGGTGGCGATCGCGGCGAGCGCGTTGTAAAGGTTGTAAAGGCCCGGCAGCGGCAGCTTCAGACGGGCTGTCTGCGAACCGGCCGTGACCGTCGCTTCGAGGCCGTCCATGCCGAGCAGGTCGACCTCGGTGGCCGAGAGATCGGGCTCAGGGCGCCGGAGGCCGCAGGCGGGGCAGGAGTAATGGCCCAGGTGGCCGACGAAGGCCCGCTCGTACTTCAGCGGTTCTCCGCAGACCCGGCACTGCTTGGCATCGCTGGCGTGCTGGAGTTCTGCGACTGCCTGGCACGGGTCGTCGATCCCGAAGTAGGTCGTCCGGTCGCCACTGAAGCGCCCGATGTCTGCCACAAGGGGATCGTCCGCATTGAGCACGAAGGCGGACGAGCCGGCCAGCGAGCCGGCCATTTCCGCCCAGGCATCGGCCAGCGCTTCTGTCTCGCCGTACCGGTCGAGCTGGTCCCGGAACAGGTTGCCCAGCAGGATCGTCCTGGGACGGAGCCGCTCGGCCACCTCCGGCAGCCAGGCCTCATCCACCTCGAACAGGCCTTCTTCGCCTTTCTGCTCGAGCAGGGCGGTGGCGACTCCCCAGGTCATGTTTGAACCGGCCCGGTTGTGGACCGGATCGCGGCCGGCAGCCTGCAGGATGGTCGCCAGCATCGAGGCGGTGGTGGTCTTGCCGTTGGTCGCGCTGATCAGGGTCGATCCGTCCTCGAGTCCGCCGCCGAGCTTGTTGATCGCATCCGGGTCGAGGCGCAGCAGGACCCTGCCGGGCAGGGTCGTGCCACCGCCGCGGCCCGTGGCCCGGCTCAGTCTGCCGACCGACCGGGCCAGGGACGCCTTCGCCCTGATCAAGACCGCTCCCCGGGCACGATCACGCGCAGCGCCGCCGGCAGCACCCTGACCCTGGCCGGCAACTCGGTCAGCGGATCACCGTCGGCGTAGACGGTCAGTGGCCGACCGGCGCTGATCTCGACCGAGGAGGTGCGCCAGGACTTGACCGTCTCGCCGTCGACATGGGTTCCGCGGAAGACCCTGGGAAGATTGGCCAGGAAGCGCAGCCGGCTGACCTCTCCGACCGTGACCACGTCGAGCAGTCCGTCACAGGGATCGGCCCCGGGTGCCATTTCCATGCCCCCGCCGTAGTAACCGTTGTTGGCCACGGCCACCGTGTAGCCGGTGAAGCGACTCTGGACACCCTCTTCGACCAGAGAGAAGCGTTCCGGTTTCCAGCCGGCCAGAGCCCGCAGGGCGGCCCAGGCGTAGACGAGGTTGCCGCTCAGCCGGGAGTCGTTGGCGATCCGGTTGGCCTCCGAGTCGAAGCCGACCGAGGCGATTCCCAGAAAGCGCTCGCCATTGGCTTCGCCGACGTCGAGGTCGACGGTCCGGCCGGCCGCCACGGTTTCGACCGCCGCGGCCGGGTCCTCGGGGATTCCGAGCCCGCGGGCCAGATCGTTACCGCGGCCGCCGGGAACGATGCCGAGCGATGCTCCGCTCCCGGCCATCGCGCCCCCGATCGCCCCGATCAGACCGTCGCCACCCATCACGACCGGCACTTCGGCCGCTTCGAGGGCCCCCAGAGCCAGGTCGATACCGTGCTCCTTCGACCGGGTGCGCTCGACCCTGAGGACCATCCTCATCGCGTCGAAGGCCGCTTCGACCTCGGGCAGCCGCTGGAGCGATCTGCCACCCCCGGCCGCCGGGTTGACGATCAGGGCGTAGGTCTGATCGGTGATCCCGCTCAACCCGGGCCTTCCGGCTTGGATGCCGTGATCCAGGTGCCTGTTCCTGCCTGCCCGCTTCCGGCCTTGCTCAGCCCGAGTTGCCCGAACTTGCGCTCGACTGTGCGCTGAGGGGTGGAGAAGGGTGTCCCTTCGCCCAGTGTCGCCACCACGATCACCGAACCGCCGGGTCGCAGCACACGGTCGATTTCCTTGAAGAAGAGCGGCATGTTCACCGCGGTCAGCAGGTCGAAGCTGTGGTCGGGCCAGGGCAGGCGGGAGGCGTCTCCTTCGCGGAAGGCCACCCGGGCCTCCGGATCGAGTCCGATCTTGGCCGTGGCGCGGTTGATCATGGCCGCCGAGATATCGACTCCCCGGACCCGGGCCGTGGGGTACTCACGGGCCAGAAAAAGCGTGGCGACACCAGTCCCGCAGCCGACATCGAGGATGCTCTCTGGCCGTCTCTGAACATCCAGGACACCGGCGGCCAGGGGTGCGAGGTGGTTGAGCGAGCCGGCACCGGTGCGCTCGTCCCATCCGGAGGCGGCATCGTCAAAGAAGCCCATGACCGAGCGCCTCAGGAGCGGCCAGCTCCAGGGCGCGTGGGCGACCACGGCCGAGATCGCTTTGCCGGCGCGCACCGTCCTGCGGTCGGGGCTAGGTCTGTCTTCGTTCACCGGCTGATCTTCTCAATTGCCGTGGATGCGGGTGCGACGGCCACCCCGGTGGGCGGATCATCTAGCCTTCGGCCGGTGAGCGAGCGGACCAAAGTCGCGATCATCGCCGTGGCCGGCGCCGTTCTCGCGGTGGCGGTGGCTGTCGTTCTGCTTGCCGGCGACGAAGCGAGCGAGAATCCGGAAGTGGTGACCAAGCAGGGAGATCTCGATCCCCCCGGCCAGGTCCTGGAACCGGGCGAGCCGGCCTCGGTGACCATGGAGACCAGTGAAGGGAGCTTCACCATCGAGCTCGATACCGGCGCGGCCCCGGAGACGACCAACAGCTTCGCCTACCTGGTCGAAGAGGGCTTCTACGACGGACTCGGATTTCACCGGATCGTCCCGGACTTCGTGATCCAGGGCGGCGATCCGCTCGGGGACGGGACGGGTGGGCCCGGCTTCAGCACCGTCGAGAGGCCACCCGCAGACCTGGAGTATGAACCCGGCGTGGTCGCGATGGCGAGGGCCGGAGACGAAAGGCCGGGCACCTCCGGCAGCCAGTTCTTCGTGGTGACCGGGGCCGGCGGGGCCTCTCTGCCTCCCGAGTACGCCCTGGTCGGACAGGTCGGAGAAGGCTTCGACGTGGTTGAGCGGATCGGCAGCCTCGGCGGTCCCGACGAGCAGCCGACGCAGACCGTCGTGATCGAAGAGGCCACCCTGGAGACAGGCTGAGGCTTTGTCCCGGATCGCCCTCGAGCCGCTTGCCTTCGAGGTTGCGGGCGCAGGCCCCGTTCTTCACGGGGAGAGCTCCGGAGCCGGGCCCGATGTCGTCCTCTGCCACGGCCTGAGCGCGACCCGCAGGTACGTCGTTCACGGGTCGAAGGTGCTTCCCCGAAGGGGTTACCGGCTCCATGTCTACGACGCCCGTGGTCACGGTGAGTCCGACCCCGCCGAAGACGGCTACGGCTACCGGCAGCTCTGCGACGACCTCGGCCGGGTGGTCGAGGCCAGGGCCGCAGAGGAGCCGCTGGTGGTCGGCGGCCACTCGATGGGCTGCCACACCGCACTTGCTTTCGCGCTGCGTGAGCCGGAGCGGGTCTCGGCTCTGGTCCTGGTCGGCCCGGTCTTTACGCCGGAACTCGACGGGGCAGCCGAACTGGCCAGGTGGGACGATCGTGCCTCGGCGCTCGAGAACGGCGGACCCGAGGCCTTCGGCCTTGCTGCGGCGCAGGGGATCGAGTCCGAACAGCACCGGGAAACGGTCGAAAGGCTGGCCCGGGAGAGGGCGGCCCTCCACCTTCATCCCGAAGCCGTCGCCGAGGCGCTGCGTGAGGTTCCGCGGTCACGTCCGTTCATCGCTATGGAGGAGCTCGGCCGGCTTCAGATGCCGGTGCTGGTTGCGGCCAGCCGCGACGAAGCCGACCCCGGACACCCGGAAGCCGTGGCGAGGCTCTATGCAGAGTCGTTCGGGAACTCCGAATTCGTGATCGAGGAAGCGGGCGATTCACCGCTTTCCTGGCAGGGTGGTCGCCTCTCGCGCGAGATCTCGGAGTTTCTGGATCGCCACGGCATCTCCGGAGAAAGTGGACGGACCGCGGCGGCGGGGTAGCCTGAAGGGATGAGTTCGCAGCAGCAGGGTTCAGGGTCCGCCGCACCGGGTGAGCCTCCCTTCCCGGGGATGCAGTGGATCCCGGAGGGGCGTTTCCTGATGGGCAGTGAGGATCACTACCCGGAGGAGAAGCCGGTCGTGGAGGTGGAACTCTCCGGCTTCTGGGCCGACGAGACCGCGGTGACCAATTCCGAATTCGAGAGGTTCGTCGAGGCCACCGGCTATGCGACGGTTGCCGAGAAGGCTCCTGATCCGGCCATGTACCCGGGTGCCGACCCGGCCCTGCTCGTACCCGGGTCGATCACCTTCAGGAAGCCTCCCGGTCCGGTCGACATGAACAGCCCGATGAACTGGTGGGCATGGACGCCCGGTGCATCCTGGCGGCGGCCGTGGGGACCGGGAAGCGACATCGACGGCAAGGGCGAGCATCCGGTGACCCAGATCGCCTTCGAAGATGCCGACGCCTACGCGAGATGGGTCGGCAAGAACCTTCCGACGGAGGCTCAGTGGGAACGCGCCGCACGCGGCGGCATCGAAGGTGCCGAGTTCGCCTGGGGTGACGAACTCTCGCCGGGCGGCGAAGAGAGGATGAACCGCTGGATCGGGGAGTTCCCCTGGAAGTTCAGGCCGCGCAAGGGCGGCCCGAGGAAGCCTGGAACGGTGCCGGTTCGCAGCTTCGAGGCGAACGGTTTCGGCCTCTATGAGGTGACCGGGAACGCCTGGGAATGGACCACCACCTGGTTCCAGGAGGGGCACAACGAGGTCTCAAGAGGGTGCTGCGTTCCGCGCGAGCCCCTCGGACCCGGTGTCGACGCCAGCCGCGACCCGGCCACCGGCATCCCGCGCAAGGTCTTGAAAGGGGGCTCTTTTCTCTGTGCCGAGAACTACTGCAGCCGCTACCGGCCCGCGTCGCGGATCCCGGAGACGGTCGAGAGCGCGACCTGCCACATTTCATTCAGGTGCGTCGTCGCCCCCTGATCGGCAGGCGAGAAGCCGGGTCCGGCGAAAGTGTCGGCAAAGCGGCGACCGGATTCAATGCCGGGAACCGGAGAATCAGCGAAAGGAAACCAGACCGAGATGAGCGAAACCGGTTCGAGTACACACAGCAGCCCGGCGACCTGGGGAACGTGGGTGGCCTTCGCCGCGATCCTGATGATGCTGGGAGGGGTATTCAGCGTGATCGCCGGGCTTGCGGCGGCTTTCGATGACGACTACATCGGCGGCGCGGCAAACGGCGAGATCTACCTGCTCAATACGACCGCGCTCGGCATCTTCTGGATCGTCGTCGGCGTGATCAAGGCATGGGCCGGATTCGCGCTGATCCAGGGCCGTGAGTGGGCTCGTATGGTCACGATCGCCGTCTGCTCCATCCACGCCGTCCTGGCGCTGCTCTCACTCACCTCCCAGCCGTTTCTCTCGACGGTGTTCATCCTCTTCAACGTCGTCGTCATCTACGGCGTGACCGTCAGGTGGGAAGAAGCGAAGATCGGCATGGGGGACTGACGCGAGCACAGCCATCGACAGGGTAGGAGCGTTCTTCGAACGGGTCTGGGCCGTCATCTGGCATGCCGCGACCTCCTTTGACCGGGAGGCCGGCACCAGACAGGCGGCCCAGCTCAGCTTCTACCTGCTGCTGACCCTGCCGGCATTGTTGTTGCTGGCTGTCTGGATCCTCAGCAACGTCTTCGATGAGCCGGGAATCCGGGAAGACCTGATCGCCGAGATCGTCGAGAACCTCCCGCTCACCGAGGTGGAGGGCCGGCAGGAGGTCACCGACTTCCTCGACGGCCTGACCTCCGGGGCCGGCAGCCTCGGAATCATCACCGCGGCGATCCTCCTCTACTCGTCGAGCTCCACGGTGGGGGCGATGCGCCACGCCGTGGTCACCGCAAACGAGAACGGCACCGGCGGACCTGCCTTCCCGAAGAACAAGGGACTCGACATCCTGGTCACGATGGTCACCCTGCCGGTGACCCTGCTGCTGGTCGCGCTCTCGATCTCGCGACCTCTCTCGAACGCGGTCGACGACAGCCCGCTGCTCTCCGACATGGCTTCGGTCTTCGGCGGCCCGCTCGCGATCGGCCTGCTGGGCCTGGCTCTTCTGGTCTGGATGTTCTGGGTCCTGAACCCGGGCCGCTCGGACTGGGGCAGCGTCGCGACCGGGGCGCTCACCGCGACCCTGCTGGTCGCGCTGGTCTCCTTCGGCCTGCGGGCCTGGTTCGAGCTCTCCGGCGGCGGCAGTGCCGTATACGGCTTCCTCGCCGCATTCATCGGGGTACTGCTGTTCCTCAACCTCGCCTCGATGGCGATCGTCTTCGGGGCCCACGTTGCCTCCGCGATCCGCTCCAAGCCGTGGATCCGGACCGGCTGAGGAGATCGCCACACCCGTAGTAGCGGTCTTTCGCTTGCTGTAGCCTCCGCGCCCATGGGTTGTTTCGTCGCACTGTTTGCGCTTATCTCGCCGAGGCTGGCCCTGTTTTTCATACTGGTCTTCTCCGACTGGGTGGGACAGGCGTTCGACGGCTGGGTCCTTCCGGTTCTGGGCTTCTTCCTGCTGCCCTGGACGACGCTGGCCTACATCGTCATGTGGCAGCTCACTCCGGGTGTCAACGGATTCGAGTGGTTCATCGTCATCCTCGCCTTCTTCGTGGACCTGGCCTCATACGCGAAGACGCGCGATCCGCGTGCCGCGTAGGCCCTCTCTACGGCTTCAACGGTCGTCAGTGGACGAAAACCTTGAGCGCCACGATCAGCAGGCCGATCGCTCCGTTGATCGAGCCGATGATCGCGCTCCGGCCCCAGCCGAGGTCCTCCTTGCGGCCGACCACCAGTCCGGCCCCGGCCAGTACCACCACGCCGGTCCAAACGGCTACGTAGGAAGCCCTGTCTTCGGCCAGGATTCCGAGCGGTGCCAGCAGCATCACCGCCGCCGGGATCATCGCCCCCTGGACCATCGGCCACTCCTTTTTCGCTTCGATCCGGATCAACCCCCGGGCCCTGACCGGCCGGGCGAATCCGGCAGCGACGATCGAGGAGTAGACATGGGCGATGAAGAAGACAAGCGCCGTGGCGATGGCCCAGCCGGCGACGGCCACCGGGCCGAGTTCAGGGTCCTTGCTGGAGGCCGCGATCACCGCCATCGAGACGATCGTTCCGTAGATCGCTCCGGCGTAGTTGGTCTGGAGTGGTCGGGTTGCCTTCATCCGCTGCCTACCCTAGCCAGCGGGGTACCGGATTGAGCGTCGAACCGCCCTCGGAGAACCGACTCACTTTCGTCGGACACGCGAGCACGCTGATCGAACTCGACGGCGTCAGGCTGCTCACGGATCCGGTTCTGAGACCGAGGGTCGCCCACCTGCGCCGACAGGTTCCGCTGTGGACGGATTCGGGCAAGGTTCCCGACGCGGTGCTGGTCTCCCACCAGCACTTCGACCACCTCGACCTGCCGTCGCTGCGCAGCTTCGGCTCCGACGTGAGGGTGATCGCCCCGAGGGAGAGCCTGAAGCTGCTCTCCGGCCAGGGCTTCAGCCGGGTCGAGGGGCTCGACATCGGCGACTCGGTCGCGGTCGGACCGGTTCTGGTCACCGCTGTGCCGGCCGAACATGACGGCCGGCGACTGCCTTTCAGCGGGCGGGGCGATTCACTCGGTTTCCTGGTCGAAGGCAGCCGATCGGTCTACTTCGCCGGCGACACCGACATATACGACGAAATGGCCGACCTGCTGCCGGACGTGGACCTGGCCCTGATGCCGGTCTGGGGCTGGGGACACACTCTCGGCCCCGGTCACATGGATCCGGAAGCGGCGGCACGGGCCACGGCGTTGATCCGGCCCCGGCTGGCGGTACCGATCCACTGGGGAACCCTCTACCCGGCCGGACTCCGGCGCTGGCGCAACCACCTGCTTCACCGGCCGCCGCATGAATTCGCAGAAAAAGTGGCCGACTACCGGCCGGAGACCGAGGTACTGGTGCTGCCCCCGGGCGATTCGACCGGATTCGACCCACCCGTCTGAGCCAGCTGCGCCTGCCAGCCCTTGAGGATGTGGTGGACCGACTCGGCCCCGATCACCGGCTCTGCGGGCCAGTCCATGTCCGAGGGGTGCAGCACGAAGGGAAACGACTGCAGTCCGCCCATGCCACCATGGGACCCGACCAGCTCTTCAAAGGCGGCGACCTCGTCCAGTTCGGCCCAGTAGGTGCTGTTGATCATCAGGTCGGGGCAGTGGGGGAAAGCATCGCTGCGCTTCACATGCCGGGCGGCGTTGGGGCCGAACGGCTCGAGCGGATCCCGGCCGTCGATCCGGCCGTCGTCGAGGAAGTTCGTGCCTTCCGGGCCCAGGACCACGGCTCCGTCCGACTCCGACCTTACGAGCAAGAAGCCGACGCCCGGGTGGGTCCGCAGTCCTTCGATCAGCCCGGGGTGTATGAGTTCGATCTGCTCCCGGCTCAGGCGGCCCGGCTCCCGCGGGAAGCTGATCAGCCCCAGGCAGCCGGAGGCCATCACCGAGAGTTCCGGGGTCTCGTCCGGATTGTCCTTTGTGGTGCTCCCGGTCTCGGAGGGGTGAGCCCCCGGTTCACCGCTGCGGCTGGCCCTCCTGAGAGTCTTCATGGTGACTGAGTCGTCGCCGTCGGCTTCGGCGACGGATGCCTGGATGTAGGCCCGCGCGTCGTCTTCGCCGCCCGAGACCTGCCCGACTTCGGCGCCTTCGCAGAGGCGGCTGACCAGGCCTTCGAGGGACTCTCCGTAGCGGTCGAGGAAAGTGGTGCCCTGGGACTGGCCGTGATCGGAAAGGACGACGAAGCGGTAGGGACGGGGTGCGAGTGGTGCGACGTTCATGATCCTGGCGATCTGGCGGTCCACCTTGCGCAAAGCCTGGAGGCTCTCGGTCCTTTCGATGCCTGAATGGTGGGCGACCTCGTCGTAGGCGAGAAACGTCGTATATACGGCCGGCCGGCCGGAGAGCATGTCGCCGACCACCGCCGCCACCTGGAGGTCGAGCTGGATCACCGTGGCCCAGGCCCGCATCACCGCATAGCTCCAGTTGCGTTTGATCCGGGGCTGTACGTCGTTTCTTTCCTGCTGGACAGCCGAGGCCCGCTCGCGGAAGATCTCGATGATCGTGAAGGCGGCGGTCTTGATCACGGCGTAGGGTTTGGCGAAGTAGGCGGCGTAGTCGCGACCGATGCCCTTGCGGTGCTCGAGCACCGTGCTCATCGTCAGCTGTGAGTGAGGGGCGTCGCCGGAGAGGATGTTCGCCCGGCTGGCACCGTCGTCGAAGAGCAGGCCGGCACCGTCCGACCTGCGCCTCTCGATCTCGGCCGCGTCGCGCGGGTGATTGGTCACGATCGGTTGTCCCCGGTCCTTCTCCCACCAGCGGAAAGCCGGCATGTCGTGGTTGTTGCCGTGGAGGATGCCCGCCTGGCAGGCTCCGGTCTGGGAGGACCAGTCCGTCTCCCAGCTCTGGAGGTGGAAGCCGCCCTCGCGGATCAGCTTGTTGATCGTGGGCGCGCTGCCGTTGGCGAGAGCGCGCCGCAGAACGTCGTGGGCGAGGCCGTCGATCTCGAGGAAGATCACACCCGGGACCTCGCTGGTGGTCTGATGGCCGCGGATCCGCGCCTGGGCCTGAACGACGTTGAGGTACCAGGTGCTGTCTTCGTCGATCGCGAGCAGCGCGGAGGCCAGAGAAGTCAGCGCCGCGATCGTGAAAGTGATCACCAGCGCTTCGGTCAGGCCGTCGATCTGAAGCCAGGGCATCGCCAGCATGGCAGCCGCGACGATCAATCCGTTGAGCAGTAGCCCGAAGAGGCCGAGGGTCAGGACCGAGAGCCGGAGGGTGAACCTCGACAGGACCGGCCAGACGAAGGCGTTGAGCAGACCCAGGATCACTCCCGTTGCGAGTGCGGCAACGGGTCCGTCGACCGCGAACCCAGGAAGCACGGCAGCGAGCAACAGCAGCGCGACGGCGTCAGTCAGCACCACCACAAAGCCATGGGCCAGCATCTGTCGCCTGCTTCTGGTGCGGTGTATCGACTCCGGGATCTCCACGTTGTCGGGAACTCTCTCACAGCGGGAAGGGGGTGAGTCGATGCGCCTTCATTCGCGAGACCACTACCTGGCCGGACGATTCGGGTACGGCAAGGTGACAGCACTTACAAGTCAGTTGACCGACTGGTATCTTCTCCGCGATGGTAGATGGCAGGAGGCAGCAGAGTGAAAGGACCGCCGCGACCCGGACCGCCGTGCTCGATGCGACGTTGGACCTGCTCGTGGAGCGTGGTTACGCCGGCACATCCACCCGCCTGGCCGCCGAACGGGCCGGTGTATCGCTCGGCGCGCTCCAGCACCACTTCCGGACCCGGGCCGACCTCAGCGTGGAAGCACTCAGCTACGCCAGCGCCCGCCTTGCAGAAGAGTTCGTGGCAACCTCGACCGCTTCGGGGGACACGCTCGAACGATTCGGCTCGATCCTCGACCGGCTGTTCGTCGTCTTCAGGGGTTCGACATTCGCCGCTGCCGTTGAAATCCACCTGGCCTCCCGGACGGACACCGAACTCCAGGAGGCGGTGCTGACCCTGAACCGGGAAGTCGAAGATCTGATCCTCGAGAGCGCCGGGGAGCTGCTTCCGGAGTTGCGCGAGCACCCCGAATTCGCAGCCCTGATCTCGACCTCGGTTTCGGCAGTGCGTGGCCTGGCGCTGACCGTGATGACTCCGTTGCGTGAAGGGGATGCGGAGTGGGGGCAGGTCCGCGGTCAGCTGATGCGGCTGGCAACCCACATCGCCCGGCCGGAGATCGCATGAGCCACCGGCTGCCCCCCGGCCCGCGTGGCCTGGACAACGTCAGGTTCGTTCTGGAAACAACCAGCGATTTCATGAAGCCGTTGTGCAAGATGGCGACGGACTACGGTGAGGTCGCGAGCACTCACGCACGGGGTCGCCACATTGTCGCGATCAGCGGCAGCCAGGCGGCCAGGCATGTTCTGATCACCAATCAGGACAACTATGGCAAGGGCATCGAGTACGAACTTCTCCGAATCGTGCTCGGGGAAGGTCTCCTGACCAGCGAGGGGGAAGTCTGGCGGCGCCAGAGGAAGCTGGTCCAGCCGATGTTCGCCAAGCGGCACCTGAGCGACTTCACCGAACACATGACGGCGGCCACCGCCGATGCCCTCGAGCAGGGTCCACTGGCGACGGCAGGCAGGGGTGAGACGCTGGATGTCAACCGGGCCATGATGCAGCTGACCCTCGATGTGGTCGGCCGGGCACTGTTCGGGGCCGACCTGACCGGGGAAACGGCAGCCCGGGTCGGACCGGCGATGAACGACATGCTGAAGCTCGGGACGAAGATGGCCAGACGGCTGCCGACCTTCGTCGCCTCGATGCTGCCCGGCATGAACCTGAAGCGGGCGATCGCCCTGAACCCGGAGGGAAGGCGCTTCCAGCGATCGCTGGAGGAACTCAACCAGGTGATTGACGGAGTTCTGGCGGAACGCAGCGCCATGGATGACGCCGGGGACGACCTGCTCGGACTGCTGCTGTCGGCCCGCGACGACGAGACCGGGGAGGCGATGTCGCGGCAACAGATCGGCGACGAGCTCATGACCTTCATGCTGGCCGGCCACGAGACGACCTCGAACGCGCTCTCGTGGCTCTGGCATCAGCTGTCGCTGAACCCCTGGGCCCGCGAGCGCCTCGTCGAGGAGGTCGACGCGGTGATCGGGGATCGCATACCGACGATGGAGGACGTCGAACGCCTGCAGTGGACCAGGGCCTGTATCGAGGAGGCGATGAGGCTTGTGCCTCCCGTCTGGATGGTCGGTCGCAAGGCGCTTGCTGACGACGAAATTGAGGGCTTTCACATTCCGGCCGGCTCCAGCCTGATGGTCCTGATCACGATGATCCACCGCGATCCCGGGCTCTGGCCGAACCCTCAGGGGTACGACCCGAATCGTTTTCTCCCGGAGAACAGCAAGGGGCGTCCGAGGCAGGCCTACATGCCGTTCGGTGCCGGCCGAAGGATCTGCGTCGGGTCCACCTTCGCGATCGTCGAAGCCACGCTGCTGGCCGCGATGATCAGCCGACGGCTCTCCTTCGACCTTCCGCGCGGAGCGGTCGTCGAAGCCGAAGCCGCGATTACCCAGCGGCCCCGAAACGGGCTTCTGATGAGTGTCCATCGCAGGGTCCACTCATCCGAGCCTGCCGAGGGCGCCGAAGTCGCCCTGAGCAACTGAGCCCTTAAGGACGAAGCGCCCCGGAGGGGGACCGGGGCGCATCGTCACTGGGGAGGGAGGGTTGGGGGTGCGGGGTCTAGAACCTGCCCGGATGACGGGCACTGAAGCTTCCGGGGGTGGAGCGCATGCTCCTGCTCCAGCCGGGACCGTCGCCCGGCGTCATCGAGGTGTCGAACCTCAGGCCGGCGACGACCATGTAGGCGTGCCCGGGGTTGGAGTAGACGGTGATCCACTTGCCCTGGCCGCGCTGCTTCCAGTTCATGTAGCCACCGGATGCCATCGGGCTGCTGACGAAGCGACCACCGCGCAGGGCGTAGCTGACCGCGCCGGAGCAGTCGTAGCCACGCGACTTGAAGCTGGCGTGGCCGCCGCCGTAGATGTACGGCTTGTTGCGGATGCGGTTCGCCCAGGCGATAACCCGCTTCACCCGCTTCGGGGCAGTGGCGGGGGCGATCGCCTTGCCGTTGACCAGGCGGGCCTTCTTGAACTTCTTGCACTTACCGCTGGAGAGGTTGAGTCCACCGCTCGAGGTCGCCGAACAGGCTTCGGCCCGTTCGGCCGCGCCCAGTCCGAGCATGGCGAAAGCTGAAAATACGACCGCTACCGCCGTGGCGATACCGGTTCTTCGTTGACGCGCCGCGAAAAGCGGTCCTGAATTGATCATTTGCTACCGAACTCCTTGTCTGCCTGCGGGGTTAGCTGACGGGCTGGCGCTCAAAGAGCCTGCGCTCCCACCGGTTCGGTGGATTCGCCCCAAAAAACCTGGTTCCCCCGCTTCCCGGGCCCGAAGGCTGCCGGGAACTCGGCGTATCGGTTGTTGAACTTTGCGCAGCATAGACCATTTGCTAATGAAATGCACACACAAGTCCGCAGATGGCGATCCGACGAGGGTGAATATGCTGCGCCAGATGCGGGCCGATCCCAGGGAAATCGCGGCGATTTTCGTCGGCGGGATGATCGGCGCCCTGCTGCGCGCACACCTTGCCGAGGCCTGGGCACCCGAGCCCGGCACCTGGCCCTGGGCGACCTTCTCGGTAAACCTCACCGGAGCCCTGCTGCTCGGTTACATGGTGACCAGAATGGGGGAGAGACTCTCCGTTTCCGGCTACGCCCGGCCGTTCGTCGGTACCGGGCTGTGTGGTGCCCTGACGACTTTTTCGGCCATGCAGCTTGAGCTGCTCGAGATGATCGATTCCGGGGCCTACGCGCTCGCATCCCTCTACGCAGTCAGCAGCGTCCTCCTCGGACTGCTGGCCGTAGGCGTGAGCACCGGCCTGGTGCGAAGGGCAAGGCTCGGCGGATGAGCCTCTCCCTGTACGCGGGCATCGCCGCTCTCGGCGGCCTCGGGGCGGTCTGTCGTTTCGTGGCCGACTCGAGGGCCAGCGCCAGGGTCGATACCGCTTTCCCGATCGGCACACTCCTGGTCAACCTGCTCGGCGCTTTCGTCCTCGGCCTGCTGGTCGGGGCCGGGGCATCCGGAGACGTGTTGCGGCTGGGCGCCCTCGGCCTGCTGGGCGGCTTCACCACCTTCAGCACCTGGGTCTTCGAGAGTCATCGCCTGGCCGAGGACGGCCTGCTCCGGCTCGCCGGCCTGAATATCGGCCTGAGTCTGGTTGCCGGAATCGGGGCGGTCTGGCTCGGCCGGCTGATCGGGGGTCTGTTTTGAACAGCAAGGGGGCCCGCCTGACCGTTTACTTCGGCGAGCGGGCCAGGGGCGCCGGCTCGCCGTTCGCGGAGACGGCCTTCGAATGCCTGACCGGGCATGGAGTGAGCGATGCGATTCTGCTGCGCGGAGGTGAAGGATTCGGCCCCAGGCACGGCCGGCAGAGTTCGAGTCGGCTCAGCCTTTCCGAGGACCTGCCGATGGTCCTGGCCGCGGTAGGCGAGCCGGCGAAGATCGAATCGGCCGGCCGTGACATGAGCCTCGCACTCGACGAAGGCTTGATCACTCGCGAAGATGTGAAGCTGCTGAAGGGCTCTTGCGCTGAGATGAACGGGACTCCGGCGTCCCGCGGCCGGATCGACGTCTGGATCGACCGCGGCGCACGCATCGACGGTACTCCGGCATACAAGGCGTTGCCCCGGATGTTCAGGAATCACGGATCAGAAGCGGCTGTCTCCCTCCTGGGGATCGACGGTCTGGTTTCGGGCGAACGTCACCGGGCAGGCTTCTTCTCGGCCAACCTCGGGGTTCCGATGCTGGTCTCGGCGGTGGGGCAGCCGGGGGAACTGGGACGCGTCTGGGAAACGGTGCGCGAACTGCTGCCGGAGGCCTTCGCCGAGAGCTCGGTGACGGTCGACCCGGTGGACACCGCAGGCTCCGGGAGATTGAAACCCGGGGCGATGAACAGGGTCGCGGTATTCGCCGGCGGAATCCGGCCGGGCGGAGGCCTGGACGGTCAGAGGTCGCTGGTCCGGCGACTGCGCCGGGCCGGAGCCGCCGGTGCGACCGCGCTGCAGGGGGTCTTCGGTTTCAGTGGAGCGCAGGTTCCCCACGGAGAGTCGTTTAGAACTCTCAGGCGACGGATACCGGTTCTTACCGAGTTCATCGACAGCCCCGGACGTTCGGGGCTCTGGCTGGCAGAGGTCGAGGCGGAGGGCGACCCGGACTGGGTGGCCATCACACAGGAGGTCGTGCGGGTCAGCCGACCAGGCGATCCAGTCTGAGTTCGGGTCGGTCCCGCTCGAGCCTCTCGACCTGAAACTGATTGGTGAACAGGGCGAAGACCATTCCGTCGGTCCGGGTCCGGACCTCGGCCAGGCCTCCCTTGCGGATCTCCTCGGCGCCGGCTTCATCGGTCCGGCGGGCGAGTTTCCAGTTGGTCTCGTCGGAAAGGACTTCGACCCCGAACTCGGTCGACATTCGTTCGATCGCAACCTCGAACTGGAGTCTCCCGACCGCCCCGAGGACCGGCATCGGATCTCGCCCCCCGTCCTGCGTGAGCACGTGGATCACTCCTTCCTCGGCAAGCTGGGAGAGGGCCCGGTTGAACTGTTTGTGCCGGCGGGCGTCGGCGTTGCGGATCCGGATGAAGTGCTCGGGCGCGAGGGTGGGGAGGGCTGGAAAGCGCACTTCCTCACCCTCGTAGACGGTATCGCCGACCTGAAGGTCGGCCGCGTTGACGATGCCGACGATGTCGCCGGGGAAAGCCTCCTCGAGCGTTTCGCGTTGCCGGCCGAAGCTCTCCGAGGCGTAGTTCAGCGAGATCGGCCTGCCGGTGCGTGCGTTGACCACCTTCATGCCGCGTTCGAACCGGCCCGAGCAGATCCGGATGAATGCGTTGCGGTCACGATGGCGCGGGTCCATGTTGGCCTGGACCTTGAAGACCAGGCCGGAGAAGTCATCGTCGAGCGCCCGCGGGTGTCCGAGCCGGTCTTCACGCGGCGAAGGGGCGGGGGACAGGGCGATCACGGCCTCGAGCAGGAGTTCGACCCCGAAGTTGGTCAGGGCCGAGCCGAAGTAGACCGGTGTCGAGATGCCCGACTCGACCCCTTCGGGATCGAAATCGTGTCCGGCGGCATCGAGCAGAGACAGCTCCTCGCGCGCCCGGACCCATGCCGGTTCTTCCAGGATCGCAGGCCTCTTCGAGCCCGAGGATCTCGCCGCCCTCGGCGGATCGGCCGCCGGGAGTCCGCTCGAAGCGATGGAAACTCTCGTCGCGCCGGTCGATCACTCCGAGCAGGTCACCCGGGTCCCCGACCGGCCAGGTCATCGCCGTCGGCATCAGGTCGAGGGTCGACTCGATGTGGTCGAGCAGCTCCAGCGGCTCTATACCGGGGCGGTCGCACTTGTTGATGAAGGTGATCAGCGGGATTCCGCGACTGCGGGCCACCTCGAACAGGCGCAGCGTCTGGCTCTCGATCCCCTTGGCGGCGTCGATGAGGATCACGGCACCGTCAACCGCAGACATCACGCGCAGGGTGTCTTCGCTGAAGTCGCTGTGGCCCGGGGTGTCGAGCAGGTTGATGACCTTGCCGTCGTGTTCGAAACGCAAGACGGTCGAGGACACAGATATCCCCCGGCGCTTCTCGAGCTCCATCCAGTCGGATGCGGTGGACCGGCGGTCCTTCTTCGAGACGACCGCCCCGGCTTCGACCAATGCGTTGCCGAAAAGCAGCATCTTCTCGGTCATCGTCGTCTTGCCGGCGTCGGGATGCGAGATGATCGCGAAGGTCCGTCGCCGAGCGGCCTGCTCAGGTATGGCCCCGGCCGATGTCGTCGCGCCGCCCATCAGTCGATCAGCCTCCCTTCGAGCCGCCGGACCGCGACCCGCCACATCACCAGCGAGAAAACGAGCAGGACGGCGAACCTGAGCAGATCCACCATCTCCATGCCGAAGCATGCGTTGCGGACCAGCTCGACCAGCTGGTAGAGCGGGTTGAACTGGGCCGCCACCTGGAAGCCCTCGGGCAGCTCGGAGATCGGAAAGAAAGTTCCCGCGACCAGGAAGAGGGGGGTTATGAAGAGCGTGGTGACGTAGTTGAACTGGTCGATCTTCGAGACCGTTGCGGCCATGGTGATTCCGAAGGCGGCGAAGCCGAGTGCCGTGACGAATGCGTAGACCGGCACGAGCAGCATCGTCGGGACCGGATCGAGGCCGAAAAGCATCGTGACCAGGAGTGGGAAGCAGCCGAAAAAGCCTGCGCGGATGCCGATCCAGAGCATCTCCCCGGTAACCAGCTCCTCGACATCCACGGGCGCCGCAAGGATCGCGTCGTAGGTCCGCTGGAAACGGTGCTTCACGAAGGTCCCGAACATGGCCGGAAGTGCCGAGGAGAAGATAACCGCTGTTGCGACGATGCCCGTCCCGACGAACTCGACGTAAGGGATGTCGCCGACGTCGCTGACCAGGGTGGCCCCGAGCCCGAGTCCGAAGGCAAGCAGGTACACCGCCGGCTCGAGCACGCTGGTGAAGGTCGTCGAGCGCCAGAAGGTGCGGAAGTTGGCGAACTCCCGACCCATGACCGCACCGATGGCGACCCATTCGAGGCGACCCACCCGCGGCTTCACTCTGCCTCCTCTCCGGTCAGCAGGACGAAGACGTCCTCGAGGGAGCTCGCCCTGCGCACAGCCCCTTCGGGTACCTGCCAGCCATCGGCGCGCTCGATTCCGACGATCGCGATCGCGGGCCCGGACGGCCGGACCGCGAGACCGGCGGCCTCGGCCGAGGTCCGGATTCCCGCGAGGGTCTCCGGCGGGGCGTAGACCTCTGCCGTCACCTCTCCCGCATGCTCGGCGATCAACTGGTCCGGCCGGGCGCGGGCGATGATCTTTCCCTCTGCCATCACCGCCACCTGGTCGGCGAGCTTCTCGGCCTCTTCGATGTAGTGGGTGGACATCAGAATCGTGGTCCCACGCGAACGCAGAGCGTCGATCAGCGACCACAGTTCGGTCCTGATCTGGGGATCGAGGCCTACCGTGGGCTCGTCCAGCAGCAGCAACCTGGGCTCGTGAACGAGCCCGCGAGCCAACAGCAGACGCCTCCTCATCCCTCCCGAGAGCTTGTCGACCGCGTAGTCCCGCCGATCACTCAGTCGGGCGATCCCCAGTGCCCGGTCGACCGCCGCCGGCACGTCGGCGACCCTGTAGAGACGCGCGAATATGGTCAGGTTCTGTTCGACCGTGACGTCGATGTCGAGGTTGTCGAGCTGGGGTACGACGCCCATCTGGGCCCGTGCCTGCTTGGAGTCGGCCGGAAGGTCGTGGCCGAGAACCCGGATCGTGCCGGAATCGGCGACCGACTGGCCCGTGAGCAGGCGCATCGTGGTCGATTTCCCGGCGCCGTTAGGGCCGAGCAGTCCGAGGCAGATGCCCTCGGGCACATCCAGATCGAGCCCGTCGACCGCGGTCACCGGACCGAAGGTCTTGTGGACGCCATTGATTTCGATTGCCTTCACTGAGGCAGTGAATCAAAACGGCCACCCCAGCGCTTAGGCTGTACGGGATGAAGTCGCTGGTCATCGGTATAGACGAATCGGGGGAGGCGATCGACGCGCTGAGGCTCGGTCGCGTGCTGGCCGCCGAGTGCGGGGCCGGACTGGATGTGGTCGCGGTCCTGCCGGGAGGCCTGCCCGGGTCGGCCTTCGAGTCACCCGATGAGGAGCGCGAGGCCGCCGAGTACTTCGAGCGCCTGTTCGCGATCGCCGAAGAAGAACTCGAACCGGGATTCCGGCCTCACCGGATGATCGGCCTCTCTCCGCCCGCAGGCCTGACCCGGAGCGCCCGCGAAACCGAAGCGTCGGCGATCGTGATCGGATCCAGCTGTCACGGTCCGATCGGCCGGGTGCTGATGGGTGACGTCGGGGCGCGGCTTGCTTCCGGATCGGAATGTCCGGTGATCGTCGCCCCACGGGGCTACTCAAGGGACGCACCCGCCGGCTTCGGCACGATCGGTGTCGGCTACGACGGTAGTCCGGAATCGCGGATCGCCCTCAGCTACGGGGAGCATCTCGCCGCGGAACTCGGCGCTTCGATCAGGCTTGTCGGAGCGGTTCCGGTGGTACCGGTCGAAGGCGTCACCGCCAATTCAGGGCGGGGCTACCAACGGCTGATCACCGATCGGATCCAGGCTTCACTGGCCGAAGTGGTGGCAGCTTCGGAGAGCGAGATCGACGTCGAGGTAAGGGGAGGGGATGCCGCCGACTGCCTGGCGGAAGCGTCTCAGGACCTGGACCTGATGGTCCTCGGGTCGCGGGGCTACGGTCCGTTTCTGCGGGTTATGCTCGGGGGCGTATCGCTGAAGGTGATGCGCTCCTCCGCATGTCCGGTGATCGTGGTGCCGAGGGGAGAGGACTGACCCCGGCACACGGTCGGACTCAGGGCCTGTTGGCGTCGGCGGTGGTCTCGACCAGCCCGATCAGTGCAACGTAGTCAGCGACCCTCGACGCCGCCAGGAAGTGCTTGGCCACACGTTGGTGCGAGGCCTCGCCCATGCGGGCGGCAAGGCCGGGATCGTCGACCAGCTTCCTCAGGGCCACAGCGAATGCCTCGAGATCAGTCGGGTCCTTGACCAGGATTCCAGTCTCCCCGTCGATCACCTGGTCCTTGATCCCACCAACGGCGCTGGCAACGACCGGCTTCGACTTCCACATCGCCTCAGAGACTGTCAGGCCGAATCCTTCGACCAGGCTCTTCTGCACGATGATGTCGGCGCGGCGCTGGATCGCGTTGACCATGGCACCGTTCTCGTCGAAGTCGTCCATCGCCAGGGCGACGATGTGAACCCGGCTGCGCAGGTCATCTGGCAGGGCCTGCCAGGCCTCCATGATCCTGGCCTGGACGGCAGGTCCCTCGGGGTCGTCTGCGACGCCCTCGCTCGAGGGACCGATCAGGGCCAGGTGGGCTCCGGTGTCTCCGAGGTAGTCGCCGAAGCACTCGATCAGTCCTTCGTGGTCCTTGAGCACGTCCCAGCGGGAAATCTGGGCGATCAGAGTGGCGTCGTCGGGCAGTTTGTCGACCTGGAAGACCTGCGACTCGTGCGTGACGGTACCGTCGCTGCCGTCGGAGCGGATGAAGTGCGGTGGCTCGTCCGGCGGCTCGCCGGCCAGACCGATCACGCCGAGGATTGCCGACACCTGTTCCTCGTCGAGCTCCTGGTTCTTGGGCGAGAAGGCGTCGATCGCGGGCGCCATCAGGTGTGCCCGGTCCGCAGGCAACTGCGGCCAGAGGTAGGCACCGCGTGAGAAAACGTAGCCGTCGGCCTGCTTGACGTACGGCACCAGGAATTCGACCGCCTCGTCGACATGCTCGTTGGCGATCTCGAGGCCGATGTGGCAACGCCAGAGGGTGATGCCTCCCGTCGCCTTGACGGCCGGGATCAGGCCGGCTGTCTGCGGGTCATGCAGGAAAACGACGTCGCCGGGCTTGATCAGGTCGGTCAGGTGGTGGGCGCTGTCCTCGAGGATCTCCTCGTAGGCCTTCTGCTCGTCCGGGCCGAGCGAGCCGCCGTCGCCGGGGTGGCCGTGGAGCTTGTTGTGGAGACGCTTGGTGATCGAAAAGAACTCGGGGCGCTCGCTGAGCACGACCCAGCGGGTGTCTACCCCGGAGTCGTTCGCGTAGGGGAGGAAGCTGCGAAGCATCTCGGCGACGCCGCCGCCGAGGCGGGTCGAGTTGACGTGCCAGACCGTGCGTCCCTCGAAGTGCTTGACGGCGAAGTCGGCGATCTCGCGGATCCGGTCAAAATCGTCGTCCATGACCGGCCGGTAGCGCTCCAGCGGCTGCGGTTCCAGCTCGACGAAGGTTGGTTCGGCCATCAGTGGATCCCTTGGGATCCGGCGGTTTGGCTCGGCTGGTCAGCGGCGTCGGTTCTCAATTCTCACTCCCTAAGTAGCGGTTCCGGGGCAGCCCCCGGAACCATACCTGTGCGGTCGGTATTCCGGAAGACCGTTTCCGGCGTCCAGGCTCCGGTCGGCTAGGTTTCGCCGGATGCCACTGTTGCTGAGGCCCCTGCGGGACCCCGTCTACCGGCGACTCTTCTCTGCCCAGGTGATCTCGCTGATCGGCACCGGACTGTCGACGGTGGCTCTGGCCCTTCTCGCGTTCGACCTCGCCGGCAACGATGCCGGGGTCGTGCTGGGCTTTGCCCTTGCGCTGAAAATGGTTGCCTACGTGACCGTTTCACCGGTTGTCGCGGCAGTGACCCGAAACGTTTCGCGGCGGGGCCTCCTGATCGGTCTGGACATCGCTCGTGCCGGGCTGGTACTGCTGATACCGCTGGTCGAGTCGGTCTGGCAGGTATTCGTCCTGATCTTCCTGCTCAACGCCTGTTCCGCCGGATTCACCCCGACTTTTCAGGCGGCCATCCCTGACGTGCTGACCGACGCAGACACCTATACCGAGGCTCTTTCCCTTTCACGCCTGGCCTACGAACTGGAAGCGTTGCTGAGCCCTGTGATCGCAGCTGCGTTGCTCGGCTGGGTCAGCTACAGCGCCCTGTTCTCGATCAACGGCGTCGCCTTCATCGGCTCCGCCGCAATAGTCGCCCTGACCGTTATCCCACAGCCCGCATCGAGCCCGGATGTTCGCCGCCTGCTGCGCCGGATCACCTCGGGCATCGGCCGCTACCTGGCGACGCCGCGCCTGCGCGGCATGCTCGGTCTGAATTTGGTCGTCGCCGCAGCCGGCGCGATGGTCATCGTCAACACGGTCGTCTTCGTCAAAGATTCGTTCGGGCTGTCGGATGCGGCCGTGGCATGGGGTCTCGGAGCGGCCGGCGCGGGTTCGATGGTCGCCGCTCTCATCCTGCCGGCCCTGCTGCGCCGCATACCGGACAGGTCGGTGATGCTGGCCGGCGGGTTGCTTCTGGTCGCAGGCCTCCTCGCGACCACACAGGTCTCGGACTTCGACCTGCTTGTCACCTGCTGGTTCCTGCTCGGCGTCGGTCTGTCGATGGTCCAGACCCCGGTCGGCCGGCTGATCCGCCGCTCGGCTGCCTCCGGAGACAGGCCGGCACTCTTTGCCGCACAGTTCTCGCTGTCACACCTGTTCTGGCTGATCACCTATCCGCTGGCCGGTCTGGCGGGCCAGTTGCTCGGTCTTCCGGTCGCGGCAGGGATACTCGCCTGCCTGGCCGGGCTCGGCGTCGCCTACGCAGCCCGGACCTGGCCGGTCGAGATCCAGTAGTGAGCGCTGCCTCTACTTGAGGACGCGGATCAGCTTCTTGTTGACGAACTCCTCGATCCCGTAGCGGCCGAGCTCGCGACCGAAGCCGGAGCGCTTGACCCCGCCGAAGGGCAGTTCGGCGCTGTCGGCGCCGACCCCGTTCACGTAGACCATGCCGGTGTCCAGTCCGTCAGCCACCCGCATCGCCTGTTCTGCGTCGTCGGTGAAGACGTAGGAACCGAGGCCGAAATCGGTGTCGTTGCCGAGCCTGATCGCCTCTTCTTCCGAAGCGACCCTGAAGACCATCGCCACCGGACCGAAGAACTCCTCTCCGTAGGCATCGTTGTCGGGGGTGACCCCGGTCAGGACCGTGCCCTGGAAGAAGTTGTCAGTCCTGCCGCCACCGACCACGACCTCGGCGCCCTGTTCCACCGCACGGTCGAGCTGTTCCTGAAGGCGCCGGGCGGCGTCGTCCGAGGACAGGGGGCCCATCTCGGAGTCCTCCGATGTCGGGTCGGCCGGCTCGGTCGCGCCCATGCCTTCGGCGAACTTCTCCAGGAAGTCGTCGTACAGGTCTTCGTGGACGATGAAGCGCTTGGCCGCGTTGCACGACTGACCGGAGTTGTCCAGCCTGCCGCCGATCGCGGCCTCGACCGCTTCGTCCAGGTTCCCGGTTCCGAGCAGGATGAACGGGTCGGAGCCGCCGAGTTCGAGCACCACCTTCTTCAGGTTTCGGCCGGCGACCTCGGCAACCGCGGCTCCCGCCCTCTCAGAGCCGGTGAGCGAAACGCCCCGGATGCGCGGGTCGGCGATCAGGTCGGCGATCTGATCATTAGAGGCAAATATCGTCGCGTAGGCTCCTTCCGGGAAGCCGGCGTCGTCGAACATCGACTGGATCGCCAGGCCCGATTCGGGGCACTGTCCCGCAGGCTTGAGCAGGATCGTATTGCCGAGTGCGAGGTTTGGTCCGGCGAAACGGGCCACCTGGTAGTAGGGGAAGTTCCAGGGCATGATCCCGATCAGCGGGCCGATCGGGCTGCGCCGGATGATTCCGGTGCCCTCGTCGCTCATCAGGTCGATCGCTTCGTCTTTGAGGAATTCTTCGGCGTTGTCGGCGTAGTAGCCGTAGATGTCCGCACAGAAGTCGACCTCGCCCAGGGCCTGCTCCATCGGCTTGCCCATCTCCCTCACGATGATCCCGGCAAGTTCCTCGCGCCGGGCGGTGTGGGCGTCTGCGACCTTCTGAACCATCGCCGCCCTCTCCGCCACGGAGGTAGCCATCGACCAGTTCTCGTAGGCGTCCATCGCTTTTGCCACGGCATCGGAGAGCTCCGCGTCGCTGGTTTGAGCGTATTCCTTGACCTTCTCACCCGTAGCCGGGTTCACCACTGCGTAGCTGCTCATGCTGTCTCCATTCCTCGCAGGTCTCTGGGCACTTCTCCTGCGCCCAGCTTACCCGTGAGCCAGTTCCCGCAACCATCGGGGACGGGGCATCGGTGGTGCCCCGGCGGCGGCGCCCGGGCGGTCGCTATCGTCCGCGGCTGCGCTGCGTCTGCGCCGTGCCTTTGCGGAGCAGACCGAAACTCCCCCTCAGAAGGCGGTTTCCCCCTCGAGAGCGCCCGATTCCCGATTGCCCGATTCCGATTCCCAGCGACGCATGAACCTACCCTCAGACATCCGGAAACTACTGTTGGCCGCTTCCGCCGCAGCGCTCCTGCTGGCGGGCGCTCTCGCCGGGCCGCCGGCCGCTGTTGCGGCCCAGCGGCCCAACTTCGTGATCATCCAGACCGACGACCAGTCACCGCACCTGCTCAAGTCCAAGTACCGGGGCAAGGACGGCAGGTTCAGGCCGACCATGCCGAATACGGTCGAGCAGATCTTCAGGAACGGAACCGAGTTCCGCAACTACTACGCGACCTCTCCGCTCTGCTCTCCGTCCAGGGCGTCCCTGCTCAACGGTCAGTATCCGAAGAACAACGGACTGCGCAGCAATACCGGCCCCCTCGGTGGCTGGACGGCCTGGAAGGCCCTGCCGATCAGTGAGAACAACATCCCGCTCGCGCTCCAACAGGCGGGCTACCGGACCTCCCATTTCGGCAAGTTCATGAACAACTACTTCAACCTCGAAACCGGCAGACCGACACGCGAAAGGCCACTCGGCTGGAGCAACTGGTACACCGCATCTTTCGAGTCCCGTGACAATCGCTTTTACGGCTACTCGGTCAACGACGACGGCCGCATCAATGGACCCTTCGGGACCCGCAAATACACGGCCACCAAGAGGATCGATCCGGCCGCCTGCAGACTGAAGACGTCGAAGGTGAAGGTGCGTGGCCAGGGCAGGGTGCCATGCAACTACACGGCCGACCTGTTCACCCGCGAGGCGCTCAAGGAGCTCAGGTCGCGCAGAGACCGGCCGTTCTACCTCCAGATCGACTACGACTCGCCTCATGGCGACGTGCGCCCGCCCTCCGGACCGCAGCCTGCCACCCGTCACATCGGCAAAGCCTCACGGACACCGCTGCTGACCGAGCCGAGCTTCAACGAGCGGGACATGAGCGACAAGCCGAGCGTAGTCAGGGACGCAGCACCGCGGCAGCTCAACCGGAAAGAGAAGAGCCGGCTGAAAAGGGCGTATCACTCGCAGCTGGAAGCCCTGATGGCGGTCGACGAGAGCGTCGGCGCGATCGTGCGGGCTCTCCGCAGGACGGGCGAGCTCGACAATACGTACATCTTCTTCGTCTCTGACCACGGCTACTTCCTCGGTGAGCATCGCTTCGCCCTGGCCAAATTCCTTCCCTACGAATCGTCTTCGAGCGTCTCGATGGCCGTCCGCGGACCGGACGTCCCCCGGAGTTCCGGCTCGAATGAGGTTGTCGGCAACATCGACGTCGCGGCCACCGTGGCCGACCTCGCCGGCATTGAGCCCGAATACGACCTCGACGGCCGCTCGCTGAGAAGGTTCTGGCAGGATCCGACGAGGCGATCGCGCAGACCGGTCGGCATCTCGCTGTTCAACCAGGGGACCGAAGCCCTGCTCTCGGCGCGGGCGCCGTCGCTCCGCTATCGCGGGTATCGCGTCGGCCCGTACAAACTGATCCGCTACCTGGTCGGTGGCTCCGAGCTCTACGACCTCAGCCGCGACCCGTGGGAGCTGAGGAACCGCTACGAAGACCCGGCCTACCTTGAGGTGAGGGATTATCTCGAGTCGAACTTCAGGCAGGTGATCAACTGCGTCGGAGCCGAATGCCGCGAATCGCTCCCGCCATGGCCCGAGCCGACGCCCCCTTGAACCAGACCGGCCAGGCGGGCTACGCCGGGAGCGAGTGAAAGTATCTGTGTGGTGAAACCCCGAATCCTGGTGATCGCCAAGTCTCCCGTGCCGGGACGGTCGAAGACGAGACTGTGTCCGCCCTGCAGCCCGGTCCAGGCCGCCGAGCTGGCGGAAGCGGCGCTGGCGGATACGCTCGATACCGTCGCGGCGACTCCCTGCGGGGGGCGTACGCTTGTCCTGGACGGCGAGCCGGGGGAGTGGCTGCCCGCCGGCTACGAGGTCATGCCCCAGGTGCGGGGACCGCTCGGCCGACGCCTGGATGCGGCGTTCGGCCGTACAGCCGGCCCGGCCCTGCTGATCGGGATGGATACGCCTCAAGTGACGGTCGAGTTGCTCGAACAGGCGCTGTCCTTGCTCGAGGACGCCGCCACGGACGCCGTGCTGGGTCTATGTTTCGACGGTGGCTACTGGGCGATCGGATTCGACGGACGGCGAACCGGCGTATTCGAAGGGGTTCCGATGAGCGAAGAAACAACCGGGGAAGTTCAGCTCTTGCGGATGCAGGAACTCGGGATGTCGGTGGCGGAGTTGCCGATGCTGCGCGACGTCGACTATTTCGAAGACGCGGCCGGGGTGGCATCACTGCGACCCGAAGGACGGTTCGCTTCGGTCCTGGGCAGCATCGAGGTTGCCGGTGGCTGAGTCGTCCGGACCCAGGGCGGCGACCCGTCTGACGGCGAACGAGATCTACGAGCGCGGCCTCGAACACATTCTCTCCTCGGAGAACCCGGACTCTTTTCACGCTGTCGACCAGAACGGCACCCGACGGAGACTGCCGCTTGACCGTTGGCTGACCGAAGCACCGGACGACGAGGAGCGGTTGCTGGAGCGGGCCGCAGGGCCCGTACTCGACATCGGCTGCGGGGCCGGCCGCCACCTGGTCGCCCTCGGCAGGCGCGGTGTGGAAGCGACCGGGGTGGAGGTGTCCGGCCGGGCTGCCGATATCGCCCGCAAGCGTGGCGCGAAGGTGATCCACGGCTCGGTTTTCGACCTGACCGCGACAGGGGAATGGCAGACCGCACTCCTGCTCGACGGAAACATCGGCATAGGCGGTGAGCCCCGGCGTCTGCTCCAGAGAACGGCGGAACTGCTGCGGGCCGGGGGCGGCGCCCTGGTCGAGCTGGATCCTCCGGGGGCCGAGACCAAGGCCCTCGACCTGCGCCTCGAGGCCCCCGGTGACCTCAGCGAGTGGTTCCCATGGGCATGGGTCGGCGTAGACGGAATCGAAGCTGTTGCGACCGGCACCGGGCTGAGCGTTTCCGAGGTATGGCCGATCGGGGAGCGGTGGTTCGTTCATCTGATCCGCGGCTGAGCCTGCCTCGGCTGGGGGAGGAGGAACGGCCGCCCGCCAGTGGCGATCTGGTGCCGTGGGTCGTCACCGGCCTCGTCGCGGCGACGATCGCCGTCGGGCTGATTGCCCGTGAGGCGGGTCTGGACTGGGGGTCTCCGGCCCCGCCGCTGACCCTCTTCTGGGATCCGGAGTTCAGCCGATGGCTCCTCGCTGCGACAGCCGGCCTCGCCATCTCCACCGCAGCGGGCCTGCGCCTCTACCGGTCCGAGTGGAGCGTCTGGCCATTCGCGACGGCACTCTTCTTCCTGGCGCTCTTCTCGCGGCTCGTCCTGAATCTGGCCCGGATCGGACCGGAAGCGTGGTGGGCCCCCAACGTCGTCCGCCCGGCGAGCTCGGGCCGGCTCGAGTACCTGGCCGCGATGGAGGAGCTGAAGATGGGCGTGGGCTCATTTCTGGACAACTTCGCCGAACTCGTCCCCACTCTGCCGCTCCACGTCGCCGGCCACCCGCCGGGCCTGGTCGTCTTTCTCGATGTCTTCGGACTGGCAACCCCGGAGGCGATGGCGGCGCTGACCATCGCCGTCGGGGCGGCGCTCTCGCCGCTGACCTACCTGCTCGGCCGTCGGCTCTACGACGAAACGACGGCGAGGCTGGCCGCGATGCTCTCGGTCTTTGCGCCAACGGCACTTTTATACGGCGCCACTGCGGCCGATGCCCTGTTTGCCACCCTCGCCCTCGTCTCCGCCTTTTTCCTGCTCTCGAAGCGGGCCCGGGGCGTGATCGTCGGGGCCGTGGTTGTCGCTTTCGCCTCGTTCTTCTCTTACGCCCTTCCGGTGGTCGCCGGCTGGGCCGGCCTGGTCCGGTGGCGCCGTGACGGTTTTCGCGGGATGGTCTTCGCCGCGGTCAGCTGTGGGGCGGCGCTCGTTGTCTTCTACGGCCTCCTGGCCACCTTCACCGGCTTCGACCTGCTCGCCTCGATCGAGGCCACTCACGACCGCTACTTCAAGGGCGTCGCGAGCATCAGGCCCTATCTCTTCTACTTTTTCGGATCCCCCGCGGCATTCCTGTTCATGCTGGGACCGATTGCCTGGTATGCCTCGAGGTCGCTCGGAAGCCGCGAGATCGGTGCCCTCGCCCTCGCTGTGGCGATCCTGCTGACCGTGCTGGTCGGCTATACGAAGGCTGAAACCGAAAGGATCTGGATCTTCTTCCTGCCGATGGCCTGCCTGGCCGCCGCGCGCGCCCTTCCCGAAAGGCATCTGCGCCCCGTCGTGGCCGCCCTGGCCGCCCAGGCCCTCGTGATCGAGGTGCTCTACCGCACGATGTGGTGATTCACCTCAGTTCGGCGTCGGCAAACTCGCGCATTCCAGCCTCGAGCCCGACTTCCGCCTCGAAGCCGAGCAGTTCGGCGGCCCGTGTGGCATCGGCAAATACATGGCGGACGTCACCCAGCCGGAACTCTCCGGTCACGACCGGACTCGGTGCCCGCGGACCTGAAGCCTCGGAAAGCAGGCGGGCCATGTCGATCAGGGGTCGCGGGCGGCCGCTGGCGACGTTGTAGATGCCCGCCCGGTCCGGGGGGGCATCGAGGGCCAGCAGGTTCGCCCGGGCGACGTCGCGCACGTGAACGAAGTCACGGATCTGGAGCCCGTCCTCGAACACCGCCGGCGGCCGGTCCGCTTCCAGCGAGCTTCTGAAGATGCTGGCGACGCCGGCGTAGGGGGTGTCGCTGGGCATCCGTGGCCCGTAGACGTTGTGGTAGCGCAGGGCCGTGTAGCTGACAGAGGGATTCTCCCGGGCGAACAGTCCGCACAGGTGTTCCTGGTGGAGCTTGGTCGCCGCGTAGACGCTGCGGGGATCGGTCCGGGCGGTCTCGGGAACCGGTCGCGGAGACAGCTGACGGCCACAATCGGGGCAGAGCGGTTCGAAGCGACCCGCTTCGAGGTCCTCGCGGCTTCGGGCGGCAGGCCGTACCTCTCCGTGACTCGAACAGGAATAGCCGCCCTCGCCGTAGACCACCATGCTGCCGGCGAGCACAAGTGGACCTTCGAATCCCCGGCGTGAGAGGGCGGAGAGGAGCCGGGCGGTACCGAGGCAGTTGTCCGCGACGTAATCCTCAGCGTCACCGAAATCCTTGCCGAGGCCGACCATGGCCGCCTGGTGACAGACGGAATCGACCCCGTCCAGGGCGACCGCGAGCCGGTCGCGGTCGCTGATGTCACCGGTCAGGTATTCGGCCTGCGGGTTCAGGTAGCCGGGCCGGTTCCTGTGGGCGGCGGGGTGGAGGTTGTCGAGCACCCTCACCCTGCGGCCGGACTCGATCAGCAGGTCGACGACCTGCGAGCCGATGAAGCCTTCTCCGCCAGTGACCAGCACCGTTTCCGACATCGGCCGAGCCTATACGGCCCCCGATCCGTGAACGCGGCCGGGCTGGTCTGCCAGAATCAGCCTGTGGCAGGAGACGAGACCCGCTTCCCGGGCAGGAGAGGTTTCGGCATCGCGGTCGCGGTCGCCGCCGTCATCCTGTTCGCCGGTTGCTCGTCATCGGAGGAGGGATTCGCACCTGCCGCCGAGCCCGCGGAATCGCCGTCCCTCGACGCGACGCCAGCAGGTCGGGTCGAGATCATCGCCGTGGGCGTCGAGGGAATGATCTTTCACCCACGGTCGGACTCGGTCGCGGTCGCTGTACGCCAGCCCTACCGGCTCGCCTTCGTCGACCCGGAGAAGCTGTTCATCACGCGGCAGTATCCGATCCCCAATCCGGCCCGGCATCTGGGACTTTCACCGGACGGCCGGCGTGTGGTGGTCCCGGCCGAGTCGGCGAACGAGATCTTCGAGATCCCGAACGGCCCGGCCCGGGTGACCCGAGTGGCGACCGGCGAGCACCCTCACGACGCCGCATCGGCCGACGGGAAGGTATTCGTCGCCGACGAATTCGGAGATACGGTCTCGGTGGTCCGGGGCGGGCGTCTGATCGAGACCCTGCCGGCACCCGAACAGCCGGGTGGGATCGCCGCGGTCGGAGATCGCTACGTGGCCGTCGTGACCGTCGCCGAACGGGTGCTCCAGGTGTACGACGCGCCGACGGGAGAGGTTCTCGGCAGTACGCCGGCCGGGGTTGGACCGACTCACATCGAGACGATCGGCGAGTATGCCTATGTGGCAGATACCGAGGGAGACATGGTGCGCAAGTTCCTGATCGGCCCCGAGCCACGCGAGGTTGCCGCCGTCCCCGCCCAGGGTGCGCCATACGGGATCGCGATCGACCGGAAGCGCAAGCGGCTCTGGGTGACCCTGACCGCCATCAACCGCCTGGTCGGGTATTCGCTGAGCGGCGAGGTCCCGGTCCGGACGTTTACCTACCCCACGATCAGGCAGCCGAATACCGTCGCCGTCGATTCCGAAGACGGCGCCGTCTTCGTGGGCAGCCGCAGCGACGCCCAGATTCAGCGCATCGATCCTGGTGGTGCCCGCCCGTGAGGCTGCGCTCGCCCGTTCCGGAGGAACCGCCGCCCGGCCCGACCAGGCCCGAGTTCTGGAAGAGCCCGTTGAGGGGTCCCTGGCTCAGTTCCTTCCTGGGTTCGCTGATGCTGCCGCTGATCATCGTCTGCGCGTTGACCGGATTCCTCTCCGAGCTCGCCTACGGCGAAAACAGCTTCCTGCCGGAAGGTGGACTCGGCTTCAGCCTGTTTCCGTTCGAGTGGCCCGCAGGCTGGCCTTTCCTCTACGCCGTGACCCAGGGCCTCCACGTGACCTCAGGGGTGCTGGCCATCCCGATCCTGTTCGCGAAGCTCTGGTCGGTCATGCCGAAGCTTTTCGAGTGGCCACCGGTCAGGTCGGTATCCCACCTCTTCGAGCGACTCTCGCTGGCCCTGCTGGTCGGCGGCGCGCTTTTCGTCTTCTTCACCGGCCTGATGAACATCCAGCTCTACTACCCGTGGAACTTCAGCTTCATCCCGTCCCACTACTACGCGGCGATCGTCTTCCTCGCCGCCCTCGCGCTCCATGTGGTGCTCAAGTATTCGACGGTGCGAAGGTCCTTCGCCGAGCAGGGAGTCATCCGGCCGATGAAATATGGGCTGAAGCAGACTGAGCCCGAGCCCTACCGTGACGACAGCACGACCGCACTGGAGCCGGCTGCCCCTACGGTTTCCCGCCGGATGATGCTGGCGACGGTCGGCGCCACCTCGGTCGGTCTCGGACTGATGATGGTCGGCCAGACTTTCGTCGGTGAGCCCTGGCGCCGCTTCTCGCTGCTGGCTCCCCGGGGGCGCGACTACGGAGACGGACCCAACGACTTTCCCGTGAACAGGACGGCTGACGCCGCCAACGTGACTCCGGAGATGGCCGGTCCCGGGTGGCGCCTGGAGCTGAAGGGTGGCAGGACGGCCTCGTTCTCACGCGAAGAGCTGCTGGCGATGCCACAGCACACCTACGAACTGCCGATCGCATGCGTCGAAGGCTGGTCGACGACGCAGACCTGGACCGGCGTGCGCCTGCGTGACCTGGCGATCGCGGCCGGGGCTCCCGGCGCATCCCGGGTGCTCGTCAAGTCGCTCCAGGAGGCCGGCTCCTTCAACGAAGCGATCCTCAGCTCGACCCAGCTGGACGATGATCAGAGCCTGCTCGCACTGCGGGTCAACGGGGTCGACATCTCGATGGATCACGGCTTCCCGGCCCGGGTCATCGTGCCGGCGCTGCCGGGAGTCCACAACACCAAGTGGGTCTCGAGCATGGAGTTCGACCTCGCATGAACGCACGATTCCGCAAGGCCTACGGAGCCTCTCCGCTCCACCTGATGGCAGCGATCGCCAGTTTCGCAATAGCCGGCTACGGCTTCTTCATGATCTTCAAGGCGCCGGCACCGGAAAGCACCCTGCTGTTCTTCGGTCTGGCAATCGTCGCCCACGACATGCTCGCTTTTCCGCTCTACTCGACCCTCAATTTCGTAGCCGGCCGCTCGAGCGGGGCCGTCGAGCCGGAGGCGGCGGCCGCGGTCGGAGTGCCGGCGATCAACTACCTGCGGATTCCGTTTGTGATCTGCGGAATAGCCCTGCTCATGTTCTTCCCCCTGGTTCTCGGACTGAGCGCTGACCGCTACGAAGCGTCGTCGGGGCAGGAGGTCGGGGTCTTCCTCGGCCGCTGGCTCGGTATCTGCGCGGTGCTGTTCACCGCTTCGGCTCTTCTCTACGCCCTCAAGCTGCGCCGGGTGAAACAAGCAGGAACCGACGAGGACTGAGATGCCGGATGTGATCCTGCCCGTCCTCGATGAGGCCGAAGCCATCCCGCGCGTGCTCGCTGCCATGCCCGAGGGCTACCACCCGATCGTGGTCGACAACGGCTCGAGCGACGGCTCAGGCCGGATCGCAGCGGATCTCGGTGCCGAGGTGGTCCTCGAACCGCAGCGCGGATTCGGCGCGGCCTGCTTCACCGGCCTGAGCACGGCCCGGGACGAGGTCGTCTGCTTCATGGACTGTGATGGGTCGCTCGACCCCGGCGACCTTCCGCGACTCCTGGCGCTCTACGAGACAGGCGCCGATCTGGTCGTGGGTTCCAGGCAGGCCGAGCCCGGAGCCTGGCCACCGCATGCGAGGCTGGCCAACCGCATCCTCGCTTTCGAACTGCGTCGGCGCACCGGCCTGGAGTTCACCGACCTCGGGCCGATGAGGGTGGTGGGCCGACGGCCGCTACTCGACCTGGGAATGCTCGATCGCCGCAGTGGCTGGCCGCTGGAGATGGTCCTGCGAGCGGCCGCCGCCGGCTGGCAGATCGAAGAGCTGCCGGTCCCCCTGGGTGGCCGCTCCGGCCGCTCGAAGGTGACCGGAACGGTGAAGGGCACCCTTCGCGCGATCTCCGACATGTCGGCCCAGCTCCGAAAGATCGAGATCCGGAATTGAGGCTGAGGCCACCCGGGGCGGTCGCTAGGGTGGACCGATGCCTGAACTGACTGAGTACGAACTCGACGGCGACGTCGCGACGATCACCCTCGACGACGGCAAGGTCAACGCGCTGTCGAAGGAGATGACCTCCGAGGTGGCCGGGCGCTTCGACCGCGCGGAGGCCGATGGGGCCGTCGTTGTCCTCACCGGTCGCGCAACCACCTTCTCGGCCGGATTCGACCTGCGTTGCGAGCAGTCTCTGTGGCCGGAGATGATGACCTCTGCGGCCAGGCTTTGCGAACGCATGCTGAGCTTCCCACAGCCCGTCGTGATCGCCTGCAACGGCAACGCCATAGCCATGGGTGCCCTGCTGCTGAACGCCGCGGACTACCGGTTCGGCGTCGACGGACAGTTCAAGATCGGGCTCAACGAAGTCTCGCTCGGAATGACCCTGCCGTGGTTCGCGATCGAACTGGCCCGGCACCGCCTGACCCGCAGGTACTTCGACATCTGCACGGTCAGCGGGACCATCCTGGATCCGACCGAGGCCCGCTCCGCGGGATTTCTGGACAAGCTTTGCGGACAGGAAGAGCTGCTTCCTGCCGCCACCGCAAGAGCCGCCGAGCTGGCGAAGATCGACATGGGTGCGCACCTTGCAACCAAGCTGCGGATCCGCGAGCCCGTGCTTGCCGGTCTCGCCGACGGGATCGAGCGCCTGGCCGGAGACGGCCGGGAACTCTGACCGCAGGCAGGGGCCCCGAACGGCTCCAGCGGGCCCGGCTCAGCCGATCGGTTCGGCCGGGCCTTCAGCGCTGATGGCGGCCTTGCTGTCCTTCGTGCGGATGACCAGCAGAGCGATCAGCGCTCCGAGCAGCGCGAAGCCCGCGCCGACGAGGAAGGCGAGCTGGAAGCCTTCGGTCAGGGCCCCGGGCATCGCCTGCTCGGCGCCCTGGGCCGCCGAGAGCACGCTGTCGGTCTTCGATGCCGCGAGCGACGAGAGCACGGCCAGGCCGAGTGCACCGCCGATCTGCTGGGCGCTGTTGATCAGCCCGGAAGTGAGTCCGACTTCGTCTTCGCGCACCATCGAAGTACCGCCGACGGTGGCGCCGGGGAAAGAAAGCCCCAGTCCGAGTCCGGCCACCATCGACGGGCCGAGGACATCGCCGACGAAGGATCCGTCGGCCTGGATCTGCGTGAACCAGAGCAGCCCGATCGACGTACAGAGCATTCCAGCCACAAGAACCGGTTTGAAGCCGATCCGGTTGGCGATCTCCGATCCCGCGCCTGCCCCGAGGATGATCGTCACCGACAGCGGCAGGTAGCTCAGTCCGGCCTTCAGGGCGTCCCAGCCCAGCACCTGCTGCGTATAGAGGGCGATGAAGAAGAACATCGAGAAGAGCGAGGCCGCCAGCAGCAGACCGACGAGATAGGAACCGTTGCGGGTTCGCGAGGCGAATATCCCGAATGGCACCAGAGGGTTCGCGGCACGTGATTCGATCAGGACGAAAAGTCCCAGGATCGCGATCGAACCGGCGATCAGGCCGAGGGTCTGGCCGGAGGTCCAGCCGGCACTCTCGGCGTCGATGAGTGCGTAGACGAGCATCGAGAGACCGGCGGTCACGGTGACCGCCCCGGGAATGTCGAAGTCGTTGTGGTCCTCACCGCTGTCGCTCTCGGGGACGATTCGCAGGACCAGTGGCAGGACCATGAGGATCACCGGCACATTGACCAGGAATACCCATCTCCAGCTGAGGTATTCGGTCAGGATCCCGCCCAGAAGAACGCCGACCGCCCCACCGGCGCCGGCGACGGCACCCCAGACTCCGAGGGCCTTGTTGCGCTGCTTGCCTTCAGCGAAGGTGGCGGTGACGATCGACAGGGCGGAAGGGGAGAGCAGTGCGGCCCCGAGGCCCTGTGCTGCTCTCGAAACCAGCAGCATCGCCTCGTTCTGGGCAAGCCCGGCGGTGAGTGAAGCCGCCGCGAACAGGATCAGGCCGTAGATGAAAACCCTGCGGCGACCGATGAGGTCGGCCATGCGGCCACCCAGCAGCAGGAAGCCGCCGAAGAACAGCACGTAGGAGTTGACCACCCAGGCCAGCCCCGACTGTTCCACCTCGAGAGCCCGGCCGATCGAAGGCAGGGCGACGTTGGTGATCGAGGCATCGAGAACCACGAGGAACTGCGCCGCCGCGAGCAGCAGCAGGATCTTCGATTTCTGTGGGCCGAAAGCGGCGTCCTGGTCGTGGACCGATGCTGCGGCGGCGGAATCGCTCATGTTCGGCTCTCGTATGTCGAGGGGAGGCAGGGCCGGTCGATACTAGCCGGTCGGTGCGCAGGCAACGGTCGTTCGGGTGACGACTTGACAAAAGAATGTTCACGATATATCGTGATATACATATTACGACTCAACGAAAGGAGCACCATGCACGGTGCAGCCATACACCGGCCGGAATTCCCGGGCCGGACCAGAAAACGTCGTCGGGTGCCGCATGCGGCATTCGCCGACATCGCAGTATTCATCTCAGGGAAGCCTCCGTCCGAGGACGACGACGAGGAGCGCCCCGGCGGTTCGAGGCGTCACAGGCACCCGGCTGGACCGGGTTCGGGCCGCCGGCACGGGCGTCGCGGACGCCGGGCCAGACGCGGCGATGCGCGACTCGCGATCCTGCTGCTCCTCGATGAAGAACCCAGGAACGGCTACGGCCTCATGCAGGAAATCGAAGAGCGCAGCGGCGGGGCGTGGCGCCCCAGTCCCGGCTCAATCTACCCTGCGCTTTCGCAACTCGAAGACGAAGGGTTGATCGAGCCCATCGAAGCCCGCCAGAAGGCTTTCACCCTGACGGCCGAAGGCAGCAGCTACGTCGAGCAGAACAGGGAGACCATGGGCATCCCGTGGAAGACGGTGAGCGAAGGCGCGTCCAGCGAACTCGGCGATCTGCGCAATTCCTCGAAGGCCCTGGCGGCAGCGGCGCTGCAGGTTGCCAAGACCGGCAACCGGGAACAGCTGGTTCGAGCGCGAGAGGTGATGGACGGGGCCAGGCGCAGCCTCTACCGGATCCTTGCCGGTGAATCGCCGGACAGCGAAGAACCGGCAGACCGGGGTTCGGTCTAGGAGAACCGGCTCGTCACCCGGAAATCCATCTGGAGGACCTGGTCGACGTCGCGGCGAGGCGACGGTTCGACTTTCGAATCCGGGTATCCGAGCCGCATCACTACCTGGGCGTGGCCATCGTGATCGAGAAGTTTCCGCAGCCGGGGCCGGAGCTCGGCGACCTGGCAGGGCTGGTTGAGGTAGCCGGCCTGCAGCCCTTCCGGGGCAGCGACAAGCAGGGACCGCTGCAGCGCCTGGCCGGCTTTCAGCCAGTCCTCATCCAGGTCGAGATCGGTACCGAGCACCAGGAGGCAGGGAGCGTCATCGGCGAGCCGTGCGTCCCTGCGGCCGGTGGTCTTGCCGAGGTCGAATGCGCTGACCACCAGCTTGGCGATCGGACGGGAGAATCCCGGTACCGCGAGCCCGTCGCCTGAGCGCCGAGGGTGCATCCAGGACGCGAGTTCGCGTCTCCAGGTCGGGTCGGCGAACTGCCGCTGGTCGCCGATCGCGATGAGCTCGCTCAAGGTACTGCGCTGCGCCTCTCCCGAGACGATTTCCAGCCAGGCTCCTTCCCTCGAGGCGGCATCCTGCATCCGCTCGAGCAGGTCGGGATCAGGGGCGGTCCGGGCGAATGCGCCCCTGGTCGTGCGGCGTTCATCGATCCCTGTCGCCAGGTCCGCTTCAGCGCCGGAGGTTTCCATGCCGACAGACCCGAGGCGGACCCTCGCCATCAGGTCGGACCGGGATCCCTCGGGCAGGAGTTGCGTCTCTGCCTCGAAGCCGAGGGCTGCCAGCCTCGTACGCAGGTTGAAAAGCGCCGCTCCGCAACTGAGGGTCAGCTCCCTGTCGAAAGGATCGTTGGCAGGAAGCGAACGCAGCCGGTCTGCGTAGACGCATACAGTGTCATCGTCGAAGGTGAAGAACCAGGGCTGCGTATTGTGCGAAGACGGGGCTCTGGTGGCGGCCCGGATCACCGTCCGGAGTTCCGCGTCGCTGATGACCCGAACTTCCTCCATGGCAACAGCCTAAGGCCCACGGGCAACCAGGACTGCGGGTTTCTACCCAAATCCTGAAGCGCCGAAAGCGACTCCTCAGGCCGGGTCCACGGAGTCGACGAAGAGGTCGACCCCCAGCTCGGCACCGTCGCCGTCTGCCGCATATGAAGAGAAGTCGGTGACCCCTGAGGCCTTCAGCACGTCTTCGCAGAGCAACGCCTGTCCGGTGAACTCCCGGCTGTCGCGGATCAGGATCTCGTAGGCGGAGTCGGCGTAGATCGCCGGGGTGCGTGCCATCTTCATCGCGGCATCTCCGCCCAGCAGGTTCTGCACCGCCGCCGTGGCGACCAGCGTGCGCGGCCAGAGCGCGTTCGAGGCGACCCCGTCCTCGCGAAGCTCTTCGGCCAGGCCCGAGGGCGGCCAGGGTCATGCCGTACTTCGCGATCGTGTAGCCGGTATGCGGTGCCAGCCACCTGGGCTCGAGGCTGATCGGAGGGGAGAGGGTGAGGATGTGGCCGTTCTCGCTCTGCTTCAGGTGAGGCAGGCAGGCCTGACTCAGGGCGAAGGTGCCACGCACGTTGATGTCGAGCATCAGGTCGTAGGCCTTCATCGCAAGCTCGGCGGTCGGAGCGAGGTTGATCGCACTGGCGTTGTTCACGCAGATGTCGATGCCTCCGAAGCGGTCGACCGCCTGGGTCACTGCCGAGGCGATGTCTTCGTCGTTCCTGACGTCGCCGACGATGGCCAGCGCCCGGCCTCCGGCATCCTCGATTTCCTGGGCGGCGGTATGTACGGTGCCCTCGAGCTTGGGGTGCGGCTCCGCAGTCTTGGCCAGCAGAGCGACGTTGGCCCCGTCAGCGGCCGCCTTCAGTGCGATCGCGAGGCCGATCCCCCGGCTGCCACCGGAAATCACCATCGTCTTGCCGGACAGGTCCCTGGAATTCAAGTGTTCGCTCATCGGACCAATGCTACGGAGCCGGCAGTCAGGCTGCCCCGGGGCGCTCTCAGCCGTGCTCGGCGTGGAGGCCGGGTGTCGCCTCGCCGGTCTTTCGTTTCGAGCAGTCGACCGGGGCCGGGTCGTTCCGGTCGAGCAGGGCGGTCCCGGCCGGTCGTCCATCGCGACCGCACTGGATGATCAGGTCACGGACACGATCGAGCGCGTTGATCCTGTCGTCTCCGCCGCCGCCATAGAAGACGTCCTTGCCGGGCTGGCCGAGCAGCGAGTTGGCCTTGTGATTGCCGATCAGCACGTCCTGGCCGAAGGAGCCCTCGATGTCCTCGTTCGAGCGGTGCAGCCCGACCGGATCACAGTCCGGGACCGAGTCGTACCAAGCCCTGCCTTTCGGCAGAGAGATGAACAGGCGGCCGGGCGAAGGCCTGAACTCGACGAAAGAGGCGTTGTCTCGTCCGGGGCCGCCGACCAGCGCACCGCCGGTGCAGCCGCCGCCCGCGGCGAGCAGATCGCCCTGTGGCCCCCCGTAGAGCCAGGTCGGACCCGGTTTCCCGCCGATCAGCCCGTCCTGGCCATCAGCGCCGTAGACGCGGTCGGAACCCGGGCCCGATTCGATCAGGTCATCCTCGGGGCCGCCTCGGACCAGGTCGTCCCCGGCCCCGGCGACGATCCGGACCTGACCGACCGAATCGAGGCTTCCGTCCACCCACAGGGCGTCGTCGCCCCTGCCGAGATCGGCAAGCAGCCAGCGTGCCGGCCCGCGGGGGTCGCAGAATGCCCTGGTCGGATCATCACTTCGTCTGGAGCATCCGGGGCCGAGCGAAACCCCTCCGGCAGCGGCGATCTCGAAGGTGCCGGCCGACCGGTCGAATCCGAGGGTGATGCGGTCTGACCCGCGGCCGGCGACGATGGCCAGCCCGCCGCCCGGGCCGGCGGGGAGCGAACTCACTTCAGCGTAGGCCGAGCGGCCCGGGACACTCTCGACTCCGCAGGACTGCCTGGACAGCGAGCCGCTGCAGCGGTCGGATCCCTGACCGCCGGCAACGGTGTCGACTCCGGACCCGGAGCGGATCAGGTCGTCGCCCGCTCCGCCGTGGATCCAGTTTGCCCGACGATCCCCGATCAGCCTGTCTTTGAAGGCGGAACCACGGATGCCTTCGAAGCCGAAAAGCCTGTCACGACCGTCGCCGCGGGCCTTGCCCGTCTTCAGCGATACGCGTACGCCCGGACTCGGTGCCGTATCGAAGGCGGCGATGTCACCGGAGCCCCTGCCGCCGTCCATCCGGTCCCAGCCGTAGTCGCCGTGCACGTAGTCGTTGTCACCCGGGCCGCCGCTGACCAGGTCGATCCCGAGGTTGCCCGAGGCTTCGTCGCCGTCGCCGCGCCCGCCGTTGACCCGGTCGTCGCCGAGATCGCCGTAGGCCCGGTCCCCGTCACCAGGACCACCCAGGACCGTGTCGTTGTTGCGGCCCCCGCGCAGCAGGTCGGTCCCCGGTCCGCCGCAGATCAGGTCGCCGCCGCTGTCTCCGAAGACAGTGTCGTCGCCCGGGCCGGCCTGGATCACGTCTCTGCCCGGTGTCCCGAGAAGCAGGTCGTCGCCGTCAGTGCCGGCGATGGTCGCAGTTTGGCCGAGACAGGAAAGGGGAGGTGACGGCTCCTCGGCCGCCAGGGATGTCCCGGCAACAAGCAGCATCAGCAAGGCGGCGGACGCCGCTTTCGCTCTCACGCGGCCATCGTAGCGAGGGCCGGGGAGGCTGCCCGCGGTCTAGAGTCTCTGCCGGATGCCGGAGAACGACCTGAATACCCTGCTCAGGAAGATGCGGCCGGACACCAGGCCCGGCGAGTACGTCTTCGTGACGGCCCCTGATGCGCCCCCGGCGGATGTCGAGTTGCTGGCGACCGTGGTCGAGACCGAAGGACCAAGCGCGGTCCTGGCAAGAGGGGACGCGGACAGCCTCGGACTCGAATACGACTTCGTCGCCGCCTGGATCACGCTTCGGGTCGAATCGGCGCTGTCGGCGATCGGACTCACGGCGGCCGTGAGTCGATGCCTTACCGAGCGTGGCATCAGCTGCAATGTGATCGCCGGGCTTCGTCACGACCACCTGCTGGTGCCGGTGGACAGGGCGGGCGAAGCGATCGAAGCCCTTCATGAGCTGTCCCGATCAGCCACGGGCTGAGCTCGATCGCTGTGTGCGTGATGTCACTCGCGACCGGGTTGATTCGAACCCTCACGCTGCAGTAGGGTTGCTGACTGGTCCGCACGGCCCGGTCCGGGCGGACGGAAGTCTGGCAGTCAGAGCACGTCGTGAAGGTGAGCCCGCGCAAGCCGGGGCCACCGACTGAGAAGCGTCTGGCCTCAGTTCCAACACGACCAAGTCTGCACTCTGAGCCGACCCGCACGGGTGGGCGCATCGGGGTGCGAAAGCAGAAAGCTCCGAATGTCAAACATGAACTTCCCGATGCCTGCACGCTTCCCGATCCCCGCGATTTCCGGGAAGATGCTCAAGGTCGAGCTCCTGGCCGGCCTGGTGGTCGCACTCGCTCTGATCCCGGAGGCGATCTCATTCTCGATAATCGCAGGCGTCGACCCGAAGGTGGGGCTGTACGCGTCCTTCACGATGGCCGTGGCGATCGCTTTCACCGGAGGCCGGCCGGCGATGATCTCCGCCGCCACCGGTGCGATGGCCCTGGTCGTCGTTTCGCTGGTCGACCAGCACGGGGTCGAGTACCTGCTTGCAGCCACTGTTCTTGCCGGGATCATCCAGGTGACCCTCGGAGGCCTGGGGATCGCCAAGTTGATGCGCTTCGTGCCCCGTTCGGTGATGACCGGATTCGTCAATGCTCTGGCGATCCTGATTTTCCTCGCCCAGGTGCCGCACCTTGTGGCCGGGGGTGCGCTGGGACTGATCCTCGTCGTCGGTGGACTCGCACTGATCGTGATCATGCCCCGGATCACCAAAGCGATTCCGGCGCCGCTGGTGGCAATCGTCGTCCTCACCGTGATCGTCGTGGTCAGCGGGATGGGCGTGCCGAACGTAGGCGACGAAGGAGAGTTGCCCAGCGTGCTGCCTTTCCTCGGAATTCCCTCGGTTCCCTTCAGCTTCGAGACCCTCGCGATCATCGCCCCCTACTCCCTGACCCTTGCCGCGGTCGGCCTGCTCGAGTCACTGATGACCGCGAAGCTGGTCGATGACATCACCGAGACCCCGTCGGACAAGGACCGGGAGGCGAGGGGGCAGGGCATCGCCAACGTGATCACCGGCTTCTTCGGCGGTATGGCGGGCTGCGCCATGATCGGGCAGACGATGATCAACGTCAAGGCGGGAGGAGCCCGGACCAGGCTCTCGACGCTGAGTGCCGGTGTCTTTCTGCTGACCCTGGTGGTCGGCCTCGGTTCTGTCGTTGCGATCATCCCGATGTCGGCCCTGGTCGCCGTGATGATCCTGGTCGCGGTCTCGACCTTCGACTGGCACAGTGTCTCTCCCTCCACGCTGAAGATGATGCCCCGGGGGGAAGTCGTGGTCATGACCGTCACCGTCGGTGCCACGGTCTTCACCCACAACCTGGCGATCGGCGTCGGCGTGGGCGTGCTGGCTTCCATGGCGCTCTTCGCCCGCCGGGTTGCCCACCTGGTTCACGTCGACCGCGTGGCTGATCCGGACGGAAGTACCGCCCTGTATTCGGTCACCGGGGAGCTCTTCTTCGCCTCCGACCAGGAGCTGATCGATTCCTTCCGGTACACCGAAGACCCTCCGCATGTGGTCATCGACTTCTCCAGGGCTCACCTATGGGACGCCTCCGCGGTGGCCGCACTGGACGCGATCGCGACCCACTACGAGCGGCACGGGATCGAACTCGAGATCACCGGCCTCAACAGTCACAGCGAGCAGCTTCACGGCGACCTCTCCGGGCAGCTGGCGCCGGCGCACTGACCCTCGCCGGACCTTCCCCGGGGCTCAGCCGATTCCGGGCAGATAGGTTGTCGTGATGGAACGGTCTGACTGGGAGTCGCGGTGGGAAAGTGGCCGAACCGCCTTTCACCGGACCGAGGTGAACGAACTGGTCGGCAGGTACGCCGACCGCGTCTGGGGGACAGAGTCCCTCGGGCAGGTGCTCGTGCCGCTGTCTGGCAAAAGCGTCGACATGGCCTTTCTTGCGGAGAGGGCAAGTCGCGTTGTCGGGATCGAGTTCGTAGAGCAGGCAGTCAGGGAGTTCTTCGAGGAGAGAGGTCTTTCGGCCGAAGTCGATCCGGGCCTGTTCAACCGCCACAGGGCAGGCCCGTACACCATCTACGCCGCCGATTTCTTCAAAATCACGGCCGACCTGACCGGGCCGAGCGACGCGGCACTCGACCGGGCCTCCCTGGTGACCCTCGATTCGGAGGGCCGGCCCCGATACGTAGAGCACCTGCATTCGCTCCTCCGCGAGGGTGCCAGAGTCCTTCTGGTCACGTTTGACTACGACCAGACACTCATGGACGGACCGCCGTTCGCGGTCTCGGACGATGAAGTGGAGCGTCTGTTCTCGTCTGGCTTCGACGTCGAAGCTCTGGAGAGCCGCGACGTGCTCGGGCCGCAGTTTCGGGCACGGGGGCTGACCTCCATGACCGAGTCCGCTTTCGCCCTGACCCGCAAGTAGGGACGTCGACTGCGTCGGGCAGGGAATCGTGCGTATGGAGCGAAATGGTTCCCCATGCGGGCCGCCGCCCCCGGCGTATAGCCTTTTGCCCAGTGGGACCTCCCGAGGGAAGGTCCGTGATGGAGGGAGTCAGAGTTGATGCCAGCGTTGAAGGTACCGTCCGCCGCCGCTCCGGTCGAGCATCTCGCCGGGAGCGCCGCCTCGCTGGCCGGCCGGATCACTTCGCCAACTCTCCGAATGCTGGGGGAATGGGCCTCCACGGTACACATGCCCCACTGGCCGACCCCGCCGAGGGGGGATGGCACCCCGACGATCCTGATCCCCGGCTTCCTCGCCGGAGACCCGAGCCTGACCAGGATGGCGAAGTGGCTCAAGGAGGGTGATTTCTCGCTCGTTCGCAGCGGTATCCGGTGGAATGTGGACTGCCTTGAAGATACGGTCAGCTCGGTTGAAGCCCGGCTCGAAGCCGCTGTTGAAGAGGACGGGCGCCGGGCGCTGGTCATCGGACAGAGCAGGGGAGGGGTTGTCGGGCGAGTGCTCGCGGTGAGGCGACCGGACCTGGTCGGGACCCTGGTGACCCTGGGCTCGCCCCTGCGCAGCCAGACTGCCGTGCATCCTCGGGTCTGGCTGTCGATCGGCATGATCGGTGGACTCGGATCGCTCGGCGTTCCCGGACTGCTCAGCCACACCTGCTCGAACGGCGAGTGCTGTCGCGAGTCAAGAGAGGCGATCAACTCTCCTTTCCCGGAGGACGTGCGCTTCATCTCGATGTACTCCCGCGATGACAGCATCGTCAGGTACGAAGCCTGCCTCGACCCGGCGGCGGAGCACATCGAGATCGGCAGCAGCCATCTCGGGATGGGTGTGGACGCGGCAGTGTGGCGTGTCCTTTCCCGCGCGTTGGGCCGGTCCTGAGATGCCGGCCGGGGCAAAGCAGCTCTCTGCCCTGGACACCCAGTTCCTCGCGATCGAAAACGATCGCAACTATGGCCACACCGGCGGCCTCGCAGTTCTCGATCCGTCGACGGCGCCGGGCGGTGACCTGACGCTTCAGGAACTCAAGGACTTCATCAGTTCCCGGCTCCATCTGATTCCGCCTTTCACCTCCAGGCTGGCCCAGGTTCCGTTCAACCTCGACTGGCCCTACTGGGTGAAGGACGAGCACTTCGACATCGGCTACCACGTTCGTGAGATCGCCCTGCCGGCCCCCGGCGACATGAAGCAGCTGACCGACCAGGTCGGCCGGATCTACTCCCGACAGCTCGATCGCTCACGGCCGTTGTGGGAGCTGTACCTGATTCAGGGCCTGGAAGGGGGCAGGACCGCGATCCTCAGCAAGACCCATCACGCTGCGGTGGACGGAATGTCCGGCAGCGAGATCATGAGCGCGATCTACGATCTCACTCCAGAACCTCGTACCGTAGATCCGCCGGTGAGCGATCCCGGGGACGAGGGCGAGGGGGGTGCTCCCCGTGGGCTCGATCTGCTCTCCCACGGACTGACCGCCCTGCCTCGTTACCCGGTAAACCTGGCGACCAGGATGGGTCGCATCCTGCCACACGCAGACCTGCTTCCTTCGGTGGCGGGCATGCCCGGATCGGAACGGATCAGCCGCTCGCTGTCGAAGGTCCGCAATTTCGTCGGGCGCAATTCGGACGGCCAGGTGATCGAGAGGCCTCCGGTCAAGGCGCCCAGGGGGCCGTACGGGGCGGCGGTATCCCCGCACCGGATCTTCGGCTTCGGCTCGATGCCACTGGCCGACATCAAGGCGGTCAAGGATGCGTTCGCGGTCAAGGTCAACGACGTGGTCGTAACCCTGGTGGCCGGGGCGGTCAGGGCAGACCTGATGAAGCGGGGGGAGTTGCCGGAGGAGCCGCTGGTCGTCTTCGTCCCGATATCGGTGCGTACCGAAGAGGAGATGGGAACCTTCGGCAACAAGGTGTCGGCGATGATGGTCGCCCTGCCGACGCACCTCGAAGATCCGCTGGAGCGCCTCGTCTTCAGCCACGAGAACCTCAGCATCGGAAAAGAAAACCACGACGCCCTCCCGGTCGAGGCGATGCGGGACATATCCACGCTGGTACCTCCGGCCCTCCACACCCGGGCCGCCAGGGTCGCCACCCGCCTGTCGGGAAGGTTCACGCGGCCACCCTGGAACGTCATCGTCTCGAACGTCCCGGGCCCGCCGGTCGATCTCTACTGCTGCGGCGCCAGGCTGGAGGCGATGTACCCGCTTTCGATCATCTCCGACGGCATGGGCCTCAACGTCACCGTGATGAGCTACCGCGATTCAGTCGACATCGGCATAACCGCCGACCGCGAACAGACGCCCGAGGTCCAGGAGATCGTCGACTTCATGCACGATGAGCTGGCCTTGCTGCTGAAGCGCATGCCCAAAGCCGAACGGCGATCGCGATCCGGGGATTGAAGACGGGCCCGGTGATGCAGCGCCGGGCAGTCCTTGGCTTCGCGCAGGGATTCGTCGGACTGGTGGCCTTGGTCCCGGGGCTGTTCATCGTCACCGGAGGCGTCAGGCTGGCCGGAACCGGGGTCTGGGGCTACAACGACGCCGGGGCAGGTGTTTACCTTGCCATCGGTGCCGTCTATGCCCTGGTCGGCCTGGCTCTCTGCTTCGGCGGATTCCTGCTGATCCACACCGCGGCCCGTCCCCAGGGCCCACGGACTGGTCCGTCGGCCAAGCGTCACTGGCGCCGTGAGTTCTTGCTGGCCCTCGTTTTCGTTCTGAGCCTGTCGACGGTGGCACTGGTCGTACTCTGCATAGCTCTGGCGACCGCCACGCCGAGCGATACCGCGGAGGAGGGATTCGCCTCAACGGTCTCGCAGCTCACAGCTGTAGCCGCGGCCCTGACTGCGTTAGCCGCAGGCCTGCTGATCAGCCGGTTGCGAAGGACAGCCCCGAACCCGGGATCCCGGAGCTAGGGCGGCGAAGCGTCCGTACGCGTCCGCGCGTTGCTCAGAAGGCCGCTTCGTCGAGCTCCATGACGTCGTTCTCGATGTTCTCGATCGCCGCCCGGGTCGCCTTGAGGTTGGGCAGCATGTTCCTCGCGAAGAACCTGGCCGCGACGACCTTGCCTTCGTAGAACGGCTTGTCGATGTCGGATGCTCCGTCTTCGAGGGCCGCGGCAGCGATTTCGGCGTGGCGGATCAGCAGCCAGCCGATCATCAGGTCGCCGAAAGCCTTGAGGAACTGAACCGAGCCGAGACCGACCTTGTAGACGTTGGTCGGATCCTCCTGTGAGCTCATCAGGTATCCGGTCAGGGTCGTATTCATCGACTTGATGTCCTCGACCGCTTCGGCCAGATAAGCGCGTTCCTCGTCGAGGTCGCCTCCGTCGTTGTCGATCTGGACCTGCATCTTCTCCAGCAGGTGGTTCATCGACCTGCCTTCGTCCCGGACGATCTTGCGGAAGAAGAAGTCCTGGGCCTGGATCGCCGTCGTGCCTTCGTAGAGGCTGTCGATCTTCGCATCCCGGATGTACTGCTCGACCGGGTAGTCCTGCAGGAATCCGGAACCTCCGTAGGTCTGCAGTGACTCGGTCAGGATCTCGTAGGAACGCTCGGAACCGACACCCTTGACGAGCGGGAGGAGGAAGTCGTTGATCCTCATCGCGAGCTGCGGGTCGTCAATCCCTTCGACGAGTTCGGCCGCGATCTTGTCCTGGTGGACGGCGGTGAACATGTAGAGCGCCCGCAGTCCCTCGGCGTAGGCCTTCTGGGTCATCAGCGAGCGTCGGACATCGGGGTGATGCATGATCGAGACACGCGGAGCGGTCTTGTCCATGATCTGGGTCAGGTCAGCACCCTGCACACGATCCTTGGCGTAGGCGAGTGCGTTGAGGTAGCCGGTCGAGAGGGTCGCGATGGCCTTGGTCCCGACCATCATCCGGGCGAACTCGATCACGTCGAACATCTGCCGGATGCCCTGGTGAACATCGCCGACCAGCCAGCCTTTCGCCGGGGTGCCGTGGGCACCGAAGGTCAGGTCGCAGGTGGCTGATGCCTTGAGGCCCATCTTGTGCTCGAGGTTGGTCACGAAGACGCCGTTCCGCTCTCCCGGCTCGCCCGTCTCGCTGTCGAAGAGGAACTTCGGCACGATGAAGAGACTGAGACCCTTGGTTCCCGGGCCGGCGCCTTCGGGCCTTGCCAGCGTGTAATGGAGGATGTTCTCGAAGAGGTCGTCCGAGTCTCCGGAGGTGATGAAACGCTTGTCGCCTTCGATGTGCCAGGAGCCGTCGGGCTGTTCGATCGCCTTGGTGCGGCCCGCACCGACGTCGGAGCCGGCATCGGGCTCGGTCAGGACCATGGTCGCACCCCAGTTGCGTTCAACCGAGAGGGCGGCCCAGTGCTTCTGCTCCTCGTTGCCGTTTTCATAGAGCAACTGGGCGAAGGCGGGCCCGGCCAGGTAGAAGAAGCCGGCCGGCATCGCCCCGACCATGAACTCGGCGATCGCCCAGGACACCGTCGATGGGGCAGGGACGCCGCCGATCTCCTCGCCGAGTCCGAGCTTCAGCCAGTCGGCATCGGTCCAGGCGTGAACCGACTCCTTGAGCGCTTCGGGCAGGGTCACCACGAAGGTCTCGGGGTCGTAGGTCGGGGGGGTGCGGTCGGTCTCGGCGAACGACTCGGCCACCGGGCCCTCGGCAAGGCGCGAAGCCTCGTCGAGCATGATCTTCACCGTTTCGGTATCCAGGTCCCCGAAAGCGCCCGACTTCAGCACCTCGTCCGTGCCCAGCACTTCGAAGAGGTTGAACTCGATGTCACGGACGTTGCTGATGTAGTGGCTCAAAGTATTGCCCTCCGTTGGAAGTCGGTGCCAGTCTCCAGTCTCGAGTGCAGACTACCGACCCACTCGCGCCAGCCGGGGTCGGCGCCGGCCGGTCGGCGTAGCCGGCGACTGCCTATTCCTGAATCCCGAGCGAGGCCGGGTCGGCCGCCTTGAGGAAGGGCATCAGGAACTTGCCGTGGATCTTTTCGGCCGGGTCCCAGCCGTAGGCGCCGGAGCTTTCGGAGCCCGGTCCCAGCCCGACCATGCCGTCCTCTGTGACCAGGACTCCGCGATAAGCCGGCTTGAACGGCTCGGGGGCAGAGGTACCAAGCGCCTCGGCGGCGATTGCGGCGGCCACGACGTCGGCCTGGGCGGTCGCCAGCCCACCGAATTTGACCGGGAACGAAGTGACGTCACCGGCCGCGAATTCGCGTTCGTGCTCATCGATGCGACCGAAATCGTCGACAGGGATGAAGCCGTTTTCGTCGCAGGGAAGGCCCGTGATCCTTCTCCCGGCAAGCAGGGGCAGGGCGATCGTCAGGTCGGATTCGATCTTTCGTCCGTCGGTTGTCACCAGGGCACCGTCACGGTGCTCGGCCGGCGCCGTCTCGAGGATCGTCTCGATGTTCCGCTCCCGAAGCAGCGCGGCGACCTTCTCGGCATCGGCCTTTCCGAACAGGTCGAGCGGCGCCTCCTCGGGGGAAACGATCGTTATCGAAGCTCCCGGGCCGAGCTCATCGGCGATCAGCAGGGCAAGCTCATACAGGGGGAGGGGCCAGGTGCCGCCCTCCGCCATCGCCACGACGACTCGCGGTTCATCCCGCCCGTGGAGCGGGGCGAGCGCTTCGGTCACGGCGGCGTTGCCGGCCTGCCACCGGTAGGTCATCGCGCCCGGCACCGAGTCGCGCAACTCGGCTCCCGGCGAAGCGATCAGGTAGTCGTATTCGAACTCGGTGCCGTCAGAAAGCCGGATCAGGCGGCTGGAGGCAACCACCTCCGTAACACCGGTCTCGTGGAAGGTCGCTCCCGCCGTCGCCGTCAGCTTCGGCAGGTCGAAGTTGAGGACTCCGCCCCTGCCGAAGCCACTCGATACGGCCAGCGGTTTCAGCACGAACTTCGGTTGCGGTGAAAAGAGGTGTACGTCCGCTCCCCTGTAGGAGGCGGCATCGAGCGCGAGCATCGCTTCCAGGGCAGCTACGCCACCGCCGATGATCGCTACCTTTGCCCTCTTGGATGAGTCTCGTTTCAGTTTCCTCACACCTGACTTTGCTCCTGACCATCATAGGCGGCTCACGGCACTGTGTTCGACCGGTTCGGTCGATCGTCTTCGTTTCCGTCGCTAGGATCGGCGCATGACGATCCAGCAACTGCCGGGCGGCGTCGTCCACGAACTGCCGGCCGACCTGCGGGAAGGCCTTGTCGCGAGTCCCGATGCCCTCCATGCCTGGAACGACATCACGCCCCTGGCCCGCAACGAGTTCATCTGCTGGGTCGAGGATGCGAAGCAGCAGAAGACCCGCGAGCGTCGCATTCGTCGGACCAGGGAGGAACTGGAAGACGGCATGCGCCGACCCTGCTGCTGGCCGGGATGCGGCCACCGCGAGCGCAACGGCCGGTAACCCGGCGCCGGGTCAGTCGGCGGGCACGCCGTAAATCGTCGTATAGGGCTCCCGGCTGCGGCCTCCGTCGGGATTGATGATCACGCGGTCGATCGTGATGTCGAATCCCCCCTGGGAGTTGCCGGTGCGCGACCGGGTTTCCGCTTTCACGCGACGGCCGCCGTTTCCTCCGTAAAGGCTGACCGTGACGGCGGTGTCAGAGGCAGAGGAGCGAACGACAACCGGCGCGTCCGTATCGTTGGTCCAGAGCAGGTCGATCGTGCCGAAGTTCAGGGTCGATTCGCGGCCGGCGGGGTAGCGGTCGATGTAGAAGCTGTGGGGTGTATGCGCGTCGATCTGGAGGCCTGCGAAGTATGCAGCGTTGTAGGCCGTGGTCGAGAACTGGGAAACCCCGCCGCCGACCGTGTCGATCAGCTTGTTGCCCTCGCCGATCGTAGGGGCCGGCTTGTAGCCGTTGGCCCGGGTGCGCTCACCGGCGATCCCGTTCAGGGAGAACTGCTCACCGGGTCCGATCACCGTTCCGTCGACGGTTTCTGCCATGCGCTGAATGTTGGTGACCCGCGGTTCACAGCAGCTGAAACTGGTGGTGAAGGTTCCGAGCAACGAGTTTGCGCTTCGCACGGTCTTCGTTGAGAAGTTCGGCTCGACCGACTCCGTCGGATAGCGGACCCGGTGGCTGCCCTCTCGGATCACGGCGATCGTATTGTCGACGGCCTCGCCCTGAAGGATCTGACGACCGCTCCGGGCCGGCGTCACGCCGGCGGCCCCCGGTTTCGGCTTCCAGGTGAGGTCGCCCTGGTCGCTCAGGTTGACCGGGGGCAGGGGAGGGGTATCGAGGCCGGCATCCCGGGCCGGCTTGTCGCGACGTGCCGCGAGACCGGACACCAGGTTCGCGACCTGCTCCGGGTCGGCTCCGAGCCGGATGCCGCCCTCCGGCGTGTCTTCGGCCGACTCGATCGTGAGGACCCCCGCGACCTGGTCCGGGGTGAAGCGGGCCGGGCCACCGGCGGTATCTATTCGGAGCGGACGGCGCAGGTAGCGCTCGGCTTCACGCGCAACCTCCCGAACCTCGGCCGGTTCGGGTGCGGGCCGGTTGCGTACCGGAATCGACATGAACGCCTTCCCGGCCTCGAAGCTGTCGAGCAGTTTCTCCCCGGTTGCCTCGCGACGGACCCTGACGCCCGCCTCGGGCTGTTCGACCGACACTTCGAGCGTCTCGGGATCGATCTCAAGCGCACCCACGAAGGGCTCGCGGTCCACCTGCTCGGCGATGCGATCTACGGTCCTGGCAAGGCGCTTCGAATTGACCGGTTCATAGGTCGGTGCCAGTTCGTGCTCGGCGAAAAGGACCAGCGGTCCCTTCAGGGCGGCTCCGATCCCGCTTCGCCCGGCAGAGTAGGCGTCTTCTGCACTGGCTTCGACATCGACCACAAGACCGGCCTGCGGCGCCCTTACCGTGATCGTTTCCTGGGAGCCGGTGAGTTTGACCTTCTGCGGTTCGGCCCCTGCGATCAGTTCGGCTGCGTCCTTGCGAGTCTCGCCGCCGAGCTCGATCCCGGCCACGCTGGTTCCGTCCAGGACCTCTCCGGAGCTGAAAGCTCGCACCAGGAATCCGGAGAGCACCCAGATCAACCCGACACAGCCGGCCGCGACCAGCCAGACCGTACGCCTCGAAGGTGAGCGACGGGATAGCGACCCACGACCGCCCGGACGGCTCGATCCACCTCCGCCTCGCTCGTCCCGGGCAGCCCGGGTGGGTCTCTGTCTTTCGTCCGGTTCGATCCAGCGAGTCTGGCAAGCGGTGAACGCGAATGCGTCATCGTGGACCGGGCGGCGTCGATCCAGGCCCGCCCGGCGCGAGCGGTCTGGGTGCCGAAAGCCGGTCTGGACCTTCGGACCGGATGTAGCATCGGTGTAGCCGCATCCATTGCCAGAGAACAGGAGACCACCGTTGGCGCATCCCGAGTCGCTCGATCACATGCTTGCCGCCTGGAACGAGTCGGATCCGTCGAAGGTCCGGAGCCATCTGGAGCGGGCTCTGGCACCAGAGATCGAGTTCATCGATCCCAGCGTCGAGACCCACGGCATAGACGAGTTCGAGACGAACGTTCGAAACGTCCACGCTGCGATCCCGGGAGCCGTTTACTCCCGAACCAGCGGCGTCGACAGCCATCACGGACTGCACCGGTACTCGTGGCAGATCAGCCGCGACGGAGAGGTCGTGCTGCCCGGCTACGACGTGACGTCAGTCGACGAAGAGGGCAGGGTCACCCGCGTACTGGGCTTCTTCGGCCCGTTGCCGGAATCAGACTGAGGTTCCTCGGATCCTGCTCTACGGTTCCAAGTTGACATAACCGACATTATCGCGCATAAGAGGATAGTGTCACACGGCGGTGCTACACTCTCGCAATGCCGACCAAGCTCCGTAGAATCGCGGTCACAGAGGACTCGGAATTGGCTGAAGCCCTCAGAGAGGCCGCTCGAGTATTGCCGGGCCTCAGCTCTGCGGCTCTCGTAAAGGAACTGGCACTGCGTGGCGCAGGGACACTGTCCGTTGATGGTTCCGCGGAAAGGATGGATCGCCTGATCGCCCGGACAGGCGCCAGGCCGGCGAAAGGTGACCTGCGCGAGTACCTTCGGAACCGTCCGCCCTTGCGGCCAGTGGACCCGGATGATCCATATGCGCTCTCACGAGGCGTTCGTGAGCAACGAGAAGACAGGATCTGATCTTGAGCAATGGGTGATCCGGTCTACTTTGATAGCTCAGCGCTCGCGAAGCTCGTCCTGAACGAGCCCGAAAGCGCCGAATTGCACCGCTTCGTTGAAGAATCTGAGGGCCAGCCTGTTTCCAGCGTTATCAGCGATGTCGAAGTGGTTCGCGCGGTTCTCCGCACGGATTCATCGCTACTGGACCTGGCTCTCGAGGTGCTGGCCCAACTCGTCCTGCTGCCCACCATGGATTCGATCAGGCTTCGGGCGGCATACCTGGCACCCGCCACCCTTGGGTCACTTGATGCCCTGCATCTGGCCACTGCCTTGGAGATCCAGACCGACCTGGAACAGGTCGTGAGTTATGACAACGGACTCCTGGAAGCTGCAGGGATGGCTGGATTCAAGGTGGTTTCACCGGGCGCGTGACGCGAGCCGCCCGGATAGACGCCAGTCTGTGCGGGAGACGAGACCTCTTCGCTCGTACCGAGGACGATCCCGGCAATGATGTGGCGTCCTACGCGGTGCCGATCCTTGAACGCATCCTGAACGACGGACCTGCCTACAACCCGACGGCCCTGATCCTCCTTCCGACCCGCGATCTGGCCATCCGGGTCCACGAGGAAGTCTTCCAGCTGTCGGAGCGCGGCAGGGTCGCCCGGGTCATGGGTGTCTTCGAAGGAAAGCCCCTGACCAGCCAGATCGGGCCGCTCAAGCACGGAGTTGACATCGTCGTCGGGACCCCGGGTCGAGTGCTCGAACACGTGAAACGCAAGACCCTGCGCATCGAACAGCTCAAGGTCCTGGTTCTGGACGGAGCCGACCAGCTCCTCGGCCCGGGTACTGCTCGGGAGGTCGGATCCATCGTCGAAGTAACTCCGGCGACCCGCCAGACGGTCCTGCTGTCCGCCACCTCCCCGCCCCGTGTCCTCAGAGTCGCCCACCAGCAACTTCGTGACCCTCAGCTCGTCGGAATCGAAACCGAGGAGTACGAGTCGGCTGCTACCCCTGAGGCGCCTGCCGGCAGGATGACAAATCTCTACTTCGGTGCCGGCAAAGGGAGCGGGGTCACCCCGCGCGATCTGGTTGGCGTCATCACCAACGAGGGCGGTTTGACCGGTCAGCAGATCGGCGAAATCAGGATCAAGCAGAATTTCTCCCTGGTGGCGGTTCCGGCAGAACGAGCCAAGGCATTGGCAGGCAAGCTGCGATCCAGTCGGGTCAAAGGTCGCAAGGTCAAGATTCGCCTCGAACGTTTCTAAGCTCATCCGGACGGAGTGAGCGCATGAGGCGACCCCAGCCGGGATGGAAACACGTCTGTGTGGCCTCCTCGATCATCGCGGACCGTTGGTATCGAGGAATACGACCGGGCCGGAACCGAGGCGTTCTTCGCCGAAATCGAGCAGGCCGGCCATTGCTTTTGCCGTGTAGACCGGGTCGAGGTCGATTCCGGCCCGGTCGGCGGTGATCGACATCGCCCGTCGAGCCGCTTCGGTCGGGTGGCCGTAGCCCTCGCCGATCTGGTCGTTGACGACGATCATCTTCGACGGGTCGAGGGTCAGGTGACCCACCCGGGCACCACGGCTGCGCAGGAGCTTCTCGCTCTTTTCGGCCAGTCTGACCAAGGTCCTGTTGTCGAGTCGCAGGGTGTCGTTCACTACTACGGCGAGCACTTTCGTATCCAGTCCGGCCAGGGCGAACCCCAGCAGCAGCCCGGCTGCGGTTCCGCCCGAACCGACCGCCGTGACCACGCAGGACGGCTCTGGCACCTCCCCCCTCTCGACCTGGGTCGCTAACTCCAGGGCGATCTCGGTCGCGCCGAGCGCCCCGATCGGCGAGGAGCCTCCGGCGGGAAGGTAGTAGGGCCGATGGCGCATCATCAGCCACGGCACGGTGGCGATCGTCCTCGCCTTGGAGTGGGTGAAGTGGATCTCCGCCCCGGAGTGCCGAAGTCGAACCTGCTGCTCGCGTACGTGGTCGTCGACCGGCTGGTCGATCAGGGCAAGGATGGTCTTCAGCCCGTGCTCACGGCCGTAGAGCGCGCAGGCCAGGCCCCAGTTGGTGCCGAGGCCGCCGACCGTGAGGATCTTCGAGCGGCCGCGCCGCTTTGCCTCCGGAATCAGCCATTCCAGCTTTCTCACCTTGTTGCCTCCCCAGCCCCCGTCTCCGAAGGCACCTTCATCCTTGAGCCAGATCTCGGCCGGACCCCGACCCAGATCGGGTAGGCGCCGGATCGGGGTCGAGCCGCCGAGGCTCAGCTTCGGCAACGAGTCCCCCAGCTCGGGGAACATCTGATGGAGGCCGCTCAACCCGCCGACTCCGTACCGTTGGATCGAGGCCAGGACCAGTTCGTGAAGGCGCGCAGGATCCACTCGAGCGGTCCGTAGCGGTGCCTCCTGAGCCAGATCGCACTCAACCAGGTCTGTATGGCGTAGACGGCGATCGCGATCAGAACCGCTACTGCCGGAGAGACCCTCCCTACCAGGGCGAGCCCGTAGCCGGTGAAGATCAGCGCGAGGGCGAGCGACTGGAACAGGTAGTTGCTGAGTGCCATGCGGCCGGCCGGTGCGAGACCCCGGATCAGCCGTTCCCCCACGTTGGTCCGCCGGGCGAGAATGAAGGCCGCGACGTAGGCGCCTGTGAGCGTCGGCGCGAGCAGGATGTCGACGCTCAGGGCGAACAGTTCCCGGGCGGGATCGGCGAGAGCCGGGTCTGCGCCGGCCCAGGCGTAGAAGGCGGCCGCCGGCAGACCGAGCAGCAGGCCCACCCACAGCATCCGTTTCCAGAGTGACCGGAAGCGATCGGGTTCGTGGAGTGCCTTGACCCTGCCGGCGGCGAGGCCGACAAGGAACATCGCAAGCGCGCTCGGACCCTGGATCAGCAGTAGCAGGAAGAAGATCTCTCCCAGCTCTCCGGATCGAGTGTCGATCACCGTTCCCGGGTCGTTCGAGCCGTATCCGGCCTCAAGCTCCTCCGCCTCTGCGGTCAGCTCCACCGGGTCCGAGCGAAACGGTTCCGGGTCTCCGTGAGCCTCGAGGCCGAGCAGTCCCCAGACGATCGAGGCCAGGACCAGCAGCCCGGCGGCGACGATCAGGGCCCGCCTCGGTTTCCAGTTGCGGACGAGAAAGAGGACCACGCCAGCCAGGGCGTAGATCATCAGGATGTCGCCGCTGAAGAACAGGAGACCGTGAGCCAGGCCGAGTATGAACAGTCCGATCAGCCGGCGGCTGAAACGCCGTCCGAAGGGCACACCCTTGCCGGCAGCGCTGTCCATCTGGATGGTGAAGCTGTAGCCGAAGAGGAAGGAGAACAGCAGGTAGAACTTCGTCTCGAAAAGAAACTTGACCAGGGCGCGGGCGGCATCCGAGGTGGCACCGCTGAAGTTGGGGTCGCTGATTCCGGACCAGGTCGAGGCGAAGAAGCCGACGTTGACAACGATGATTCCGAACAGCGCGAAGCCGCGCAGACCGTCGACAAGCTCGATCCGGCGCGCCGGCTGCGCTTCAGGCACGGCTCAGCTGACCTCGACGCCCTTCCAGAAGGCGATCCGGTCGACGATCATCGCGGCCTTCTCTTTCGGCTCCGGGTAGTAGAAGGCGGCGCCGGCATTGGTCTGGCCGTCGACCACCACGTCGTAGTAGGCCGCCGTTCCTTTCCAGAAGCAGGTCGAACTCCGTTCGCTCGGGGCCAGGTATTCGCTATTGACCGAGTCCCGGGGGAAGTAGTGGTTGCCTTCGACAATGACGGTGTCGTCGCTACGGGCGAGCTCGACGCCGTTCCACCTGGCTGCTACCGAGTTGTCGAATTCCATGGTTGTCTCCGGTCGTTCGAGTGTGCTTCGGGCCTGCCGATCCTTACAGGCTCCCCCGCCCGGCTTGGTTGCGGGGCAACTTTCACGTGGCACAAGGGTTACAGTGAAAGACCGGGCCGTAGTCTCGCCCGCACAGGCCACACCTCACGAACCAGGAGAGAAACTTGAACGCCCACCCGAGCCGCATGCCGCGCGTCTTCGCCATTGTCGTACTCACCCTCGCCGCGATGTTCCTCGCTGCAGCGACCATACCCGCAGGTACATTCGCCGCCGAGGCCCAGACTTCGCTGAGCAAGAAGCAGAAGGCCAAGAAGAAGGCGAAAGCGAAAGCGAAGAAGAAGGCGAAAGCAAAGGCCAAGCGCATGCGCAAGGGGCCGGCCGGTCTCAAGTTCTACAAGGTTTCGAAGAAGCGGATCCCGAAACTGAACGGAAAGCTGATCTGGGCCCGCAAGGCGGGTGGCGTGGTGCCGCTCGAATCAGCCCGATCGACCAAGCTCGTGCTCTACAGCTCGAAGACCGTCAACGGCAAGAAGATCGCAGTCTCCGGTTCCGTCAGCGTCCCGAAGGGCAAGGCCCCGAAGGGCGGATGGCCGGTCATCTCCTACGGTCACGGCACCACCGGCATCGCCGACAAGTGTGCTCCTTCCAGGAACACCGCGGGCGGACCGGCTGAGTCATACATCAGCTACACCGATGACATCCTCAACTCATGGCTCGACGCCGGCTACGCGGTAGCCAGGTCGGATTACGAAGGACTCGGCACGCGTGGCGTCCACCCCTTCCTCGTCGGCAAGTCCGCGGGTCGCGGCGTACTCGACATCGTCCGGGCCGCTCGGGACATGAACCGCAAGCTCTTCTCGAAGAGGTTCGTCATCGCCGGCCACTCACAGGGTGGGCATGCAGCGCTGTTCGCCGCCGACCAGGCCGCTTCGTGGACCCCTGACCTGAAGCTCAGGGGTACCGTCGCCTACGCTCCGGCTTCGCAGCTGGCCGAGCAGGTATCGCTCCTGCCGGCCCTTACCCAGCCGAACGGCCTCACCGCATTGGCGACGATGATCGTACGCGGAATGGACTCGGTCTACCCGGCTATCGACGCTCCTGCGCTGATATCCGACCCGGTGCTTGCCTTTTACCCCGATACGCTGACCGAATGTCTGGCCCAGCTCTCGGAGCCGACCAGTCTCGCCGGCATTGCCCCCAGCACCCTGATTCGACCCGGAGCGGATACGAGCGGGCTGCTGGACGTGCTGGGTGAGCAGAACCCGGTCGCCGAAAGCGCTGCACCGATCCTCCTGGCCCAGGGCCTGGCGGATACGACGACGTTCCCGTTCCTGACCGACAACCTGAACGTCGACCTGAACGCCGTCCCGGGGAATGACGTCACCTACCTCACCTACCCGGGTGTGGATCACGGTTCGATCCTCGACGCCTCGGTGGCAGAGGTCGACCCGATCATCGAGGGGTGGCTGCCCGGCGGCAAGTAGGCCGCAGCAAGCGCCATCGGTTTCTTGAGAGACGGCGGCTTCGGCCGCCGTTTCTCGTTCTGCCGCCGTGCGAACGGCGTACTCTTCTCTGCAGGCGATGAGCAACGGAGACGCACCCCGAAGAACCAGGCTCGCCGGCGAGCGCACCCAGCTCGCCTGGTGGCGCACCGGCCTTGCCGCCTTTGCGGTCGGCATCGGCGTCGGACGTGTCGTGCCGATGCTCGATCAGAACGTCACCGTCTGGCCCTACGTGGTCCTCGGCGTCGGCTTCGTGGTCTACGGGATCCTGCTGGTCCAGTTCGGGACCCGGCGCGGTTCGCACGTGGACCAGGCGGTCAGCAGCGGCGAGTCGGCCTCCCCCGGCCCGCTCAGTACCAACCTGCTCGGGATCATGGGCATCGTTCTGGGTATCGGCACGGCGCTGCTCATCCTGCTGGACAGTTGAACCGCGCCTCAGCCCAGCCAGCCTGCCAGCTCTTCGAGCGCCTCCGGCTCGACGTAGTAGTAGGCCCACAGGCCGCGTCGTTCGCTGTTGACGATTCCCGCATCCCGGAGTTTCTTCAGGTGATGTGAGAGCGTCGGCTGGCTGAGGTCGAACAGCGGCACCAGCTCGCAGACGCAGACCTCGCCGGCGTGCTTTCGAAGGACGTCGACCAGGGTCAGCCTGACCGGGTCGCCCAGGGCCTTGGCGATCACCGCCATCCTTTCCGCTTCACCCCGGTCCACGTCGGGGTAGACCACCGGCTCGCAGCAGGGCTCGCCCGGCGGGCGCTTCTGTTTTGGGGTGAGTGTCATCTCGCGGCTCATCGAAATTCATCAAATCAGTTCGATCGATGTCTGTCAATTGATAGCTTCGAGGCAGTGAAGCGGAGAGCGAGAGAGGCGAGAGCAGCTTGAGAATCGGGATCAACGGATTTGGCCGTATGGGCCGACTGGCCCTCAGGGCCGGACACGACTCACCCGACCTGGAGTTCGTCGCCGTGAACGAACCTCACATGGACTCGGCGTCGGCGGCCCACCTGCTCGAGTTCGATTCGGTCCAGGGAACCTGGACCGAGCGGTTCGAGGCCGGTCCCGGCGAGCTCTCAGCCGCCGGGCATCAGATCCGCTACTCCTCCGAATCGAGGCCCGAAGACCTCGACTGGTCGGATCTCGACGTGGATGTGGTGCTGGAGTCTTCCGGCAGGTTCAGGACCATGGAGACGCTCCAGCCGTTCCTCTCCGATGGAGCCGAGAAGGTCCTGGTGGCCGCCCCGGTCAAGTCCGGGGCGCTGAACCTGGTCGTCGGCGTCAATGACAACCTCTACGACCCGCAACAGCACGACATTCTCACCGCAGCCTCCTGCACCACCAACTGCCTGGCACCCGTTGTAAAGGTCCTGCACGAAGGAATCGGGATCAGGCACGGCTCGATCACGACCCTCCACGACCTGACCAATACCCAGACGATCGTCGACGCCCCTCACAAGGACCTGCGCCGGGCCCGGGCGGCCAGTGTCTCCCTGATCCCGACCTCGACCGGATCGGCGACCGCGATCGGGTTGATCTTCCCGGAACTCCAGGGCAGGCTCGACGGACACGCGGTGAGGGTGCCGCTGCTCGATGCATCGCTGACCGACTGTGTCTTCGAGACTGAACGCGCCACCGATGCCGAAGAAGTGAACGATCTGCTCAAGAGGGCCTCGGGGGGCGAACTCGAGGGGATCCTCGGCTACGAAGAAAGGCCGCTTGTCTCCTGCGACTACCGGGGCGACCCGCGCTCTTCGATCGTCGACGCGCTCTCAACCCGGGTGATCAACGAGACCCAGGTCAAGGTCTATGCCTGGTACGACAACGAGTGGGGCTACGCCAACCGGCTGGTCGACCTGCTTCAGCTGATCGCAAGAGGAAGAGGCTGAGGAGGTGGGCACCGCGTCGGAGCCTCGGGAGGCGCCGGGCGGTGACCTGAGGAACTACATCCTGGTCACGATCGCCTACTGGGCCGATACGGTCGCTGACGGCGCCGCCCGGATCCTCGTCCTCTTCTTTTTCTACCAGCTCGGCTACTCGCCCTTCGAACTGGCGACGATCTTCGTCTTCTACGAGGTCTTCGGCATCCTGACCAACCTGACCGGTGGCTTCATCGCCGCCCGGCTGGGCTTGAAGGCGACCTTGTTCGCCGGCCTTTCGATTCAGGTCTTCGCGCTTTCCTTGCTCGGCCTGGTGCCCGAAACCTGGCTCGTCGTACCGCTGGTGATGGGGTCACAGGCGCTCTCGGGAATCGCGAAGGACCTGACCAAGATGAGCTCGAAGAGCGCGGTCAAGCTGGTCGTGCCCGAGGACTCCGAGAGTTCACTCTTTCGCTGGGTCGCGATCCTCACCGGTTCGAAGAATGCCCTCAAGGGCGTGGGCTTCTTCGTCGGCGGACTACTTCTCAGCGTGGTCGGTTTTCAGACGGCGATGCTGCTGCTGGCCGCAGGGGTCCTGACCGCGCTGCTCTCCACTGCCGTGCTGATGCACGGCGGCCTCGGCACGGTCGATCCGAAGGCCCGATTCCGGCACATGTTCTCCCAGAGCCGATCCGTCAACGCGCTGGCCGCGGCCCGGGTCTGCCTCTTTGCCGCCCGGGACGTCTGGTTCGTCGTCGGCCTGCCGGTCTACCTGCGGACCGTGCTCGACTGGAGTTTCTGGCAGGTCGGCACTTTCCTGGCGGTCTGGGTCATCGGCTACGGCATCGTCCAGGCGTCGGCTCCGTCGATCCTGCAGCGGCGGCAGCGGGCCGGTGCCCCTCCTCCGGATGGACGGATCGCGATGTGGCTCGCCTTGACCCTGGCGGCTTTTCCTGCCCTGATCGCAGTTGCCCTGATCGCGGATTTCGACCCGCAGACCGTGCTGGTGGCCGGCCTGATCGCCTTCGGGCTTGTCTTTGCGATGAACTCGGCCGTCCACTCATACCTGATCCTCTCCTACTCGCAGGCTGACCGGGTTTCCATGAACGTCGGCTTCTATTACATGGCGAACGCCGGCGGCAGACTGACAGGCACGCTGCTTTCGGGCCTGCTCTACCAGCTCTACGGAATAGAAGGCTGCCTCTGGGCCTCCGCGCTATTCCTGCTCGCAGCCGGGCTGCTCTCGATAAGGCTGCCGCGCATATCGGCTCCCGTATCGCAGCGGGCCAACGGCATTCCGGGAGCGGCCGGCTGAGCGAGGTCAGCTGCCGGCGCGGCTCATGCCGACCAGGCGCTGGTTGTGGAAGCTGGCTCCGCCCAGCATCGCGGCGTCCACCTGCGCCCGCTTGTAGAACCAGTGGACATCGGCCTCCCAGGTGAATCCGATCCCGCCGTGGGCCTGGATCGCCGAGGCGGTCACTTCGACCCCGGCCTTGGAGGCAGCCGACTTGGCCAGCGAGGCAGCCTCGGGAAGCCGGTCGCGATCAGCGTCGGCTGCCCAGGCGGCAAAGTAGGTGTCGGCCCGGGCGCCTTCGGTCAGCAGCAGCATCTGGGCGCAGCGGTGTTGAACCGCCTGGAAGGTGCCAACCGCACGACCGAACTGCTTGCGGTCCTTGACGTATTCGACCGTCATGTCGAGGACCCGGCGACAGATTCCGACCAGTTCGGCCGAGACCAGGATTGCTGCCAGATCGAGTGAGGCCCCGATGCTGCCCGGCATCTCTTCACCGTCCGGGGATGCATCGGGCTTGCCGTAGCGCCGGGTCGGATCGATCGTCTTCAGAGAGGGAATCGAACCTTGAGGGCCGGCGAGCAGCCTGGCCCTGTCGGATTCCCGATCGGCGATCACAACCACGTCGGCGCTCGCAGCATCAGCGGTGATCTCACCGGCGATGCCCAGCGCCCCGGTCGCTTGACCGGAGGAGAGCCGCGGCAACCATTCGTCCTTCTGCGAATCGCTGCCTGCCTCGGAGATCGCCGCCGCACACATGACGGTGCTCAACAGTGGCCCGTTCAGCAGCGCGTAGCCGGCCTCTTCGAGCAGTCCGGCCAGCTCGACATAGCCGAGGCCCCCTCCCCCGTGCTGCTCCGGGACCGCGACGCCGGGCCAGCCGAGCTCGCCCAGTTCTTTCCACAGACCGGCGTCGTACTCGCCCGCCTCGGCGGCATCCCGTTGCTTCTCGGGGGTCGAGCGTGTCGCGAGCAGGTCTTTGGCGGTGCGCTTGATCTCGTGCTGGTCTTCGGTGAAGTCGAATCTCATCGGGTTCTCACTTCCTCGGCAGTCCGAGCACACGCTCGGCGACGATGTTCTTGAGGATTTCGGTGGTCCCGCCCTCGATCGAGTTTCCGCGCGATCGCAGCAGTTCGTAGGCCCATGGGTCACCTTCGGTCAGCGAGTCGGGACCCCGGACCGATACCGCCAGCTGGGCGAGCATCTGGTTGGTCTCGGACCAGAGCCACTTGGTCAATGAGCCTTCCGGGCCCGGCTGGCCGTACTGCTGGATCGAGCTGAGGCCGCGGTAGGCCAGCAGCCGGAGGGTTTCGGTCCGCACATGCATGTCGCCCAGTGCTTCGGCCACGACCGGATCCTGAATCCGGCCGTTCTCCTTCGCTTCGCCAACCAGGCGGTCCAGCAGCTGGCGCAGCCGTACCTGCAGGAAGAAGCCGAGTCCGGAACGCTCGTTCATCAGAGTCGTCAATGCGACGTTCCAGCCGTCACCCTGGCCACCGAGCATGTTCGCATCGGGAATCCTCGCCTCTTCGATGAAGAGTTCGTTGAATTCGGCTTCGCCGGTGATCTGGACCAGCGGGCGTACCTGGACCGCCTCCTGCTCCATGTCCATCAGGAAGTACGAGAGGCCCTTGTGCTTGGAGGCGTCCGGGTCGGTCCGGGCGACCAGCATGCACCACTTCGAGTACTGGGCGCCGCTGGTCCAGACCTTCTGACCGGTGATCACCCAGTCGTCACCATCCCGCACGGCCCTGGTCTTCACCGCGGCCAGGTCGGAGCCGGCCTCCGGTTCGCTGAAACCCTGGCACCAGATCTCCTCGGCGGAGAGGATCGGGGTCAGGTACCGCTCTTTCTGCTCCTCTGTGCCCCAGGCCATGATCGTCGGGCCCGCGAGCAGCAGGCCGAGCACGTTCGCCGGGAGCGGTGCGCCGATCCGGCCCATCTCCTCGAAGAAGATGGCGGACTGCATCAGCGTCGCGTCGCGCCCGCCGTATTCCCGAGGCCAGTGGACGGCTGCCCAGCCCGCGTCGTAAAGGGTGCGCTGCCACTCCGTTCGAAAACGGTACTGCGCGTCTTCGTCGCCCCGGGGCTCCTCCCCGGGAAGGTTTTCCGTCAGCCAGGCCCTCAGCTCGTCGCGGAACTCGGTCTCTTCGGTGGAGAAGGTCAGGTCCATGTCGTCAGTTTAGGTAAACCGGGAGCGCCCGGGCATCACTGTCCGGGAACCTGCCCGGCCACGCGCTCGCTGTAGTCGGTCCGCGCCGAAGGGTCGATCTCGGCGTACACCCGGTGGAGTCCGATCATCCGGCTGAGCCGTTCACGAGCCCTCGGCGGCAGCAGACCGGCCAAGCGGACGAGATAGCCGCTGGAGCGCGGCACGAAAACCTCTTCGCGCCGGCGTTCGATCGCGGCGATGACCTCTTCGGCGACCAGTTCGGGGGTCACCAGCCTGATCAACGGGACCTTGCGGGTTCCCTGCATCATCCCGGTGTCCACCGGACCCGGCATGACGCAGCTGAAGCAAATTCCGGAACCCCGGTACTCGGAGCGGATCGCGTCGGTGAAGCCGACCACGCCGAACTTCGAGGCGGAATACGCGGCCAGCGCAGGCACGCCCATCCTGCCCGCCTGCGAGGCGACGTTGACGATATGGCCATCTCGCCGCGGCTCCATCCACTCGAGTGCGGCCAGGGTTCCGTTGATCACCCCGTTCAGGTTCACGTCGATCATCCGGTCGATCAGTTCGCGCTGCTGGTCGCCGGCCCGGGGCGATGCCTCGGCGATCCCCGCGTTGTTGACCAGGACCCCGACCCGGCCGAGGTCGTTCTCAACCTGTTCGAGCAGATCCGCGAACGCAGTCCGGTCGGTCACGTCGAGTCCGTAGGCGTGACAGCCGGCCCCCAGCTTTCCTGCCGCCTGATCCGCCGCCCGTCCGTCGATGTCGACGAGCGCCACTCTCGCTCCCCGGTCCGTTGCCGCCCTCGCGATTGCGAGGCCGATGCCCCTTGCCCCTCCGGTCACCAGGAGCAGTTCGCCTGAGAGCGACTTCATCCGGTGAGACTACCCGGCATTCCTCAGCTCGACCAGGTCGGCCAGATCCTCGTTCGAGAGCTCCGTCAGGGCCGCTTCGCCGGAGGTCACGATCGCGTCGGCGAGTTCCCGCTTGCTCTCGTGGATCGAAGCGATCCGGTCTTCGATCGTGCCTTCGGCGATCAGACGGTGGACCTGCACCGACTTGGTCTGGCCTATCCGGTGCGCCCGGTCGGTGGCCTGCTCCTCGACGGCGGGGTTCCACCAGCGGTCGAAGTGAATGACGTGGTCGGCCCGGGTCAGGTTCAGGCCGGTGCCGGCCGCCTTCAGCGAGAGCAGGAACACCGACACCTCGCCCTCCTGGAAACGGTCCACCATCTGCTCGCGCTTCGGTACGGGGGTACCGCCGTGGAGCAACTGGTTGCCGACCTCACGCTGGTCGAGGTGTCGTTTCAGCAGCTGCGCCATCGCCACGTACTGGGTGAAGACGAGCACCGCTCCGTCCTCCGCCAGGATCGTGTCGAGCAGTTCGTCGAGCAACTCCAGCTTGCCTGACCGCTCCCCCAGGGCAGGATTCTCCTCCTTCAGGTACTGGGCCGGGTGGTTGCAGATCTGCTTCAGCGAGGTGAGCAGCTTCAGCACCAGGCCCCTCCTCCCCATTCCCTCGCTCGTGCGGATCTCCAGCATGTTCTCGCGCACGGCCTTCTCGTACAGCGCGATCTGCTCCGGACTCAGGCCGACCGGCTGGTCGGTGATCTCCTTGGGGGGCAACTCCGGGGCGATGCCGGGGTCGGACTTCCTGCGCCTCAGTACGAACGGGCGAATCAGCCTGGCCAGCATCCTGGTGGTTGTCTCGGTCCGTTCGGTCTCGATCGGGTCGGCCCAGTTCCGGCGGAAGGACGTATGGCTTCCCAGCAACCCGGGTGTGGTCCAGTCGAGAATCGCCCACAGTTCCGAGAGGTTGTTCTCGACCGGGGTGCCGGTCAGCGCCACACGGGATCGGGCCGGGATCGAGCGCAGGGCTTTGGCGCCGGCCGATCTCGGGTTCTTCACGTGCTGGGCCTCGTCGGCCACCAGCAGACCCCACTTGACCGAGCCGAACCGGTTCGCGTCCAGCCTCATCGTGCCGTAGGTGGTGAGTACGAAGCCTTTCGCGACTCCGTCGAGCGACCTGCCGCCACCGTGGTAGCGACGTACTTCCTCGCCGGGGGCGAACCGGCGGATCTCCCGCTCCCAGTTTCCAAGCAGCGATGCCGGGCAGACCACCAGGGTCGGGCCGTCGGTCTTCGTATTGCCCTTGCGGTGAAGGTGGAGGGCAATCAGCATCACGGTCTTGCCCAGGCCCATGTCGTCGGCGAGGCAACCGCCCAGACCGAGCGAGGTCATCCGGTGGAGCCAGCGAAGCCCTTCGAGCTGGTAGGCCCTCAGGGTCGCGTTGAGGGCCTGCGGCTGCTCGGCCGGTTCGGACTCGACCCCTTCGCTGGTGATCTGCTTGCGCAGGTCGGCCAGCCAGCCGGTCGCCTCGACCTCGACCGTACGACCGTCGATCACGGTGCTGCCGGTCAGGGCCACGCTGAGCGCGTCGATTGCGGTCAGTGGACGCAGGTCGGGGTTTCGCGCCCTTTCTGCCTGTACCGGCGGGACCAGTACCCATTGGTCCCGCAGCCTTGCCACCGGGCGGTTGGTGCGGGCGAGCGACTCCAGCTCCCCCGGGGAAAGCGGTGTGCCGTCGAGGTAGATACGCCAGGTGAACCCCTGGAGGGTCGATTCGTCGAATACCTCCGGCACGCTCTGACCGAGGCTCCCGGTCGTTCCGACCACGACCCGGGCCTCGAGCGAACCGTTGAGAGCCGGATCCCAGGAGACCGACACCCCCGAGCCCTCGAGGCGCTCCGCGGCGCCGTCGAGCAGATCCTGGACTTCGGGATCCGAGAGTCGCAGCCGGTCCGGAATGTCCGCCTCGAGCAGACGCCTGAGCGGTGCCCATGCCGCAGCCGCCATGCCCACGCCGAGCGTCGTATCGATGCGCCCCCGCGAACCGAATGCTTCCTGGTCCTGGTCCCAGAGAAACCCGACATCCTCGAAGACCTCCGGCTGTCCCGGCCGGTGTGCCTGGACGGCGATCTCGAAGAAGCCGCCCGCGTAGTCGCTGCCGGGCTCCGCGATCTTCAGGCGGATCGGGGGGTCCGGGCGCTTCTTCGGCCGTGAGCCATTGCCGGAACCGGCCCCCGGAGAGGCCTTCCTGCGAGGTCTGGATGGGGTCGGGGTCGAAGACAAAGGGGACCGGAGATTGTACCCGCTTGTCGCGGTCGGCCTCCCTGGGGTCCCCTTCAGCGGGCGTCAGGCGTCTCCGGCACCGGCCTTCTTCGGATTCAGCGCCTTGAGGTCGACACCCTCGCGCCTGAGCAGCAGGTAGCAGAGCCAGATCCCGAGCGCGAACAGAGGCAGACCCATGACCGTGCGCGCGATTCCGAGCGCGACCAGCGAGCCGGCCAGGTAGAAAGGCAGCTGAACCGCGAGCCGGGTGGTGAACAGACCGACCCAGATCCAGCTCATCCGGTTGAACAGCTTGACCATGGAAGGATCCTGCCGCCACTTCATGCCGTCACCGATGATCGGGCCGATCAGGACACCCATCAGTGGCCAGCCGACGGCGATCGAAAGCGCGTAGGCGACCGCGTATCCGGCGTTGAAGAGCAGACCCGGCAGGAAGAAATCCTCGGCCCTGCCGGTGCGGGTGGCGATGAAGCCGGCGATCGCGACGCCGATGAAACCCGCCGCCGCAAAACGGACCGACTCGCCACGGATCAGACGCACCACGCCGATGATCGCGCCCAGACCGACTGCGGCAATCGCCGAAAGCTGAAGATCCTGGCCCGAGACCGAATACACGGCGACGAAGAGCAGGCCGGGGAGGCTCGAGTCGGCGATGCCCTGGGGACCGCCCATCTCGTCGATCAGGTTGAGTTCCTGCTTCTTGTCGAGTTCCGGCTCGACCACCGGTCCGTCCTGTCCGCTCCCGTCGGGCGCGGGATTTCGGTCTTGCGTCTTCACGCCAGGGATTGTCCCTGAATGGCCGCTGCGTCGTTCATGGCCCGGATCCGGGGCCCTTCATCGAGGAAGAAGCCGCCCGGCTCAGGCGGCGTAAGGGACCAGCGGCCAGACCGTCTGCACCTTCTCGGCACGGCCCTGACGGTCGAAGTACTCCTGAAGCGACCGTCCCTGCTCGTCCGCCCAGATGATCTGGTCCTCGTGAAGGGTCGGCAGGTCGTAAGCCCCGAGCTCGGCGTTGATCCGGCCGAGCTTCCAGGCAAGCCTGGCCGCGGCCAGGGCATCGGCGTCGGCGGCGTGGGCGTCGGTCAACGGGATCCCGTAGTCCTCGCAGAGGATGCCGAGCGTACGGCTGCCCTTGCGGAACTTGTTGATCTGCTTCTCGAGAACGTAGGGATCGATGACCAGAAGGCCTTCCGAGCCGCCGACCATCTCGATCAGCGGTTCCACGCCGTGGCGCCGGGCCTCGCGGTCGAGGATGGTCAGATCGAACCTGGCGTTGAAAGCGACGATCGGGATGTCTTCGGCGATGACCGTGGCGAGAACGGAGTTGATCTCGGCCACCGCATCGGCGGAGTCCTGCCCCTCGGCGCGTGCCTTCTCGGTGGTGATCCCGTGGACAGAAGTGGCTTCGGCCGGGATCTCCACTCCAGGGTCGACCAGCCAGGTCCGGCTCTCGGCCGGCTCCCCGCCGCCGACGATGCTGACGGCAGCGGTGACGATCCGGTCGTTCTCGGTGTCGGTACCGGTGGTTTCGATGTCGTAGGCGGCCAGTCGGCCTTCGAACCAGTTCACGGAAAAAAAGGTACCGGCGGGACCGGACGTATACCCGATGCCCTCCCCGAGCAAGGCCACACGCGGGCTACTTGCCGGTCCTCCCCGTTTCGATGCTCAGCGGCGAACGGTCTGCCCTGTGGTCCACCTGAAGGGTCGTGTGGTCCAGCTCGAAGCGTTCGTGAAGGAGTTGCTCGAGTTCGAGCCTGATCGCATGGCAGTCGCTTTCCTGGCTGACGAGGACGTGCGCCGAGAGGGTCGGAAACCCCGAGGTGATCTGCCAGACGTGGAGGTCGTGTACTTCGTCGACCCCGGAATGGGCGGCCATCGCCATGCCGATCTCCTCCGTGTCCATACCGGCGGGTGCGGATTCGAGCAGGACGTCCACGGCCTCTCTCAGCACCGACCACGCACTGGCAGCGATCAGCAACGAGATCAGGATCGAGACGATCGCGTCGATCGGCTCCCAGCCGGTGATGATGATCACGCCGGCGGCCACGATCACGCCGACCGAGCCGGCCAGGTCGCCGAGAACATGCCTGAGGGCCGCCCGGACGTTCAGGCTCTCGCCGCCAGACCTGGTCAGGACCCAGGCGGCGACCAGATTGACGATCAGCCCGGCGATGGCGATCAGCAGCATTCCGAAGCCGAGGATCTCGACCGGATCCTGAAGTCGCCGCAGCGCTTCCACGATCACCCAGAGCGAGACGACCACGAGCAGCACGCCGTTTACCAGCGCGGCGAGGATCTCCGCCCGCTTGAAGCCGAAAGTCCGCCTGGCGGTCGCCGGGCGCGCCGCCAGGGAGACGGCCGCCAGTGCGAGTAACAGGGAGAAGCTGTCCGACAGCATGTGGCCGGCGTCCGCCAGCAGGGCGAGGCTTCCGGTCAACAGCCCACCGACCGCTTCAGCGACCATGAAGCCGGCGGTCAACACCGCCGCGATCAGAAGCGCCCTGCGGTCAGCCCCGCGGTACCCCCCCGGTCCGTGCCCGTGCTCCTCGACTGGAGAACCCATTCGACCCAGTCTAGGAGAGGCTCCTCCGGCATCGGACGGTCACTGGTTCGACCGTGCGCCCCGACACGCGCCCTGCCTGCCGGTTGAAATAGCCTGAGAACAGCAGATGGCCAATCCCTTCAAAGATCCAGATACGAGCTGGCGCGATGCCGGCAACGACTTCATCAAGAGCGAGGTATCCGGCGGTGCCGTGCTTCTGGTCGCGGCCATCACGGCGATGCTGTGGGCCAACGCCCCGTTCGGCGAGACCTACCAGTCGTTCTGGGAAACCAAGCTGACTCTCGGCTTCGGTGATTTCGCGAAGACCGAGGACCTGCAGTACTGGGTCAACGACGGGTTCATGGTCCTTTTCTTCTTCGTGGTCGGGCTCGAGATCAAGCGGGAACTCGTCGTCGGGGAGCTCAACGACCGCAGCAAGGCGACGCTGCCGCTGATCGCCGCGCTCGGCGGCGTGATCCTGCCGGGGCTGATCTTCTTCTCGCTGAACGCCGGTGGCGAAGGGGCCGACGGCTGGGCCATACCGATGGCTACCGATATCGCTTTCGCCGTCGCCGTGCTGGCCCTGCTCGGCAAGCGCATCCCGCCAGGTGTCAGGCTGCTGCTGCTCAGCATCGCAATCATCGATGACGTCATCGCGATCCTGATCATCGCCGTCTTCTACTCGAAGGACATCAGCACGATCTGGCTTCTGGCCAGCGTCCTCAGCTTCCTTGTGGTCCTGGGAATGCAGCGTTTCGGAGTGAGTCGCATCTTCCCCTACGTCGTGATCGGCGTCGTCGCCTGGGTAGCGGTGCTCTCTTCGGGCGTACACGCGACGATCGCCGGAGTGATCCTCGGCCTGATGACCCCCGCGCATCCGATCAAGGGCCGACACGTCATCGAGGACCTGGAGCACCGGCTCCACCCGTACACCTCACTGCTGATCGTGCCGCTGTTCGCGCTAGCCAACGCCGGCATCGTGATCTCCGGCCCGATCCTCACCGACGCCACAGCCAGCATGATTTTCTGGGGCGTCGCAGTCGGCCTCGTGGTCGGCAAGGTGATCGGGATCGGGGCCGGTGTCGTGCTCGCACAGCGCCTCGGCTGGGGCAGACTTCCCGACGGGGTCCTCTCTTCACATGTCTGGGGCGTCGCCGCCCTCGGCGGTATCGGCTTCACCGTTTCGCTTTTCATCGCAGAGCTCTCCTTCGAGAACGAGCAGCTGCTCGAGTACGCGAAGATCGGCATCTTCGCCGGTTCCATCGTCAGCGCCCTGGTCGGCATCTTCCTGCTGACCCGGCGCAGGCGGACCGGACAGGAACCCCCGGCGAGCCCGGCCGAACCGTAGCCGGAAATAGGGCGGTTCTCAGGTTTCCTGGGCGCGGCCGGCGGAAACGCCCGGGTCCGGACCGAGTCCGGGTGACACATGGAGCGGCGGCCCCTCAGGACCGTCGTCCTCGGGTTCGACGTTGCCGGTACGAACCACCGGTGACGGCAGATCACCGAGGAAGCGGTCGACCATACGCGCGCACTGCCTGCCTTCGTTGATCGCCCAGACGATCAGCGACTGGCCCCGGCGGGCATCGCCGGCGGCGAACACTCCCGGAACCGAAGTCGAATAGGTGCCGGCCTTTATGTTCCCCCGGCCGTCCTTGTCACAGCCGAGGCTGTCGAGCAGTTCCTGCTCCGGGTGGAGAAAGCCCATCGCGAGCAGGACCAGGTCGGCCTCGATCTCGAAGCCCGTGCCTTCCACAGGAGCGAAAGGAGGCGCGTCGCCGGCCCGGGCCGCATGCAGCGTGGTGACCCGTCCGTCTTCACCCGAAAGGTGTGTCGTCGTGACCGAAAAGTCCTGTTCCCCGCGATCGATCTCCTTCGCCTCTTCCATCGCATAGGAAAGGCGGTACTTCTGCGGCCAAAGTGGCCACGGCGTGCGGTCGTCGGGCCGGGACTCCGGGGGCTCTGGCAGCAGTTCGAGCTGCACCACCTGGGCGGCACCCTCGCGGATCGAATTGGCGACGCAGTCGGCGCCGGTGTCGCCTCCGCCGATGACCACGACCTTCTTGCCTTTGGCGGAGATCGCAGGCAGCTCAGGCGCGGCCGCCATCGGCTCCGGCCCGGCCACGCCTGCCACCCAGCGGTTGCGGGTGTAGAGGTAGTCCATGGCGAAATGGACGCCGTCGAGTTCCCGGCCGGGCACCGGCAGGTCACGCGGGACCCTCGACCCGGTCGCCAGGACGACCGCGTCAAAGTCCTGCTTGAGCTCGTTGACCGTGACATCGACGCCGACGTCGACACCACACCTGATCTCGATCCCTTCCTCGACCAGCTGGGTGACGCGCCGCTCGACCACGGTCTTTTCGATTTTGAAGTCGGGAACGCCGAAGCGGACCAGTCCGCCGGCGGCCTCGTCGCGTTCGAACAGGACCACCCGATGGCCGGTCCGTCGCAACTGCTGCGCTGCGGCCATGCCGGCCGGTCCGGATCCGACGACGGCAACCCGATGGCCGGTTTCGCGCCTCGGAGGCTCGGGCTTGACCCACCCTTCCTTCCAGGCCCGGTCGATGATGTTCTGCTCGATCTGCTTGATCGTGACCGATTCGTTCTCGCGTATCTCAAGCACGCAGGCGGCCTCGCAGGGGGCGGGACACAGCCGTCCGGTGAACTCGGGGAAGTTGTTGGTCGCATGGAGCTGGCGGATCGCGTCCTGCCAGCGTCCCCGGTAGACGAGGTCGTTCCAGTCGGGGATCAGGTTGCCCAGAGGACAGCCGTTGTGGCAGAACGGGACGCCGCAATCCATGCAGCGCGCGCCCTGCTCGGCGAGTTCCTCGTCGCTCCGGTGGAGCACGAACTCGCTGTAGTCGCCGACCCTCTGGGCCGGGTCACGGTAGGGAATGCCGACCCTTTCGATCTCGAGGAAGCCTCCGAGCTTGCCCATTTCAGCCACCCTTCCTGGACGTCGCCACGGGCTGGGCAGGACTCTCTTCCGGAGACCCCGAGAGTGCTGCCCCCGTGGCTTCGGCCTCAAGTTCGGAGAGCACGCGCTTGTAGTCGGTCGGGAAGACCTTCACGAACTGCGCGACCTCCTGCTCCCAGTCCTCCAGTATCCGCTCCGCGACGGTTGAGCCGGTACGGCGCTGGTGGTCTTCGATCAGCCGCCGTAACTCGAAGCGGTCGCTGTCTTCGAGGGCCTCGATCTGATTGACCATGGTCGGATTGATCCTGGTGCTGAAATCCCCCCCGGGGTCGTAAACGTAGGCCAGGCCCCCGCTCATGCCGGCGGCGAAGTTGCGACCGGTGGGGCCCAGTACGACCACAGTGCCACCGGTCATGTACTCGCATCCGTGGTCACCGACCCCTTCGATCACCGTTTCGGCACCGGAGTTCCTCACCGCGAAGCGCTCACCGCCGATGCCCCGGAAGAAGGCGCGGCCGCGGGTCGCTCCGTAGAGGGCCGTATTGCCGACGATCACGTTGGTCGAAGCTTCATAGGCGGCGCCTTCGGGCGGCGACACCGCCAGCACGCCGCCAGACAGACCCTTGCCGACGTAGTCGTTCACCTCGCCGCGGAGGGAGAAGCTCACCCCCGGGGCCAGCCAGCCACCGAAAGACTGCCCGGCCGAACCGCGGAGGTTGACCTTGATCGTATCCTCGGGAAGACCGGCGGCTCCGTGGCGGACCGCGATCGCATTCGACATGATCCCGCCGACACAGCGATCGACGTTCCTGACCTCGATGTCGAATTCGACCGGGTCGGCGTTGTCGATCGAATCACCGGCTGCCTCGATCAGCTTCCAGTCGAGATTGTCGTCGAGCACCGGCTCCTGGGGACGGATGCGATGGCGCGGTGCATCCGCTTCGACTTCCTCGGGAAAGGCCAGCACCCCGCTCAGGTCGATCCCCCGGGCCTTCCAGTGTTCGACCGCGTCGTCGGCCTCGATCAGCTCGCTGCGCCCGATCAGTTCGTCCATCGTTCGGACGCCGAGCCCGGCCATGATCTTGCGGGCCTCTTCGGCGACGAAGAAGAAGTAGTTGACCACGTGCTCGGGCTCGCCCTCGAAGCGCTTGCGCAGCTCCGGGTCCTGCGTCGCGATGCCGACCGGGCAGGTATTCAGGTGACAGGCCCGCATCATGATGCAGCCGGAGGCGATCAACGGGGCGGTCGAAAAGCCGTATTCGTCGGCGCCGAGGATCGCCGCGATGATCACGTCGCGGCCGGTCTTCAGCTGTCCGTCGGTCTGGACGGTGATCCTGGAACGCAGGTCGTTCTTCAGCAGGGTCTGCTGGGTCTCGGCCAGGCCGATCTCCCACGGGATGCCGGCCGACTGGATCGAGGAGAGCGGCGATGCGCCGGTGCCTCCGTCGTGACCGGCGATCAGCACGTGGTCGGCGTTGGCCTTGGCGACCCCGGCGGCGACGGTGCCGACGCCGACTTCGGCCACCAGCTTGACCGAGACCGAGGCCTTCGGGTTGGCACATCGCAGGTCGTAGATCAGCTGCTTGAGGTCCTCGATCGAGTAGATGTCGTGGTGAGGCGGTGGCGAGATCAGGCTGACTCCGGGGGTCGTATGGCGAACCGACCCGATGTACTTGTCGACCTTGTGGCCGGGAAGCTGGCCGCCCTCGCCGGGCTTGGCACCCTGAGCCATCTTGATCTGGAGCTGATCGGCGTTGGACAGGTAGTGGATCGTCACGCCGAAGCGCCCGGATGCCACCTGCTTGATCGCCGAGCGGCGCAGGTCGCCGTTGTCGTCGCGTTCGAAGCGGACCGGGTCCTCCCCGCCCTCACCGGTATTCGACTTGCCGCCGAGACGGTTCATCGCGATCGCCAGGTTCTCGTGTGACTCCCGCGAGATCGAGCCGAGGGACATGGCACCGGTGGCAAAGCGCTTGACGATCTCCGACGCGGGCTCGACCTCTTCGAGGGGTATCGGCTGGTCGGCTTCGCGGAGTTTGAACAGGCCCCGCAGCGTGGCCCGCTTGACCGAGGTGCCGTTGACCTCTTCGGCGAACTCGTCGTAGGTGGCCTGCGGGTCGCCGCCTTCACCCCGGACCGCATGCTGGACCAGGGCGATGGTTTCCGGGTTCCACTGGTGGAACTCACCGTCACGACGCCAGTAGTAGAGGCCGCCGACCGGCAGAAGGTCCTCGTGGCGACCCGGAAATGCGGTCGCATGCCGTTCCATCGTCTCGTGGGCGACCACGTCGATTCCGATTCCACCGATCCTCGACGCGGTTCCGGTGAAGTAGCGGTCCACGAGTTCTTCGTCGAGGCCCACCGCTTCGAAGATCTGGGCCCCGCAGTAGGACTGGATCGTCGAGATCCCCATCTTCGAGATCGTCTTCAGCAGGCCCTTACCGATCGCCTTGACCACGTTGCGCTGGGCCCGTTCCGGCGATTCGGTGTCGGGCACCCTGCCTTCCACGACCAGGTCATCGACCGTATCGAGCATCAGATACGGGTTGATCGCGCTCACCCCGTAGCCGATCAGAGTGGCCATGTGGTGAACCTCGCGCGGTTCACCGGATTCGAGGACCATGCCGGCCCGCAGGCGCGTACCGGCCCTGACCAGGTGGTGGTGAACGGCGCCGACCGCGAGCAGGGCCGGAATCGGCACCCGGCGGGGACCGGTTCTGCGGTCGGAGAGGATCAGGATGTTGAAGCCCGCTTCGATCGCCTCCTCGGCCTCCACGCAGAGGTCCCGCAGGCGGCTCTCCATGCCTTCGGGTCCTTCGGCGACGTCCCAGGTGATGTCGATCGTGTCGGCCTGGAAGATGTCGTGGTTGACGTGGCGGATCGTCTCCAGCTCCTGGTTGAGCAGGATCGGCTGGTCGAGGCAGAGCTGGTGGGCATGCTGCTCGCTTTCCGAAAGCAGGTTCTGTTCTGATCCCACTCCTACGGCGAGGCTCATCACGACCTCTTCGCGGATCGGGTCAACCGGGGGGTTGGTCACCTGGGCGAACAGTTGCTTGAAGTAGCTGTAGAGCGGCGGACGGCTGTCGGACAGCACCGGCAGGGCGGCGTCGTTGCCCATCGAGCCGATCGGCTCGGCCCCGGTTGCGGCCATCGGGGCGATCAGCGTGCGCAGATCCTCCTGGGTGTACCCGAAGGCCTTCTGGCGCCGGGGCGTCGGCTGGACCCCGGTCATGGTCACGTAGGCGGTCGGCAGGTCGTCGAAATGGACCGATGCGCGGTCGAACCACTCGCCGTAGGGCTGGGCACCGGCGATCTCGCGCTTGACATCCTCGTCCTCGACGATCCGGTGCTTTTCGAGGTCGACCAGGAAGAGCTTGCCCGGCTGCAGCCTGCCCAGGCGCTTGATCCGCTCGGGCGGAATGTCGAGCAGGCCGATCTCGGAACCGAGCACGACCATGCCGTCGGTCGTCTCGACCCACCGGCCGGGCCTGAGACCGTTGCGGTCCAGGGTGGCGCCGATCACTCTGCCATCGGTGAAGCAGACCGCCGCCGGCCCGTCCCAGGGCTCGATCAGGCAGGAATGGAAGGCGTAGAAGCCGAGCAGCTCCTCCGGGAGGTCGGTCCGGTCGCGGTAGGCCTCGGGAATCATCATCATCGCCGCATGGGGCAGCGAACGCCCGGCCATCATCAGCAGTTCGAGCACGTTGTCGAAGGTGGCTGAATCCGAGCCGTCGGGCCGGACCACCGGGGTGACCTTCTCGAGGTCGTCACCGAAGAGCTCGGAAGCCAGCTGGGATTCCCTGGCCCGCATCCAGTTGATGTTTCCGCGCAGTGTGTTGATTTCGCCGTTGTGGGCGATCAGCCGGAAGGGGTGAGCGAGGTCCCAGCTCGGGAAGGTGTTGGTCGAGAAGCGGGAGTGGACCAGTGCCATCGCCGACCGGACCCGCTCGTCGCGGAGTTCCGGATAGAAGCCGGGCACCTGGTACGAGGTGAGCATGCCCTTGTAGACGATCGTCCGCGAGGAGAACGAGGCCATGTAGAGCTCATCGCCCGCCTCGCGCTCACAGACCCTCCGGATCACATAGAGCTTGCGTTCGAAGGCGTCCTGGTCGCCATTCAGGGAATCGGCTGCGGCTACGAAGAGCTGGGCTACGTGCGGACGGCTCTGATCGGCCGTTTCACCGACGTGGCCCGTGTCCACCGGCACGTCCCTCCAGCCGAGGACCGTCTGGCCTTCATCCTCGGCGATTCCGGTGACCGTCTGCTTGAGCCGCTCGCGGGCCTGTTCGTCCCTGGGCAGGAAGCACATCGCCACCCCGTAGGCGCCGGCGGCCGGGAGCTCACAGTGGACCTCCTCGCGGAAGAAGAGATCGGGCATCTGAATCAGGATCCCGGCCCCGTCGCCGGTCGACGCGTCGGCCCCGGCGGCCCCGCGATGCTCGAGGTTCTCAAGGGCCAGGAGGCCTTCGGATACGACATCGTGGCGCGCCACGTTGTCGAGTCGCGCGACCATCGCGACTCCACAGGCATCGTGTTCAAATTTCGAGTCGTACAGACCGCTGCGGGTCCGTACCGAGGGGGTGAATTCGCTCATTCTGTCGCGCTTTCCAAGCCGGGCGCGGCTGTCAGGTTTTGGTCGTCTGGACGGGAAACTGCCGGCTGGATCCTCCTCCGCAAGGCTCCTGCCGGTCCCGGAAGGATACCGGAGCCCTCCCGCAGGCACTTGTCCCGCGGGCCAAAGCCGGAGGCCGGGTGTCGATCGGTCCGCCCCGCCTCAGTCGCCGCTGAGGACCTTCTTCTCGTAGGCCACACGGCCGGGGTCGGCATCGTGACCGGCAAGCACCGTGTCTGCGTTGAAGATCTTCATCAACCTGTCCCTGGCACCGGCCGGCAGGATGCTGGTCGGCGGCTGGAGGAAGCGGGTCGATGCGGGCAGCCAGACCTCCGCCTGCTTCTCGGCAATCGCCTTGGTGATGCCGTCTCCGACCTCGGACGGCAGCAGCCACCGGACTCCGCGGGCGCTGCCGATACCGGCGGCCAGTTCGGTCTTGACCGGACCGGGCATCACACAGGTGATTCCGACGCCGCTTCCGGCGAGCTCGTTTCGAACCGACTCACAAAGCCCGACCACTGCGAACTTGGTGGCGCAGTAGGTCGCGCCACCCGGGAATCCGGTCTTGCCGGCCTGGGAGGCGATGTTGACGATCTGGCCCCGGCCGCGCGGCTTCATCCGCTGCATCGCGATCTTGGTCCCGTTCATGACCCCGAAGAGGTTGACCTGGACTGACTTCTCGGTGATTTCGGCCGATTCCTGGTCGAACGGTCCGAGAATCATCACACCGGCATTGTTGACCAGTCCGTCGAGCGGTCCCAGCTCGGCCTCGGCCGAATCGACGAAGGCTTCGAAGGAGCCGAAGTCGGTCACATCCAGCTCGCCGCCGAAGTTGCCCTGGCCCAGCGATTCAGCCTCGGACGCGGCGCGCGCTCCGTCGAGATCCCCCAGGGCGACCCGGGCACCAGCGGCCACCAGGGACCGTGCGGTGGCCATGCCGATACCACCGGTACCTCCGGTTATCGCCACTACTGAACCGCTCAGCGGCCGTTCGAGTTCACTCATCTCTGCCTACCTCCATGGGGTCGAAGTCGAGTCAGCCAATTTACAGAGCGCGGAGCGACGGGTCCCCGGCGGTAGCCGGTCATTACCCTTGGATGGATGTACACCGTCCTGGCCTCTACCGACCCGGCGGCCGGAATCGGCCTGATCGCCGCGCTTCTGGCCGGCATCGTCTCCTTCCTCTCCCCCTGCGTGCTGCCCCTGGTTCCCGGCTACCTGGCGGCGGTTTCCGGAGTCTCGGTGGATGACCTCGACGACGCCGGGTGGCGGCGGGTCCTGGCTCCGAGCCTGGTCTTCGTGGCGAGCTTCTCGGTGATCTTCATCCTGTTGGGACTGACCGCGACGAGAATCGGCTCGGCCCTGAACGACAGCGACAACCGCGCCGTGCTGGAGAAGGTTGCGGCGGCGGTGATCATCCTGATGGGAATCCTGTTCGTGGCATCGTTCTTCGTGGTCAAGCTGAACAAGGAGTGGCATCCGGAGGCGCTGATCAACCGGGCCGGCAAAGGCGGGCCGCTGATCGCCGGCGCGGCCTTCGCGATCGCCTGGACCCCCTGCATCGGGCCGACCCTCGGCGCGATCCTCTCGGCCGCGGCGCTGACCGAATCAGCCGGCAAGGGCGCCCTGCTTCTCGCGGTCTACTCGGCCGGTCTGGCCATCCCCTTCCTGCTGACAGCGCTGGCGTTCAACCGGATGACCAGCACCTTCGCGGTGGTCAAGCGGCACTACGCGGCCCTGATCGCCTTCGGCGGAGTGATCCTCATCGCGATGGGGGTTCTGATCTGGACCGGAGAGCTGTTCCGGCTCAACATCGAGGTCCAGCGCTGGATGACCAACCTCGGGATCGACTTCTGGAACGAGTTCTAGTCAGTTGCGCGACGGTTCGGGCAGGTCGGGCACCGGCATCGCCGGCTCCGACTCCGGGGCACCAGGGGTGACGGCGACGTAGTCGCGCCCCACTGCCTCCACCTCTTCGAGGTCTTCGCCGTCCATGTCGCGCGAGCAGACGATCCTGAAGCGCCCCGTGCCGAGATCCGGATCGCCGACGATCGGCAGGCCGCGGATCTCCTCCCAGCCGAGCCGTTCAATTTCGAACGGGTTCATCCTGACCTCGGCGGCCGGGAAAGGGCAACTGGTGTTGTGCTGGTCGATCGCCCTGGATATGGCTTCGAGGTTCTTGACTTCCGGGCTGCTCACCCCCGAAGTATTAGCAGCCCTGCGCAACAGGCTTCAGCGATCGGTCCAGACCGAGCCGATGTCACCGAAGCCGAGGTCGTTGCGCGTCGCATAGGTCAGGTCGTACTCCCTGCCGGCAATGAAAGGTCCGCGATCCACGACCCGGGTCGTCACGGTCCGTCCGCGATAGCGAAGCGTGACCTTGCTGCCGCAGGGCAGGGTTTTGTGCGCCACCCCACGTGTTCCGGGGTAGAGCCGCCCTCCGCAGGCGAGCGCCCCTCCGTAGAGGCCGGGTCCGAAGTACGAGGCGTGGGTCTGACGGAGTCCAGTGACCCGGATCCTCCGGCTGGCGTCGGAGGCTGCCTGGCCGTTTCCTCCGGCGAAAACCCGGACCCGGTGGCTGCCGCTGCTGCGCGGTCGCCAGCCGAGGCTGAATCCACCCCTGGCGGTGGTCCGGGTACGGATCACCTTTGCCTGCGGGCCGCCGATGACGACCTTGACGGACCGCCTGCCGGCGGGGCTGACCGAGCCACGGATCACCACACGGGAGCCGACAGCCGAATACCGCTTGACCGGCTTGACCGAGATCCGGCTGCGCACGCGGATTTTCTTCGGTTTGGATCTGGTCCCGGCCGAGGAGACGGCTCTGATCTGACCGTTGCGGCGCGCGGTTATCGAAGACTCGTAGCGCCCGGCGCTGTTCGTCTCGACCTTCTTGAGCCGGATCCAGCGTCCGGAGTCGGACGGACGGAAGTAGAGGCCGACCCGCTTGCTGCGGCGTTCGACCATTCCACGGACCTTGATCCTGCTTCCGTGTCGAACACGCTTGGTTGCCAGAGTCACGCGCGAGACCGAGGCCGGCCCGCCACCCTTCCTGATCGGCTTGGCCTCCAGCGCGGCGGAGTCGCCTGTCGGAGTCGAACCCGCCGCGTTACCGGCGGTTGCCAGGGAAACGACGAAGAGCATGCAGACGGCTGAAAGGGACCGAAGGGTCCGGTTGAAATTCACGTTGAGATCTCCTTGGTGCCTGCGGGGTCAGCTGCCGGGCTCGCCGGGTCTTTCCCGGTTACCGGCGGATCACCGCCGGATTCGCCCCTGTCGCACCTGAACGGCGACACTGGGTCCCCCGCCCGCCACTTGCTCGTGGCGGCTCGGCTTTGTGAGCATTGTGTGAGTAGACCATTAGTAAAGTGAAGTTCGCCCACCCTGTGTGTGGGGCGGGTCACAGACCTGCGAATAGGCCCGAATCCGCCCACCGGCGCTTTCCAGCTAAAACTCCTGTGGTGAAGAGCCTTCCCCGGATCGCGCTTGCCCAGATCAACGCCACGGTGGGTGACCTCGACGGCAACGCCGCGATGATCGCCGACTGGATCGAACAGGCCCGCGCGGCCGGCGCCGGACTGGTGGTCTTTCCGGAACTGGCACTGACCGGCTACCCGGCGGAAGATCTCTACCTTCGACCGGACTTCATCTCGGCCAACGCCAGGGTGATGGAAGAGCTCGCCGCCGAGGTCAAGGGCATAACCGCGATCGTCGGCTACGCAGAGCCTGTTTCACACCCGGTCGGCCGTGCGATTGCGGCCAACGCCGCCGCCGTGATCTCGGACGGGAAGGTCAGGGCGGTCTACCGCAAGCGACTGCTGCCCAACTACGGCGTCTTCGACGAGTTCCGTACCTTCCGCAACGGGAACGGACCGCTGGTCACCGGGGCCGGCGGGCTGCCCGTCGGGCTGACGGTCTGCGAAGACTGCTGGGAGCCGGATTCGGAGGTCGCCCGTGAGCTCGCACCGGGCGCTGAGCTGATCGTGAACCTCTCCGCGTCTCCGTACCACCGGGGGAAAGCTCGCGAGCGGGAGCAGATCTTCCGACAGGTCGCGATAGCCGAGCAGCGCCCGGTGGCACTGGTCAACATGGTCGGCGGTCAGGACGAGTTGATCTTCGACGGCGCCAGTGCCGTGATCGCACCCGACGGCACCGTGCTGGCCCGGGCAGGGCAGTTCACCGAAGACCTGCTGATCTACGACGGTGAGCCCAGGGTGGCGCCCTGGCTGGGTGATCTCGACGAGGTGTACGCGGCGCTGGTCACCGGCCTGCGCGACTACGTCGTCAAGAACGGCTTCGCGCACGTCGGCCTCGGCCTGTCGGGCGGCATCGATTCGGCCCTTGTCGCAGCGCTGGCCGCCGACGCCCTCGGTCCGGAACGGGTCACCTGCGTGGTGATGCCGTCCCCTCACTCCAGTACCGAGACCCAGTCCGACGCACGCGAGATGGCATCGAAGCTGGGGGTCGAAATGCTCGAGATCCCGATCGAGGCTCCGATGGAGGCTTTCGGTGCTCTGCTCGGTGAAGAGAACACCGGGCTGACCGCTGAAAACCTCCAGGCCCGCATCCGGGGAAACCTGATGATGGCCCTTTCCAACAGCCGTGGCTGGCTGGTGCTGACCACCGCCAACAAGAGCGAGACCTCGGTCGGTTACTCGACGATCTACGGCGACATGGCCGGCGGACTGGCTCCGATCAAGGACACACCGAAGACCCTGGTCTACGAACTCTGCCGCTATCGCAACCAGGCCTCCCCCGTGATTCCCGAGGCGATCATCACCCGGCCCCCGTCGGCCGAACTGCGCCCGGACCAGAAGGACTCGGATTCCCTGCCCGATTACGACACCCTGGATCGAATCCTCCAGCTCTACGTCGAGGAGGACCTCGGTCCCGCCCAGATCGTGGCCCTCGGTGAAGACGCCCGGGTAACCGCGGAAGTCGTGGCCCTGGTCGACCGGGCCGAATACAAGCGTCGCCAGTCACCCCCGGGCCTGAGAATCACCTCGAAAGGCTTCGGCCGCGACCGCCGGATGCCGATCACCAACCGCTACCGCCCCTGGAAGGCCTGACCGCGACCGCTCGGCCGGGCCGGATGGCCTCGGAGGTCAGGCTTCGGGTTCGGGTTCCGGCTCCTTGACCAGGAAGCCGAGGTCCATGCCGTCCGGGGCCTCCCGCACAGCGATGGTCATCTGGGCGGCGGCACAGTCACGCCCGTCGTCGTCGCGCACCAGCGCCCGCCAGACCCAGGTCATCCGCCCGCGGTGGACGGTGTAGGCCTCGACCTCGATGCCACCCTTGGATACGGGTCGCAGGAAATTGACCGAGATGTGCTGACCCATGGCGATCATGTTGTCGGGCACGACAGCCCTTGCGGTTGATGCCGAGCAGAGGCTTTCGATGAGGCTGGCCATGACCCCGCCGTGCATGATCGCCATCGGCTGGCGGTGCTCATCGCCCATACGGATCCGGGCACGGGCCGCGTCCGGATCGTAGGAAAGGAATTCGGTCTTCAGGAGCAGATCGAACGGGGACTCGGGAAGGTTTACCTCAGACATGCCCGCGATCATAAACCCATAGGCTTATCCGCTATGGCCCTGAGCGAGGACAGCCGGTCGCTGCTGCAGCTTCTGCTCGCGCGTGGCAAGAGCTACGGCGACATCGCAGACCTCCTCGGCATCGGCGAATCCGAGGTCCGGCGCCGGGCCCATTCCGCCCTGACCGAGATCCACGGCTCCGATCCCGACCGCCACGCCGACCTGACCGACTACCTGCTCGGCCAGGCCGATCCGATCGACCGCGCCGAGACCGCAAAGGCCCTGCGCGAAAGCCCCGAGGCACGCGAGACGGCGAGCGATCTCTGCGATCAGCTCCGGCTGCTGGTTCCCGGTGCCGAACTTCCGAAGCTCGACGCCACCGCCGGATCGCTCAGCTCCGGAGCGGCCCGGAGGTCCGCAGAAGGCCGCTCGAAGAAGAGCAGCCGGGCCGGTCAGCCGAAGGACAGCCCGGGCTTCTTCTCGAGCCTGACGATGCCTCAGCGACGCCTGCTGGCGATCGTCGTACTGGCCGCAGTTCTGATTGCCGCAGTGATCGCCGTAGTACTGCTCACCGGCTCGGGTGACGACGGCGATACGAATGCCGAAGAACCCGCCCCGACCACGGCCGTGCTCCGCCCGGTGGAAGGTGCAGAGGGACGGGGCGTGGTCCAGTTCGGCTTCAGCGGGACCGACTTCGCCGCCGACCTCCAGTTCAACGGTCTCGAACCCTCCGAACAGGGGCAGAGCTACACCCTCTGGCTCTTCGGCTCAGGCGGTGCCTTCCCGATCAACCAGGCCCGGGTCAATAACTCCGGTGCGATCACCGGCCAGGTCGTGATCAACCAGGCGATCCTCTGCCTGATCGCGGGCGACTTCTTCACAGAGATGCGGCTTTCACGCGTTCAGAACTCCGAAATGAACCGGACGATCGAAGAGGCGGTAGGCAACGGCAGCCAGGGTGACGCCGACAGCCTGCCCGAATTCGTCGGAGATACCGTCCTCGACGGCGCGATCTCGATGCCCCAGGACGCCAAAGACGAGATCCTGAGGATCTGCAACGGCTAGTCCGGGTCAGTCTGCCGGAGGTATCAGGCAGCCCGGATTCATGATTCCGGCAGGGTCGAGCCTCTGCTTGACCGCCCTGAGGCTCTCGACGCCGAGGGCACCGATCTCGTTCTCGACGTAGTCGAGGTGATCCCGGCCGGTTGCGTGGTGGTGTGAGATCGTGCCTCCGGCAGACTGGATGGCAGCGCTGGCGGCCGACTTGATGCGCCGCCAGGACTGCACCTGACCGTCGCTACCGGGTGCGGCGATCACGGTGAAGTAGAGCGAAGCACCGTCGCGGTAGGCATGGGAGAGGTGACACATGACAACGCCGGGCATCCCGAGCGCCTCCAGTTCGCTGCGGATCGCCCTGCCGACCTCCTCGTAGAGCCTGGTGTGACCGCTCCACTGCTGGGCGGTCTCGAGGGTATCCACGACCAGACCACGGTCGAGCAGGGCCTCACGCAGGTAGGGGCCGTGGAACCTCGACTTCGACCAGCTCTCCCCGGCCGCGCGACCGAGCGAGATCGCGCCACCGGCACGAAGCGCCCTCGCCAGCTCCGGGCGCCGGCGCCTGACCTCGACGGCACTGCCTTCGAGCCCGACGATCATCAGAGAACCGCCGCCCTTTCCGCGCAGTTTCAGATAGCTCCGAAAAGCGTCGCCGGCGGCACCGGAGGGTCCCGAGATGCCCAGTGAGACAGCCGTCTCCTGCGGGTCTGAAACCCGGGCGATCGTAGGCAGGCGACCACTCTGGGCGAGTCTGCGGATGATCGCATTCCCTGCCTCGAAACTGTCGATGAACCAGGCTTCGTACCGCTTGGCCTCCGGAGCGGGCTGGAGTCGTACCTCGACCTCCGGAATCACGCCCAGGGCCCCCTCGGAGCCGACGATCAGCTCGCGGAGCGCAGGTCCGACGGCAGTATGCGGGGTCCGCAGGGTCGAGATCGGCCCCGCCGGACTGACCATGCTGATCGCGCTGACCAGCGAATCGAAGCGGCCGTAGCCGCTGGAGGACTGTCCCGCGGACCTGGTTGCGGCGAAACCCCCGATCGTCGCGTACTCGAAGGACTGGGGGAAGTGGCCCAGGGTGAATCCCGCCCCGGCCAGCAGCGCCTCGGCTTCCGGACCGCGCAGCCCGGCACCGAGCCGCGCGGTCATCGAGACAGGGTCGACGTCCGCGCCGCGCAGGCCTGCCGTGTCGAGGCTGATAACCGCATTGAACCCGTCCCGCACCGGGCTTACGCCCCCGACCACGCTGGTTCCACCGCCGAACGGAACGACGGCAACCGAAGCGGCCGAGCAGGCCTCCAGCAACGGCTGAATGCGATCGACCGAGTCGATGGTGACGACTGCGTCGGGGGCGATACCGATTTCCCCCGAGCGGCGCTCGATCAGGTCGGCCAGGCTCTGCCCGCCAGAGTGCCTGATCCGGTCTTCCGGCGAGACCGAGACGTTCTTTTCACCGGCTGCCTCAACGACGGGACGCGGGACACCCTCGGCGTCAGGCAGCTCGACCCTGGCGAGGTCCGGATCCGAGGCTGGCTCGCCGGTCTCGATTCCGAATTCGGCCAGGAGCCGCTCGGCTCCCGGTGGCAGAGAGGTGTCCTCGGCCGGGTCGCCCCAGCCCCACCACCTCGTATCGCGATGCGGGCCCGGCATCAGCCCGAGTCGCCGGAGAAATGATCCTCTAACCGGTTGAGCGCGGCTTCGAGCATTTCCTTCTGGCTTCTCTTCATCGCGAAACCCGCGAGCCTCGCGGTTCCCCTCAGAGTGTGAGTCGAGGTGATCCTGATCAGCGTTCCTTCGGCCGCCGGCTCCAGCAGCATCTCGGTCGTCTGGCTGACCATGTGGTCGGCAAACGGCGTCCCCTCGAGTTCATGCTCCCATTCGTAGCGCCCGGGACGGTTCGATGCCAGGCAGCAGTAGTCGAGCCGGAGCTTCCGGCCCGAGTCAGCGGCCAGAACGTTGGTCCAGCGGGTGCGTTCGGCGCCTGGCTTGCCGGCGACGTCCTCGACCCGGACGACCCGCGGCCACCACTGGGGCAGCCGGCGGGGGTCGGAGATCACGTCAAAGACTTTCTCCGGCGAGGCCGGAATCGTGCGTTTGCGGGTGACCGAAGGCAACGCCGGTCGCCTCAGCTACCGGACAGCCGGCGAAGGTCCCGCACCAGGAGCGCGTGCTTGAGCTCGCTCAGTACGGTGGCCATCCTCTCCAGGGTCTCCACCGCCTCCTTGCGGCGCTGCGGGTTGCGGGAGGCGAACTTCGGCGCCAGAAGAGCTTCGATGAGCTGGACCTCGCGGTCTGCCGAAGTCTTGAACAGCCGCAGGTTCCTGGCCCCCACGCCCGACTTCGCGAGTTCGTTGGCCGCCCTCACGATCTCCACGTCAGTCTCGTCGTAGACCATCGTCCCTGACTCGTTCAGGGGTTCGACCAATCCGAATTCAGCAAGCTCCCGGACGAATTCATGAGCAGCTCCGGTTTCGTCGACGACGTCTTCGAGGGTGAAACGGGAACTACTGGTCCCGATCAGCTTCGCCCGGCGTGAAGTATTGGAGCTGCCGGCAGAGCTGGACAGTCCGCTGGTGACCGGGGCTCCCGAAAGCTCCTGCCGGATCACTCTGAGCGGCAGGAATTCGTCGCGCTGAAGACGCAGGATCGTGCGCAGCCGGTCGACGTCAGCCTGGCTGTAGAGCCTGTAGCCGCCGGCAGTGCGACGGGGAGAGACCAGCTTCTGGTCCTCCAGGTACCGGATCTTGGAAATCGAGACGTCGTCGAACTCCTTGCTGAGCACCGCCGCCACTGCACCGATGGTCAATGCCTTTCGCGGTCTGGCGGGCGGGCTGTCGGTGACTGCGGGCGCCTCTCTCGAGTCGGAAACGGCCATCACTTCTCCAGGTAGCTGAGTTTGTATTTGCCGACCTGGATTTCGTCGCCGTCTTCGAGTTTCTGGGACTCGATCCTGCTTCGGTTCACGTAGGTGCCGTTGAGCGAACCGAGGTCGTCGATGTAGGTTCCGCCCTGCCGGCTGACCAGCAGGGCATGGTTCCTGGAAACGGTGACGTCGTCAAGGAAAACCCCGGCCTCGGGACTCCGGCCGATCGCCAGCCGTTCGGCGGTCATGGGGAAACTCTCCCCGGCCCGGCCGCCGCCGCTGCGGATCACCAGGGCCGCCCCGGCCATCTCGACCTCCGCATCGATGTCGACCGCCTCGATCTCCCCCGTCTCACCAACCCGGTAGGTGGTGGTCGTCGGCTCCTCGCTGCCTTCCCGCATGCCGATAAACGTGCCGCATTTCTGGCAGTAGTTCGCTGCTTCGGGGTTTACATGCCCACATTCGGGGCAGTGGGAAGTGGACATGGGCGCCATTATACGCGCGAAGCCTAACCTTCAACCATCGCTTTACGGTTGGGCGGCATCTGCCGCTTCCCGTGACTCCCGGATCCGGTCGCGGCCGACCCGCGCGTACAGCACGGTCGCCATGATCGACATCACCACCCCGATCACCAGGAGGGTCGTCGGGAACCACCCTGGCCAGACCATCGCGAAGAAGATGGCCGACATCACCGGGAAGACCGCCATTCTTCCTATCCAGTTGACCTCGATGTCGACGCCGTGGCTGAGGCCCCAGCGCGCCAGCAACAGGGTCACGACCTCTCGCAGGGCGAGCACGAGCAACAGCCATCGGGGCAGCAGCTCGAAGTGCCAGCAGACGACCACGCCGGAGAGGATCGTCAAGCGGTCCACCACCGGGTCCAGCAGCGCGCCGAGGCGGCTGTACTGGCCGGTCACCCGGGCCAGCAGCCCGTCCAGGTAGTCGCCGGCCGAGATCACCCAGTAGATCCCTGCGGCCAGCCAGGACGTGCCGTCCCCGCTGTCGAAGGCCACCATCAGGAAAACCGGGATGAGCAGCAACCGGATGAAGCCGACGAGGTTCGGAATCGTGAATGGCCGCAGAGGCTGCCCACTGCGGGTGGCGGTCGGCTCGGGTCCGCTGCGGTCGAGGCCGAAGAGCTTGCGGGTCCGACCCTTGCCGAAGGGGGCTGGCTCTCCCATCAGTCCAGTGCGCCGCAGATACGGACGATCTCGTCAGCCCCGCCCTCGACCGGGACCCGGTGTTCCTCACCGCTGCGCCGCTCCGAGGCCTCGTAGATGCCGTCGGCCAGACCCCTGCGGCCGACCACCACCCTGAGCGGACAGCCGATCAGCTCGGCATCGGTCAGCTTCTGGCCCGGGCCGGCATCGCGGTCGTCATAGAGCACCTCGAGTCCGGCGTCCTGAAGCTCGTCGTAGAGGCGATCAGCGCTCTCACGCTCCGGCTCCCCCGCCTTCGACAGCGAAACCAGGTGGACCGTCCACGGGGCGATCGCCATGGGCCACGAGAGTCCCTTGCCGTCCGCCAGTTGTTCAGCCGCGGCGGCGACGATCCGGGCCGGCCCGATTCCGTAGCTGCCCATGACGATGTCGTTCTCGTCGCCCTGCTCATCCAGGTAGGTGGCCCCCAGCGGACGGCTGTAGCGCGTACCCAGTTTGAAGATGTTGCCGACCTCGATCGCCGCTTCCAGCGAGACGGTGTGCCCGTCGGCGGTCATGTCGCCGGCCCGTACCATCCTCACGTCGGCCTCTTCGAAGTCGAAGTCCCGCCCGGGCTCGACCCCCAGAAGGTGGAAGTCCTCCCGGTTGGCGCCCGCCACCAGTCCCGCGCCGAGTACAGCGGAATCCTTGAGGATTCGAACCGAGGCGCCGACCGGACCGATGAAGCCGGGCGGCCCCAGACGCTCGGCGATTTCTTCCTCCCGGGCCGGTCGGGTGGCGAAGCCGAGCGCGTTAGCCAGCTTGACCGGGTTCACCTGGTCGTCGCCGCGTACCAGCACCAGGACCATCTCACCCTCGTCGCCGACCATCGGCACCGACTTGATCAGCGCACCGGGAGGCACGCCCAGGCTCCCTGAGACTTCGGCGACCGTCTTCAGTCCGGGTGTCTCCACTTCCTTCGGTTCCGCCAGCGCGGCCGGCAGCTCGACCTCCGGCGGGATCGCCGATGCGACTTCGAGGTTGGCGGCGTAGTCCGGCGCCAGGACCACCGTGTCCTCGCCTGCTTCGCAGGGCGCCATGTACTCGTGGGCGCCGAGGCCGCCCATCATGCCGACGTCGCTCTCGACCCGGTACCAGCGAAGGCCGGTCCGGTCGAAGATGCGCTCGTAGGCGGCGGTCATGGCCTCGTAGCTGAGCTCGAGGCCCTCCTGGTCGCGGTCGAAACTGTAGGCGTCCTTCATCACGAACTCGCGGGTCCTCAGCACCCCCGCCCGCGGCCGGGGTTCGTCCCGTTCCTTCACCTGGACCTGGTAGAGGATCTTCGGCAGGTCGCGGTAAGAGCGCACTTCGCCGGCGATATGGCCCGTGATGCATTCCTCGTGAGTCATCGCCAGCACCATCGGCGAGCCCTTGCGGTCCTCCAGTTTGAACAGCTCGTCAATCCCGTAGCGGCCGGTCTTCTCCCAGGGTTCCGAAGGCTGCAGAACCGGCATCGACATCTCCTGGGCCCCGGCCCGGTCCATCTCCTCGCGCAGGATCTGCTCGACCTTGCGATGCGCGCGCAGCCCGGCCGGAAGCCAGGTCCACAGCCCTGCCCCCATCTGCCTGACCATGCCCGCGCGGACCAGCAACTGGTGGCTGATCGCCTCGGCATCGGCGGGAGCATCCTTGAGGGTGGGCAGCAGGGTCTGCGAGACGCGGGTCATCGAATCGACAATCTACCCGTCGGACCGCCCCCATACCTACCGGCCCGCTAACGCCGGAGCGGGCGCACCACGCCCAGCCTCAAAGGGAGGGCCGGGGGCACCGCCTCCTCGACCCGAAACGTCGTCGGCGGTACCCCCGGCCCTCCCGGAGCGGAGGTGTGCTCCGACGGCGACAGGTCTCCGCCAAGTGCCCTCGTCTGCCGGGGCCTCAGGGATCGACTGGACGTCGATTGACACCGCACTCGTGGCGCAATAGGTTGGCCCCGCCATACCGAGCGAAGGGAATATCGAGTGACAGAACGCCTCCTGATGCCCTTGCGACTGGCGACGGCACTGCTTCTGGCAGTCGCCGCGGTCGCTCTGCTTGCGGCTGTACAGGGAGCTTCGGCACCGAACGGCGAGCCCGCCAGGTCATCGACCGCCAGATCGCTCGACAGGGCGCTGAAGTCAGCCATGCAGTCGACCGCTACACCCGGGGTCCAGGCCGTCGTCATGGACAACGGCAAGGTTCTCTGGGCCGCGAACCGTGGACAAGCGAGGATCCGCTCGTCCGGCGAAGGACCGCGGCCGGTGAAAGCCCGGACGCTGTTCTCATACGCCAGCTTCGGCAAGCAGATTCTCGCGGCGTACACGCTCTACCTGGTGGAGCAGGACAGGATCGACCTGGATCTGCCTATCGGACGGTACCTTGGCGGTTCTTTCCCCGGTGGGGAAACGGTAACCACGAGGATGCTGTTGAACCACACCGCGGGCTATCCCGATGTGTATTCCTCGAGGGAGGTCGGCCCCCTGTTCGGAAGAAACTACGACCCTGACAGGCGATGGTCCTTCCGGGAACTCCTGCCGGGCATCAAGCCTCCGGCCAGACCCGGCCGGAGGTTCAACTACTCCAACACCGGGTACATCGTGCTTCTCCGTCTGGTAGACCGGCGGACCCCGGGATCACTTTCGCGGGCCTTGGCCCGCTTCCTGTCCCCCGCCGGAGTCTCCAGCGACGTCGGCAGGTCGGTCGCGACGATGCAGCGAAGCGGCAGTGCTGCGCGGCGTTTCGCCAACGGCTACTTCGGAGCGGCCAGGTTCGGCAGGTTCGAGGATGCCTTCAAGGGCGCATCCACGGTTCCGACGGACATCTACGGGTCCCCTTTCGGGGACGGCGCCTTCGCCGGTACCGCTCTCGCCGCGGCGCGGTTCCTCAATTCGCTCTTTCTCGGGGGCGACCTGCTCGACCGTTCGACGGTGAAGGCGATGACCAGGCCGCTCCCGTCGTCGGGCGGCTACGGGCTCGGGAGCTTCCGGGTCCGCAGGGCAGGAGCGACCTGGCAGGGTCACGACGGGTCCTACGGAGGGTTCACGACCGCCGGCTTCGTCGACCGCAAACGGGGTCTGACCATCTTCGTCGCCGCCAACAAGGACGACGACCGCTTCGATACGGCCTCCAGGATCTGGAAACGCCTTGCGAGGACCCTGAAGGCCCACAAGTAGACCGAGCCCCGGCGACAGCCCCCGGTGAGGCGACGGCACGATTCAGGGGGTCGGGGTCCTGTCGATGACGTTTCGGGTCGAGGAGGCAGGATCCCCGACCCCCTGCCACAGCTCAGGCCCGGGTGAAACGTCTTCCGGCTGTCGGGGACACTTCTTCGTCGACCCGCAGGTCGTCGGAGTTGAGTGCCGCTTCCTTCTCCATCGCCGCGATCTTCTCGGGAGTGAGGTCGCCGGCGTTCTCCTCTTCGATCTTCTGGACCCAGGCCTGGCCTTCAGCCGACTCCTTCTCGTCGAAGTGGACCTCGCCGCCGCGGTCGAGCGAGAGGTCGATCTGCTCGAAGAGGGTGTCGACCAGTTTCGAGGTGGGGACCTTCTTCAGGGCCTTGCCGTGGGCGAAAACGACCCCTTCGTCCTTGGCGCCGGCGATACCGAAGTCGGCCTGCTTTGCCTCGCCGATGCCGTTCACGGCACAGCCGAGGACAGCCACCTCGATCGGCTCCTCGTAGGACTCGAGCCGGTGCTCGACCTCGGCCACGACCGCGTCCATGTCGAACTGGAGCCTTCCGCAGGTCGGACAGGCGATCAGGACGGGACCGCGCTCGCGAAGCTGAAGCGCCTTGAGGATCTCCCAGGCGACCTTGACCTCTTCTTCGGCGTGGAAGGTCGAGAGGCTGATCCGGATGGTGTCGCCGATGTTGTCGGCCAGAAGGGCGCCGAGTCCGACCGCCGACTTGAGCGAACCGGACCACTTGGTACCCGCCTCGGTGATGCCGAGATGGATCGGGTACGGGATCTTCTCGGCGAGCAGCCGGTTGGCTGCGATCGTATTCGGCACGTTGGTCGACTTGATCGAGACCTTGAAGTTGGTGAAGTCGAGCCCCTCCATCAGGGTCACGAACTCGGTCGCGGCGGTGACCAGCGCCTCGGTGGGATTCTCCTCCTCCAGTGCGTGGAGGTGCTTCGGAAGCGAGCCCGAGTTGACTCCGATCCGCATCGGCGTGCCCTTGAGGTTGGCCAGCTCGGCCACTTCCGCAACCTTGTCCCTCCCACCGATGTTCCCCGGGTTCAGCCGGATGCAGTCGGCGCCGGCCTCGATCGCCTTCAGCGCCAGCGTGTGGTTGAAGTGGATGTCCGCGATCACCGGAATCGGGGAGCGCTTGACGATCGTCTTCAGGGCCTCGACGTCCTTGTCGCGGGGCACGGCGACACGGACCACGTCGGCACCGGCCTCGGCGACCTTCTCTATCTGATCCATCGTCGCCTCGAGGTTGGCGGTCTCGGTCTTGGTCATCGTCTGGACCACGACCGGTGCGCCGCCTCCGACCGGAACCCGACCTACGAATATCTGTCTTTTCGAAGCCACCCCTGCAGGGTACCGGAGCGCCCCGCCCTGACCGCTCTGCTCAGCGACCCGCCCAGGCCTCCAGCAGCCAGCCGAGGTCTTCGCTCGAGGGTTCCGGGTCGAGGATCAGCGCTTCCGGCTCCGGCTCCGGTAGCCGGCCCCGGAGTCTGCGAGCCGCTGTGCTGAGCCCTCTGGAGAACGCTCCGGGCTCGCGGCGCGGCAGGATCCCCCGGTCGAGTCGGGCCTCCTGCTCGTGGATCAGGTGGAAGCCGAGTGCATTGCCGCCTTTCGCCCAGGCGAGCGAGCGCTGCACGGCACTACTGAAGTCGCCTTCGAGATCCAGCCGGCCGGCACTACGAAGCGCCAGTGGAGCCAGCGCGACCTGGGTGATGGTGAGCACCGGGTAAAGCGATGCCGCTTCGCCCCTGAGCGAATCCACGATGCCCGGCCAGGAACCATCTTCGCGCTGCAGCTCGAGGAGTGCGCCGGCCAGACGGCGAGCCGGTTCGCGGTCGTTTTCGCCGCGCTCGGAACCGACCAGCTGCTCAAGCGCGATGAGCGAGTGGAACTGCCCGGCGATCGGAGTCAGGCCGCCGCCGATCCGGTGATGGGGGTCGTGCATGAGTCCCGTTCCGGCCGCGGTGCGCGACAGCAGTTCCGCTTCGGCCCGGTCGAGCAGGCCGGTCGTCAACTCGACTCCGGCACGCTCGGAAGAAGCGGTCAACCCCGAAACCAGCCATGCCAGCTGCTCCAGGGGAACCCTGTCCATGCGTCCCTGGACCCGCTTCGCGATCAGGTCGGTGATCTCGCCGATCGCGCCGCCGTCGGCGCGTGACTCCGCCCAGAGCGCCAGGCCGAGCTCCCCCGGGCCTGCCGCATCGGATCCCAGGTCACCGAGGACCCTGGTCCTCAGTGCTCCGGTGGAAAAGGGATGAGACAGCCCCACTTCTTCGGCCCTGAGCAGACCGAGCAGCACGATCGCTCCCGCGCGCAGCGTGCTCGCCCCGGCGTCCGCTTCAGCCCCGGCCTCATCGGCCGACTCTACGCGTGGAGTGGCGCGGAAGAGCCCGCCTGCCGTCTGTAGTTCCGGCAGGCGGGTGACCGCGATGTGCTCGAAGACCGCTGCTTCGGCCGACATCCCCAGGCCGGCTTCAGTCGGCGTAGAGCGCTTCGATCTCGCCCTCGTACTTGTCGGAGATCGGCCTGCGCTTCAGCTTCATGGTCGGGGTCAGCTCGTCGCCACCGGGCAACCATTCGCCGGGAATGATCTTGAACTTCTTGATCTGCTCGACCCGGGCCATCTTCCCGGCTGCCTTGTCGAGCGCTTCCTGGACGACCGCCTGGACCTTTTCGTTGTCGGCCAGGTCCTCGAGAGACACGCCCTCGAGGCCGTTCTGCGCGGCCCAGACCGGAGTGAAGTCGGGGTCGAGCACGATCAAGGCGACGTTGTAGGGCCGGCCGTCGCCGATCGCCACGCACTGGGTGATCAGCGGCGAGGCGCTCTTCACATGAGCCTCGATGTTCGCGGGTGACATGTTTTTGCCGGCCGCGTTGATGATCAGTTCCTTCTTGCGGTCCAGGATCCTGACGTAGCCATCCTTGTCGATCGTTCCGATGTCGCCGGTATGCAGCCAGCCGTCGACGATCGTCTCGGCAGTCTTCTCCGGCTGGTTTCGGTACTCGGGCATGACGTAAGGACTGCGACAGAGGAGTTCGCCGTCTTCGGCGACCTTCACGTCGGTCCCCGGGACCGGCGGGCCGACGGTTCCGAGTCGAATCCTGTCCGGAGGGTTGATCGTGATCACGCCGCAGGTCTCCGACATTCCCCAGAGTTCGCCGACCGGGATCCCGATCGCGTGAAAGAACTCAAGGACCTCGAGCGGGGTCGGTGCCGCACCGACGCTGACCGCGACCGCCTTGTCGAATCCGAGGTTCGTCCTGAGTGCCAGCGAAGAGGGCTTCGTCGGCAGCCGCAGCAGCCGCAGCGATCTCCTCCGGAACCTCTTCTCCCGCCTGTTCGAGCCGGACTTTCTGGATCGCCGCGTCGAGCCCGGCCTGGGCCTTCTCGCGCTGCTCGTCGGGCAGCCCCGCGAGCATGCTCTCCAGTCCGGCCTTGAGCTTCTCCCAGATCCTCGGCACGGCGAAGAACCAGGTCGGCCTTACCTTCGGCAGGAACTCGATGATGCGCCTGGGATCGGGGCAGATGTGAACCTCGAAGCCCTTCATTACCGCGGAGTAGTAGTTGGCGCCGCGCTCGGCGATGTGGGCGGTGGGCAGCCAGGAGATCACCCTTGCGTCGGTATCGGGCAGGTCGATCACACCCTGCATCACCGCCGACTGCATCCGGAGCAGGTTGCCGTGGGTAAGCGAGACGCCCTTGGGCGGACCGGTGGTCCCGGAGGTGTAGATCAGGGTCAGGGGGTCCTCGAGACCGACTTCTTCGGCGATCGGGCCCGGATCGAAATCAGGGTCGGCCTCCATCAGTTCTTCATAGGTCATGGTGCCGCCGTCGCCGCCGATCACCACGATGTGCTCGAGGTCCGGCAGGTTGTCCTTGACCTGGTTCAGGTTCTCGAGAAAGGCCGGCTCGATCACCATGACCTTCGCCGCCGAGTCCTTGAGCAGGTACTCGATCTGTTCGGGCGAGGAAGTCTGGTAGATCGAGAACGGCACCGCACCGATCGAGACCGCGGCGAGGTCTGTCGGAATGAAATCCGCCCGGTTGTTGGTCAGCAGGCTGACCGTGTCGCCGCGGCGAACCCCGAGAGAGTTGAAGCCGCCGGCCAGCGCCTTCACCCGGGTCGCGAGGTCGTTCCACGAGTAGCTGACGTCCTCGTCCTCGGCGATTACCGCCGGCGCGTCCCCCCGCCGGGCGACCGTCTTCAGGAACGCCTCGTAGAGGTTTTTCGATTCGGATTCGTAGCCCGAACCTCCAGAAAACTCAGTCACGACCTCGGTAGTCGGCACCCTTCCTCCTTCATTGATCCCTCTCGACAGACAACTCCGGGAGGAAATCTACCTGAGATCGAAACCTTCCCCCATGAAGCGGCCGATGTCGTTGTTCAGGCCGATCAGGAACAGCCCGATGACAAGCGCGAAACCGATCAGACCGGCTCGTTCCATCACCGCGAACGGAACCGGCTTGCCCCTGATCTTTTCGACGATGCTCCAGAAGATGTGCCCGCCGTCGAGCGGCAGGAAAGGGAAGAGGTTGATGATGCCGAGCGAGAGGCTGATCAACGCGACCAGGGTCAGCGCCTGGCGGGTGCCGATGTCGATCGCCTGGCGGGTCACCTCATAGCTGCCGGCCACGCCGGACAACTCCTCCCGGCGTTCGGCCTGGTAGATCTGGGAAAGGGTCGATACGGTCCTGGAGGTCACCAGCCACATGAAGTCGACAGCGATCCCGGCGGCTTCGGCAGGACCCGGATTGAGTGGCTCCGAACCGAAGATGAAGCCGAGGCGGTTGCGATCGTTCTCGGCATCGAACTGCGGTCTGATCTCGATCGTCTTCTGAGCTCCTTCGCGCTCGACCACGACGGTTGCCGGAGTCTCGGCGACGCAGCCGTCGACCGGCTCTCCGGCACAGCCGTGTGAGTCGATCTGGTCGGCGATCGCGACCTGGTCTCCCTTTACCCCGTCGACCGAGATGATTCTGTCCCCGGCGATCAGCCTCGATTCGGCCGGCGAGCCGGCCGCGACTTCATCAATGGTCTCGCTGGTCTCCTGTATGCCGAAGGCGAGGAAGAACAGAATGATGAAGGCGATCGCGATGTTCACCGCCGGGCCCGCCCCGATGACCACGATCCGCTTCCAGACCGGCTGGTGGTAGTAGCCGCGGTCGGCGATCTCCGGAGGCAGTTCCTCATCCGGATTCATCCCCGTGATCTTCACGAAGCCACCGAGCGGCACCGCACCGACGCCGTACTCGGTCTCGCCCCGCTTGATCGAGAACAGTTTCGGCGGGAAGAACAGGAAAAAGCGCTCGACCCGCATACCGGTCGCCTTGGCCGCCACGAAGTGGCCGAGCTCGTGCAGGACGATCAGCGCGACGAAAGCGAGGAATGCGAGGAGGAAGCTCATCCTTTCTTCAACCCCCCGACCAGCTCAAGGGTGCGCTCGCGGGCGGCTTCATCGACCGCGAACAGTTCGCGGAAGTCACGGGCCGGGCCGGTCCCGACATCGTCCAGGACACGCTCGATGAGTGCGGCTATGTCTGGGAAAGTGATCAGCCCTTCGAGAAAGGCTCCGACGGCCACCTCGTCAGCGGCGTTCAGCACGCAAGGCGAGATCCCGCCGGCCAGTCCCGCCTGCCTGGCCAGCTCCAGGCAGCGGAATGTCTCCGGGTCCGGCGACTCGAAGTCGAGGCTGCCAACCGAGGCGAGGTCGAGACGCTCGACCGGCGTACCGACCCGCTCCGGCCAGCTGAGCGCATAGGCGATCGGCACCCTCATGTCGGGGTAGCCGAGGTGCGCGAGGGTGGCACCGTCGACCAGATCGACCAGTGAGTGGACGACCGACTGAGGGTGGATCACGATCTCGATCCTGTCGTAGTCGACGTCAAACAGGTGGTGGGCCTCGATCATCTCGAAACCCTTGTTCATCAGGGTCGCCGAATCGATCGTGATCCTGCCCCCCATCTTCCATGTCGGGTGGTCCAGTGCCTGGTCGACCGTCACCGAGGACAGGTCCTGCCTGCCCCGGAACGGCCCGCCCGAGGCGGTGAGCACGATCCGGTCGACCGCGCTCCTCGACTCGCCCTCCAGCAACTGGAATATGGCGGAGTGCTCGGAATCGACCGGCAGTATCCGGCTGCCCGTACCCCGGGCCAGCTCGGTGATCAGATCGCCTCCGATGACCAGGCTCTCCTTGTTCGCCAGGGCGAGGTCGATGCCGGCATTGAGAGTGGCGATCGATGGCCCGAGCCCGGCGGCGCCGACTATCCCGTTCAGCACGACATCCGGTTCACAGGCCGCGATCAGAGTCCGGGCAGCTGATTCACCCTCAAGCACGGTGCCTTCGAACTCCTGTCGCGCCTCCTCTGCGGCGGCGGGATCGGCGACCGCGATCGTACCGGCGCCCGACTGCCGCGCCTGGATCAGGGCTTCGCGCCAGCTGGAACCCACCGAGAGACCGACAACGGTCAGGTCCTCGCGCGCGGCGGCTATCTCCATGGCCTGGCGGCCGATGGATCCGGTGGATCCGAGTATCGCGACTTTCTTCATCTGGACTCCGGGGCTGCGGCCTGTCGGGCCGGTTCAGTAAACGAGGGCGATCGAAACGTAATAGCCGACCACGACTGTGAAAAAGACGGCATCGAGACGATCGAGCAGTCCGCCATGCGGTCCAAACAGAGTACCGGTGTCCTTGGTTCCGAGATCACGCTTGATCATCGACTCGAAGAGATCGCCGACCACGGCGATCGAAGCGACGGCGAATCCGAGGATCAGCGCGTCGACCCCCGAGAGCCAGTCCTGGTAGAGGCCGGCGCACCAGACACCGAGCGTTCCGATAAGGATTCCGCCGATCAGACCCTCGACCGTCTTGTTCGGCGAAATCGACGGAGACAGCTTGTGGGAGCCGAACATCCTGCCGACGGCATAGGCCCCGGTGTCGGCGACGAAGGTGCCGACCAGGACGTTGACCACCAGGGCCGCACCGTGGTCCGGGAGGTCGCGAAGCAGTACGGCATGTACCAGGGGTATGCCGATCCAGAAGAGGCCGAAGATCGTGATCGCCATCGATTCGGTCACGCCCTGGACCCTCGACCGCCGCACCGCGGCGATGAAAACGAGCAGGAAGGACAGGGCGATGAACATCAGCACGTTGAAGGCCGTGCCGAGGTAGGCGGCCGCGACCATCGCCGGCAGAGCGAGGTAGGCGGCGAGCCTCAGCGGCGAGTAGCCGGCGGTCATGGTGAAGAACTCCCGCAGGCCGATGATCCCGAGGACGGTGACAGCCGCCGCGAACCACGGTCCGCCCGCGATCACGATGATGATCGCCAGGGCGATCAGCGGCAGGGCGACCAGGATTCTCCTGGCGGTCTCCCCCATCAGGACCGCCTGGCCCCGAAGCGCCGCTCGCGCCGCTCGAATTCGGCCAGAGAGTCGGCGAAGGCTTCACGGTCGAAGTCCGGCCAAAGCTCGTCGCGGAAGACGAATTCCGAATAGGCGCACTGCCAGAGCAGGTAGTTCGAGATCCGCTGTTCGCCACTGGTCCGGATCAGGAGTTCGGGATCGTGCATCTCGGGCGCGTAGAGCAACCTGCGGAACTCGTCTTCACCGCCGCCCTCGAAGCGGGCTGCGGCATCGAGGATCTCGGCCCTGCCTCCGTAGTTGAAGGCGATGAACAGAGTGATGCGTGTATTCGACGAAGTCAGTGACTCGGCCTCGTCCATCTGCTCGCCCAGGCCCTCCGGGATGCCCTCGCGACGGCCGATGAAGCGCATCTTCACACCCTCCTCGTGAAGCTCCGGGCTCTCCTGCGCGATGCGCTGGGAGAACATGCGCATCAGGCCGTCGACCTCTTCCGGCGAGCGTGACCAGTTCTCGGTCGAAAAAGAGAAGACGGTCAGCTCCTCGACCCCGAATTCGGCCGCATCCCGCAGCCTCGCTTTAACCGTGTCAGCGCCGGCACGATGGCCTTCCTGTACCGGCAGGCCCCGTTCCTTCGCCCAGCGGCCGTTTCCGTCGGTGATGATGGCGACGTACCGGGGGGTACTCACACCTCGAGGATTTCCTCTTCCTTGCCCTTCAGCAGGGAGTCAATCTCGCCGATCGCTTCGTCGGTCAGCTTCTGCAGCGCGGCCTCGGCGCGGTGCTCGTCGTCGGCACCTGCCTCCCCCTCCTTCTTCAACTCCCGGAGGTCAGCCATCACGTCGCGGCGCACGTTTCGGATCGCGATCCGGCCGTCTTCGGCGACGCCGTGGACGACCTTGACCATCTCGCGACGGCGTTCCTCGGTCAGGTCGGGGATGTTCAGCCGGATGACGTTGCCGTCGTTCGAAGGTGTCAGCCCGACGTCGGACTCGAGGATCGCTTTCTCGATCGAACTGATCACCGACTTGTCATAGGGGGTCACGGTCAGCATCCTGGCCTCGGTGGCCGCGATGTTGGCCATCTGGGCCAGTGGCGTGTGGGAGCCGTAGTAGTCCACGGTGACCCGGTCCAGCAGGTGCGGAGTGGCGCGGCCGGTCCGGACCGTAGCGAACTCGCCCTTGGTCGAAAGAACGGACTTGTCCATTCGTTCCTTGGCGTCTGAGAGAAGGTCGTCGATCATGATCCGTTGCCCGGCGCGGACGATCCCGACGCTTCCGAACTGACCAGCGTCCCGACCTTCTCGCCGGAGACGATCCTATCCATATTGCGCTCATCGGCCATGTTGAAGACATGAATGGGCAGGTCGTTGTCCATGCAGAGGCTGAGTGCGGTGGAGTCCATCACCTTGAGGCCCCGCTCGATCGCCTCGAGGTGGGTGATCTCGGGGATGAACTCGGCGCTCGAATCGACCGACGGGTCGGCGTCGTAGACGCCCTCCACGCCGTTCTTGGCCATCAGGATCGCCTCGGCGTGAATCTCGAGGGAACGCAGCGCCGCAGCCGTATCGGTGGTGAAGAAGGGGTTGCCCGTTCCCGCCGCGAAAATCACCACGCGGCCCTTCTCGAGGTGTCGCATCGCCCGGCGACGGATGTACGGCTCGGCGACCTCCCGGACGTCGATCGCCGACATCACCCGCGTGAACTGCCCATGCTTCTCGAGCGCATCCTGCAGGGTCAAGGCGTTCAGAACGGTCGCCATCATGCCCATGTAGTCGCCGGTCGCCCGGTCCATTCCCTGGGCGGCACCGTCGATCCCGCGGTAGATGTTGCCGGCGCCGACCACGATCGCGACCTCGACCCCACGGCCCCGGATCACTCCGATCTGGCTCGCGATGCGCTCGACCCTGGCCGGGTCGGTGCCGAAGTCGAGGTCGCCCATCAGGGCTTCACCCGAGAGCTTCAGCAGTACTCGCCTGAAGCGTGGCTCCGACTCGCTGGTCACCGTCCGGACCCCGCCTACTCGCCGATCCGGAAGACGGAGAACCTCGAGATGACCACGTTCTCGCCGATCTTGGCCGAGAGCGCCTCGCGCATCTGTTCGATCGTCTGGGCGTCGTGCTTGTCGACGTTGATGTGCTGCTGCTCGAGCAGCGCCACGTCCTTCTTCCACTTGGCGATCTGACCGTCGACGATGCGCTCGACCACGTTGTCGGGCTTGCCTTCCTCGCGGGCCTTCTCCTCGAAGATGCGTCGCTCGGCGGCTACTTCTTCCTCGGGGATGTCGTCCCCCGAGACGACGGTCGGTGAAGCAGCGGCGAGGTGCATCGCAACCTCGTACGCGAACTCCGAGAAGTCGTCGTTCCTGGCCACGAAGTCGGTCTCGCAGAGGACCTCGACCATCGCGCCGACCTTCTTGTTGGCGTGGATGTAGGAGGCGACAACGCCTTCCGAGGTGCCCCGGTCCGATCGCTTGGCGGCCGAGGCCTGGCCCTTGACCCGGAGCAGTTCGATCGCCCGCTCCATGTCGCCTTCGGCCTCGGTCAGCGCGGCCTTGCTGTCCATCATCCCGGCGCCCGTCTTGTCGCGCAGGGCCTTTACGTCGGCTGCAGTTACTTTGCTCACTTGGATTCCTCCTCGCTGCCGGCGGCTTCTGCCGGTGCGGTCTTCTCTTCGTTCTCGGCGGGCTCTCCGGCTTCCGCTTCAGGCTTTTCGTCGGGTGCGACGGCCTGCGGGTGATCGGGAACCACGGCCTGCGGGTGATCGGGCTTGACCGCCTGGGGGTGGTCCGGTACGACGGCCTGGGGGTGATCGGGCTTGACGGCCTGGGGGTGCGGCTTCTGCTCGGCCGGCTTCGCCGCTTCGGCTTCTGCCTTGGCGCGCTCCTCGGCTCTCGCCTTTGCCTTCTCTTCGGCCTGTTCCTTCTCGATCGCTTCGCGCCGGATTTTCTCTTCTTCCTCGCGCTTGCGCTTCTCCTCTTCTTCCTTCTTGCGGCGTGCTTCCTCTTCGGCACGGCGCTTCTCTTCGATCACGGCCCAGGCACCGGCACCCTGCTCGATCGCCTCGCCGACGGTGGAGATGACCAGCTCGCAGGAGCGGATCGCGTCGTCGTTGCCGGGGATGACGTAGTCGATGTTGCCCGGATCGCAGTTACTGTCGACCAGAGCGATAACCGGGAGCCTCAGGCGGGTCGCCTCGCGTAGGGCGATCTCCTCGGCCTTGAGGTCGACGATGAAGACGGCGTCAGGGACGCGGTCCATGTCCCGCACTCCGCCGAGCGCGAACTCGAGCTTGGCCAGCTCGGCCTGCATGTTCATGCGTTCCTTGGTCGGCAGCAGCTCGATCTGGCCCGATTCGGTCAGCTCGGTCAGCTCGTGAAGGCGCTTGATGCGGGCCGAAGCGATGTTGTAGTTGGTCAGCAGACCGGGCAGCCAGCGCCGGGTCACGTAGGGCATGTTCGACTTGCCGGCCCAGTCCTCGATCACTCCCGAGGCCTGCTTCTTGGTTCCGACGAACAGGACCTTGCCGCCGCCGCTGGTCAGCTCGCCGACGAAGCGCCGTGCCTCCTCGAGCATCTCCTCGGTCTGCAGCAGGTCGATGATGTGGATCCCGTCGATCTCGCCGGCGATGTGGCGCCGCATGTTCGGGTTCCAACGACTGGTCTGGTGGCCGAAATGGACTCCGGCCTCCAGCAATTTCTGGATTCCTACCTGGGACATACTTCTCCTTGAGTGAATGGTGTGCGGATTCGCCCGTGTCTTCCAGCGGAGACCCTTTTCGAGGGCAGGAGCCGCTTTCGGAGCATCGGGGGTTAGGGAATACGGTCGGCCCGGCATTGTAGAGGGATACGCGCCGGCGCGCGAACGTCCGAGCCAGACACGCGGTTCAGGCGGCGGACTAGCTGCCGTCGCCGCGAGCCTCGCCCAGTGCGCGGGCGAGGTCACCGGGCAGGTCGGCGGTCAAATCGAGTTCTTCGCCGGATGCCGGGTGCCTGAACCTGATCCGCGACGAATGCAGGAACTGGCGTTCGAGGCCGTACCGGACAGGTCCGCCGTAGGTGCGATCTCCGAGCAACGGGTGGCCCACCGCCTCCATGTGGACCCGGATCTGGTGGGTGCGGCCGGTCTCCAGCCGGACCTCCAGGAGAGTCTCCCGCCGGAGGGTCTCCTTCACCTCGAAGTGGGTTCGGGCCTCTCGAGGACTCGCCCCGTTGACCGCCATGCGGTGACGCTTTCGGGATGCCCGGCCGATCGGAGCATCGATCGTGCCGGTCCTGGAGCGGAATCTGCCGTCCGCAAGAGCTTGGTAGGTCCTCTCGAAACTGCGATCACGGATCATCTGCTGAAGAGCCGCATGGGCCGCCGGATCCCGGGCGACCACCAGCAGGCCGCTGGTGCCGCGATCGAGACGATGCACGATCCCCGGCCGCTCGGGGTCATCGCCGCCGGCCAACTCGTCGCCGAGCAGTTCGACCAGGGTGACACCTTCGTGGGAAGGCGCCGGGTGGATCACCAGGTCCGCTGATTTGTCGACAACCGCCAGGTGTTCGTCCCCGTAGACGATGCGATACGGGGCCTTGTTCTCAGCTTCCACCTGGAGTGGCACCCGCCTCGGTTTCCGGGGTATGGCTTCCGTCATCTTCCGCCAGTTGCCGGTCTTTGCGTTGCGACCTCGAGTCGTCGTGGCGGATCACCGTCCAGGCCAGCAGGACCACCCCGACGGTGATCGACATGTCGGCGATGTTGAAAGCCGGCCAGTTGGGCAGCAGAATGAAGTCGGTGACGTGGCCGAGCCGAAGTCTGTCGAGCAGGTTGCCGAGGGCTCCGCCGAGGATCAGCCCGCCTGCCAGCCAGGTTCCCAACCGGTCGGGCGCCGAAGCGATGAAGGCCCCCAGGGCGACCAGGGCGACCATGCTGAGGGCGATCACCAGGATCCCGCCGCCACCGGCCAGGCCGAAGGCGACCCCGTCGTTGAAGGTGAGTGTGAACTTCAGCGGACCGATCACGTCGACCTGCTCACCCCGGGAGATCGATTCCGTGACCAGCGCCTTGGTGATCTGGTCGACCACGATGACACCGGCGGCGATCATCGCCACGCGGTAAAGGGCGCCCCTGCGGATCAACCGCTTATCGCCCCGACGACGATCGCCTGCCCGATCAGGAGCAGGAACAGACCGATCATCGGGCTGAGGTCGAGCCTCAGACCACTGCCACCCACCGGAGGCAGCATCCGCCTGAAGATGTTCAGGTACGGGTCGGTGGTCTGCCGGGCGAAATTGACAACTGCCAGTAGGGCCGTGTTCTGTGGCATCCGGGGAATCCACGAAGAAAGGATCCGGATGAAGATCAGCACGATGTAGACGGTGAACAGCGCGCTCACATAGCTTGCGACATCGCCTCTGGAGAGCGCGAAAAGCAAGGCGGCCTCGATCACTGGTCGCGCATCCTGCGAAGCGACGCTTCGGCGGCCTCACGGAAGGCCTGGGCTCCTCCGTGCTTCTCGAGCGCCTCCAGACCGGCTTCGGTGGAGCCGCCGGGAGACGCAACCGCCACCTGGATCTCGAACGGGGTGCGGTGGTTGAGCAGCGCCGCCGTGCCGGCCATCGCTTCGGCGACCATCGAGTTCGAAACGTCGGCCCCGAGGCCCTCGCTGGTGCCGGTTCCGGCGATCGCCGCGGCGGCGGCCGCGAAATACGCCGGGGTGCAGCCCATGACCGCCGTGGCGGCGTCCATCTGCCCGTCTTCGAGCTCGACCACCCGACCCAGTGCGGCAAGAAGAGACTGAGCCTTGCCTACCTGCTCGTCATCCGAGGCCTGATCGTGGGCGACACAGATGACCCCGCGGTTCACTTCGACCGCCAGGTTCGGCATCAGCCGCATCACCGTCGAGTCGGGAAACTGGGCAGTCAGGGTCGAAAGCCGGGTGGCCCCGAGCAGGGAGAGCACCGCCTTCGGGGCCGGCAGCACCTCAGCCACTTCGACCAGAGAGTGGGGCTTCATGGCGAGCACCACGAAGTCGCTGCGGGTGACCACGTCGGCATTCGACCGGACCGCCTCGCCCCCGACCTCTTCGGCGAGGGCTGTGGCCCTGCCGGAGCCCGAATCGGTGAAGAGCATCGACGAAGGCCCTTTGGGGTCCCCGGCCCAGCCGCGCGCCATCGCAGCAGCCATGTTTCCGGAACCGATGAAGCCGACGATCATGATGCGGAGCTTACCCGGGCGACGGGTGCTTCCGGACGCAGGCGGATCAGGACTGGTTGAAGAAGCCCTTGTCGATCAGGCGGGCCTTTTCTTCGGCAGACACCTCGACGTTGCGCGGGGTCAGCAGGAAGACCTTCTCGGCGATCCGCTGCATACCGCCGTCGAGCGCGTAGGTCAGCCCTGAAGCGAAGTCGATCAGACGCTTCGAGAGTTCGTGGTCGGTGGTCTGAAGGTTGAGGATCACCGGGACCTTGCGCTTGAACTGGTCGGCGACCTGCTGGGCGTCATTGAAATTCCGTGGGATGACCAGGTGCACCTGGACGTCGTCGTCATCGTCATCGACCGGCCTGAGGGTCCTCGTCCGGGAACGCGGAGCGGGTCCGTCGTCGTCGGAGAAGATGTCATCGATCTCATCGTGGCTGCGCCGGCGGCTGGTCGGCAGCCTCCGCACATTTGCCTCACGGCTGCGACCGCGCTCGCGTCGCGGCTCGACTTCGTCGTCCTCGAAGTACTCGTCGTCGTACTCGTCGTAGTCCGAGTGGTGGTCGCGTTCTTCGGCGAGGCCGAAGTAAACGAGGGTGCGGTGCCAGGAGTCTCTTAGTGCCATAGGTAAGCGGTGTTTCGTGCCATCCGGAACGAATCCTCCCGGATTATGCTCATTCCGGGGAGTTTATGGGGCCGACAGGCCTTTCTGCACCGTTCCGGTCACCGGCCTGCACCGCGGGCAGGGTCGCCTTGCTCATCCGATCCAGGCGATGCCGGCCTGCCTGCCGGTGATCCCTCCGTCGCGGCGGTGCGAGAAGAAGTCGCCGGTTTCACAGTGGGTGCAGATGCCCGCAGTTTCGATCCGATCGACCCCCGCTCGCTCGAGAGTCACCCGTGCGACCTCGGGCAGATCGCAGTTGCGCCCGCTGAATACGCCCGCGCCCAGGCCGGAGAAGGCCTCTCGGACCTCCCCGCCGACTTCGAAGCAGCAGCCGCCGATGCCGGGGCCGATCACCGCGTGTTCGCCGCCGACCCTGGCCACGGCATCCGGCACGAGGGAACCCGCCAGACCCCGCCAGCCGCAATGGAGCATCGCCAGACCACCCGGGCCCCTGACCGCGACCGGCAGGCAGTCGGCGCCGAGAACGAGCAGTGGCAAGCGGGGCAGCGCGGTGACCTGACCGTCGGCCTCGGGCGGGTCGTCCACCGGCGAGAGAAAATGGCCCCGCCGGTAGTCCTCGTACTCGGCGATCCTTTCACCGTGGACCTGGAGGCCCATTTGGAGCAGTTCGCCGTCGATGCCGAGTGCCGAGGCGGTCAACCGGCGGTTTCGGAGGACCGTCTCCCTGTCGTCGCCGGTCAGGAGGCCAAGGTTGAGTCCGTCTCTGGGTGGTGTGCTGAAGCCGCCCCGGCGGGTTGTGAAACAGACCGTGGCACCGGGCAGCCCGGCTTCGAGCCACTCGACTCCCCCCTTCTGTCTGCGCCTCACTCCCCTGCCCCGGCCTGCCCGTCCTCGGGGCGCTGTGCAGCCTCGAGGGCAACTGAAAGCTGGCCGTCGCGGTCAGAGAGACCTCTGTCAAGGGCAGCTTCCAGGGCGGCCCTCAGTCCGATCCCGACCCGTTCGCCACTCGGCACGCCCTGCGAGACCAGGTCATCGCCGGTGATCTGAAGCCCGACCCGTCGCCAGTCCGAGACCCAGGCGTCGAGCCACTCGCCACCGGCAGCCCTGGCGAGCAGCAGCTCGACCGGTTCCCTCCGCCGGGCGATCGCCGCACCCCCGCTCGGCGAGCCCGGGTATCCGATCAGGTCCCTCACGCTCTCGACGGCGCCTCCCTCGACCACGGCCATGACGACGTCGGCCCGTGAGCAGGAATCGGCCCAGGGGTCCCGGGCGAGCAGGTCGAAGGCTTCGCCGATCACCTGCAGTTCGTCTTCGGGAATCTCGACCAGCCCCCAGGCAGAAGCCAGCCGCAGCGCTTCGACCGCGGTCGGCTCCTCGCTGATCTGGTGCAGCTCGGAAGTGATCCGCTGCGAAGAGACCGTGTCGAGGTCTACCTCCCTGAGGAGGTCGCCGGTGCGGTCGTCGATTTCGAATCCGAGACGGGCGGCGTATCGAGCCGCCCGGAGAGCTCGGGTGGGATCGTCGACGAAGGAGCGGTCGTGGATCACCCTGATGACCCGGCGTTCGAGGTCCTCGACGCCGCCATGGGGGTCGATCAGTGTTGCGGGCTCGTCGAACGGGACGGCGATAGCGTTGATCGTGAAATCCCTCCGGGCCAGGTCGGCTTCGATACCGGCCGGCTCGACCTCGGGCAGCGCGCCCGGCCGCCCGTAGGTCTCGGACCGGGTTCGGGCCAGATCCACCCTCGTGCCCGCGATCGAGATCGCAGCCGTGTCGAACCGCGAATGCAGGACTGCGTCAGGGTCCAGCCCGGTGGCGAGCGGCTCCACCGGCCCGTCCACAGCGACATCGAGGTCCAGCCGTCCGCCACCCAGGAGAGAGTCGCGCACACTGCCACCGACCAGGTACAGCCGTAGCCCTCCGGCTTCGGCCGCCAGCACAGCCAGGGCCGACTCATCCCGGATCAGACCGGCAGGTGCAGCCCGGTTTATCTCCGATTTCGGCGGACTCGTCATCTTACTTGCGTACCATGATCGTTCCCCCGGATGAATACTGAACCAGAGAACACTCCCGAGCCGGAAGGCACTTCCCCGCGCTGGTGGCGAAACCGCCGCCGCCTGCTGACGATCGGCGCGATCTCCGTCGCCGCTCTGGCCGGCGTGGCCGCGGTCGCCTACAGCGAACTGAAGCGTCCCGAGGACGTGAGCAACCCGTCGGTACCCTTCGAGGAACCGGTCGTCAAGAAGCCAGCAGCCGAGCCGAAGGACAGGACGATCGACTGGCCGACCTTCCGCTACGACCGCCAACGCACCGGATACCTGCCGGTCGACGGGATCAAGCCACCTTTCAAGCGGCTCTGGAAGTACGGCGACAAGCCGTTGCTCGAGTTCCCCCCTTCGATCGTCGACGGAACCATGTACTTCGTCGACAATGACGGCTACGCCCATGCACTCGATACGCAGACCGGCGAGACCAGGTGGAACCGTCGGATCGCCAAGCTGAACGCCGCCACGCCCACCTACTCCAAGGGCAACCTCTACCTGGTCAACATGGAGCCCGGCCAGGTGCTCTCGCTCAATGCCAGGAACGGCAAGACCATCTGGAAGAAGTCGCTGCCCTGCCGCTCCGAATCTTCACCGATCGTGGTCCGCGACCGCATGTACTTCGGCTGCGAAAACGGCGTTCTCTACGCCCTGCAGACCAAGAACGGCAAGGAGATCTGGGCGACCTCGGTGACCGGGGCGATCAAGGGCGCCCCGGCCTACGACAACGGGACCCTCTACGTCGGTGACTACGGCGGTGCGATGACCGCAGTCAGGGCGAAGAACGGCGACATCCGCTGGCAGACCAAGGCACTCGGCCCCGGCCTCGGCCAGCCGGGAGCCTTCTACTCGACGCCGGCCGTCGCTTTCGGCAGGGTCTACGTGGGCAACAACGACAGCCGCGTCTACAGTTTCGACGCCGACACCGGAGAGCTCGCCTGGACCTTCTCCACCGGAGACTGGGCCTACTCCGGTCCGACCGTGGCAAAGGTCCCGGGGACACCGCCGACCGTCTACATCGGGTCCTTCGACGGCAACGTCTACGCACTGGATGCGGAGAGTGGCGAGGCCCGATGGACCTTCGACATGAACGGCCGGGTCATCGGTTCGCTGTCGGTCATCGGGCGCACCGTCTACGCCGCCACTTTCGACGGCACCAACACCTACGGAATCAGCGCCAAGACAGGAAAAGAGACCTTCAGCTACCACACCGGTGCCTACATGCCCGCGCTCTCGGACGGAGTCAACCTCTACCTGGTGGGCTACTCGAGCATTCACGCGCTGAAGCCGGTCAGCAAGAAGCAGAAGCAGTCCGGAAAGAAGCAGTCGGGGCAGAAGACCGGGAATCAGGGCGGGAAACAGTCGGGCGAAGGCAAGCAGAACCGATCCGGCAACTCCTAGGCCGATTCGCCGGCAGGTAGGGTCAGGGCATGAAGACGGAACTCAGTCAGGGTCGGGTCATCTGGGAGCGGGAGATCGACTGGGGGCTCCAGGCGAAGCGCCGCCGCCAGTTCGTCCAGTTCTTCGTCGCACCGGCCCTGACAGCGATGCTGATCGCCCTGGTCGCCGGCGGGGTATGGAGCATGCTCGGCGTGCTGATCTTCGCCGCTCTGCTCGGACTCCTGGTCGGAGGCTTGATCGAGCTTCGAAACCTGAACCGGAGGCGTTTCGGCACCTTGAGAGTGATCGACGGCGAGCTCGCCCTCGACAACTTCAAGCGGCGGGTGCCGATACGGCAGGTCCAGCGGTTCACGACCGAGATGGTGACGATCGATTCGACCACCAACACCGGCGGCTCAACGGTCAGGAGTTCCATGCAGGCGGGGGCGGCACGCTTTCTGATCAAGCTCGACCAGACCCGTCGCGGCAGATTTTCGGACACCAGCCACGACTGGATCGACTTCAAGTGGCCGTTGATGCCTCCCGATCAGCTCGACGGGGTCCGCGCCGCGATCGAACCGGAACTGCCGGTTGCCTGGACCGATCCGGAGAGCTTCCAGGCCAGGGTCGAGGACGGAATCGGCAACCTCCCGCCAGAGGAGCGAGGGCAGCTCTAGCGCAGTCGACCGAAAGGGCCTGCCCGGCCCGGGAGAGGTTCAGACGCGGACCGGTATCCCGTTACCCGCCATGAACTGCTTGGCCTCCGCAACCGTATGCCGGCCGTAGTGAAAGATCGAGGCGCAGAGCACAGCGTCCGCCTTTCCGTCGGAGATCGCCTCGACCAGGTGATGCAGCTCGCCGGCGCCGCCTGAGGCGATCACCGGAACCGCGGTCGCGTCGGCGACTGCAGCGGTCAGATCGAGTTCGTATCCGGCGTTCGTGCCGTCACGGTCCATGCTGGTCAACAGGACCTCGCCGGCCCCGAGCCGGGTCGCTTCGATCGCCCACTCGATCGCATCCCGTCCGGTCGCTTTGCGGCCGCCGTTGAGAAAGACCTCGTAGTGGTCATCCTGCCACTTGGCGTCGATCGCAATGACTACGCACTGCGACCCGAACACCTCGGCCATCTCGCTCAGCAACTCGGGTCGGTGGAGCGCCGCAGAGTTGACCGCAACCTTGTCGGCTCCGGCGTCCAGAACGGCCTGGGCGTCCTCGACCGAACGGATTCCGCCGCCGATAGTGAACGGGATGAACACGTTGTCGGCGGTCCGGCGGGCGAGGTCGACGATCGTATCCCGCCCTTCGTGAGAAGCGGTGATATCGAGGAACACCAGTTCGTCCGCCCCGCCTTCGTCGTAGCGTGACGCCAGCTCGACCGGATCGCCGGCATCGCGGATATCGACGAAGTTGGTTCCTTTGACCACCCGGCCGTCGTCCACGTCGAGGCAGGGGATGACCCGCTTCAGGTCGCTCACTCCGCCTCCGGTCCACGTAGCGCTTCCAGCGCCTCGGGCACTGTGAACTTTCCTTCGTAGAGGGCACGGCCGACGATCACCCCTTCGACGTTTCCGGCGGGCAGCCCGGCGAGCTGTCGCAGGTGCCCGAGGGTTCCGACGCCTCCCGAGGCGATGACTGAAGCCCCGGTGGCGGACGACACCCGCTCGAGCTCAGGGAGGTTCGGTCCCTCCATGGTGCCGTCCACCTCGATCGGCGTAAAGAGGAATCGCACCACGCCGCGGCGGGTCAGGTCGGCGACCGCCTCTGCCACGTCGACACCACTGCTCTCGGTCCACCCGGCCAGCGAGACCTTGCCGCCACGCGCATCGACCGAAACGACGACCTCCTCTGCGCCTCTGCCGGCGAGGATGTCGGCCAGGAACTCAGGGTCACGGAGGGCCGCGGTCCCGACAACCACCCGGGCCGCCCCGGCCTCCAGCACCTCCTCGACCGAGGCGTAGTCCCTCAGGCCTCCACCGACCTCGATCGGACAGTCAACCGCGGCCGTGATCGCTTCGATCGCCGAGAGGTTCTCGGGCCGGCCGGCCCGGGCGCCGTCGAGGTCGACCACGTGGAGCCACTCGGCACCGCCCTCGGCCCACCTCCTGGCGGCGTCGGCCGGCGAGTCGTCGTAGACCGTCTCCCGCTCGTAATCGCCCTGCATAAGGCGTACCGCCTTGCCGCCGCGGATGTCAATCGCCGGGTAGAGGATCACGATCGGGCCTCCCGGCAGATCCGGACGAAGTTCTCCAGCAGCCGAAGACCTGCGGAACTCGACTTCTCGGGGTGGAACTGGACTCCGTAGATGTCGTCCCGGCCGGCCACGCAGGCGAACTCGCCGCCATAGGACGCGGTACCGATCAGCTCTTCATCGGTCGGATCCACAACGTAAGAATGGACGAAGTAGAACGGCTCGCCGGGACGGAGACCTTCGGTCAGGCGCGACGGCCTCGCCCAGGTGACCGCCGCCCACCCGATGTGGGGGATCTTGCGTCCGCCGGCGGGGATCTCGACGACCTCACCCTCGAGCAGACCGATTCCGTCCGCACCCCCCAGTTCGGTGCTGGACTCGAAAAGCAGCTGGAGGCCGAGGCATATGCCGAGGATCGGCTGTCCCCGCCCGGCGGCGGCGGTCAGGGCCTGGTCGAGGCCGAGCTCACGAATACGTGACATCGCCTTGGGAAACGCACCGACGCCCGGCAACACGACACCATCCGCCGCCTGGATCTGCTCGTGGTCGGAGGTCACCGCGCAGCGTGCACCGACCCGCTCGAAGCCTTTGTCGACCGAGCGGAGGTTTCCCATCCCGTAGTCCAGGACGGCCAGCGAAACCCCCGGGTTCAACTGCTCAGCGTGCCCTTGGTGCTGGGCACGCCCTTCTCTTCGGGGTCGATCGATACCGCGACCCTGAGCGCCCGGGCGAAGGCCTTGAAGCAGGCCTCGATCAGGTGGTGGACGTTGCTCCCGTACATGACTTCGACGTGGAGGGTCATCTTCGACCCGTTGGCGACCGCGCGAAAGAACTCCTCGGTCAACTCGGTTTCGTAGTTGGAGATCGAGGTGAGTGGTATCTCGCCGCGAAAGACCGACAGCGGACGCCCCGAGATGTCCAGCGCGCAGCTCGCGGCGGCCTCGTCCATCGGCACCACGGCCGAACCGTAGCGTCGGATCCCGTAGCGGTCACCAAGGGCACGGTCGATCGCCTGGCCGATCACGATGCCGACGTCCTCGACCGTGTGGTGAGAGCCGGTCTCCAGGTCACCGTCGGCCTTGACCGCCAGTCCGATGTTGGCGTGGCGCGAGAGCAGGTCGAGCATGTGGTCGAAGAATCCGACACCGGTGTTGACCAGTGAGTCCCCTCCGTCGAGGTCCACGGTCACTTCGATCCGGGTCTCGCCCGTATTTCTTTCAACTGTCGCTGTTCTGCTCATCTCTTTTTCTCGCCATCGCCGACAGACCGTGAACCGGAAGCCCCTCGGCCTTCGCCAGTGCATTCAAAGAATCCGCGAGCATCCCCGCGGAGTGCGCAGCCAAGCTTACCCGCGCCGTGCTGCGCCGGAAGGTCTCCGGAGAAACCGGGCCGAAACTTTTGCCGGTGCCGTCGGTCGGCAGGATGTGGTTCGAGCCCGCGATGTAGTCACCGAAGGCGGTGGCCGCCTCCGGCCCGGTGAAGACGCACCCCGCCGTCCTCGCCTCACCGGCCATTGCGGCGGTGGCAGGATCCATCAACTGGAGGTGCTCCGGTGCGGTCTCGTTGACCAGTGCGATGGCACCCTCCGGGGAAGGAGCCTCGACCAGCGCCAGCCGGCAGTCCTCGACCGACGGCTGGTCCGCGGCCACCCTTTCCACCTCGGACCGGAGTGCGGTCAGGTCTCCCCCGTTGACTGCGATCGCGACCAGCGGGCTCTCGCCGCCGTGCTCGGCCTGAGCGCAGAGGTCCAGGGCGACGAGACTGATGTCTGTCTCGCGATCGAAGACCACGGTCAGGTCGGACGGGCCGGCCAACGAGTCGATCGCGACCTCACCGAAGACCGCTTTCTTGGCCGCCTGCACCCAGGCGTTGCCCGGACCGGCGATGACCTCGACCGGCCTGATCGTCCGGGTGCCGCGAGCCAGGGCGAAGATCGCCTGGGCGCCACCCACCGCATAGACCTCGTCGACCCCGCAGAGCGAGGCTGCGGCCAGGGTTACCGGGTCGACCCTGCCGTCCGGTCCGGGAGGGGTGACGAGCACGACCCGCTCGACCCCGGCCACCCGGGCGGTCACGCAGCCCATCACGACACTTGACGGATAGCTCGCCCGGCCTCCGGGCGCGTATATGCCGGCCGACCTGAGCGGAACGGTGCCGACCGTGACGGTCTGACCCTGAGGCAGCTCGACGACCTGTTGCCCGGCCGGCTGCGCCCGAGCCACCAGAGTCACGTTCTCGATCGCCATCTCGAGCGCCCCGCGGACCGCCGGATCCAGTTTCTGGACGGCGGCACCGGCCTGATCGAGATCCACCTCGAGCCGGAGGTCGGATGCTTCGGTGGCGTCGAAGCGCCTGGTCAGTTCCAGAAGGGCTTCGTCACCGCGCCGGGCCACTTCGCCGGCGATCTCCGTGACGTCTATATGCCCGGATGCGTCGTCGAACCACTCACGCATGCCCGCCGCGAGTTCCGATGGAGCCGTCCATTCGAGACGGCGGAATTTCACCCGGCAGCCTCGCGCAGCCGTGAGGTCAGGGAGGCGATCTCATCCGAGCGCAGCCGATAGGAAACCTGGTTGGCGACCAGACGGGCCGTGCACGTCACGATCTGTTCACGCTCCTCGAGGTCGTTCTCGACCAGGGTGCGCCCGGTTGCCACCAGGTCGACGATGCCGTCGGCCAGGCCGACCAGCGGTGCGAGCTCGATCGAGCCCTTGACTTCGACCACTTCGACCTGTCTTCCCTTGTCTTCGAAGTACTCCTCGGCGATCCGCGGGTACTTGGTCGCGATCCTCATCATGCCGAGCCGTCTCTGGTGTTCACTGGGGCCGTCATCTCCCCGCCGTGTGGCCAGCACCATGCGGCAGAGCCCGACCCCGAGGTCCAGGAGTTCGAATACGCGCCGGTCTTCCTGCTCGAGCAGAACGTCCTTGCCGGTGATGCCGAGGTCAGCCGCTCCGGCTTCGACGTAGGTGGGTACGTCGTAGGGCCGCATCGTGACCAGGATGACTTCACCGCCGTCGAATACGAGCGAACGGGAATCGCCGCGCACCCCGGCCGTCTCGATCCCGACACGGTCGAGCAGCTCGAGCACTTCGTCCATCAGCGCACCCCTCGGTACGGCGAGCTTCAGCGGGCCGCCCGGCTTCGAGAGCGAATCAAGCATCGGAATCTCCGTCCGGCGTTCCGCCGTTCTGTTCGAGCTGCGCCTTGTGGATCCCCTCCAGATAGAGGCTGAATCCGGCTGCCGGCTGGTCGACGCCGAACCTCTGCATCAGTCCGTCATAGCGGCCGCCCCCGCCGATCGCCTCGCCGACCGAAGGGTCGTAGACCTCGAGAATCGGCCCCGTGTAATAGCCGAGATCACGCAGCATCCCGAGGTCGATCTGGATGCGCGCCCCGACGGAGCGTGTGGATATGGCTTCGCAGGTCGCCTCCAGCCGATCCAGCACCTTCGCGAAACGCTCGCCACCCCGTCCCCGGGCCGAATTCAGGATCTCGGGCCCTCCCCTGCGCTGGACGAGGTCGAGCATCGTCTCGATCTGCCCCGGGTCGAACTCGCCGCAGTCCTGGAGCTCGGCACCGAGACCGACCATGTCGTGGCCGGCAAGACGCCGGGAAGAGCTCTCGACGATCTCTGTGCTGCCACCGAAGTCCAGCAGGAGCGCCTCCCAGAGCCCGGCGTCGCCGAGGCCGATCACGGCGTCGTCGAGGCCGACCGCGTCCAGCGAGCGGGCCAGGACCTCGACCACTTCGGCGATGCATTCGGCACCGTCGACACCGATCAGCTCGATTCCGGCCTGGCCGAACTCGCGCAGGCGGGCGCGCTGAGGGGTGACCGCGCGATAAGAGTTGGCGACGTAGCTGAGACGCCACGGAGGCTCGACTTCACCGAAGCGGGTGGCGACCAGCCTCGCGATCGGAATCGTCATGTCGGTCCTCAGGGCGAGCAGCTCCCCGCGGTCGTCGAAGAAGCGGTAGGCGTCGTCGGCCGACGCCTGATCACCGCGACTGACCACGTCGGCGTATTCGATCGTCGGGGTGCGGACCTCGCTGTAGCCGCCGGACTCGAAGACTCCGAGCAGCGAAGCCTGAAGACGGCGCACCTCGCGCATCTCGTCCGGCAGTACGTCCCTGGTTCCGGGTGGGATCGGGTGGATCACCTCGGCTCCGATCAGTCGTCGACGCGCTCGATGTGCGCGCCGAGGGCCTTGAGGCGGCTGTCGATGTCCTCGTAGCCGCGGTCGATCTGGCGGATGTTGCCGATGTGAGAGGTCCCCTCGGCCGCGAGGGCGGCGATCAGCATCGCCATGCCCGCCCGGATGTCGGGGCTGTCGACCCGTTCGCCATGGAGTCGGGCCGGGCCGCTGACGATCGCCCGGTGCGGATCGCAGAGCGTGATCCGGGCCCCCATCGCGACCAGCTTGTCGACGAAGAAAAGACGGTTCTCGAACATCTTCTCGAAGATCAGTATCTCGCCTTCGGCCTGAGTCGCGAGAGCCAGGGCGATCGAGGTCAGGTCGGCCGGGAAGGCCGGCCAGGGACCGTCTTCGATCTTGGGGATAGCGCCGCCTGCGTCGGCCTGGACCCTCAGGTTCTGCTCCGGCGGGACGATCACGTCGCGACCCTCGACCACCGACTGAAAGCCGAGCCGGCGGAACTGCCGCCGGATCATCAGCAGGTCGAGCGGTTCGACGTCATGGATGCGGAGTTCGCCCCCGGTCGCTGCGGCCAGGGCCATGAAGCTGGCGATCTCGATGTGGTCGGGAGTGACCGTGTGCTCGGCGCCCCCGAGCCTGTCCCGGCCGGTGACCACCATCACGTTGGAGCCGATGCCCGATATCGGAGCCCCCATCTTGACCAGCAGCCGCGCCAGATCCTGGACGTGCGGCTCCGAGGCGGCATTCGAGATGGTCGTCTCGCCGGGAGTGAGTGCGGCGGCCATCAGCGCGTTCTCCGTTCCCATGACCGAAGGCTCGTCCATGAAGATCCCGGTCGCCCTGAGGCCGCCCGGAGGTGCGGTCAACTCGATCCAGCGCTGTCCTCCGACCCGGGCTCCGAGTTCGCGGAATGCGTCGAGGTGAGCATCCAGACGGCGCCGGCCGATGAAGTCGCCACCCGGAGGCGGCATGTGGACTTCGCCGAAACGGGCCAGCAGCGGTCCGGCCATGAGGAATGAGGCTCGAATGGCAGCCGACAGGTCTTCGTCGAGCGTGGTGTCGGTTACGTTCTTCGCGCAGAGACTGACCGTATTGGCCTCGGTCCAGGCGACCTCGACACCGAGTTTCGCCAGCAGGGCGATCTGGGCCTCGGTATCCCGGATCCGCGGTACGTTTGCGATCACGACCTCTTCTTCGGTCAGGAGGCAGGCGGCGAGGATCGGCAGCGCGGCATTCTTGTTGCCTGCGGCGGTTATCTCACCAGAGAGCGGCACACCGCCCTGTATGACGAACTTCTGCATGTCGTGTCTCCGCAGGTAGTCGGATTGTCTGGACCGGATCGGAGACGAGGCTGACCCGACCGAAAGCCGGACTAGGGTAACAGCGCAGATGCCCGGAACTTCCCCAGCCCGAAATCGGGGCGCAGCCTCCCGCAGAAGCCGCGGACTCAAGGTCCTCCTCGGCCTGCTGCTGGCTGTCGCGATCCTGCTCACCCTCAATACTTTCGCGCTCAACAACGAGACCGAATCTGCCTCGGTCAACATCGAGGGTGCCCAGCTGGTCAATACGACATCCGGCCAGATCCAGGTCCTCGATACACCGCCGGATCCGAGTCCGCTACCGAGCCTCGGTGGCCGGCCCTCTTTCGAGCGGCCAGGTGTGCCGGCCGCGGCCGTTCCCCTGGCACCGCCGGTGGTACTGATCCACGGCTCGGGCGGAGCGATCAACTGGTGGGACGAACTGACCCCGCTGCTGGCCGGGCAGGGTCGCCGGGTGATCGCGATCGACATGCTCGGCTACGGCGGCTCGGACAAGCCCTCATCGGGATACTCGATCGAATCCCAGGCGGGTCTGGTCGCCCAGGTCCTGACCAGGCTCGATGTCGACCGCGCGGCGGTTGTCGGCCATTCGCTCGGCGGCAAGGTTGCGACGGCTCTGGCGGAGACCTCACCCGGGCTGGTCGCCGGCGTGGCGATTCTCGACATCGCACCGGATTCTTCCTACGGTGGCCTCGGCAGCACCGCGCAGGCCGCGCGACTGCCGGTACTCGGCCAGGCGATCTGGCGGATAGCCCCTGATTTTCTGTTGCGACGCAACCTCGAACAGGCCTTCGCCCCCGGTTTCGAGGTTCCGGAAGCCTTCGTCGACGACATAAACGCGATGACTTACACCGCCTACAGCGACTCGGCCGAAGAGTCCGAGGCCTACACGGACGCGAAACCGCTGGACCAGCGGCTCGAGGAGACGGGACTGCCGCTGCTGGTCATCTTCGGCGGCCAGGACCAGATCTACCCGGCCCGCGAATCACTCAGCGCTTACGCGGCAGTTCGGGGCGTGGAGACGGTCTTCATCCCCGAGGCCGGCCACTCACCGAATGTCGAGACGCCCGAGAAGACGGCTGCCATCCTCGGTCGCTTCGTCAACTCACTCGCCCCCGAAGCCGAACCGGGCCCGGCACCCGCCGGAGGGGGGAATCAGGGCGAAGGCTCCAACCGGGGCCAGGGCTCCGGGGGCACCGGGCAGAACGGCTCCGGCGGGCAGGGTCAGGGTCAGGGCCGCAACGGCGGGCAGGGTCAGAACAACAAGGGCGGGCAGAACAACGGCGGCGGAAAGGGAAACCAGGGAGGCAACTCCGGCCGTAATCAGGGCCGGAACCAGAACGGTGGGGATCAGCCGGGGGCGTAGCGGCCGCCCGCCTTGGCCCACTCCAGCACGGCCTCCGGCCCGATGAATCCGTCGGCGACTTCTACGTCTCCCCTGCGGCGCACCAGGTAGTAGGCGTCATCCTCGAGCTCCTTGCCGGTCTGGGCGCAGACCGGGGACGCCTCCGGGGGCACCTCCACGTTCGACCAGATGTGCCAGTCGTTCTTCTGCATAAGCCACGGGACGACGTGCTCGAGCCTGCAGAAAGAGGCGCCCAGGTTTCGCTCCGGCTGAATCAGGCGAAGCCCCTCGTCCTCGGCCAGCCCTACCCCGCACCAGTCGCACTTCAGTTTTCTTGCCATGACCGCATTCTGTCGCAACGAGGGTCGGAGCACATCTGGCCGGCCAACCGGTGGCCCGGGCCGGCAGGCGGGCCGACCCGGACGGGCCGCTAATCGAGCGCCCAGTCGTCGTCGAGGACCGCTTCTGCCTTCAACTTGCGGTTGCTGCGCACCTGATACGCAACCGACAGGGCGGCGATGATCAGGCCGACCACGAAGATCAGGGTGCCCAGCACGAAAACCTGCGGTGGGATCCCGACCTTGACCGCGCCGGCCACCCACAGGGGGAAGGTGAGCGTCTGCCCGCTTACGAAGCTGGTGATCACGTAATCGTCGATCGAAAGAGCGAATGAGAGCATGAAGGCGGCGAGGATCGCGGGCAGGATGAGTGGGGCGGTGACCGTCCAGAAAGCTGCCCAGGGTGTCGCCCCGAGGTCCTGCGCCGCCTCCTCCATCGCCTCGTTCATGCTGGCCAGCCGGGCCTGGATCACGATGATCACGACGACGATGTTGAAGGCGACGTGGGCGATGATGATCGTGACGATGTCCCGGGGCAGCGAGATCGTGACGAAGAAGCCCAGGAGTGACGCTCCGACGACGACCGTCGGAGCGGTCAGGTTGGTGACGATCACCAGCTCCATCACGGTCCTTCCCCAGAATTTCCGCCGGGCCAGAGCCAGGGCAGCTGGGGTACCCAGTGCGGTGGCGATGATCGAGCTGAGCAGGGCGACCTCCAGGGAGGTGAACAGGGCGCTGGTCAGGTCCGATACCTGAAACAGGTTTGCGTACCACTCGGTGGTGAAGCCCTGCCAGGCGAAGCTGAGTCGCTGATTCGGGGCTTCGTTGAAGCCGTAGAGGATCATCACGGCGATCGGCACCATGGTGTAGACGATGATCAGGAATACGTAGCTGGGCAGCAGGAACCGGGTCCAGGGCCAGCGCCGGATTTCCCCGGATGCCTCTGTAGACGAGGGTTGTCTCATGTCCGCGGGACTCCTCGCATGTCAGGCGAAATCCTTGATCGTCTTCGAACCGAAGGAACGCCCGTAGGCGATCACGAAGATGAGCAGCGTGACCATCAGAACGAGGGAAAGGGCCGACGCGACCGGGTAGTTCTGGTTGTCGACGTACTGGGTCTGGATGATGTTGCCGATCATCGTGGTGCTCGGCCCGCCCAGAATCTCGGCGCTGAGGAAGTCTCCGACGCTGGAGATCCCGACCAGCAGGATGCCGGCGTAGATCCCGGGCGCCGAGAGCGGCAGGATGACCGTTCGAAAACGCTGCCACGGTGAGGCGTAGAGATCCGATGCGGCCTCGACCTGAGCCCTGCTGATTCCCTCCAGGGCGACATAGATCGGCAGAGCCATCCAGGGCAGATTGTCGTAGGTGAGTCCGGCGATAACCGCCCCCGGCGTGGACAGGACGCGGGCGCCCTCGGAAACGAGGCCGATGTCTTTCAGCGTGCCGAGTACGAGGCCTTCGTCGGCCAGGATGAACTGCCAGGTGAGGATCCTGATGATGAACGAGACCAGGAACGGCAACAGCAGAAGAAACAGGAACAGTGCCTTTCGATTCCCGCCGCGGAAAGCGATCCAGTAGGCCACCGGGTACATGAGGACCAGGGCGAGTGCGGTGGATATTCCGCCGTACAGGAACGACCGCCCGAACTGGGTCGAGTACTGGCTGATCGCATCCGGATAGACGCTGAAGTTCCAGGCCAGGTCGAAGCCTTCGATCGAGTTGCCGGTGGTGAGTGAGAGCCACAGGATCGAGACCAGAGGCACGATGAAAAACAGCCACAGCCAGATGTTGGCCGGCAGCGCCTGCAGCCAGCCGGAGATCCGGGCTTTTCGATCAGCTCCCATTTCGCGACCGTCAGCCCGAACCGGTCAGGACTGGACTATCGGGTCAAACAGGTCGGTCCACTGCTTGTTCAGTTCTGCCGTTTCGACGAACGGGTAGGCACGAAACTGCTCCTCCATCGCCGGGGTCGGGAATACCAGGGGGCTGTTTGCGACAGCCGGGTCATCGAGCTGGTCACGAACGATCGGCTGGGCATCTGGCACCGGACTGATGAAGTTGATCCAGTCGGTGATGATCGCCTGGTTTTCAGGCTTGTAGACGAAGTCGAGGTACCTGAGGGCGCTGACCGGATTGGCGCAGTTCAATGGCAGGACGCAGTTGTCACTCCAGAGCGGTGCCCCTTCTTCCGGGACCACGAACTTGATGTTCGGGTTGCCCGACTGCTGAGACTGGAAGACGTCTCCGGACCAGGCCATCGAGACAGCCACGTCGCCGTTCTCGAGGGCCTTGATGTAGCTCGAGTCGTAGTACTGACGGACTATGCCCTTGTCGCGCTGTTCGGTCAGCAGGTCGGCAGACTTCTGCCAGTCTTCGTAACTGGAACCCAGGGGTTCGATCCCCTGGGCCAGGAGCCCGCAGGTGCCGAGATCGTCATTGTCGGACATCATTCCGACTTTGCCTTTGTACTTTTCGTCGAAGAGGGACTGGAGGCTGTTGATCGGGCCGTCGACGAGATCTTCGTTGTAGGCGATGCCGGTGACGCCTGCCTGCCAGACGACGTTGTAAGTGAGATCCGGGTCGTAGGCGAGGTCGGTTGCCACCTTGCCGGCATATTCGTTGAAGTTGGGTAGCTGCTCGTGGTCGAGCGGAGTCAGCCAGCGATTTTGCATCAGCTGGGTCAGCTGCCAGCCGTCAGACATCACGATGATGTCGTAGCCGATCGGGTCTCCGGCCTGAAGGACCGGGCTTATCTTGGAGAAGAACTCGGCATTTCCCTGGATGACCGGCTTGTAGGCGACCTTGATGCCGGTCTCCCTGGTGAATTTATCGATTGACGGGTACTTGCCTTTGGCGGTATCGATGTAGAGCGGCCAGTTGGCGAATACGAGCCTGTCGGTCGGCTTCTGCTCCGCCCACCAGGCGGTCCAGTCGAAGTCTTCATCGGCGCCGGTTCCCTGAGTGCCTTCCACCCCACAGGCGGCCAGGACAGAGCCCAGGCTGGCGGTTACGGCGACGCCGGCCGCGCCGCGCATCAGCTTGCGACGGGATATCCGGGACTGGGTCAGGCCCCTGATCCATGCATCTCCAGGTACTGGGTCTTTCTGGCTCATATGCCCCCTTTCTTCGGTGCCTCCGCCTCCGACGCGACCCCGATTGCTGCGGCGAGCCGACACTCGCCACTTAGCGCGCGAGGCTACCCCAACTGTTCGCTGCGGTCAAATCGAGCCACCCGGGCTTGACCGTCCACACAACTTATGCGAACATGTGTTCGTATATGGTCATCTGTGTAATTTTGCCGCTCCTGGCCCTGCGGGCTGCGCTGGGCGATGCCCAAAACCGGCTTCAGGAGCCGGTTGCACTGGCGCCTCAACACGATTCGGCCCAGATCGTCGGACAGGTCTCCCCGGCTGCCCGACGACTCGGAGTCAGGCCGGGGATGGGCCTCGGGGAGGCGGTCGACACCTGCCCCCGACTCTCCCTGGTGACCCCGGACCCGACCCGCGCCGAGGCTGTCTGGCAGGAGTTCCTGGAGCGGATCGAGTCGATCGGGGCCGAGGTGGAGTCGGAGCGTCACGGAGAGGCCTTCTTCCTCGCCGACGAAATCGAAAGGCTGCATGGCGGACTCGACGGCGTGATCAGACTGACCTCCAAACGACTCGGTCCGGCGGTCAGGATCGGCGCCGCTCCGACCCGGCTGGCCGCCTTCGCCGCGGCCCACCGCTCCGGACGGGAGGCCGCCGGAAAGGCACTGGTGACAACGCCTGAAGGCCTTCAGGAAAGCCTCGACTCACTGCCGGTCACGATCCTCGACGGTCGTCTCGGCGGCCCGGAGGCGGCCATCCGCCGGATGACCTCCTCCCTGGTCCGGCTCGGTATCCACCGGCTGGGTTCACTGAGGGAGATACCCCGGGCCGCGATCGCCGACCGCTTCGGAGAGCCCGGACTCGAGGCACTCGACCTCGCCCTGGGCATCGAGCCGAAGATCCGGCCCCGGACCCCACATGAGCAGATGGACGAATCGCTCGAACTGCCTGAGGCCGGTTCCGGAATGCACCTGCAGAGCGCGCTGACAATCCTCTGCGACCGGATTGCGACAAGACTGGCCGGGGTCGGCATGAGCGCCCGCGCCGTGGCCATGGAGGCCCGGCTGAGCGGCGGTGGCAGCTGGGCCCGGGAGACCGCCCCGCGCGAGCCGACCGGCCGCGCCGACCTGCTGCGAATGATCCTCGCGCCGGGCCTCGAACAGCTGCCGCGCCCGGCCGAGCACCTCGGCCTGCGGGTGACCGGAATGACCACCGCCGCGCCGAAGCAGGGCGAGCTTTCCCGCCGGCCGGAAGAGACCCGGCTGCTCAGACTCAACGAAGCCGCCCTTCAGGTCCGTGCGGTGGTCGGAGAGCGAGGCCTGATGCGGATCCTTGACGCCGAAATCGACTCCCACCTTCCCGAGCGCCGGATGCTCCTGACCCCCTACCTCTCATGATCGGTGCAGGCTTCCACCCCTCCGGCAGGCCTACGAGGCTGTATGAGCCGAGACCGGTCGAGGTGGCCAGCGACTCGCGGCGGACCCCGATCCAGGTCAACGACGTCGACGTGGTCGCCGTGCGCGAAGAGTGGATCGTCGAGGACGGCTGGTGGACGGCCGCTCCGATCCGCCGCTGGTACTTCGAGCTGGTCCTGATCGACGGGCGCGACCTGACCGTATTCCAGGCGTTTCCTTCCGGTCAGTGGTTCGCCCAGCGGGCCTGAGCGGCCGGCTGTGGCGCTACTTCCGGCAGCACCCTCCGAGGCAGTGCCCTGATGCCCGCCTACGTCGAGCTCCACTGCCATTCGTCGTTCTCTTTCCTCGATGGAGCCTCCTCCCCGCTCGAACTCGCCAGCCAGGCCGCCGATCTGGACTATCCGGCGCTGGCTCTGACCGACCACGACGGCGTCTGGGGTTCGATGGAGTTCGCGGTCGCCTGCAAGGGTGCCGGGATCAAGCCGATAACCGGCGCGGAGCTGACCGTCTCGATCAACGGCCGGCTTTTCCACATCACCCTGCTGGTCGAAAACCAGACCGGCTACGCAAACCTCTGCCGGCTGCTCACCGAAGCTCATTCCCACACCCGCGACGGCCGGGAAAGACGGGCCGGTCAACCTTCGGTCCCGATCGATGCACTGGCCGCACGGTCCGCGGGACTGGTCTGCCTGAGCGGTTGTGCCGGCCGCGGTCCACTGGCCGCGGCCTGGGGCGACGGCGATCTCGGCCGGGCAGAGAGTCTTGCCCGCAACCTCTGCGAATGGTTCGGACGGGAGGGCTTCCGGGTCGAGCTGCAGCGGCCCTACTGGCGCCACGACCGGGCTCGCAACCGGTGGCTGGCATCGCTGGCTTCCAGGCTCGGGCTGGCAACCGTCGCCACCGGCAACGTGCACAGCCACGAACGATCCCGGGCCCGGCTCCAGGATGCCCTGGTCGCAGTCCGGACGGGTTCGAGTATCGAAGCCTGTGAACCGGAAAGACGGGGAAATTCCTCTTCGGCCCTGGCCTCACCCGGGCAGATGGCGGCCCGCTTCGCGGAATATCCCGAAGCGGTTGCCGAGAGCGCAGAGATCGCAGCCCGACTCGATTTCGACCTCGAAAAGGAGCTCGGCTACCGCTACCCCCAGGCCGACGATCCCGGTGCCGACCGGGCCCTGAGCGAGCTCTGCCGCTCCCGTATGGATGGCCGCTACGCCGGTACCCCCCAGGCCGAAGAAGCCGGCCGGCGCCTGGAGAACGAACTGAAGATCATCCGTGGGCTGGGACTGTCGGGCTTCTTCCTGCTCCACCACGACCTGCTCGAACTGGCTCGTGAAGTGGCAGCAGAGGTAAGGGGCCCGGATTCGGCCCGTTCTGTCCTGCCGCCCGGCCGTGGTCGCGGCTCCAGCGTCAGCTCGATCGTCTGCTACCTGACCGGCCTCTCACACGTGGACCCGGTCAAGGCAGAACTCTTCCCCGGGCGCTTCCTGAACGAAGAGGTCACCGCCGTACCCGACATCGACCTCGACTTCCCCCGCGACATCCGGGCGAAGCTCATCCCACGGATCCACGAGCGCTACGGCTCCGAGCGCTCAGCCCTGGTCGCGGCCTTCCCGACCTACCGGAGCCGCGGAGCGATCCGGGACTTCGGCAAGGCACTCGGCATCCCCCAGACCGAGATCGAACGCGCTGCCCGCTCGGTCGACTTCCACGGCAGCGACGACCTCCAGCGGGACCTCGGTGCCGCGGTCGGATACGAAAGGGCCCAGTCCCCGGCCTGGAAGAACCTGGTCTGGCTCTGTGGTGAGGCACGGGGCAACCCGAGGAACCCCTCCCAGCACTCCGGTGGCATGGTCATCTCGACCGGGCCCCTGGTCGAGATATGCCCGGTCGTGCCCGCCGCGATGGAGGGTCGACAGATCGTCCAGTGGGACAAGGATTCCTGTCAGGATGCCGGATTCCTCAAGGTCGACCTGCTCGGCCTCGGAATGCTCTCCGCGGTCGAGCGCTGCATCGACGAGATCGGCCGGATCCGCGGAGAGACGATCGATCTCAGCCGGATCGACCTTCAGGACGAACCGACCTTCGAAGCGATTCGCAGAGCCGAAACCACCGGCGTATTCCAGATCGAAAGCCGGGCCCAGATGCAGATGTTGCCGAGGATGCGGCCGATGAATCTCGATGACATCACCGTCGAGGTGGCACTGATCCGCCCCGGCCCGATCCAGGGCGGCGCGGTCCACCCCTACATCGAACGCCGTCGCCGGCTCCGGGAGGACCCTTCATACGAAGTGCCTTACCAGCACCCTTTGCTGAAACCGGTGCTCGAAGAGACCCTCGGGGTGATCATCTTCCAGGAACAGGTGATCGAGGTCGCGATGAACGTCGCCGGCTTCAGCTCTTCCGAGGCCGAGGGCCTGAGGCGGGCGATGAGCCGCAAGCGCTCCCGCCAGGCACTCGAATCCCACCACCGGCGCTTCATCGAGGGTGCGACTGCCAACGGGGTGCCGGAGAAGACTGCGCAGAGCATCTTCGAGCAGATCATCGGCTTCTCCGGCTTCGGCTTCCCCAAGGCCCATTCGGCGGCTTTCGGCCTGCTTGCCTACCAGTCGGCCTGGCTCAAGGTTCATTACGGCCCCGAGTATCTGGCCTCGCTGCTCAATGAGCAGCCGATGGGCTTCTACCCGCCCGACTCGCTGGTCCAGGAGGCGAGGCGCACCGGAATCGGCATCCTGCCGCCGGATGTAAACGCCAGCCGGGTCGAATGCACCGCAGAGTGGCAGGGTGCCCACGAAAGCCGGGCAGAGAGCGAAATACCCGCGGTCAGGATCGGACTGGGCTACGTCAAGGGCGCAGAGGCGGCGGAGATGGAACGGCTGGTCGCCGAGCGGGACCGTGGAGGGCATTTCCGGGACCTGGGTGACATCGCCTCCCGGATGCCGCTTCGCCGGCAGGAGCTCGAACAGCTCGCCTGGGCCGGTGCCCTGAGATCCCTTCCCCGTGGCCAGCGGGCTTCGGGGCTGTGGAACGTAGGCCTGATGCCGCATCACCCGGCCACGGTCAGCGGTCGTCAGCTCTCGCTGCCATTCGAACAACAGTCGGCCCCCGAACTCCAGGAGCCGGAAGACTGGGCCCGTGTGGCGGCCGAATACGGCAGCATCGGGATGACCCTGGAGGGCCACCCGATGGCACTCGCACGCAGAGAGCTGCCGACCCGGGTCCTGACCGCCACCGAGGCGGCCGCCCTTCCGGACCGGTCAACAGCCGAAGTAGCCGGCCTCATGGTCGCCCGTCAGCGACCCGAGACCGCAAGGGGTGTCTACTTCATCCTGATCGAAGACGAAACCGGAACCCTCAACATCGTCGTACCACCCCCAGTCGCCGCCCGGCATCGCCAGATCATCCGTACGGCCACGATGCTCAGGGCGCGGGGGCGGATCGAGACCAGCCAGGGAGTGGTCAACCTCCTTGCGAGCTCTCTGGCCGAGCTGGAACCGGCCGATCCGGCGGTCAAGAGTGTGGCCCCCGCAAAGCACTCCTTCGGCCGTCGTGGCAGGTGAGTTCGTTCACGCCGACGGACAACCGGTGTCCTACGTACTTGGCTCTGGAACTGAGCTTACGAGCACCCCTGCAACGTATCCTGCAAACACACGTTCGTGTCCGAACCAACACATACAGTACGAACCTATGTTCGTGCATATGAAGAAACTTCCCGCAAAGACCGCCGACGTTTTCGACCTTGCCCTCGAGTTCGCCACACTGGGCGAATACGGCCTCGAATACCCCGGGCAGAGCCCGATTCCCCCTTCCTCCCCCTGCGACAACGGACGACGCAGCCTCCAGTTCACCTCCACCCCCGGAGCCAGGGCAGTCGAATGCCGCAAGCGCAACCAGGGGGCGGTCTGCTCGACCGAGTCATCCGATTTCGCATCAGCGCTGCGGCCGCCCCGGATCAAACTGAGCTTCACCCAGTAGGAGAGTCGGGCCGGCCTTCTACCGGTTCGAGAGTCAGGACCGGCTTCACCCCTTCAGGACGCCAAGCCGGGTCACCCCTGCCGGAGAAGCCGTCGGACCGGCCCCGACCAGTGAGGACCGGCGAACCTGGATCCACCTTGTCGCGACGGTACGACTCCCTACCGGGGTGCCCAGGGCGGTCTGGAGCAAAGAAAAGGACCACCCTCGCGGGTGGCCCTTAATGAAAAACCGGCGGCGACCTACTCTCCCAGGGGGTTGCCCCCCAAGTACCATCGGCGCTGCGGTGCTTAACTGCTCTGTTCGGAATGGGAAGAGGTGTTTCCACCGCGCTATTGCACCACCGGAAATATGTCGAGACGACACCCCGATGGAGCCTCAAAACTGCACAACGACCAGTTGAAGATTGAAATAAATATCCGTCAAGCCCTCGACCCATTAGTACCGGTCAGCTACGGATGTTGCCACCCTTCCACCGCCGGCCTATCAACCTGGTGGTCTACCAGGGGTCTTACTCCTTCTAGAGGATGGGAGAATTCATCTCGAGGACGGCTTCCCGCTTAGATGCCTTCAGCGGTTATCCGTTCCGTACGTAGCTAAGCTGCGGTGCCCTTGGCAGGACAACAGCTACACCAGAGGTACGTTCATCCCGGTCCTCTCGTACTAGGGACAAATCCTCTCAATTCTCCAACGCCCACATCAGATAGGGACCGAACTGTCTCACGACGTTCTGAACCCAGCTCGCGTGCCACTTTAATGGGCGAACAGCCCAACCCTTGGGACGTACTCCCGCCCCAGGATGTGACGAGCCGACATCGAGGTGCCAAACCGCTTCGTCGATATGGACTCTTGGAAGCGATAAGCCTGTTATCCCCGGAGTACCTTTTATCCGTTGAGCGACGGCGCTTCCACTTGCTACCGCCGGATCACTAAGCCCAACTTTCGTTCCTGCTCCACCCGTCGGTGTCGCAGTCAAGCTCCCTTATTGCCTTTACACTCTACGTACGATTTCCAACCGTACTGAGGGAACCTTTGGGCGCCTCCGTTACATTTTAGGAGGCGACCGCCCCAGTCAAACTGCCTGCCTGACACTGTTCACTGCCCGGATTACGGCACAGTGTTAGAAGCCCGGTATGTCAAGGGTGGTATCTCAAGGTTGACTCCCCGACAGCCGCAGCCGTCGGTTCACTGTCTCCCACCTATCCTGAACAGAACACACCAAACTCCAATATCAAGTTGCAGTAAAGGTTCACGGGGTCTTTCCGTCTTGATGCGGGTACTCGGTATCTTCACCGAGACTCCAATTTCACCGAGTCCCTCGTTGAGACAGCGTCCAACTCGTTACGCCATTCGTGCAGGTCGGAACTTACCCGACAAGGAATTTCGCTACCTTAGGACCGTTATAGTTACGGCCGCCGTTTACTGGGGCTTAGCTTCACTGCTTCGCTCCGAAGAGCTAACAGGTCCGCGTAACCTTCCAGCACCGGGCAGGCGTCAGCCCCTATACGTCGTCTTGCGACTTAGCAGAGGCCTGTGTTTTTGGTAAACAGTCGGTTGGACCAATTCACTGCGGCCCCCTCGAGCTCCATCCGTACGGACTTCACTCTACCGGGGCGCCCCTTCTCCCGAAGTTACGGGGCGATTTTGCCGAGTTCCTTAACGAGGGTTATCTCGCTCACCTTAGTATCTTCTACGTGTCCACCTGTGTCGGTTATCGGTACGGGCACATGGATCCTGCCTAGAGGATTTTCTTGGAGGCATGGGCTCGGAGACTGGCCGGAACTCAATCCAGCTGGCATCGCACCTCGCGTCAAAACGCCACTGCGGATTTACCTACAGCGACTGGCTACGTGCTTGCCCCAGGACGACCATCGCCTGGGTTCTCTTACCCTTCCCCGTCCCCCCATCGGTCATAACGGATCCAACGTGGTACAGGAATATCAACCTGTTCTCCATCGACTACGCCTTTCGGCCTCGCCTTAGGTCCCGA